>NZ_JAUALB010000001.1:1315833-2016666 GCF_030345795.1 Micromonospora sp. WMMA1363
ACAGGCCGAACTACGGCGCAACGTGCGCGAGGTGTTCCTCAACCTTGCCCGACGTACCCAGGCGCTCGTCCACCGGCAGGTGACGCTGCTCGACGACATGCAGCGGCAGGAGGAAGACCCGGACACGCTCGAGGGCCTGTACGGAGTCGACCACCTCGCGACCCGGATGCGGCGCAACGCGGAGAACCTGATCGTGTTGTCCGGAGCGAAGCCCGGCCGCGCGTGGCGGAAGAGCGTTCCCATGATCGACGTTGTGCGTGGCGCCATCCAGGAGGTCGAGGACTACCGACGGGTCGATGTGCGGCACGTCGGCTCCGTCAGCCTGGCCGGCCGATCCGTCAGCGATGTGATCCATCTGTTGGCAGAACTGATCGAGAACGCCCTGTCGTTCTCGCCGCCGCACACACGGGTCAACGTGAAGGGGCAACTGGTCGGTAACGGCTACGTGATCGAGATCGAGGATCGCGGCCTCGGCATGAGCCAGGAGGATCTCGCCGCCGCCAACGCGCAGATCAACAGCCAGGAAGAGTTCAACCTGGCCAACGCCTCTCGACTGGGCCTGTTCGTGGTGAGCAGCCTCATCCACCGGCACGGAATCCACGTGCAGTTGACGGAATCGCCATATGGCGGTACCACTGCCGTCGTTCTCATCCCCACCGACCTCGTGACCGAGGTCTCCGACAACGAGCTCCCAGCCGCTTCTCGGGTAGGCGGGCGAGTGTCGGCTGCGACCCGCCGCAGCGACGATGGTGCACAAGCAGGCGGCAACGCGCTGCCTGCCAGCGCGATCGGTCTTGCCGATCCGCCCGCCCCCGCCGCGGACCGTCAGCGGGCGCGAAGCGGCCGGGCACGGAAGGACCTGTCGCCGTCGGTCGAACCTGCGCCAACCGCGACCGGCGTTCGGGCCTCCGCCAATCCGGCCACGCCTCCGGCGACCTCGCACACCCCGGGCGGCCTGCCACTGCGGGTACGTCAGGCCAGCCTCGCGCAACAGTTGCGGGATTCCACGGGTGCACGTACCGGTGCCGGCTCAGACGATGAGGACGCGCCCCGACCACCCGAGGAGGTGCGCAAGATGATGAGTTCCTACCAGAGCGGTACCCAACGCGGCCGCACCGATGCCACGCGCCTGCTCGACGACGAGTCCGGCCAGGCGAGCGACCCCGGTGGAGGCCCGAACGACGTGCCGGCGGCGGATGAATAGCCCAGTAACTAACCGGAGCTGCGAGATCACACTTCGGCCGCTGGCCGGACAGAAAGAGGACAACGTGGTGCACAGAGAAGCCGCGAGCCCTGACCTGGCCTGGTTGCTCAACGATCTGGTCGGGCGCGTCAGGCAGGCGGAGAATGCGGTCGTCCTCTCCGCGGACGGTCTGGTGCTGGCCGCCTCAGAGGGGCTGAGCCGCGACGACGGAGACCATCTGGCGGCCATGGCGGCCGGGATTCAGAGCCTGGCCAGAGGAGGGGCGGAACGATTCCACGGCGGCTCCATCCGCCAGACCATCATCGAGATGGCCGACCGGTTCCTGTTCGTCACCGCGGCTGGTCGTGGCGCATGTCTCGCGGTGCTGGCCTCCGGTGACGCTGACGTGGGTCTCATCGCCTACGAAATGGCCATGCTCGTCACCCGGACAGGCAAGTATCTGGCGTCGCCGGCGCGGAACAGCGATCAGCCGTTCGAGGAGAGTTTGACGCGACGATGACCCTTCCCCCAGACGAATCCGCGCAGGAGCTGTGGGTCGACGACGCAGCCGGCCCGGTCGTTCGACCGTACGCGCTGACGCATGGGCGAACCCGACCTATCAAGGGCAGTCTGCTCGACCTGATCTCGCTCGTGACCACCGTCCGATCGCCGGCCGCGCACGACGTCGGCATAGGACCTGAGCAGCTCCGAGTGGTCAGCATGTGTCGACGTCCACTGTCGGTGGCGGAGGTCGCGGCACACCTCAACCTTCCCGTCGGCACCGTGCGGGTACTCCTCGACGACCTGCTCGACCGGCAACTCGTCCAGGTCCGCGAGCCCCGGCCTACGACAGATCTTCCCGACGACAGCATCTTTGAGGCAGTTATCAATGGACTTCGAGCGCTCTGACGGACCTGCGGGCGGCAACCGGGTACCGACCGCCACCAAGATCCTGATCGCCGGCGGGTTTGGGGTGGGCAAGACCACCATGGTCGGCACGGTCAGCGAGACCAAACCCCTGCGCACGGAGGAAGTGCTCTCCGAAAGGGGTGTCGGGGTCGACGACATCTCCGGCGTGGAGGAGAAGAGCACCACCACGGTGGCGATGGACTTCGGCCGGATCACCATCAGCGAGGATCTGGTGCTCTACCTGTTCGGCACGCCCGGACAGGACCGGTTCTGGTTCGTCTGGGACGAGTTGGCGCTCGGCGCGCTCGGCGCGGTCGTCCTCGCCGACACCCGCCGACTCGCCGACTGCTTCCCGTCCGTCGACTACTTCGAGCGGCAGGGCACCCCGTTCATCGTGGCGGTGAACTGCTTCGACGGTGCCCGGCAGTACAGCCTCGAAGAGGTGCAGATGGCGTTGGACCTCGACCCGGATGTGCCGGTGATGCTGTGCGACGCCCGTAAACGGGAGTCCAGCAAGGAGGTCCTCATCACCCTGCTTCAGCACGTGATGAAGGGACGGAGGCGCGAGCCCGAGTCGGTGGGGCCTTGAGGTTGGAGGAGGGTGACGCCGCCGAACTGATTCCCCGCATCCGCGCCTTCGCGGGATGACCCGATGGATGCTCCATGACGGACCAGCGGCCGTCCTGCCGGCGTTGCGGGTCGCGCGAGCTGCCCACGCCGGCGGCGCGTACCGACCAGCGGATGGGCGACAAACTGACGGGCCACCGGCACGGGTGAAGACCCCTCGCGCGCTCACGACCCGTCGATCCAGTGCCACCTTCGGTAGCTGCCCGAGAGTCTGACGGCTTCGAGCGGAATGTCGCGCCACCTGGCGTGGCGGGGGCATGCATGCGATGATCATCCATGCCCTTGCTTCACCAGACCGGTGGCCGGGCTACCGCCCCAAAGCGTCCGGGTGAACGACGGATCGGTAAGGAGCTCAATGTCTGAGGCGAACGCCGTCGCCGGCCGGGCCGTAGCCAGCGTCTCCTCTTGCACGAGGCCTCCATCATCATGGCTACGCTGCTGAGCCGGTATCGGTTCCGGCTCAGCCGACCTCACGCCACGGCTCGGTGCATCGCCGCGGACCGGCCGAACACGCCCGCTCTGCCATCGTGCGGAAGATCCTCGGTCTCGTGACTCCGACCCCGCACGTACCGCTCGCCGCCGGCGACGCGCTCACCGCAGCGGAGCAGGGACGGGCCTGCGCGTTGGCGGTCAGCCTCGAACGTGACCTACACGAAGTCGTGTCCCACCACCAGGACCTGTTCGTCGGCCGGCCGTTCGACCCTGCGCTCGTCAGCGGCATCGCGATGTCGGTTGCCTTCACCGCGCCCGAGTGCACCTTCGAGCAGCTGCGGCCTACCGCTCGGACTGTGTTGTGGGTGTTCGCGGCGGACTGGCACGTCGACTATCTGGCGCAGACGGAAAGGGACGTCTCGGCTCTCGTCGCTGGCTGCCTCGCGGTCGCGGATGGCAGCCGCCGCGACGACGAGCACCCGCTGGCGCGGCTGCTTGCCGACATTCGGGACGAGTTGGCTGTGGCACCGGGGTTCGCGGCCGTGTATCCGATGTGGCGAGAAGAACTCGGGCGCGTGTTCGCAGCGATGGCGCTGGAGTTGAGGTGGAAGACCACGCACGAGGCGCCACCAGCCTCTCGACGTTCGGCTCCGACGCTCGACGAGTACCTGGCCAACGCCGACAACGTCGCCGGCGTTCTGGTCAGCGTGACGCACTGGGCTCACCTCGCTGACCCGGACAGCCTCGATCACCTCGACGACCTGAGAGCGGCCAGCCGGGCGGTGCAGCGCGCGATCCGGCTGATCAACGACCTGGCGACGTATCGGCGTGACCTCCAGTGGGGAGATCTGAACGCACTCATGTTGGTGAGCGACTCCACCGAGGTGACCACCAGGCTCGCGGCGGTCATCGAGGCCTGCCACGACCTGATTCGGCCCCTGGAAACAACCTGCCCCCGGCAGGCCGCTTTCCTGAGACGGCAGGTTACGTTCACCAGCGGCTTTTATCAGCTGTCAGACTTTTGGGGCAACCTGTGATCAGCGAGGGGACCGTGCCCACCGGCGCCGTGAACGGCGACATCGGGGCCGCCGTTCGTGATCTGATCGCCGGGTTGGAAGCGGAGCCGTGGGGTCAGGTTGCCCCCTCGGTGCACGAGACCGCACGGTTCGTGACACTGGCACCGTGGCTCGACGGGCACGCCGATCGCATCGCGCACCTGCTGCGCGCCCAGCGGACGGACGGAGGGTGGGGCCCGCCGCAGGGGTACGCACTGGTTCCCACCCTGAGCGCCACCGAGGCGCTTCTCGCGACCCTCCGGGCAATAGGGGCAGGGGCACAGCGGGATCATGGGGCGGCGCGCCTGGCCACCGCGGCCGCCCGAGGCATGCAGGCGCTCAGCAACTGGCTCCGCGCAGACCTGCTGGTGCCGGACACACCGGGAGCGGACCTCATCGTGCCGTCCCTGGTGACAGAGATCAATCAGCACCTTGACCGAATCGAGCATGCGGCGGCGCCCTGCCTCGAACCCTGGCAGGGCGTGCGGTTGGGTCTGCCGGCGGGCATGGACGAGGCCCGCCTACTCAAGGTCCGGCAGGCCTTGGCGGCTGGAGCTGAGCTGCCCGGCAAGTTGCTGCATTTCCTGGAGGTCTTGGGCCCTGCTGCCCGGCGCGCCGCGGGTATCCGCCCGGTGGGGCCCGGCGCCGTCGGTGCCTCGCCGGCGGCAACGGCTGCCTGGATCGGCGGCCCCGATTCACTCACCCCCACCGAGCCCGCCCTGGTCCACCTGGCGAACGTCGCTGATGGTGGACCTGTCCCCTGTCCGTTTCCCATCACCGTCTTCGAACAGGCGTGGGTGGTGAGCGGACTGGCACGCGCCGGCATGCGGATCGCGGTGCCCCCGGGCATCGTGGCGAGCCTGGGCGCGGCGATGGGCCCGAAGGGGACCCGCACCGGGCCTGGACTTCCCGCCGACGCGGACACCACGTCGGTGGCGCTGTATGCGCTCGGACAGCTCGGCCGGCCACTGGACCCCGGATGCTTGTGGACGTACGAAACCGCGGACGGGTTCTGCACGTGGCCAGGCGAGGACGGGTTCTCCGTCACCACCAACGCACACGTCCTGGATGCCTTCGGTCAGCACGTGCACGGTAACGCCCACCCCGCGGCTCGGTACGTGGCAGCCATCGAGCGGCTGACGACGACCCTGCGAGAGCACCAGCTGCCCGATGGACAGTGGCACGACCGATGGCACGCCTCGCCGTACTACGCCACCATGTGCTGCGCCCTCGCCCTCGGTGAATTCGGCCGCCGCCCCATCGCGGTCGACGCGGTGGTGAAGGCCGTCGACTGGATCGTGTCCACCCAACGGTCCGACGGGTCGTGGGGGCGTTGGGGCGGCACCGCCGAGGAGACCGCTTATGCGCTGCAGGTGCTCCTGACCGCGTCCCCGGGCACCGCTGGAGTCCACGCGGCGACGAGGCGCGGCTGGGCGTACCTGCGTGACGCGGCGGGCCACAGCCCCCGTCCGCCGCTCTGGTATGGCAAGGAGCTCTACCACCCGACGGCGATCGTCCAGGCCGCGGTGCTCGCCGCACTTCACCTCGCACGACAGCAGCCGGAGCTGACCGCAGCGGCATCACCACAACCACCCCCAACCGTGACAGGCTGGTGAAGGGCGCCGGATCGCACCGGTCTGGCGGGCCGGACGGGGCGAGGCCCACGGCCGGAGCACGCCGGTCGCGGGCCTCGCCCCGACGTCGGGTCAGGCGTTCGCCCACACCCGCGTGATCCACTCCTCCACCTCGTGGGAGGTACGCGGCATCGCCGCGGACAGGTTCTCGCAGCCGTCCTCGGTCACCAGCACGTTGTCCTCGATGCGCACGCCGATGCCGCGGAACTCCTCCGGTGCCAGCAGGTCTTCAGCCTTGAAGTAGAGGCCCGGCTCGACCGTGAGGATCATGCCCGGCTTCAACTCGCCGTCCATGTAGTCCTCGCGCAGCAACAGCTGACAGTCGTGCACGTCCATGCCCAGGTGGTGGGAGGTGCCGTGGACCATCCAGCGACGGTGCCAGCCGCCATGCTCCCGGTCCAGGGTCTGCTCCAGGGTGACTCCCTCGGGCAGCAGCCCCCACTCATGCAGGATCCGGGCGATCACCGCGTTCGCCGCGGCGTGGATGTCACTGAACTTGTTGCCCGGCTTCACCGCGGCCAGTCCGGCCTGCTGCGCCTCGTACACCGCGTCGTAGATCCGGCGCTGCACGTCGCTGAAGCGGCCGGTGACCGGCAGGGTGCGGGTGATGTCGGCGGTGAACAGGGAGTCGATTTCGATCCCGCAGTCGATCAGGATCAGATCGCCCTCGCGGACCTCACCGGTGTTCCTCGTCCAGTGGATGGTGTTGGCGTGGTCACCGGCGGCGCAGATCGACTCGTAGCCGACGCCGTTGCCCTCGTGCCGGGAGTACAGGCCGAAGACACCCTCGACCCAACGCTCACCGCGACCCTTGCGGACCGCCTCGGGTAGCGAGGCGATGATCGCGTCGAAGCCCCGGTGGGTGGCGGCGACCGCTTTGCGCATCTCGGCCACCTCCCACTCGTCCTTGACCAACCGCATCGCGGACAGGTGGGCGGCCAACTCCGCGTCGGCGTCCTCCCGTTCCTGCGCGGACCCGGTCGCGCCCGCCTGGGCGCGGACGGCGTCGACCAGCTCGGCGAGCTGTGGGTCGGCCGCGCGGACCACCCGCATCCGGGCGGCAGCGTCGTCCTTGGCCAGGTCGTCGGCGAGCGATTCGAGGTGGCGCGCGGTGATGCCCAACTCCGACTCCCGGTCGGCGATGGTCGGCCGGGGACCGACCCAGAACTCGCCGTAGCGGGAGTCGGCGTAGAACTCCTCGCTGTCGCGTGGGGCCAGCGGGCGGAAGTAGAGGATGGCCTGGTGGCCGCCGCCCGGCTGCGGATCGAGCACCAGGACGCTGTCCGGGTCGGCGTGCGCGCCGAGGCCGGAGAGGTGGGCGAAGGCGGTGTGCGGGCGGAACGTGTAGTCGGTGTCGTTGCTACGCACCTTCAGGCCGCCGCCGGGGATGACGAGCCGTTCGCCGGGGAACCGTTGCGACACAACGGCGCGGCGGCGGGCGGCGTGGTCTGCCACCTCGGCGCGGGGCGTGGGCTCCCGGTCGGGGGTGGCCCAACCGGAGGCGATGAAGTCACGGAACTCGTTGCTGCTGGGAATGCCGCGGTGGCTGGCCTTCGCCTGCTTCTCGCTCGTCATGCCGTCATACTGCCAGACCCGGCCGCCGTCGCCGCCCGGCGGATTCCCGACGACGGTCGGTGGTCCGGGGGGCCGCGGTACCGTTCGGAACGCCGCGGCCCCCCGGTTCAGCCAGCGTCGCAGCAGCGGACCAGAAAGGACCGCTCGAAGACGATCACCGGCTCGCCGGTCGCCTTCGTGCCCGTCGTCTCCACCGTCACGATGCCGTTTCCGGGCCGCGACTTCGACAGTCGCTTGTGCAGGATCCGGCTCGTCGCGTAGAGGGTGTCACCGACGAAGACCGGCTCCTTGAGGCGCACCTTGTCCCAGCCCAGATTGGCCACCGCCCGGGCGGAGAGCGCCTGCACGGTCATCCCACCGATCAGGCACAGCGTAATACCGCTGTTGACCAGCACCCGACCGTACTCGGCGGCGGTGGCGTAGTGCTGGTCGAAGTGCAGCGGGTGCTGGTTCATGGTCAGCAGGGTCAACCACGTGTTGTCGGCCTCGGAGATGGTACGCCCCGGCCAGTGCCGGATCACCATGCCGGGCTCGAAGTCCTCGTAGTCCCCGCCGTGTTCCTCGACGTACTCGTTGTCGTTGACTCGGCGCAGCGTCATACGTTGGTTCTCCGGAGGTTCGGTGGACGGGATCAGGGGCGGTCAGATCGCCACCATGGCGTTGTCGGCGCTGCTGGTCCACCCCCGGACGCTGACGATGCCGGCGGAGCCGTCGGTGAAGTAGCGGCAGAACAGCCCGGCCGGGCGACCACCGAACAGCAGCGGCCCCAGCACCGGGGCGACGTCGACATCGTGGGGTTCGTCGGCGCCGTCGGCGATCAGCGCCACCCGGCAGGTCCGGGGCGCGACGTACTCCTGCACGACGCTGGACCCGTCGGCCGCGGCGGCCACGGCGGATTCCCACGCCGAGCGACCCACCTCCCGACCGATCACCACCTGCTTGCCACACTCCCCCAGGGCCTCCTTGAGCACCAGTCGCTCGCGGTTGTTCACCACGTACGGCAGCAGGTCGACCTGCTGACCCCCGCACTCGGTCTTGCGGTCGGAGAGCACCCGGGTCCACGGCAGGTAACGGTCGACCAGCTCCCGCTCCGCCGTGGTCATCCAGGGCCGACCCTCCGACAGCAAACCCATGGTCAGCTTGCTGTGCATGAAGGTCGACGTCTGCGTTCCCACCAGCAGACAGCCGTGGTCCAGGGCGTCCTGCACCGGTGCCGTCGCCACGCCTGCGTCGGCCCAGTCCGGGATGGTGAAGTTGCGCAGCCCGACCGGATAGCGCAGGTGCGGCGGGCGGTCCCACGCCTCGTGCAGGTCCTCCGGCTCGAAGAAGCGGGTGGTCAGCCCGTGCGCACGGTGGTGCTCGGCCTCGACCTCGAAGTACCGGCTGGTCGCTCCCTCGACCCGGGCGCTGCCGACGATGGCCACCCGGGGCGCCACCGCCAGCTCCGCGCTGAGCGAGCGGAACATCGTGGCGCGCACGGCGAACGGCTCCGGCGAGTGGAACGGCGCGCGGCCGTCCTCGTCGGCATACAGCGCCCGCCACACGTCGAGGCGGCTCTGCGTCTCGACCACGCCGCCGAGCGCGCCGCTGACGTTGAACTCCAGGAACCGCGGCCCGTCCGGCCCGATGATCAGGTCCGGCCGCACCACGCAGTGCGGGTACCCCTCGTCGAGGAGCAGGTCGCGCATCCAGAGCTGGTCCTCGCTGTCCGGCATGCGGTAGACCGCCAGCCGCTCCCGCGTGCTGGGTGCTGTCTCCAGGGCGGTACGCCGCAGCAGCTCGACCAGAACGCCGGCCACCCGGAAGATCTCCGCGTACGAGGCGCTTGGGATGGTCATCGGCGCGGCGGGCAGCACCGGCTGGTACGGCCAGCCGGTGTCTTGCAGTCCGCTGCGCAGCAGGTGCCGGATGGTGTCCACCGGTGCGGCTGGCGCCAGCCGCCGGTCACCGAACCACGGGTGCCCGGCCGACCCGGCGTCGACCTGCTCAAACCCGCTCATCCGACGTCCCCTCCCCCGTTGTGCAACGCCACGGCCGCGGCGGTGTCCTCGATGGCCATGCCCACGGTCCGCAGCACCGAGCTCCGGCCACCGACCTCGACCTCGCCGCCGACGAGCCGGCCCAGCTCGTGCAGGTCGTCCGGGCCGAGCAGGCCGGCGGCCAGCGCGGCCCGGACCTCCCCCGCGCCGTCCAGCGCGGCGGATTGGTCTTCGACCACGGTCACCGCGTCACCCAGCAGGGCCGGGTCCAGCTCGATCGCGTCCGGGTGGGTACCACCGATCACGTTGACGTGCGCCCCTCGAGCCACCCAGTCCGCCGCCACCACCGGGGTGCTGTCGCCGGTGGAGGTGGCCGTGCAGATGATCGGGGCGTCGGCGACGGCGGCCCGCGCGCTGTCGCAGACCGTCACCCGGATCGCCGTTGTCGCCCGCACCTCGTCGGCGAGTTTCTCCGCGCCGGCGCGGGTCCGCGAGAAGACCCGGACGGTACGGATCGGACGGACCGTCGCCACCGCCCGGATGAGGGCGCGGGCCTGCACGCCCGCGCCGACGACGGCGAGGTCGTCGGCGTCGGCGGCGGTGCAGAAGCGGGTGGCCAGCGCCGCGACCGCCCCGGTACGCACAGCGGTGAGTTCGGCGCCGTCCAGCAGCGCCGTGATGCGCCCGGTTTCCAGGTCGGTGAGCGCGACGATCCCGTGGATCAGCGGCAGGCCCCGCCCGGGGTTGTCCGGGGTCAGTGTGGTGATCTTGACGCTGCCCACCCGGCGCCGCTCCCAGACCGCCGGGCTGACCAGCAGCACCTTCTGCTCGCCGTGCTCCACGACGGTGCGGGCCGGGGACCGGGTCCGGCCGGCGGCCAGGTCCACGAACATCTCGGCGAGCACGTCGACAACCCGGGTCATCCGCCGCGGACCAGCCATGTCCGCTGCGCCGACCGTCACCGGTG
This sequence comes from Micromonospora sp. WMMA1363, assembly GCF_030345795.1. Lineage (NCBI taxonomy): Bacteria > Bacillati > Actinomycetota > Actinomycetes > Micromonosporales > Micromonosporaceae > Micromonospora > Micromonospora sp. WMMA1363. The sequence continues at coordinate 1,326,195 of NZ_JAUALB010000001.1, forward strand.
CGGTCATCCGACGCCGCCGAACCGGGCCTGCCAGGCGTCCTCGCGGGCCACGGTGGCGCGGGCCATCCGGGCGAACGGCGGGCCCACCATGTTGCCGTCCAGAACGGCGATGCCACCGTTGGCCGCCCCGACGGTCGCCGCGACTCGCCGGGCCAGCCGCAGGTCGTCGGCCTGGGGTCGCAGGGCCTGGTTGATGGCGGCCAGCTCGCCCGGGTGCACCGTCGCCTTACCGTGGAACCCGAGGGCCCGAACCCGTGCTGTCTCCGCGGTGAGCACGGACGGTTCGGAGAGCCGGAAGTTGGCGGTGTCGACGCAGGCCGTGCCGTGGCGCGCGCAGGCCATCGCCATCGCCTGCCGGGCCGCGAGCATCGCCTCCCAGGTGATCTCGACGTTGAGCGTGGCGGCCAGGTCGGCCGAGCCCAGCACCATGCCGTCGGCCTCCCGGGCGATCGCGTCGATGTCGGTGACCGCTTCGACGGTCTCCACCGTCACGTAGATCTCCGGCTGCGCGCCGGCCGAGGCCAACATCCGTCGCAGTAGGGTGACCTCGGCCGCCGAGGTCACCATGGTCATCATGACGATGCCGGGCCGTACCGTGCTGTCGGTGAGCATCAGCAGGTCGTGGACCGCAGCGATGCTGCCCAGTTCGTTGATGCGTACGGCGACGTTCGCCGGCTGCGGCGCCTTCTCCAACGCGTCCCGGCAGACCACCCGCGCGGCCGGCTTCTCGGCCTGCGGGACGGAGTCCTCCAGGTCGATCAGGTGCACGTCCGCATCGTACGACCACGCCTTCACGACCCGGTCCAGAGACAGTGCCGGGGTGTAGAGGATGCTGCGCGGGATCGCGCGCACCACGGCGCTCACCGGGTCGCTGGCTTGTCGAGTGCGGCGGCCGGGCGCGCCCCGGCCCGCACCAGGACCGTGCAGAGCCGCCGGATCTGCTCCTCGGTCTGGCCGGCGCGGAGCATCACCCGCAACCCGGCCGTCCCCCGGGCAACGATCGGGAAGAACACCGGCGAGGTGTAGAAGCCGGCCGCGAAGACCTGCTGGGCGGCCTCGACGACCGTGTCGTCTCTCATCGGCACCAGCCGGATCGGGTACGACTCGCCCGACTGCCTGGTCGCCAGCAGCGAGTCGAACAGCGCGATGTTGGCGCGCAGCCGCCCCTGAAGCTGGTCGAGCTCCGCCGTGCGGTGGATCTCAGCGGAGGCGAGCGCCGCGCCGACCGCGGCGGCGTTCATCTTCTGTGAGTAGCCCAGCGGGCCGGCGAAGCGTTCGACGAGCCGGCGCGTCTCGTGTGGGTAGCCGTCGAGCAGGATGGCCGTGCCGCCCGCGCCGAAGCCCTTGCTCAACGTGGCCACCGAGATGGTCCGCTGGTCCAGCACCGGCGAGTGGGTGCGCACGTAGCCGATGCCCCGCTGTCCGTACGCCGACAGCGAGTGCGAGTCGTCGTAGAAGACCAGCATGTTGTATCTGTCCTGCAACTCGGCCAGTTCCTTGACCGGTGCGTAGCCGCCGAGGCTGTCGGAGCCGTCCACCACGTAGCAGACCCGCTGGTAGGTGCGGCACATGTCCTCGAGGTAGTCGAGGTCGTGGTGCTTGCAGGTGACCACCTCGGACTCGTCGGCGCAGCTCGGCTTGGCGTTGGCCAGCGACACGTGGGCGTTCTTGTCGAACACCATCAGCGGCCGGGTGCCGTTGCCGAGGTGGCCTGAGGCGACCAGCGGTAGCAGGCCGGTGCTGGCCGCCGCGGTGGAGATCGCGCTGATCACCGTCGCCCCGAACAGTTCGCTGAGCGACTCCTCCAGCTCCAGCAGCACCGGCGTCTGCACTCGGGTACGCGGGATGCAGTGGTCCAGTACGTTGAACCGGCGCAGCGCCGTGACCGCCCCGTCGATGACCTTCGGATGTGTGTCCAGGTCCAGGTAGGAGCAGACGGTGAAGTTCACGAACTGGTGGCCGTCGGCCGTGGTGAACACGCCGTCGGAGAGGCCACCGACGATGCCGGCGACCCCGTGTTCCTCGGACATGTTCCAGAAGGTGTTGCCGATGCCGATGAGCTTGTCGTTGTTTCGGTAGCGGTGCGTGGGGGTGATGGTCTTGCGATCACTCATCACGAGTTCACCTCGGTGGGCTTGTAGCTGTAGACACCCTTGACCCGCCGGTAGGCGTACGTGTAAAGCGCGACGCCCAGTACGTGTGGCCTGCGGATAATCTTCTTCGACTTCAGCCAGAAGTTGACATTGATGTTCAGTTCGTCCAGCGACTCGGCCTGGTGCCACCAACCGAGCGGCAGATAGAGCATGTGGCCGGGTTCGAGGACGAAGTCGCGGCGCTGAGCGAGCTTGGGCGCCAGCCTCGGGTAGCGGCCGAGGTCGACGTTGTCGAGGTCGAACACCCGGGACTTGTCGCCGAACCCCCGCAGCACCGACCGGGGGTAGTACTCACGGGATCCGGGCGGGGCGATGATGAACCGCTTGCGGCCCTCCAGCGCGATGTTGAAATTCTCGAACTCGTCGAAATGGTTCTTGGTGAAGACGCCACGGTGGCTGATCCACAGGTTGGCCGCGTACAACGAGCTGCCGTAGCCGAAGAACTCCTCCGCGTCGAAGCCGGTCACGGCGTTGACGTCGGCCGGGCTGTTGCGGATGTTCGACACCACCCGGTGCCAGGTGTCCGACTCGGTCAGGTTGCGCTCGTCGGCGAAGAAGTCCCGCAGCTTGATGTCCCGGGTCTCCCAGCGCCCCGGGTGGTTCTTGTCGCCCGGCTCGGTGAACAGGGTGACGGTCATGTCGGCCAACCGGGCCGCCACGCCCTCGCGCCCGAGCCCCCGCACGCTGTCCGGCAACGAGATCACCACCGGCACGTCGGCCTTGAACAGGCCACCGGGGCCGAGTGCCTGGAACTCCTCGAACGTCATCCGGGCGACCGGTACGCCCGACTCCTGCGAAACTGCCATGTCCTCTGTCCTCACTGCTGGCGGGCGCCCACGCGCTCGGTCACCGGGTGGTCCGGCGGGCACTCAGCTCCGCCACCACGTCCACGATCAGGTCCTCCTGGCCGGCGATCGCCTGCCGCCGGCCAAGTTCGAAGAAGACGTCGCGCGGGTCGACGCCGGCGGGTGCGCAGAGCTCGACCACCCGGTGCTTGAAGCCGGAGAACACCCCGGCCAGCCCGCTGACGATACTCATCGAGGCGGTCACCGGCGGCGCGGGCATCAGCTCACGCTCGGCCAGATCAGCCGCGTCGAGCAGCGCGTACAGATCGATGCCGGTGGTGAACCCGCTGCGTTCCAGCACCGGCACCAGCACTTCGAGCTGGGTGTTACCCGCTCCCGCTCCGAAACCGCGGGCGCAGCCGTCGATGATCCGGGCGCCCGCGTCGGCGGCGGCCACCGAGTTGGCGACGGCCATGCCGAGGTTGTTGTGCCCGTGGAAGATCACCGGGACGGCGTCGACCGCCTTGACCATCGCGGTGATCCGTGCCGTGACGTCCGAGGGCAGGAAGTGGCCCGCCGAGTCCATGATCCCCACCGCCTGCGCGCCGTACCCGACGGCGCGGGCGACGTGTTCGGCCAGCTCGTCGGGGGTGGCCATGTGGCTCATCATCAGCACGCACTGAGCCTCGGCGCCGGCCTCCCGCAGGAAGCCCAGATGCCGTTCGGCCAGCGAAGTCTCGGTGGCGTGCACCCCGATGCGCACGACGTCGGCGCCGTGCCCGATCGCCCGCCGCAAATCGGTGGAGGTGCCCCAACCGGGCAGCATGAACACGCCGAGCCGGCTGTGCCGCAGCGCCTCGCGTACCGTCGCCAGCATCTCGTCGTCACTCACCGCGGCCTGCCCGACCTGCATCGACGAGGCGCCGAGCCCGTTGCCGTGGCCGACCTCGACCACCGGGATCCGGGCCGCGTCAGCGGCCTCCGCGTACCGGCGCAGAGCGGTCACCCCGAGCTGGTGCCGGACCGCGTGCTGGCCGTCGCGCAGGGTCGGATCGTGGACCAGGACCTGCGTCACCGCGTCACCTCCGCCCGGCGGTCGCGGCCCAGCCGCGCCGCGTGCTGTTCGGCGACCAGCACGGCCGCCGCGTTGATCATGTCGAGATTCCCCGCGTACGACGGAAGTACGTCGCTGTGCGCCATGACCTGCACGGATACGCTCACCCGGTCACCGACCACGGCGCAGGCGGTGACCGCGTACCCGGGAGCGAAGGAACGCACCCGCTGCACCACCGGCTCGACGGCCGCGCGCACCGACGCGACGTCGACGCCGGGGATCCGGGCGTGCACGGCCGTGCGGAAGGTAGCCGGCGGCACCGCCGGGCTGATGTTCAGGATCGCCTTGACATCGGTCACCCCGGAGAACGCGCGGACGGCCTGCCCGGTGGCCGCCACGTACTCGTCGAGGTTGAGCCTGGTCGCGCGGCCGGCGGACGCGCTCGCCACGGTGGAGACGACCTCCAGGTACGACACCGGAAAGCGCTCCGCGAGCGCGTGCACGATCGGCACGGAAGCCTGGCCACCACAGCTGATCAGGTTGACGTTGCGTCCGGTCACCGCCTCGAGCCCGGTGAGGGTGGGCACCACCATCCGCCCGACCTTGCTGGGGGTCAGGTCGACCACGAGCGTGCCCAGCGGCTCGAGCAGCCGCCAGTGCTCCCGGTGGGACACGGCGTTGGTGGCGTCGAACACCACATCGAACGGACGCTCGGCGGCCAGGACGGCGTCGATTCCGTCAGCCGTGGTGGGGTAACCGAGGCCCTCGGCGTAGCGTAGCCCCGCCGATTCCGGGCTGCGCCCGGCCACCAACCGGCACTCCAGGGCAGGCGAACGATCGACCTTGCTGACCAGATCCTGGCCGATCGCCCCGGTGCCGATGACGGCGACGGTCGCGGTCGCCGGGACGTCCAGCCCGGTGCCGGGCACTTCCGCGACCAGACTCACCGCCGGCCTCCGTGGGATCGGCGGCCACGGCTCAGGTGGCTGTCAGCATCCGGATCGTCGGTTCTCATGGGGGTCGTCCTCACCGTTCGTTCGTTGCGTGGTCGCTGTGCCCTGCTCGTCGCTGTGCCCTGCTCACCGAGCGGCGAGCAGGGCACAGCCGGGGCTGCCCGCGGAATACCAACGGGGACAGACGGCCTCGGAATGTTCGCCTTCGCCCTCGCGCCGAGCCATCGGACGGTGGAGTGCCGGGTCGACAGTCGGGTGCCCGGCAGCCGGGCTCATCCCTGCCGTGCCGTGGGGCAGCCTCACCGCGAACATCGAACCGCGCATGGGACGTGGGACCTCGATGCCGTACCCGGTGGCACCCGCGACGACATGCCTTGCCCGAAGGCCGGAACCGCCGTTGTCGCGGGTCGACTGGCGACACCGCGAGTGTCAGGCGACGGTGCTTGATGGACCGACCCGAAGCGACGCACCCACGCACCATACAGACCGCTGTGGACTTGTGGTGAACGGCCTTGTCCACCATGGCCGGCCTGACACCCCCCCGAACTCCCTCGGCACCCGCGGAACGGCATCGACTATCCTCGGCAGTCCCGTGCGTCGTGGTCGCATGGGACACCCACACGGTTGCGGGCCGACGCTCGCTGACGGCCGGGACGCACACCGGACGAAGGGGACCCGATGGAACACCGGTCGCACCGCCACAGCGCGCCGTGAGCGCGGTGACGGCCGCCGCGAAGGCGAGTGGGGCCCGACCTCGGCTGAGCCCCGACTTCTTTCGGCTGTGGTGGGCCGACGGCATCTCCGCCATCGGAGACGGCGTCACCATCGCCGCCGCGCCGCTGCTGGCCACCCGGTTGACCGACGACCCCCGCCTGATCGGCGCGGCGTCGGTCGCGTTCACCGCGCCGTTCGTGCTCTTCGGAATCCCCGCCGGCCTCCTCGTCGACCGCCTCGACCTCCGCCGCACGATGATGTGGGTAAACCTGGCCAGGGCCGGGCTGCTCGCGGTGCTCGCCGCCGGGATCCTCGGCGGGTGGGCCGGCCTGCCGCTGCTGTACCTCTGTATGTTCCTCCTCGGCACCGGCGACGTCTTCTGCCGCAACGCCGCGCAGGTGCTCGTCCCCCGGATCACCCCGAAGGGGGACCTGGCGGTCGCCAACGCCAGGATCATGGCCGCCCAGGAGGCCGGTGCCGGCTTCGTCGGACCGTTGATCGGCGCGTTGCTGTTCGGCGTGGCGGTCGCCCTGCCGTTCGGTCTGGACGCGGTCACCTTCCTCTGCTCGGCGATGCTGCTCAGCCGCATCCGCTACCGCGGGCCGGCCACGGCGCCAACCGCCACCGCCGGGGTGCTGTCGGAGATGCTCGCCGGCGCGAGGTGGCTGTGGCGGCACTCCCTGCTACGCAGTCTCGCCCTGCTCTCCTGCCTGATCAACCTCGCCGGCAGTGCGATGCTCGCCGTGCTCGTCGTGCACAGCACGGAGGTGCTGCACCTGAGCCCGTTCGGCTACGGCGTCATGCTGGCGTGTCAGGCTGTGGGAGCCGTGCTCGCCTCCCGGTTCGCCCCCGTGCTGACCGACCGGTTCGGCCGGGAAGGCGCCCTGGTCGCCACCGCCGTCCTGATCGCCACCAGCGAGTTGGTGCTGGCCACTGCGCCGTCCCCGTACGCGGCCGGCGTCGCCCTCGCGCTCTTCTCCTGCGGCACGGTGACCTGGAACGTGGTGGTGGTGGTGCTGCGGCAGACGCTGGTCCCCACACACCTGCTCGGCCGGGCCAACAGCGTGTACCGGCTCATCGCCTGGGGTGGCCTGCCGATCGGCGCGGCGACCGGCGGCGTCCTTGCCGCCGCAGCCGGCACGCCCGCCGTGTTCGGCGCGGGAGCGGCGGCCATGGGGGTCATCGCGGTGGCGCTGCTGCTGGGGGCCCGCCGCCACTGGATCCGCCGGATCGAGCCGGATGCGCGGCCCGCCACCGGGCACGACGTCGAGGACCGAGCGAAGGACGAACGATGACGACCATCCCCCCGCACCCGCCACACCGGTCGTCGTTGGGTCGCGCGTACGTTGATCAGCTGGCCCAGCAGGCACCCCCGGGCGATCCCACCGCCGGCGTCCTGGAGAAGGCCGGTCTGGCTCCGTTCCGCGACCGGTTCCTGGCCGGCCCCGCGTTCCTCGCCGAACCCGAGCGGGACACCGTCGCCCGGGACCTGCGGATCGTCTACGACCTCCTGCGGTCCCTGCCGGATCGGCTGCACGACGGCGACCTCACCACGCTCGCCGGCGCGGTCGGCATGGACGCCCGGCAGTGTGCACTGATCACCCGCAGTGCCCGCACCGGCTCGCTGCTCCCGCTCGGCCGCGGCGACCTCTACCACGACGGTACGGGCTTCAAGCTGCTCGAATTCAACATCACCAGCGCGCTGGGCGGCTTCTGGAACGCCGACCTCAACCGCGCGATGCTGGCGCACCCGCCGCTACGTTCGTTCGTGCGGGAACACGCGCTGGACTACCACGACACCCTGGCCAGCATCGTGCGCACCATCCGTGCCGAGTGCGCCGAGGTGATCCCCACCGACCGGCCACCGGTCGTCGCCGTGGTGGACACGGAGGAGAACTTCGCGGCCGTGGGCGACCGCTTCGTGGTGTTCGCCGCGATGCTGGCCGACCACGGTGTCGAGGGCGTCGCCTGCCACCTCGGCGAGTTCACGTACCCGAACGGACAGCCCACCGTCGACGGCCGAGCCGTCGACGTCGTCGTACGCTACTTCCTGGTCGAGGACCTGTCCGACGCCACGTCGGCGGCCCTGCTGGAACCGCTGCTGACCGCCGTCGAGCAGGGGCGGGTCGGGCTGTTCAGCCGGCTCGACGCCGAGCTGTACGGTAACAAGGGCACATTGGCGATGCTCTCCGACGACCGGCACCGCGACCGCTTCGACGCCGCCGAACTGGCCTGCATCGACCGGGTCCTGCCGTGGACCCGGTACGTACGCCCACTCGCCACCGCACCCGACGGCAGCCGCACCGACCTGCTCGGCTACGCCCACGCCCACCAGCACGAGCTGGTTCTGAAGCCGACCCTGCTACACGGCGGCCACGGCGTCGTTCCCGGCTGGACGGTGGACCCGGCCGAGTGGGACAAACATGTCAGCTCGGCCATGGACGGCCCGTACGTGCTGCAACAGCGGGTCCGCCCGACCGCCGACCCGTTCCCCGACGGCACCGGCGGCGTGCAGGACCTCGTTGTCAACTGGGGTGTCTTCCTCGACAAGGACGGCTACGCGGGCGCGTTCGTCCGCGCCAGCACCGACCCGGAGGTGGGGGTGGTCAGCTTCGGCGCCGGCGCCAGGACCGGTTGCGTCTTCCACGGCGGCTGGGCGCAAGGCTCCGCCGCTGGGCGGGCCGCGCCTCAGCGTACGAGGCGGCGCTGAAGCTGCTGGCAGGGCAGGGCAGGGCAGGGCAGGGCAGCCGCGGCGCCGACTCCGGATGACTCCATCAGGACAACCGCCCCATCCAGCTCGTCGCTCGCGTGCGGGGCGAAGGAACCGATGAGCCCGAGAAACCAGGCCAGGGGGTTGTCGAACACCCGGGTCGAGCGCAGGCCAACGACGAGCGTGGCCACTGCGAACACGGTGATCGGTAGGGCGGCCTGACCGACGACGGGGCGAGGGAGGCGATCGGAAGCTGCGCGGCTACGGCAAGCGCCAGACCGGACCAGAGACAGACGCAGGGCTCCCTACACCGTGGCAGGGGCAGCGGTCACCGTGAGCAGGTCGGCGAGCTTCTGGCCCACCTGGTCCATCAGCCCGGCGTACCTGCTGTCGTACTCCGCCACTACGTCCTTGTCGGTCGGGCGACCGGAGTGGGCGAAGTGGTTGGTGCCGCTGGTGAACACGCCGGGGACCACGATGGCCGCGCTCGTCGGCCGGTCCCCGGTGACGCGAGGCCGCGAGGCCGCGAGGCGAGCTTCGTCTACCGCTGGTTCACCGACCCCGGCGCCCGCACCGTCCACCCGGCCGACGACCATCCCCACCACTCCCGGGTCTTCGTCGCCGACCTCCAGGCCGTCGCGGCCCGGCGTGGCCGCGACACCGAGGTGAAACAGTTGGTGGATGACCTGCGGCGTCGCAGTCACGAGTTCGCCACTCTCTGGGACACCCACGACGTCGCCCTCCGGCGGACCGACCACATGCGCATCGCCCACCCCGCAGTGGGCGTCATCGAGCTGGACTGCCACAGCCTGTTCAGCGAGGACGGCTGCCAGCGCCTGCTGTGGTTCACCGCCCCGCCCGGCACCGAGGGCGCCGGTCAGCGGGAACTGCTCTCCGTCATCGGCGCACAGGACATGGCCGCCGCGAACGGGTCCGGGTGACTGCGGGGCCTGACCAGGTCTCGCGGCCCATCGGCGGGCACCCACCCGTCGCATCCTGCTCGACCGTCCCGATTCACGGCGGGTCTCTGCACCGCAGCGGCCCGTCCGCCGGCGTACCGGCGGACGGGCCGCTGGAGGCGTTGGGCGCGCCTCCCGGATCTCGTTGAGCCACGAGAGGCGATATCGCCAACCCGCCGCCAGTCGCCAGCCGGGTCCGCCGCGGGCCGGCGATGATCCGGGAGTCGCGCCCTGATCCTGGTGGCGGCGCCCGGCCGGCCGGGCGCCGCCACCAGGCAGCCGACGGTCAGCCTGAGGCGTCGCGGTGGCGGCGGACCAGGCCGGCGGCCAGGGGCGCGCCGTCCAGGTCCCCGGCGGCGATCCGCCCCGCGACGGTACGCCGGACCAGCCGCTCAGCGAGGGCCGGTGCGTGCCGTGCGAGGGCCAACTCGACCCGTCCCCTGGTGGTGGTGGCCACGTCGCGGGGGGGCCGCCGGGTGGTGGCCGCCCGCAGGATCGCCGCCACCACCCCGTGCACCGGCTCCAGCCGGGACACCCCGGCCAGGGACAAGCCGGCGGCCGCGGTGCTGTCGTGGATCGGCGAGGCGACCATGCTCGGGTAGACGACGCTCACGCCGACGTGCGTGCCGACTTCGAGGCGCAGTGATTCGGCGTACGCGACGAGCGCTCGCTTGCTGACCCCGTACGCGGCCGCGAGGGGCAGCGGCAGCAACGCCATCCGGCTGGCCACGAACACGACCCGGCCGCGGGCGGCCTCCAGGGTGGGCAGAGCGGCCGCGGTGGTCCGCCACGCGGCCAGCAGGTTGACCTCCAACTGCTGGCGGACCACCGCGTCGGGAGCCAGCTCGGCCGGGGCCGGTCCGCCGACGCCCGCGTTGTTGATCAGCAGGTCGAGCCCGCCGAGTCGGTCGACCGCCGCGGCGACAGCGGCGGGAACCGCCCCCGGGTCGGTCAGGTCGCAGGCGAGGACGGGCACGTCCACCCCGTCGAGGGGGCGCAGGTCCAGCCCGACGACCCGGGCGCCGGCGCCGGTCAGCGCCGCGCAGAGGTGGCCACCGAACGTGCCGCGGGCCCCGGTGACGAGTACCCGTCGCCCGGTGAGGTCACGGGCGCGCCGGCCGATCCGGGCGCCGTTTCCGGTCGCCGTCATCGGGCCACCGTCGGATGCAGCGGCCGGACCCGGCCGGCCCGTCGGGCCGCCCGCCGGGTCCCCTCGACGAGTTCCCGGCGCAACTGTGCCAGGTACGCGTCGAAGTCGACCCGCATGGCGGGACGGCGCTCGCCCCACCGGTCGCGGGCGGCGCGCAGCTCGGTGGCGATGTGTGCCCGCTGGACCGCGGGCGACGGCAGCGCGTACGTGCCGGCGAACTGGGCGGCGACCAGCTTGGCCTGCGCCTCGACCAGCGGGAACGCGGCACCGGTGGACTGCATCAGGCCGACGAACGCCAGCCCGGACGCGTCCAGGTGGAAGACGTGCCGGTACAGCGGCAGAGTCTGCGCGCCGTCGCCCAGCAGCGCCGGGTCGAGGAAGGGAACGTCGATCTGGTAGCCGGTGCACCACACGATCAGGTCCACCTGGTCGGCGTGGCCGTCGTCGAAGGTCACCAGGTCGCCGTCGAATCCGGTGATGCCGGGACGCGGCTCGATCTCGCCGTGGGTCAGCCGCGACAGCAGCCCGTCCGAGAGGGTCGGATGGTCCTGCAGGAACCCGTGCGCCGGTGCGGGCAGCCCGTAACGTGCCGGCGGCCCGACGGCGGCGGTGAGCATGGCCTGGGTGAGGCGCTGGCGCAGCCGCCAGGGCAGCCGCCGGGCCAGTGCCCCGTTGAGGGTGTCCGAGGGGCGGCCGAACAGGTGTTTCGGCACCACCCACACACCTCGACGCAGCGACAGCAGGGTGCGTGCGGCGGCGTGCGAGGCGTCGACGGCGATGTCCATGGCCGAGTTGCCGCCGCCGACCACCAGGACCCGCCGGTTGGCGAGCTGTTCCGGGCCGCGGTAGGCGTGACTGTGCAACTGCCGCGCGGTGCAGGTGCCGGGGTAGGCGGGCAACGGTTTCGGCACGCGGTTGTGTCCGTTGGCGACGACGACCGCGTCGACGGTGACGTGCGTGGGTCCGTCGGGGCCGTCGGCGTGCACCGTCCACCGACCGTCTGGCGCGGGGGCCACCCGGTCGACGGTGTGCCCCAGTCGCACGCGTTCGTGCAGTCCGAACCGGTCGGCGTAGCTGGCGAGCCAGCCGGCGATGCTGGCGTGGTCGGGGTAGTCGGGCCAGTGCGCTGGCATGGGATGGTCGGCGAACTCGGTACGGGTGCGGCTGGTGTTCAGGTGCAGGGTGCGGTACGCGGGCGAGCCGGCCGCCTCGTACACCCACAGGCCGCCGACCTGGTCGCCGGACTCGAAGGCCACGGCGGGCAGATCGGCGTCGGCGAGCGCTTTGAGCGTAGCCAGTCCGGCCGCGCCCGCGCCGACGACCGCCACGGTGGGCTGCATGGACGACTCCTCCCCTAGGTCGACACTCAATTAATCCAACACGCGTTGGATAATGCCGGCACGTTTGCAGATCGTCAAGGGCTGGGCGGACCGTAGAGGGCGTCGAGGAACCGGTGCACGAACACGCGGAACTCACGCCGCTCGCGCGCCCCCGACCCGACCCCGGCGGCGAGGGCGGTCACGTGCCCGTGCACCGCCCACACGAGGCTGCGCACGGCCACCTGCGGCGTCGGTTCGACCAGCGCCCCGACCCCGGCCGCCGCGGCCAGCAGATCGACGACCAGCGCGTACAGCGGCGCCGCGTAGCGGGCGTCGAGGTCGGCGTGCCGCTGCGGCTCGAGCCAGCGCCGCAGCCACAGCGCGGTGGTCTCCGGACGATCCTCGAGAAAGTCGACGAACACGTCGACCAGGTCGTGCAGGGCCACCAGCGCCTTCTCCGGGCCGGCCGCCAGGGCCTGGCGTGCCCGCTGCGCCGCCTCCCGCAGCACCTGCTGCTCGGCGGTGAACACCCGGGCGAAGCAGGCGTCATAGAGCTGGGCCTTCGTGCCCGCGTGGTGGGCGACCGTGGCCACGTCCACGCCGGCGGCGGCGGCGACCTCCCGCAGCCCGACGGCGTCGAAGCCCCGCTGTGCGAACAGGTCGGTCGCCGCGGCGAGCACCCGCTCGCGGGTCGGCGGCGTGTCGGTGCGGCGGGGCCGACCCGGTCGGCGACGGGGCGTGGTCATGCCCGCCATTGTGCCCCTACAATCCAGCAACCGTTGGATTGAGGTGGGCCGACGAGCCCGGACGGGAGACCTGCGATGACCGCTGCTGCCCGGCAGCACACCGACGACGCCGTCGCGCTGCCCCGTGGACCCCTGGTCGGCTTCGCCGCCGGCTCGGTCGGCATGGGTATCTGGGTCACCGTGCCCGGCCTGCTGCTGTTGTACTTCCTCACCGACGTGCTGGCCGTCGCTCCGTGGCTGGCCGGGTTGGCGCTGCTGCTGCCCAAGGTCGCCGACGTGCTGCTGCATCCGTGGATCGGGCACCGCTGCGACATCGAGCAGGCCCGCCGGGGTGACCGCCGCCGGCTGCTGCTGCTCGGCTGTGCCCTGCCGGTGGCCTTCGCCGCCCTGTTCGCCGCGCCCGCCGGCCTGACCGGCGGGCCGGCCGCCACCTGGGTGGCGGTCGCGTTCGTCGCCGGCAACCTGCTGTTCGCCACCTACCAGGTCCCCTACCTGGCCACCCCGGCCGACCTACGGATCGGATACCACGAGCGGACCCGGCTGATGGCGTTCCGGATGGTGGTGCTCACCCTGGGCATCCTGGTCTCCGGGCTGCTGGCCCCGCTGTTGGCCGGCGGGGACGAGGCCACCCGGGCCGGCTACCAGCGGATGGGGGTGCTGCTGGCCGCCGGGATGCTGGTGACCATGTTGGTCGGGGTCGTCGGCATCGCGCGGCTGCGCCGGGTCGCCGTCGCCGGAGTCACCAGGCACACCGGCGGCTGGCGGGCGCTGGTGTCGGCGCTTCGGGACCGGCAGTTCCGGGCCCTGGTGGGCGCCTACCTGGCCATGTCCACCACCACCCACCTCGTGCTGGCCGGGGTGCCTTACTACGCCGAGTACGTACTGGGCCGCCCCAACCTGACGGTGGTGCTGGTGGCGGCGTTCGTCGCGCCGGCGCTGCTGGTGACTCCGGCCTGGCTGGCGATGGCCCGTCTGACCGGCAAGCAGCGCGCGTTGCTGACCGCCCAGGGTGCCTTCGCCAGCGGCTCGCTGGTGCTGGCGGTCGGCGCGCCGGCCGGTCTGCCGGTGCTGGTCACGGCGGTGGCGGTGCTCGGGGTGGCGTTCGCCGGCATGCAGCTGCTGCCGTTCTCGATGGTGCCGGACGTGATCCGTTCGGCCGGTGGTCAGGCCGGCGCGGGCACCTACACCGGGGTGTGGACCGCCACCGAGGCCACCGGCGCCGCTCTGGGGCCGTGGGCGTACGCGTTGTGCCTGGCCGCCGGCGGGTTCGTCGCCTCCACCGCCGGGGCGGCCGTGACCCAGCCGGCCGCCGCGCTGGACGCGATCCGGTGGGGCTTCGGGCTGCTGCCGGCCGCCCTGATGCTGGTGGCGGTGCTGCTGCAACGCCGCTACACACTCGACCGTGCGGCCCGCGCCGCGACGTGAGGCCGTCCCAGCCGCCACGGTGCACCGGGACGCGACCGGCCCGGTGGTGTCGCCGGCGAGGTCGACGTGCCGGCGCGACCGGCGACCGGGCCGACCGGCGGCACTAGACTTCCCGTTCGATGGACGAGCAGGCCGCCCCCACCGACATCCGTCCCTGCGCCCACTGTGGACGGGAGGTGCCGCAACGCGCAGGCGCGGGGCGGCCGTTCCGCTACTGCCGGGACAACGACGGCGCCTGCCAGCGCGCCGCCCGGAACAGCCGGATGCGGCACCGCCACGCGCCGGGACTGCCCGGGCAGGTGGCCCGCACCTGGGAAGCGGTGGACCGGCTCGACCAGGTCGTGGCGACCCTCACCGAGGCACTGCACGCCGAGCTGTCCCCGGTCGGGGTGGAACGTCAGCTCGCCCAGTCCCGCGCCGACGCGGCGACGCAGGTCGCGGCGGCGCAGACCGAGCGGGACGAGGCCCGCCGCGACGCCGAGGACGCCGCCGCGTCAGCCGCCCGCGCCCGCGAGGCGGCGCGGGCCGCCGGCGCCGAGCGGGACGCAGCCCGCGCCGACGCAGCCCGCGCCACCGAAGCGAGCACGGCCGCGGTCGAGCGCGCCGACCGGGCCGAACACGCCCGGGACGGTGCGCGCCAGGAGGCCGGGGCGGCGCAGGCGCTGCGGGCCCAGGCGGAACGGGACCGCGACACCGCCCGCGACGAGCTGCGGGCCCTGCGCGCCGACCTGGAGACTGAGCGCCGCCGCGCCGGCGACCTCGCTCGGGACCGCGACGCCGCCCGTGCCGACGCCGGGCGGGCGGCCCAGGCGGCGGCTGAGGCGACCGACGCCGCGCAACGCCACCGGACCGACGCCGAGCGGGCCCGCGCAGACGCCGAGCGGGCCCGCGCCGAGGTGCAGCGGGCCCGGGCCGAGGCCACGGAGGCGGCGCAGGCCCGCGAGCGGGCGGTGGCCGACCGGGACCGGGCCGGCACGGAGCACCGGCAGGCCGCCGCGGAGGCCGAGCGGACCCGGGTGGAACTGGTCACGCTCGCCGAGGCGCTGCGCGCCGAGCTGGCCACCGCCCGCGCGGCCGGGGCCGCCGCCGAGGCCCGGCTCGGTGAGCTGGCGCAGCGGCTGCGCGTGGCCGAGGGTGACCGGGATGCCGCCCACCGCCGTGTCGCCCAGCTCGCCGATCAGGTGGGTCAGCTGGCCGCCGCGGTCGCCCACCGCGAGCCGAGCACCCCCACCGGTTGACCGCCACCGCCCGCACCGACGCGTCGCCGGTTCACCCGGCCCTCAGAAGCTGCGCCCGGCGGGTGGTCGGGAAACCGACCGGCGCGGCCCCGGCCGTGCCGGGCCTCCACCGTCGCTGGGCGACTAACATCTCCGCTGCCGGCACACTCCACCTTTCGGCCCGGTCGGGGACGACCCCGCCGGGTCACTGCCATGGCCGGCTACCCTGGATCGGGCCCTCCGGCGCGGCAGCGCTTCCAGGACGGGAATGGCCCGGCGGACACCGCCTGTTACACCGAGAAGACCAGCACCACGGACGAGGGGAAAGACGATCATGGGCGAGCGCATGCTGCGCGGAAGCCGCCTCGGGGCGGTCAGCTACGAGTCCGACCGCAACACGGAGCTCGCGCCGCGTCAGACCCGCGAGTACCTGTGCGCCAAGGGCCACCAGTTCGAGGTGCCGTTCGCCGTCGATGCCGAGGTCCCCACCACGTGGGAGTGCAAGTTCGACGGCAGTGTCGCCCGGCTGGTCGACGGCAGCGAGCCGGAGCAGAAGAAGGCCAAGCCGCCGCGCACCCACTGGGACATGCTGCTGGAGCGGCGGTCGATCGCGGAACTGGAGGACATCCTCGCCGAGCGGTTGCAGGAGGTCCGTACCCGCCGCGGCCGCGCCTGACACACACCGCGCGCCCCCGGGAGTCCTTCTTCCCGGGGGCGCGCGGTGTGTGGGTGGGCACGAGGGTCACGCGACTCGAGCGCGGCGGTCAGCCCTGACGGGGCTCCACGATCTCGCCCTCGATGGCCCGCCCGCCGTCGACGACGGGCGGCTCGGCCGGCGGCTGGTACGGCGCGCCCCGGCGCACCCGCACCCGACGCGGGCCGAACAGGTCACCGGCGACCATCGACGACACCCGCCGCTCGGTGGCACGTCGCACTCCGGAGCGGGCCAGCCGCCGCACCGGCGGCGGCAGCAGCAGCAGCCCCAGCGCGCCACTGAGCAGACCCGGGATGGCCAGCAGTAACGCCCCCGCCAGACCTACCAGCCCGTCGGTGACCTGCGGCCCCGGCGGCTGCCCCGCCTGTGCGGCGGCACGGAAGCCCCGCCAGGCGCGCGTCCCCTCCCGGCGCAGCAGCACCATCCCCAACAGCGACGCCGCGAACACCGCCAGCACCGCCGCGCCGAACCCGACGGCCCGCCCCACGGCGACGAACACCGCCAGTTCCGCTATGACCGCCAGCAGCAGGGCCAACGGTACGAACCTCAGTCCTCGGCGCATCTCACCTCACCCGCCCGGTCGTGACGCCCAGATGTCGGTTCCGCCGGCTGCCGGGCGGCCCCCGCGGCGTCGTCCCGCCCGTCCAGCATGACACGCCCGCGCTCAGGGCCACCGCGACTGGCCGGTGGAGGTGCCGTGCAGGCCGCGCCGCACCGCGCGTCGCCGGTCCGCCACCGCCCATCCGGTGATCCGCCACAGCGCCTCCGCCACGATCAGCGGGCTCATCTTGCTGCTGCCCCGCTCCCGCTCGGCGAACGTGATCGGCACCTCCACGATCCGCACACCGGCCTGGTGGGCGAGACGGGACAGTTCCACCTGGAACGAATACCCCTGTGAGCACACCGACTCCAGATCGATCGCGGCCAGCGCACTGAGCCGGTACACGCGGTAGCCGCCGGTGGCGTCGGAGACCGGCATCCCGAGGGCCAACCGCGCGTACAGGTTGCCGCACCGGGACAGCAGCAGCCGCCGCAGCGGCCAGTTGAGCACCCGCGCCCCGCGGGTCCACCGGGACCCGATCACCACGTCGGCGTCACGGGCGGCGGACAGCAGCGCCGGGAGGTCCTCCGGGGCGTGCGAACCGTCGGCGTCCATTTCCACCACGGCGTCGTAGCCGCGATCCCGGGCCCACCCGAACCCCGCCAGGTACGCTGCGCCGAGCCCCTGTTTGCCTTCCCGATGAAGTACGTGTACCCGCGGATCAGTGCCGGCTAGGGCGTCAGCGAGCGCCCCGGTGCCGTCCGGGCTGTTGTCGTCGGCGACGAGGACGTCCACCGCCGGCGCCGCCTGGTGCACACGGTCCACGATCTGCGTCAGGTTGTCGGCCTCGTTGTAGGTCGGGATCACCACGAGCACCCGCCCCACCTCGGGGTGACCGGTCTCGTCGCCCACCGTCGCATCCCCTTCCACCGGCGTGCCGGCCGTCACCGATTCCCGGCGCGCTCCAGTACACGCCGGGGCTCTCCCGCGCCCGCTGTGTGCTCCCGCCGGCGCCGGACCGCGGCCGCCGCGAGGGCCGCCACCGCCAGGCCGGTCAGCGCCACCTCCGGCCACAGCCCGACCCGGGTGGCCAGCGACCGCCCGTCGGCGAGGCGAAGCTGCCGCACCACGACTGCGCGGGTGTTGAACCCGGTGGCATCGCTTACCCGCCCGTCCGGGGAGACGAACCCGGACACGCCGACGGTGGAGGCCATCAACGCCGGTCGGCCGTGCTCGACCGCCCGCAACCGCACCATCGCCAGTTGCTGGCGGGCCTCGGCCACGTCGAAGGTGGCGTTGTTGGTCTGCACCACCAGCAGCTGCGCGCCACCGACGACGGTGTCGCGGACGACCTCGTCGTAGGCGACCTCGAAGCAGATGACGTCACCGAGCACGGCGGGACCGGTACGGAGCACGCCCGGGGCGGCCCCGGGCACGAAATCCGCCCGTACCCGGTCGACCTGGCTGCTGACCAGACGGGCCACCTCCCGCAGAGGCACATACTCGGCGAACGGCACCGGACGCCGTTTGGTGTACAGCTGCCGCAGGTCCGGCCCGCTACCCGGACGCCACAGCAGTCCCGCGTTGCGCACCTGCCCCTGGTCGGGCCCACGCAGCACCGCCCCGACCAGGATCGGCGCCCCGATCGCGTCGGCGGCCGACTGGATCCGGGCGCCGGCGGTGGCGTCGCGCAGCGGGTCGATGTCGCTGGAGTTCTCCGGCCACACCACCAGATCCGGGCGGGGTCGGACGCCGTCGGCGACCTCGGCGGCCAGGTCGACCGTGGCGTCGACGTGGTTGTTGAGCACCGCCCGGCGTTGGGCGTTGAAATCCAGCCCGAGCCGGGGCACGTTGCCCTGCACGATCGCCACGGTGACCGGATCCCCACCGCCCCCGGCCCCCACCGGCACGAGCAGCCCACCCGCCGGCACCGCCAGCGCGGCGGCAGCCACCACGGCCACCGGCACCCACCGCCGGTCGACGGCGGGGCGACGCCGCGTCTCGTGCCACCACCACACCGCGGCGACACCGCACCCACCGGTGAGCGCCGCCGCGAAGGTGACCAGCGGCGCCCCGCCCACGGCGGCGAAGCGCAGCAACGGCGACTCGTCCTGGCTGAACGCCAGCCGGCCCCACGGGAACCCGCCGAACGGGGTGCGGTCCCGCAGCGCCTCCTGCGCCACCCACAGCACGCCGGTCAGCGCCGGCCACGCCCACCGAACCCGGTCCGCGAGGGGCGACACCCACGCGGTGGCCGCGCCCAGCAGCGCCAGGTAGCCGGCCTGCAACAGCGACAGCAGCACCCACGGCAGGTAGCCGGTGTGCAGGTTCGTCCAACTCAACATCGGCGCGAACAGCGCCACCCCGGTCAGGAAACCCAGCCCCGCCCCGGCGCGCGGTCCCCGCCGGTGCGCCGCGGCGGCCAGCAGGGCCACCCCGACCGGCGCGAGCGGCCACACCCCGTACGGAGGGAACGCGAGCAGCATCGCCAAACCCGCCGCTGCCGCCGCGGGCACGGCCACCAGGTGCGGCAGCGGGCCCGGCGTCGTCTGCGTGGCCGTCACCGGCACCTCACCTCGATCACGCACCGAAGGCTACCCGGCCAGGGTGGTGTGGCCCGGCCGGTGGCTCGCCGGCGAGGTGCGTCACCGCGGAGGTGTACGCCGCCAGCCGGTCCCGGCGGGGTGCCGTCCGCGACGGTCACGACGTCGACGTTCGGCCCGGCGAACACGCCAGCGAAATACCCCTGCTCGCGGATAGGCCACGAACACGCCCAGGTCGACGGCGCTCACCGCCTCGGCCGCGCGACAGGGACGAAATCGGGGCGCGGCGTGAGCCGCGCCCCGATGCTCCCAGGCCCTTCCCGGCCGGTGGGGCGAGGATGCGACGCGCCGACCTTCGGACCGACCCGACGCTGGGCTGGCTGCCCCCGCCTGACCGTTGTCTACTGGCCGTGCTCCTCATCCTGCCCGTACACCGGTAACCGCGGCCGGTTCGCGCCGCCCCGCCGACCCCCGCCCGCTGGACCTGGCCGCCGCGACCACGTGCACGTGTCGCTCGGCCAGCGGACGAAGGGACGAAGCGAACAACAGCCGCTTCCCGTAGTAGGACTCAAAGACGGTACGTGCTACCCCCGGGCGCTGTCAACCCAGCCCCGACGAGTCGCGGCGTGAACCCCCGGCGTGTCGCGTCGGCTCGACCACGGGCCGAGGAAGATCGGTATACAGCGCCCGCACCACGCTTCCCTTCCGGCGGCCTTGGGGATTCGAGCCTGCCGACGTCCCCGGTCCGGTGCGCTTGTGCCACGGAACCGGAACAACCAATGGCGCTGTTCGTTCTCGTTCGGGTACACCCAGCAACGGATCGGACCGCACGGGTGCCTCCACCACGCCTGTCAGCAAGGGCCCCCTTCCTGCACACGCAACGCGAGGGCACGGGCCGCGGCCGGGTGGTCGGCGGCGAGCAGCCCGGCCGCGGCCAGAACATAGTCCACGTCGACGACCGGCCGGGCGGCGCGCGGCAGCGGCCACCCACCGGCGTGGTCGGCGAGCACCGCGGCGAGCACGGCAACGGCGTCGGCGGGCGGAGCGTGCCGCAGCACCCCGCCGGAGCCGACCAGCAGCGTGACGTCCCGCAGATCCCGGCCGGCGCGTTCCCCGGTAGCGGCGCCGCGGGCGTGCCGCCGCAGCGCCACCGTGGCCGCGAAAACGGCGATCCGCGCGTCGACCGCCCGCTCGGCGGCGTCACCGGGAAGGTAGCCCGGATCCGCGGCGCGGGCCACGGCAGCCGCAGCCAGCCCATCGGCCCCACCAGGGTCGAGCAGGCGTTCCTCCACCGCCGCCCGCACCACGCCCGGCGCACTCCACCGCATCCCCAGGTCACCCTCGACGGTGCGGGCCCGCCACAGGCTACCGGCGACCTCCCGGCCGGGACCGGTTTCCCGCTCGTCGGGGGTGAGCACCGAGTAGACGTCGGTGGTGGCGCCACCGACGTCGACGACCGCCAGGTCCCCGCCGAGGGCGTCGGCGAGCACCTCCACCCCGGTCAACACCGCGTCGGGGGTGGCCGCCCCGACCAGCCTGGAAAACCGCGGACCGCGGGACAGCCGCTTACCGCCGATCACGTGCCGCAGGAACACCTCCCGGATCGCCGCGCGCGCGCCGGCGGGGGCGAGCACCCCGATCCGGGGCAGCACGTTGTCGGCGACAGTGACCGGCACCCGCGCGGCGGCGAGCAGGTCATGCAGGTCGTCGCGGACATCGGCGTTGCCGGCCAGCACCACCGGCACCCGCCAGCGGGCCTTCGCCAGCCGGGTCGCGTTGTGCGCCAACGTGTCCGCGTCACCGCCATCGGTGCCGCCGACCAGCAACACCACGTCCGGACGGGCAGCGCGCAGCGCCGCCAGGTCGGCCCCGCCGAGCCGGCCGGCGGCCACGTGCACCACATTCGCCCCGGCCGACAGGCCGACCCGCCTACCCGCCTGCGCCGTGACCAGACGCTCGTGGCCGATCACCGCCAACCGCAGCCCGCCGCCAGCCGACGAGCACACATACCACGGGGCGTCGCCGGCCGACAGCCCGGCGGTGGCCGCGGCGACAGCAGCGTCGAGGCCGTGCAGCACGTCGCTGTTCACCGTCGTGGGCGCCGCCGCCGCCGAGACCAACCCACCGCCGTCGAGGTCGACCACCGCCACCTTGGTGTACGTGGAGCCGACGTCGGCGCAGACGGCGACGGTCACGCCGGCGTCGGGACGACCACCGTGCCGGTGGCGGTGACCGCGACGACCGGCGGGTCGAGCACCTCGGCCGCGGACTCCCCCTTGTCGGGACGGCCCCGGCACACCACCACACAGCTCAACTCCAGCGTGCGGCTGCGGCTGCCCACCCGGCTGACCCGCGCGGTCACCTCCACCACGTCACCGGCGCGGACCGGCGCGGCGAACCGCACGTCGGAGTACCCGGCGAACAGCCCCTCGTCGCCGTCGGTGCGGATACACACCTCGGTGGCCACATCACCGAACAACCCCAGCGCGTACGCCCCGTCGACCAGGTTCCCGGCATAGTGCGCGTGCGCGTACGGCACGTACCGCCGGTGTGTCACCGTCAACCCCAGCCGGGGATCCTGCCCGCTCATGCCACCTTCTTCCTGTTCGTGATCAGCGCGTGCACCAGATAGCTGGCCACCTCACCCGGAGTGGTGCCCCGGCCGAAGATCCGGTCCACCCCCAGCTCGTCGGCCATTGTCTCGTCGAACCGGGGCCCGCCCACGATCAGCAACGGCCGTCTGCCGGTCGGCATCGCCTCCCGGAACGCCGCGGACATCTCCCGGGTGTTGTGCAGGTGCGCGTCGCGTTGGGTGACCACCTGCGACACCAACACCGCGTCCGCCCGTTCGGCGCGGGCCGCCTCCACCAACTCCGGCACGCTCACCTGGGCACCCAGATTGGTGACCTTCAACTCCCGGTAGTACTCCAGGCCCTTCTCCCCCGCGATGCCCTTGACGTTGAGGATCGCGTCGATGCCCACGGTGTGCGCGTCCGTCCCGATACACGCCCCCACCACCGACAGCTTCCGCCGCAGCTGACGCTTGACGGCGGCGTTGACCTCCTTCGCGCCCAGCAGCGGATAGTCCCGCTCCACCACCTGCACCGCAGACAGGTCCACCAGGTGGCTCACCCGCCCGTACACCACGAAGAAGGTAAACCCGTCACCCATCTGCTTCGCGTGCACCAGCATCGCCGGGTCGATGCCCATCTTCCCGGCCAGCTGCACCGCCGCGCCCTCGGACCGCTTGTCGTGCGGCACCGGAAGCGTGAACGACACCTGCACCATCCCGTCGCCGGTCGTGTCCCCGTACGGCCGGACGATCGTCTTCCCGCCGCCGCCATCCCCCTCGAACACAGTCACGCCGCCGCCTCCAGGATCTCGGCGGCCGGGTTGTAGTAGTCGGCCTCCTGCCGCGCCACCCCGTCCAGACCCTTACCCCGGTCCGCCGGCCGCTTCATGATCCCGAACGTGCCCTCGGCGATCGCCGTCAGCAGCGACTGCTCCCCGATCCGCTCCAACAGGTCCACAGCCTCACCCAGCACGCGGTGAGCGCGCCGCTGGATGAACCCGCCAGGCGCCGGAACGAAGTCCTCACGCAGCCCACCGGCCGCACCGAGCACGTAGCGCACATTCTGCAGGGCGATGTCCCGGTCCGACAGCCACGGCGTCACCACCGCCTCGGTCATCATCCCCACCAGCAGGATGCCCTGCCCCGTCATCGTGCCGACCAGATTGAAGAACCCGTCCAGCAGGTTGCCCCGGAACACGTCGCCGGTCATGTGCTTCGTCGGCGGCATCCACTTCAACGGCGCGTCCGGGAACAGCTCCCGCGCCAGCAACGCGTGCGCCAACTCCAGACGGAACGACTCCGGCACATCCGGGTTGATCTCGAACGCGTGCCCCAGCCCCAACAGCCCGTCCGGCAACCCCGCCTCGTGCGCGAAGTACTCGTTGAGCAGCTGTGACACCGTCACCGTGTGCGCCTCATCCACCGCGTCGGCGGTGGTCAGGTAGTTGTCCTCGCCAGTGTTGATGATGATCCCCGCCCGGGCGTGCACCTGCCGCGAGAACCGCTGGTCGACGAACGTGCGGATCGGGTTGATGTCGCGGAACAGAATCCCGTACATCGAGTCGTTGAGCATCATGTCCAGCCGCTCCAGGCCAGCCAGCGTCGCCATCTCCGGCATGCACAGCCCCGACGCGTAGTTCGTCAACCGCACATACCGGCCCAGCTCCTTCGACGACTCGTCCAGCGCCGCCCGCATCAGCCGGAAGTTCTCCTGCGTCGCGTACGTACCGGCGAACCCCTCCCGGGTCGCGCCCTCCGGCACGTAGTCCAGCAACGACTGCCCGGTGGAACGGATCACCGCGATGACATCCGCCCCCGCCCGCGCCGCCGCCTGCGCCTGCGGAATGTCCTCGTAGATGTCCCCTGTCGCCACGATCAGGTAGATCCACGGCCGCTGCCGCGGATCCCCGTACCGCTTCACCAGCCGGTCCCGCTCGGCACGGCGACGATCGATCCGCCGGACGCCGGCGGCGACTGCCCTACGGGCAGCCCGACGCGCCGCCGTCGCCGCCCGCCCCGTCGGCTGCGTGAACCGCACCGACCCGGCAGCGGCCTTCTGCGCCAGCAGCGTCACATCCATGATCTGCTCCCGGGCCAAGGCGTCGAACACCGGCACCGCCACCCCGTGCCCCAGCCCCACATCGGCCACCACCGCGTCCACCAGACGGTTCACCCACGGGATGCCGTCCGGGTCCGCGCCGGACACCCCGGCCAGCCGCAGCACTGCCCGCTCCACCGACACCGTCGTGTGACTGCGCGCCAGCTCCACCACCGGCGCCCCCACCCGGGCCGCCAGCTCCCGCGCCCGCGCCACCAGCGCCGGATCCAGATCAAGCTTGGAACTCACACCGTCACCCCACCCCGCCGGCGACGACGCTTCGCGCCCCGCCGCGATGGTCCGCTCCCTCACAACGACCCTTCCTCATAAATCACCTCACCACGCAGCACCGTGCGCCGGCACACCGGCAACGGCGTCAGATCCTGCGGACCGCGCGTCTCCGGATCGTCGGACTGCACCACCGGCAGCCCCCGCTCCACCCCCGCCGGGGTGTCCCACACCGCGAACGTCGCCGGCGCACCCAACGCCAGCACCCCGTCGCCGTCCAGGTGCACCGCCCGCCACCCACCCCGGGTGTGCGCCGCGAACGCCGCCCGCACGCTCATCCGCTGCGCCGGATTGTGGTGTGCCGCCGCTGCCCGCACCGCCCCCCACGGGTCCAGCGGTGTCACCGGCGAGTCCGACCCGAACGCCAGCGCCACCCCGACCGAGTGCATCGCTCCCAACGGATTCGACTCCAACGACCGGTGCAGACCCAACCGCGACTCGTACATCCGGCCCGCCCCACCCCACAACCGGTCGAACGCCGGCTGCACCGACGCGACGACCCCGAACTCCACGAAACCGGCGATCAGCCGCTTACTCATGATCTCCGCATGCTCCACCCGGTGCCGCGCCGCCCGCACCCGGTCGGTGCCCAACGTCCGCGCCGCCGCCGCGAACCCATCCAGCACCGTCGCGATCGCCGCATCCCCGATCGCGTGGAACCCGCCCTGCAGGCCGTGCGCCGCGCAGTCCAGCAGATGGTCACGCACCTGGTCGACCGACAGATACCCGTGCCCGCACCCGTCCCCGTCCAGGTACGCCTCCGACACGTGCGCCGTCCGCGCGCCCAACGCACCGTCCGCGAACAGATCCCCACCAGCGCCCACCGCACCCAGGTCCCGGGCCCGCGCCGCCCCGCCCAGCTCACCCCAGTACCCGTACACCTCCGGCAGCCCCGCCCCGGACATCGCCAACAGCCCGGTGAAATCCTCCTCGTCGGAGATCTCCGGGCCACCGCACTCGTGCACCGCCGCGATCCCCAACGACGCCGCATGCGCCAGAGCCACCCGCTGCGCCTCGACCCGCTGCGCCCGACTCACCGACGCGAACGCCGCCGCCCGCACCACGTGGTGCGCGTCCCGCCGCAGCCACCCCGACCCGTCGTACCCCGCCGCGGCCACCACGTCCGGACACGCCGCCAGCAACGCCCGCGACACCAGTGCCGAATGGATCGACGCCTGCGACAGGTACACCCGCCGGCCACCGGCCGCCCGGCCCAGCTCGTCCGCGTTCGGCGGCTCGGACACCGGCCAGCCCGACTCGTCCCAGCCGTGCCCCAGCACCACCGCGTCCGCCGGCAGGTCACCGGCGAACGCCGCCACCGCGTCCAGCAGCCCCGCCGCCGACCGCACACCGGACACGTCCAGACCCGACAACGCCAGCCCCGTGTCGGTGGCGTGCACGTGCGCGTCCACGAACGCCGGCGTCACCAACGCCCCGGCCAGATCCACCACCCGGTCGGCGGCCGGCGCTTCAGCGTCCGACCCCAGCCAGGCGATCCGGCCACCGGACACCAGCAGGGCCGTCGCGTTCGGGTCCGCGGGGCAGTGCAGCATCCCGCCGCGGTACAGAGTCGAGGGGTTCGTCATGGCACTCAGTCTGCCGCCAGCCGCGCCTCGAACAGCCGGCGCACCCCCGGCTCGGCGCGCAGCAGCTCCAGCGCCAACTCGGCGTGACCCGGCACATACCCGTTGCCCACCAGCATCGTCACATCCGCCGCCAAGCCCTCCGCGCCCAGCGCCGCCGCGGCGAAACTCGTCGCCATCGAAAAGAACACCACCGTGCCACCGTCGGCGGTGGCCAGCACCGCGCCGTGCTCACACCCCGGCACGTCCACGCACACCACGGTCACGTCCGCCGGTGCCCCCAACGCCGACGTCACCGCCGCCGCCAACGACACCGGATCCCGCGCGTCCGCCAGCGCCACCACGTCGGCAAGCCCGGCCGCCTCGAGCGCGTCCCGTTCCGCGGCCACCGGAACCACCCCGACCGTACGCGTCGCACCCGCCCGCCGTGCCGCCGTCAGCGACAGCGACCCGCTCTTGCCGGCACCGCCCACCACCGCCACGCTGACCGGCCGGGCGTCCCCCTCGCGCGCCCGGTCGGCCACGTACCGCCCCACCACCCGCGCAGTGAGCGCCGGCGCACCACACACGTCCAGCACCGCCAGGGACAACTCCGGGTGCAGGTCCGCCGGCAGCACCGCTGCGATCGAGCGGGCGAACAGGACCGCGTACCCGTCGCACGGCACCTGCTCGCTACGCCCGTCCCAGCCGGCCAGGCCGTCGACGATGGCCAGCGGCGTCAGCGTCAACGAGACCAACGTCGCCACCCGATCACCCGGCCGCAACCCCAGCGGCGATCGCCGGCCCACCTCCTCCACGGTGCCGATCAGCATGCCGCCCGAACCCGTCACCGGGTTCTGCATCTTCCCCCGGGCCGCGACGATCTCCAGCACCTCGGCGCGGACCCGCTCCCCGTCCCCACCGTGCTTCTCCCACAGCTGCCGGAAGCTCGCCGCGTCCAGGTTCAGCCGTTCCACCCGGATCCGCACCTCGTCCGGCCCGATCACTGGGCTCGCGTCCAGCCGCCGAGCCGCCTGCGGCAGCACCCCCGCCGGCTCCAGAACGCGGTGCAGACCCACCGGTGACGTCACGCCGACCTCCCCTGTCCTGCCGCCCGAACCCCGGATCAGGATTCGCGTCGCGGGAAAACTTCCGGCAGAATAATTACTGCACCGGATATTTTCCAGTAGCGTACGGGACCACTGATCATCCGCACCACACCCCGGAGGAGGGGCCGTGACCCAGACCCAACCGGCGCCGACCACCCCCGCGCCGGCCCCCACCCCCACCGCCGGCCAGCCATACGAATACCGACGGGCCCCCCTCGTCGAACCCGACTGGACCCGCTTCCCCGGCTGGCGCCACGTCACCCGCGACCAGTGGGAATCCGCCCAGTGGCAACGCGTCAACTGCATCAAGAACATCAAGCAGCTCCGCGCCGTCCTCGGCGACGACATCGACGAGGCCTTCTACGCCGACCTCGAGGCCGACCAGAAGGCCCTGGCCACCATGTCCATGCTGGTGCCGCCACAGATGCTCAACACCATGGCGCCGTCCGTCCCGATGACCACTGAGGCGTTCTACGCCGACCCGATCCGGCGCTACATGATCCCCGTCGCCTCCGACCGGCGCACCGACTGGCCCTCACACCCCTACGCCAGCCGCGACTCACTGCACGAGCACGACATGTGGGTCGCCGAGGGCCTCACCCACCGGTACCCCACCAAGGTCCTCGCCGAGCTACTCTCCACCTGCCCGCAGTACTGCGGGCACTGCACCCGGATGGACCTGGTCGGCAACTCCACCGCCGCCGTCGACAAGCTCAAGCTCACCCTCAAGCCCGTCGACCGCTACGACGCCCACATCACCTACCTCAAGGCCCACCCTGGGGTCCGCGACGTCGTCGTCTCCGGCGGCGACGTGGCCAACGTGCCCTGGCGCAACCTCGAGTCATACCTGATGCGCCTGCTCGAGATCGAGACCATCCGCGACATCCGGCTCGCCACCAAGGCGCTCATGGGCCTGCCCCAGCACTGGCTCCAACCCGACGTGGTCGAAGGCCTCGAACGGGTAGCCCGCACCGCCGCCCGACGCGGCGTCAACCTGGCCATCCACACCCACGTCAACCACGCGCAATCCCTCACGCCGCTGGTCGCCAAGGCTGCCCAGACCGCCCTCGACGTCGGCGTCCGCGACGTCCGCAACCAGGGCGTCCTCATGCGCGGTGTCAACGCCACCACCCCCGACCTGCTCGACCTCTGCTTCGCTCTACAGGGCGAAGCGGGCATCCTCCCGTACTACTTCTACATGTGCGACATGATCCCGAACGCCGAACACTGGCGGGTCCCGGTCTGGTACGCCCAGCAACTCCAGCACGACATCATGGGCTACCTGCCCGGCTACGCCACCCCGCGGATCGTCTGCGACGTCCCGTTCGTCGGCAAGCGCTGGGTCCACATGCTCACCGAGTACGACCGCGACCGCGGCATCTCCTACTGGACCAAGAACTACCGCACCTCCATCGAGTCTGCCGACCTGGAGGCTCTGAACAAGCAGTACGCCTACTACGACCCGATCGACACCCTGCCGGAGGCCGGCCAGGCCTGGTGGCACGCCCACCGCGACGACTGACCGCCGCCTACGCCGTCACCCCGGGTCCCCAGGGCCCGGGGTGACGGCGTTCCCGGCCCACCCGCGAAGCCGGCGGACAGTTCCACAGTGGTGCGGGACGGACACCGCATCCGCATCCGCCGCCATGCCACCAGGCACGGGCTGTCCGCGGCCGGACCGGTGACAGCGGTGCCCCCGGGGACACGTCCCCGGGGGCACCGCGCCGCACGTCACCGTCGGACGGCGCGCTTCATGTCACGCCCCGCCTGCTTGACGTCCTCGCCCGCCTGCCGGGCCCGCGCGTCACCCCGCTGCGCGACTCCCTCGGCGCGCAGCCGATCGTCGCCGCTCACGTCACCGATCCGCTCCTTGGCCGCACCGGTCACCTCGGCGGCCTTGTTCCTGGCCTTGTCGGCGAAGCCCATCGCTGCTCCCCTCGGTCGATTGTCTCGGCGCTGTCATGGGGTTCCCGGCCTGCCGAGTGTTATGTGTTCCGGGGAGGGCGGAGTCACGTCGCCTAAGGCATCCTAGGAAGATAGACTGGTAGCTCGGACTGCCGACACGGTGCGAATCGGCCGGACGGATGGTTGACTGTGCCGGTGAGCGAGATCCTCCTCATCCGGCACGGCGAGACCACCTGGAGCGCCAGCCACCGGCACACCTCGTACACGGATCTGGCGCTGACCCCCGACGGCGAGCGGCAGGCCCGCGCGCTCGGCGAGCTGCTCGCCGGCCGGCGGTTCGCCGCCGTCGTCACCAGCCCCCGCGCCCGGGCCCTACGCACCGCCCAGCTCGCCGGCCTCACCGTCACCCGGGCAGAAGAGGACCTCGCCGAGTGGAACTACGGCGAGTACGAGGGCCGCACCACCGCCGGGATCCGCGCGGAGCGCCCAGACTGGACGATCTGGACCGACGGCGCCCCCGGCGGTGAGTCACCCGACCAGGTCGGCACCCGGCTGGACCGGGTGCTCGCGCGGGTCACCCCGCTGCTGGAGCACGGGCCGGTGGCGCTGGTCGGTCACGCGCACAGCCTGCGGGTGGCCGGAGCGCGGTGGATCGGCCTGCCGCCGGTCGCCGCCGGTCGGCTACGGCTCGACACCGCCACCGTCAGCGTCCTCGGCCACGAACACGGCCAGCAGGTCATCCTGCGCTGGAACCAGCCGTCTCCCCTGTCGTCCGGGTCCGCGACCGCGACGTCCGCCCGGCATTGATCCTCGGCGAGCGGCCCTCGTACGGCGTCGACAGCACCACCGTCGTCCGGGTGGTCACGTTCGCCGCCATCCGGATCTCCTGAAGCACCCGTTCCAGGTCCGCCGGGCCGGCCACCCGCACCAGCAGCAGGTAGAAGTCCTCCCCCGCCACCGAGTAGCAGGAGTCGATCTCCGGCAGGTGGGCCAGCCGCTCCGGCGCGTCGTCGGGTTGCGACGGGTCGAACGGACGGATCGCCACGAACGCCGTCAAGGGCAGGTCCAGCGCCTCGAAGGAGACCCGGGCCTCGTACCCCTTGATCACGCCGCGCTGCTCCAGCCGGCGGACCCGCTGGTGCACAGCGGACACCGACAGCCCCACCTTCTCCGCGAGATCCGTGTACGACAGCCGACCGTCGACGGTCAGCGCGGCGACGATGGCGCGGTCGATCTCCTCCACGGCGAGCAACCTACCGGGAAAACGCCGCACGTGCGACGACAGGCCGACCGACCACCACGGTCGGTCGGCCAGCCCGTCACGTACCGTCAGCTCTTGGCGAGAGCGCGGGAGATCACCAGGCGTTGGATCTGGTTGGTGCCCTCGACGATCTGGAGCACCTTCGCCTCGCGCATGTAGCGCTCGACCGGGTGGTCGGCCACGTAGCCTGCGCCACCGAGCACCTGCACCGCGTCGGTGGTCACCCGCATCGCCACGTCGGTCGCGAACAACTTCGCCTTGGCCGCCTCGATCGAGTACGACCGCCCGGCGTCGCGCAGCCGAGCCGCGGCCAGCATCAGCGCCCGCGCGGCCGAGATCTGGGTGGCGGCGTCGGCGAGCATGAACCCCAGCCCCTGGAAGTCGACGATCGCCCGCCCGAACTGCTGCCGCTGGATCGCGTACCCGACGGCGTAGTCCAACGCCGCCTGGGCGAGGCCGACCGCGCAGGCGGCGATGCCCAGCCGGCCCGAGTCCAGCGCGGACATGGCGATGCCGAAGCCCGCGCCGTCCCCGCCGATCAGACGGTCGGCCGGCACCCGCGCGTCGTCGAAGGCGATCTGCGCCACCGGCGACGCGTGCAATCCCATGGTCCGCTCCGCCGCCTGCGGGTGGATGCCGGCGGTGGACCGGTCGGCGAGCAGGCAGGAGATGCCCTTCGGGCCGGGCCCGCCGGTGCGGCAGAAGACGTTGTAGAAGTCGGCGACCCGGGCGTGCGTGATCCACGCCTTGGTTCCGGAGACGACGTAGACGCCGCCCTCCCGCACGGCCCTGGTGGTGAGGGCGGCGGCGTCCGAGCCGCCCTGCGGCTCCGACAGGCAGTACGCCCCGAGCAGCTCTCCGCCGATCATGTCAGGCAGCAGCTTGCGCTGCTCGTCCGTGCCGTACCGGGCCAGCGGGAAGCAGGACAGCGTGTGCACGCTGACCGCCTCGGCAACCGCGAGCCACCGGCTGGCCAGGATCTCCAGCACCTGCAGGTAGACCTCGTACGGCTGGGCGGCACCGCCGTACTCCTCGGGGTAGGGCAGGCCGAGCAGGCCCGCCCGGCCCAGGGTGCGCAGCACCTCCCGGGGGAACTCGGCGCGCTCCTCGAAGCCGGCGGCCCTGGGCGCGAGTTCCCGGTCGGCAAGGTCGGTGGCGAGGTCGAGCAGGTCGTGGGCCTCGTCGGTGGGGAGGATCCGGTCGACAGTCATAGCGCGATGAGCTCCGTGGGGGTGGTGTTGAGCCGTCGTACGCCGTCCGTCGTGCAGACGACGATGTCCTCGATCCGGGCACCATGCCGCCCGGGGAGGTAGATACCGGGTTCGATCGAGAAGGCCATTCCCGGCTCCAGCGCCCGGGTGTTGCCGGCGGCGACCTCGCGCTCGGTGCGCCCCGGCCGCAGCCACTCCCCCATCCGCTGGTGCACGGCGTCGATCGCCGCGCCGGCCTCGGCAAGGGCGGCCACCTCGGCCGGGGACCTGCGGATGCGCAGCTCGCGCAGCACGTCGGAGGCGAGGCGCTGAGTCGCGCCGGGCAGCGCCGCGCGCAGCGCGAGCACCTGCTCCGCCCACATCCGGTCCGCCAGTCCGACCGCCGCGACCGGCCCGCCGAGGGCCGCCGCGACCAGCGGGTACGGGTCGGTCCCGTCGCCGTGGTCAACGATGCGGACACCGGTGGCCGGCGCCGGGGACGCTTCGGCGGCGGGCCGCTCCAGGGTGGGCACGATCAGCGTGGGCGTTCCCTCGGCGGGCACCACCAGCAGGGTGAGCCGCTCCCCGGGGTGCGCGTCGTACCCGGTCAGGTAGCACAGATCCGAGCCGGGGCTGAGCAGCAGCGCGTCCAGGCCGGCGGCGGCGGTGGCACGCCGCGCGGCGGCCAGCCGGCCCGGCGGGTACAGCGCGTCGAGTCCCACCCGGTCAGCTTAACGCTCGTTCGGCCCGCCCCGGTCCGGGCGTCGGCTCACGACCTCGGCTACCGGCGGAGCGGGCGCCCCACGCCAGCCTTGTCGGGTTGCGGCGCGCCGACGCCGAGACACCGATAGCCTCGGGACAGACCGTGACCGGGCGGGAGGGACCGACGACCGTGGCAGCGAGCGATCCGGGCCGGGCCGGGATCCGCAGCCGGCTGCTCTGGTCCGGCATCCTCGCCGTGATCGGCTTGATCCTGCTCTTCGTCGGCCTGACCGTCGCCGACGGCACCGCCGCCTGGATCGAGGTGGCCGTCGCCATCGTGCTGTTGCTGGTCAGCTACGGACTCCAGTACGTCGCCCGGCGGGAGGGCGTCTACCGGGACCGCGGCTGACCCCGCCACCGGCGTCGGCGTCCACCCGGTCGTCGGTGCGGTGTGCCACGCTGTCGGGCGTGACAGCCCCGATCATGCTCGTCGACGCGCCCAGTCTCTACTTCCGGGCGTACTTCGGTATCCCCGAATCCGCCGCCACCACGCCGGACGGCCAACCGGTCAACGCCGTCCGGGGCTTCCTCGACATGCTGGCGACCCTGATCCGTAACCGCCGGCCGGGCCGGATGGTCTGCGCGATGGACCACGACTGGCGGCCCGCCTGGCGGGTGGCGCTGCTGCCGTCGTACAAGGCGCACCGGGTCGCGCCGGAGGGCGGCGAGGTGGTGCCCGACACGCTCGCCCCGCAGGTGCCGGTGATCCTCGACGTGCTCGACGCTGTGGGCGTCACCACCCTCGGTGCCGCCGGGTTCGAGGCCGACGACGTGCTCGGCACCCTGTCGGTCACTCAACCCGGGCCGGTCGAGGTGGTCTCCGGCGACCGCGACCTGTTCCAGTTGGTCGACGACGCTCGGGACGTGCGACTGCTCTACGTGGGGCGGGGCGTGGCCAAGCTGGAGGACTGCGACGACGCGGCGGTCCGCTCCCGCTACCGTGTGCCGGCCGCCCGGTACGCGGACTTCGCCGCGCTGCGCGGCGACCCCAGCGACGGGCTGCCGGGCGTGCCGGGCGTCGGCGAGAAGACCGCGGCCCGGCTCGTCGACCGGTACGGCGACATCGACGGCATTCTCGCCGCGCTGGACGACCCGGACTCGGGCTTCGCACCCGGGCTACGGACGAAACTCGCCGCCGCGCGGGACTACCTGACGGTCGCACCGAAGGTGGTTAGGGTCGCCCTCGACGTGCCGCTGCCGGACCTGCCCACCGACCTGCCCGCTGCCCCGGCCAACCCGGAACGACTGCTCGAACTCGCCGAACGGTGGAACCTCGCCGGATCCGCCCGCCGCCTGGTCGACGCCATCGCCACCCGGTAGGCCACCACGCGGCCCCACCGGTCACCGCCCGGCGGCTGCCGGGCGGTGACAACGACCGCGGTCAGGTGGTGACCTTCTTCGCGCCCTTGATCGCGGTGGCCAGGTTCTCCAGCAGCGGCGCGGCGCCGGAGTACGAGAAACGCGGTACGGCGTCCCACGGGGTGACCTGGCCGGCCCGCACCGCGGGCAGTTGGGTCCAGGTGGGCTTGGTGGCGAGATCCGCGGGCTGCAGCGCGGTGCTCCGGTTGTCCAGCAGGATCAGGTCGGCCGGGAACTTGCCGGCGTTCTCCCAGCTGAGCGCCTCGAAGTAGTCGCCCGCCTCGAGTTTGGTGGGCACCACGATGTCGACGCCCAACTCGGCGAAGTACATCAGGTCGGTGCTGACCTTCGGGTTGGACACGTAGAACACGTCGGGGCTGCCGGAACAGGCCATCACCCTGAGGCCCGGGTTGGCCCGCACCGCCTGGCGGACCGACTCGGCGGCGGCCTCGAAGCGGGCCTTGGCGTCGGTGACCCTCGCGGCCGAGAGGTCGGCGCCGAGGGACTCGGCGAGCTGCGCGTACCGCTCGATGGGCGTGGTCATCGGCACCCGGGCGGTGGTGATCGCGGCGACCGGGGCGAGGGGAACGATCTTGTCCTTGCTCTCGTCCGGCACGTACCAGAGGGCACCCGGGTCGTACATGTGGGTGACCAGCAGTTGCGGGTCGAGAGCGGCGTACTTCTCCAGGTTGAACTCACCCCAGACGTTGCCGAGGATCTCGACGCCGGCCACGTCCAGGTCGCCGGCCTGCGGATCCTTGCTGCCGTCGGAGCGCGTCGTCTCGCCGAACACGCCGACGATTTCCTTGTCGAGGCCGAAGTCGACCAGTGCGGCGGCCACGCCGGTGAAGGCGACCACCTTGCTCGGGCGGGCGGCGGCAGAGAGCTTCTCGCCCCGGTCGTCGGTAAAGGACCAGGGGCCGCCGGAGCTACCGCCGGTGGACGGTGCTGCGGTGTCGTCGCGGCCGCAGCCGGCGAGGAGGGCGGCCACGCCGGCGCCACCTGCGGCGGCGAGCAGGCCACGACGGGAGAGTCGGCGGGCGGAGACGGGATGCGACATGGCAGGGTCTTTCGTCGGGGTCGCAGATGACCATGGACAGCGCGGTTAGGTTAACCTAGCCTAAGATGCTGTCAAGTCCGGCTTGCGCACCGCACCACCTCGGAGCTCACCCTGTCCGTCACGCACCCACCCCGGTCCGACCTCGTGGCGGCGAGCCCGGCCGCGCCGCCACGCCGAGATCGCGTCGCCGCCCGCACCGCCGGGCTCGCCGCCGCCGGGCTCCTACTCGGCGCGGTCGTGGCGCTCAGCATCGCCGTCGGCGCGAAGGCGCTACCCCTCGCCGAGGTGTGGCGCGGCCTGCTCGACCCCGCCGCCGCCGAGTACCCCGTGGTGCACCGCATGCGGCTCCCCCGCACGCTGCTCGGCCTACTCGCCGGCGTCGCGCTCGGCGTGGCCGGCGCGGTCATGCAGGCGCTCACCCGCAACCCGCTCGCCGATCCCGGACTACTCGGTATCAACGCCGGGGCCTCAGCGGCGGTCGCCACCGGCGCGGCCGTGGTCGGCGTCGCGGGTGTCCGTGGGCAGGTGTGGTTCGCGCTGCTCGGCGCCGCCACCGTCACCGCCGCCGTCTACCTGATCGGCGGCGGTCGGGGCGCCACCCCCGCCCGGCTGGCCCTTGCCGGAGCGGCGCTCAACGCCACCCTCTACTCGTACGTGAGCGGTGTCATGCTGCTCAACACCGCCTCACTGGAACGGCTGCGGTTCTGGACCGTGGGGTCCCTGGCCAACGCCGAACCCGCCACGGTCGCCACGGTGACCCCGTTCATCGCGGCCGGGCTGCTGGTCGCGCTCGCCGCCGCCCGGCCGCTCAACGCGCTCGCGCTCGGCGACGACACGGCGCGGGCGCTCGGCGCCCGGCCCGCCCTGATCCGGGGCGCGGTCGTCGTGGCGGTCACGCTGCTCTGCGGTGCCGCCACCGCCGCCTGTGGACCCATCGTCTTCGTCGGGCTGCTCGTGCCGCACCTGGTGCGCGCGCTCACCGGGCCGGACCTGCGCTGGCTGCTGCCGTACTGCGCGGTGCTCGCGCCGGTGCTTCTGCTCGGCGCCGACGTCCTCGGTCGGGTGCTGAGCCGGCCCGGCGAGCTCCAGGTCGGCATGGTGACCGCGGTGCTCGGCGGGCCGCTCTTCCTCTGGCTGGTGCTCCGCCGGCGGGTGGCACACCCGTGATCGTTCTGCGTACCCCCGGCGGCTGGTCGCTGCGCCTGCGGCCCCGTGCCCTCGCTGTCGGCACCACCTGCGCACTGCTCACCGTCGCGGTGGGCGTGCTGGCGCTCGGTTACGGCGACTACCCGATGAGCGCCGCCGACGTGCTGCGCACCCTGGCGGGAAACGGCACCCCCGCCGAGGACTTCGTCGTTCACGAGCTGCGGCTGCCCCGCCTGGTCACGGCTGCCGCCGTGGGCGCCGCGCTGGCGCTGGCCGGCGCGGTCTTCCAGTCACTGGTCCGCAACCCGCTCGGCAGCCCCGACATCCTCGGCTTCACCCAGGGCGCGGCCACCGGCGCGCTGCTGGTGGTCGTCGCCGGCGGGAGCAGCGCACTGCTGTCCGGCGCCGCCGTGGCCGGCGGGCTCGGCACCGGCGTGCTGGTGTACGCGCTCGCCTGGCGGCGCGGCGTGCACGGATACCGGCTGGTCCTGGTCGGCATCGGGGTCGCCGCGATCCTCACCGGCGTCAACGGGTGGCTGCTCACCCGCGCCCCGCTGATGGACGCCGCCCGCGCCGTGCTCTGGCTCACCGGCAGCCTGGACGGACGCGGCTGGTCGCACGGCGTACCGGTCGCCCTGGCCGTGCTCGGGACGGCCGTCGTGCTCGCCGGCGCCGGGCCGGCGCTGCGGCTGGTCGAACTGGGCGACGACGCCGCCACCGCCCTCGGCGTCCAGGTGCGGCGGCTGCGGCTCGCCCTGCTCGCCACGGCCGTGCTGTTGGTCTCCCTCGCCGCGGCCGCCGCCGGCCCGGTCAACTTCGTCGCGCTCACCGCGCCGCAGCTGGCTCGGCGGCTCACCCGCGCCCCCGGGCCGAACCTGCTGCCCTCGGCGGCCCTCGGGGCGCTGCTGTTGGTCTCCGCCGACCAGGTGGCGCAGCGCGCCTTCGCCGGCCACCAGCTGCCGGTGGGCGTGGTGACCGGGATACTCGGCGGCGGGTATCTGATCTGGTTGCTCGCCAGCGAGCGCCGGGCCGGCCGGTTGTGACGGCACCGAACGAGAACGGAGCACCGAGCATGCAGTCCCGGTTGCGCGGCACCGCGATGACCCTCGCCTACGAACGGCGGACCATCGCCCGCGACCTGACCGTCGACATCCCGGACCAGTCCTTCACCGTGGTCATCGGGCCGAACGCGTGCGGCAAGTCGACGCTGCTGCGGGCCCTGTCACGGTTGCTCAGGCCGGCCGCCGGCGCGGTGCTGCTGGACGGAGAGGACATCCAGCGGCGACCGGGGCGGGCCGTGGCCCGCGCCCTCGGCCTGCTGCCGCAGTCGTCGATCGCGCCGGACGGCATCGGCGTCGCCGAGTTGGTCGCCCGGGGCCGCTACCCGCACCAGGGACTGCTGCGGCAGTGGTCCCGCGAGGACGAGCGGGTGGTTACCGAGTCAATGGCCGCCACCGGCGTCACCGACCTCGCCGACCGCCCGGTCGACGAGCTCTCCGGCGGGCAGCGGCAGCGGGTGTGGCTCGCGATGGCCCTCGCCCAGCAGACCCCGCTGCTGCTGCTGGACGAGCCGACGACCTATCTGGACATCGCCCACCAGATCGAGATCCTCGACCTGTGTGCGCGGCTGCACGAGGAGCAGGGCCGCACGCTGGTCGCCGTGCTGCACGACCTGAACCACGCCGCCCGGTACGCCACTCATCTGATCGCGATGCGCGACGGGCGGGTGGTCGCCGCCGGAGCGCCCCACGAGGTGGTGACCGCCACCCTCGTCGGGGAGGTGTTCGGACTGTCCTGCCGCGTCATCGACGACCCGGAGACGGGCACTCCGCTGGTCGTCCCGGCGGCCCGGCGCCGCGTCGCGGACGAGGTCACGGCGTGACCGCCCGGGTGTTCCGGGACCGGTGGGGGGTGCCGCACCTGCGGGCCGACGACCCCGCCGAGCTGGCCTTCGCACAGGGCCGGGTCACCGGGCACGACCGGGCCTGGCAGATCGAGGTCGAACGGCACCGGTCGCTCGGCACCAGCGCCGCGTTCCTCGGCGCGGACGCGGTGCCGTGGGACCGTTTCGCCCGCCGGACCCGCCTGGACGACACCGCCCGACGGTGCCACGCCCGGCTCGACGCGGCGACCGCCGCCTGGGTGGGGCGATACGTCGACGGGGTCAACGCCGGGCTCGCCGACGGCGCGGCCCGCGACCCCCGGTTCGGCGCCGTCGCGCTCCCTCCCGGCCGGTGGGAACCATGGACGCCGCTGGCGATCTGGCTGACCCACCACGTGCTCTTCGCCGGTTTCCCCGGCAAACTCTGGCGCGAGCACGTCGCCCGCCGGCTCGGCCCGGCCGCCGTGCCACTGTTCCACGCGGACGGGCCGGCCAGTTCCGGCAGCAACGGCTGGCTGCTCGCCGGTTCGCGGACCGCCACCGGCGCCGCGTTGCTGGCCGGCGATCCGCACCGGTACATCGAGGACCCCGGGATCTACCAGCAGATCCGCCTGGCCTGCCCGGAGTACGACGTGGTCGGCCTGGCCGTGCCCGGGGTGCCGGGCATCGCCCACTTCGGACACACCGGTGCCGTCGCCTGGGCGATCACCAACGCGATGGCCGACTACCAGGATCTGTACGCCGAACGGCTGCGCCGCCACGGCGGCGGTGTCGAGGCGTACGGGCCGGACGGCTGGCGGCCCGCGCGGACGCACACCGAGCCGATCGAGGTGGCCGGCGGCGACCCGGTCGAGGTGGAGGTCGTGGAGACGGATCGGGGACCGGTGGTGGTCGGCGGACCCGACTCGTCCGAGGCGATCAGCCTGCGCTACCCGTCCCGGGCCACCGGTGAACTGGGGTTCGCCGCGCTACCGGCGCTGCTGCGCGCCCGGACGGTCGCCGACGTGGACGCGGCGGTGGACCGCTGGGTCGAGCCGGTCAACGTCGTCCTCGCGGCGGACACCGCGGGCGGTCTGCTGCACCGCGTCGCCGGTGCGGTACCCGACCGGCACACCGACAACCGGCTTGGCGTCGTGCCGGCGTGGGCGCCCGCGTACGCCTGGCGGGGCTGGCACCCGATGCCGCGGGCCGACGTCCGGGACGTCGCGGTGATGGCCAACGAGTGCGGCGTCTCCGCTCCGCTCGGCGTGGAGTTCGCGCCCCCGCACCGGGCCCGGCGGATCCGGGAACTCCTCGACGCCTCGTCCGGCTGGAGTGCCGGGCGGATGGGCGAGGT
Source organism: Micromonospora sp. WMMA1363 (assembly GCF_030345795.1). Lineage (NCBI taxonomy): Bacteria > Bacillati > Actinomycetota > Actinomycetes > Micromonosporales > Micromonosporaceae > Micromonospora > Micromonospora sp. WMMA1363. The sequence continues at coordinate 1,364,709 of NZ_JAUALB010000001.1, forward strand.
GCACACCGACACGTACCTGGCCCCGGCCGAGCCGCTGCTCGCGCTCCTGGCCGACCTGGCCGACCTTCCGCCGGAGGCCGCCACGCTGCGGGACCGGCTGCTGCGCTGGGACCGTCGGATGGCCGCCGCCAGCGGCGACGCGGGAGCGTTCGCCGCCCTCCGGTCGGCCCTGGTCCGGCGGATCGCCACGCATCCCGCCCTGGCCGCGCTCGCCGAGCCGCCGGCGTACCCGGAGGTGTTCGCGCCCTGGCTGGCGGTATCGCCCCGGGTGGCGATTGCGCTCAACACGCTGCTGGTTCCCGGCGCGCTACCCGGACTGGACGCGTCGGCGCTGACCCGGGACGCGCTGCTGGAGGTCGCCGGCAGCGACCAGGACCCCGCCGTCGGCGGGACGGGCGCCCGGTGGGGTGCGCGGCACCGGCTCGCACCGTGGCGGGCCCTGCCCGATCCCGGGCCGGGCGACCCGCCGTCGGATGCGGACACCGGGCCGGACGCGGAGACCGGGCCGGAGCTGCCGGTCGGGCCCGACCGCGGCGCCGCCGGCGGGCCGGAGCTGGACGGAGACCACGACTGCGTGCTAGCCACGTCCAGCGTGCCCGGGTTCACCGACCTGTGCCTGCGTGGGCCGGCGGCGCGGTACGCCTGGGACCTGGCCCGACGCGAGGACAGCCGCTGGGTGGTGCCGCTCGGCGCGGACGGCGTGCCCGGCACCGCGCACCACGACGACCAGCTGGCGGCGTGGCGGCGCGGGGAGCTGCTGGCGGTGGTCACCGACTGGGCCGAGCTGACCGAGGAACGTGGCACCGACGAGGGCCGTGACTGAGCGGCACGGGCCGAGGAACACGACGCGTGAGGAGTGACATGGGTGCCCCGGCGGTGTTCGGGCGGGATGTCGCCGGCTTCGGCCGAATCGAGCTGCGGGCGGTGGACCCGGGTCGCGACGCGGACCTGATCCACGGCTGGGTGAGCCAGGAGCGGGCGCGTTTCTGGGGCATGCGCGACGCCGGCCGGGACCGGGTCGCGGAAATCTACCGGCACGTCGACTCGCTGCCCACCCACCACGCGTGGCTCGCGTACCGGAACGGGATGCCGGCGGCGCTGTTCCAGACGTACGAGCCGGCCGCCGACCCGGTCGGCGAGGTCTACGACGTCCAGCCCGGCGACCACGGCGTACACCTGATGATCGGCCCCCCGGTTCGCCCGGAGCGCGGCTTCACCGGCCAGCTACTCGGCGTGCTCGTCTCGTTCGTCTTCGCCGACCCGGAGCACCGGCGGATCATCGCCGAACCGGACGCGCGCAACGATCGAGCGGTGACCCGCCTGCGCCGAACCGGCTTCGTCGACGGGCCGCTGGTCGACCTGCCCGACAAGCAGGCCCGCCTGATGTTCCTCGACCGTCCGAGCCGAGCATCGGCGGATGCGTCGCACCGTCGGAGCGCGGCGGTGCGCTGACGCCAGGCAGGAGACGGCCTGCCCGGGGGGACGAAACTCACACTAGCCGGTGCAGCGGTCGGAGAGCGCGTAGCGGACCAGCGCGACGTCGCCGATCTGGCGGACCTCGGCGACGCGGGCGCGGCGCCGGGCATGCCAGGGGAAGCGGCCGTCGCCGACGAACCGGGGGGCGCGGCTGTCCCCGACGAAGAACGGCGCCACCACCAGATGCAGCTCGTCGGCGAGCCCAGCGGTGAGGAACTGCGCGTGCACGCTGGCGCCGCCCTCCACCATCAGCCGCCGCACGCCCCGGCCGGCCAGGTCGGACAGTGCCCAGGCCAGGTCGGCCGGCTCCCCGGCATCGACCACGGTAGCCCGGCCGCCGATCCGCTCCCGGGTCTTCTCGGTCGTCGCGGTCGTGCAGTAGACGATCCGGTCGGTGTCGCCGACGGTGAAGAACCGGGCTCCCGGATCGAGGTCGCCGCAGCCGGTGAGGGTCACCCGGGCCGGCGAGGCGGGCAGCCCCCGGGCGACCCGGGCGGCGCGGCGGGCGGCGGAGCGCACCAGCAGGCGCGGGTCGTCCCGCCGGACCGTGCCCGCCCCGACCAGGATGGCGTCACACCCGGCCCGCACCTGGTCGATCCGGTCCAGGTCGGCGTCGTTGGACAGCAGCAGTCGGTCCGCGGTGGCGTCGTCGATGTACCCGTCGATCGACGCAGCGCAGCTGAGCAGGACGTACGGGCGCTCAGTCATGGACGAAAGGCAGATCGAGGGCGTGGTCGCCGCGGGTGACCTTCGCCGCGAGGTATCCGGCGTTCACCGGTGAGAGGAACACGCCGGTGGGCACCCGGTCGGCGACGGCGACCCCGAGCCCGCTCAGCTGGCTGGCCTTGTCCGGGTTGTTGCTGAGCAGGGCGATCCGGTCCACGCCGAGCGCGGCGAGCATCTGCGCCGCGACCGTGTAGTCCCGCTCGTCCTCGCGGTGGCCGAGCGCGAGGTTCGCCTCGTACGTGTCGAGTCCGGCGTCCTGCAGCGCGTACGCCTCCAGCTTCGCGTACAGGCCGATGCCCCGCCCTTCCTGCCGCAGGTAGAGCAGATAGCCGCCGGTGGCGGCGATGCGTTCGACCGCCTCCCGAAGTTGCGGGCCGCAGTCGCAGCGCTGGCTGCCGAACACGTCCCCGGTGAGGCACTCGCTGTGCGGCCGAACCAGCGGCACCGACCGGTCCGCCTGTGCCGTCGCCTCGGTCGTGCGGGCCCGGTCGCCGAGCCCGAAGGCCAGATGCTCCCGCCCGTCGGTCAGGCCGTCGAAGGAGAAGACCCGGGCCGCGGCGACGTAGCCGTCGGAGAAGCGCAGTGGGACGGTGACCTGCGTACGGATGGTGGTGGCGGGCAAAGCTGGAAGCATCGGACTCCTCGTCAGACGGTGCCGGCCGGCACGCGGACACGACGGGCCACCAGGACGGCGGCACCGGGAAGGCTCGCGACGAGCACCAGTGCCCCGTAGACCATGGCCGCCGCGACGCCCTCGGCGGCGGAGAGGCCGGCGGCACCGAACGCCCATGCGGCCACCCCCTCCCGGGGCCCGAATCCGGCAACGTTCGCCGGCACGCCCATCGCGAGCAGGGCGAGCAGGGTCAGGGGTACCAGCAGGGACAACGGCGCCGTGGAGCCGGCCGTGCGGGCGGCGAGCACGAAGGTGGCCAGGTGCCCGGCAACCGCGACGGCCGAGGCGACCAGCACGCCGAGCCAGGTACGGCGAGCGAGCAGGCCGGCGCGGACGTCGGCGACCGCGGCGCGCACGGCCCGCGCCCGACGGGACGGGCCCGTCACCGGCAGCACCCGAGCCAGCAGGAGGGTGCCGAGGCCAACCGCCACCACCGCCGCCGCGACGGCCGGCAGGTACGGCCGGACCGGGGACGGGAACGCGGCCAGCACGACCGCCGCCACCGCGGCCAGGACCACCTGCCCGGCGGCGCGCTCCCAGACCACGGCCCGGATGCCCCGGCCGACGTCGCCGGAGTCCCGGCCGTGGCGGACCGCCCGGTGCACGTCGCCAAGGATCCCGCCGGGCAGAGTCGCGTTGAGGAAGATCGCCCGGTAGCAGTGCGCCACGGCGGTGCGCAGCGGCAACCGCACCCCCAGGCCTCCGGCGACCAGGCTCCACCGCCACGCGCAGCAGACCGTCGTGAGCACGCCGATGGCCAGCGCCACGGCCAGCGCTGGAACGTCGATCAGGCGCAGCCCGTCGAGGAACGGGCCGGCCCCGACCCAGCACAGGAGCGCGGCGAGCACGCTGACGCCGCCCAGCATCCGGGCCCACGCCCAGGCCCGCCGGTACGCCGGTACGCCGGTCGCCTCCGAGTCCATCCGGACCTCCTCACGATCTTTCTCGTGAGTAGGCACGCACCGGAGCGGTCACGGGTTCACCGCAGGCACGGCAAGCAGGTCGCGGTGATCGATCAGCACGTGGAGCCGACCCGCGGCGAGGTCCGCACGGCGGCGCACGGCGTACGCCGTGACCGGGCCGGCCAGGTCCGGTCGCTGCTCGCAGGCGGCGGTGAGCCAGCCGCCGAACCACTCGTCGACGAGGCCCGCGTCCGCCGGGCCGAGCCGCCACGGGCTGGACCGCAGCGCCACGTCGGCGCCGTGCCGGTCGAAGGCGACGGCGGCCGCGTCGACGGCGTCCGGTCCGAGCAGGGTACGGCCGGCTACGGCCCGGCGCTGGTGGTCGTCGAACGCCGCGGCGATCTCCGCGTCGAGCGGGTCGGCGGGAGCGAACCGGACGTGGCCGGCCACGGACAGGGCGAACAGGGTGGGCCGACCGGCACAGGCCGCGGCGAGCCGGTCCACCTCGTCCGCGGTCAACATGTCCAGCAAAGCGGAGGCGGTGACCAAAGACGCGCCGGCCAGGTCGGCAGCGGTGAGCCGGGTCAGGTCACCGGGACGGGTCTCGACGGTCACCGGGCTGCCGTCGCCGGCCGCCGGGGGCGGGTCGGCGGCGGCGCGGGCGAGCAGGTCGGCGTCCCCGTCGTGCAGGATCCAGTGCTGCGGGCCGGGCAGCCGCGGGGCGAGCCAGCGCCCCATCGAGCCGGTGCCGCTGCCGAGGTCGTGCACGACCAGCGGGGTGGCGCCCGCGAGCCGGGCCCGGACCAGGTCGACCAGGTCCGTCGCGCGGGCCGCGGCGTCGGCCGGCTCGCGCAGGGTGAGCCAGTCCGCGAAGCCGACCGGCAGGTCCACTGTCATGCCGTTCCTTCCAGCGCCGTCGCCAGCGCGGTGGTGGTGGTCGTCCAGTCGGTCAGGGCCGCTCGACGGTGGTGGGCGGCCCGGCGGAGCCGTCCGCGCAGGGCCGGGTCGGTGAGCCAGCGCCGCAGCGCGCCGGCCAGCGCCGCCGGGTCGCCGGGGGGCACAAGCAGCCCCGGCGGCGTGCCGTCCGGGGCGCGGCCCAGGGTGTCCGGCAGCCCGCCGGCGGCGGTGGCGAGCACCGGCACAGCCCGGGCAAGGGCCTCGGTCACCACCATGCCGTACGTCTCGACGCGCGAGGCGAGCAGCAGCAGGTCGGCGGCGGCGTACGCGGCGTCCAGCGCGGGCCCGGCACGCGGCCCGGCCAGCCGCACCCGCCCGGCGAGCCCGTTGCCGGCGATCCGCCGCCGCAGCCGGTCGACGAACCCCGGGTCCCGGCTGAGCGAACCCACCCAGACGCAGCGCCAGGGCAGGTCGGCCACCAGGGCGAGGGCGTCGACGAGGGTGTCGTGTCCCTTGAGCGGGGTGACCGCCGCGACGCAGAGCAGCTGCCCGCCGGCCGGAGACCCGGGCGCCGGCGGCGCCGGGTCGACGCCGGGCGCGGCGACGCGCACCCGGCCGACGGGCAGCGCGTACCGGTCGAGCAGCCACCGCCGGGTCCAGCCGCTGGTGGTCACGACCAGCGTCGCGCACCGCAGGGCCGCGGACTCCGCGGCGTGGTCCAGCGGCAAGTGCACCAGCACGACCAGGCGCAGCCGCGTGGCCCGCGGGCCGAGCACCTCCGGCACCGTCGAGGCGACGAGGCCGTCGAGCAGGACGACCGCCCCGTCCGGCAGGGCGTCGAGCAGCCCGGCGAGGCCGACCCGGTCGACGGGTTCCGGGTGCGGCCAGCCGCCGGGCACCGGGTGCTCGTGGACGACCCAGCCGCCGGCGGCGAGGCCGTCGAGGACCCGGCGGTCGTAGCGGTTGCCGCCGCTCGGCGTGGCCGGATCGTCGACGTCGCCCGGCAGCACCGCGTGGACGGTGCCCGTCACAGCGACCGTTCGTAGCTGGCCCAGGCGACGTGTGACTCGTGCAGGGTCACCGTGATGCCGGCCAGGTCCCGCGCCCCCGAGCCGAGGTCACCGGCGTGGGCGCGGTCGGCGAGCCGGTCGGCGATGGTGCGGGCGAGCACCTCGGTGGTGGTGTTCACGCCCGCGAAGTCCGGCTCGTCGTCCAGGTTGCGGTAGGTCAGCTCGCCGAGGACCGCCCGCAGCTGCTCGGTGGCCCGGCCGATGTCCACCACGATCCCGTCGGAGTCGAGGTCGGGACGACGGAAGGTCGCGTCGACGACGAAGGTGGCGCCGTGCAGGCGCTGCGCCGGGCCGAACACCTCGCCCCGGAAACTGTGGGCGACCATCATGTGGTCACGGACGGTCACGCTGAACATGGTTCTCACTCCTCGTCGTACGTGATGAGGTGACACAGGGCCGGCAGCCGCCCGTCGGCCAGCCGGGGCAGCACGTCGGGCAGGTCGGCGAACCGGGACTCCCCGGTGAGCAGGGCGTCGAACACCGGGTCGGCGAGCAGGTCCAGGGCCAGCGCGAGCCGGTCGTGGTAGCCGCGGCTGCTCCGCCGGGACGGCGCCACCCGGCCCACCTGGCTGCTGCGCAGCGTGAGGCGCCCGGAGTGGAACTCAGCCCCGAGGGGCAGCGTCACCTCGCGGTCGCCGTACCAGCTCAGCTCCAGCACGGTGCCCTCCGGCGCCACCAGCTCCAGGCACCGTCGCAGACCGGCCGAGGTGGCGCTGGCGTGCACCACCAGATCGCGCCCGGTCGCCGCGTCGGCCGGCGGGGCGAATCCGACGCCGAGGGCATCGGCCAGTACCGCCCGCCCCGGGTCGACGTCGACGAGCTGCACCCGCACGCCGGGGAACCGGGCCAGCAGGGCCGCGACGGCGGCCCCGACCATACCGGCACCGACCACGGTGACCCGGTCGCCGACCAGCGGTGGGACGTCCCACAGCGCGTTCACCGCTGTCTCCACCGTGCCGGCGAGCACCGCGCGGGCAGCCGGCACCTCGTCGGGTACGACCGCCACGGCGTCCGCGGGGACCACGTACCCGGTCTGGTGCGGGTGCAGGCAGAACACGGTGCGACCACGCAGGTGGGGTGGGCCGTCCTCGACCGTGCCCACGCTCAGGTAGCCGTACTTCACCGGGGCCGGGAAGTCGCCCTCCTGGTGGGGGGCGCGCATCACGGCGTACTGGCTGGTGGGGACGCCGCCGGTGAACACCAGCGTCTCGGTGCCACGGCTCACCCCGGAGAAGCGGGCGCGGACGAGCACGTCGTCGGGGCCGGGGGCAGACAGCGGCGCCGGTCGGATCTCCCCCTCGCCGGGTGTCCGCAGCCAGAAGGCCCGGGCCGTCCACGTCACCGGCTGCTCCTTTCCGCGCCCCGGCGAACCGGACCGCCGTTTCCTGCGTAGTTCCCTGGCAGAAGCTGTCGATCATAAACACGGAGGCACGGTGGCCACGGTTCGAAACGGTCCGCTAGTCGGGCTGGGTGTCCAGATTGTTCTTCTTGCTGGGCTCGCCGGGACGGCCGGTCTCGGGCGTGCCGGCTGGCTCGCCGGCCTCGTGTACGGGCTGGTGGTGTTCCTGGCGCTCAGCCGAGGCCTACACCGGGCGGGTAGCCGCACCCTCGGACCGGCCGACCGGGTGACCCTCGCCCGGGCGGTGCTCGTCGGCGCCGTCACCGCGCTGGTGGCCGACGGGCTCGCCGGGCGCTCCGTGCCGGTCGGGCTGCTCGCCGGCCTCACCGCGGTGGCGCTGGCGCTGGACGGGGTGGACGGCTACGTGGCAAGGCGCACCGGTACCACCAGCGCGCTCGGTGCGCGGTTCGACATGGAGATCGACAGCGTTCTCGTCGCCGTGTTGAGCCTGCATGTGGCGCCGGCGGTCGGGCCCTGGGTGCTCACCGTCGGCGCGATGCGGTACGCGTTCGTCGCCGCCGGCCAGGTGCTGCCATGGCTGCGTCGACCGCTGCCGCCACGGTACTGGCGTAAGGTCACCGCGGCGGCGCTGGGCGTGCTGCTGCTGGTCGCCGCGTCGCAGGTGCTGCCGCCGCCGGTCGCGGCGGCACTGCTGTCGGGGGTCCTCGCGATGCAACTGGAGTCGTTCGGTCGGGACGTGCTCTGGCTCTGGCGGCGCCGCTGCGCGCCGCCCGTCTCCGAGCCGGTTGTGGGAACGCGGGCGACGGGCAGGCCGGTCGTCACCGCGCCGGTCGCGGCCAGGCCACGACCGGCCGCCGCCGGTCTGCCGGATGCCGATCCGGACCGCCCGGCCGCCCGCCGGGAACTCGTCGCCGTCCACGACTGATTCGTCGCCGTCCACGACAGGTCAAGGAGCACCGTGCAACAGAACGCAGACTCCGTTCCGTCCCCCGGACCGGACCCGGGGCGTACCCCGGAGGAGGCGGTCCGGCCGGCGCGGTGGCGGCGGGGCGCCGGGTGGCTGGCCACCAGCGTGGCCGTGCTGGTGGTGCTGGTCGCCCTGGGCGCGCCGCACCGGCCCGGTCAGTTCACCTGGACCACGCTCGTCCGACTCCCCCTGGAGGGCCTGGTGCTGGCGGCGGTCCTGCTCGCGCTGCCCGTACGGGCCCGTCGCCCGGTAGCGGTGCTGGCCGGGGTGACGCTCGGGCTGCTGGTGGTCCTCAAGGCCGCCGATCTCGGCTTCGGGTCGACGCTCGGCCGTCCGTTCGACCTCGTGCTCGACTGGGCGCTCGTCGACGAGACGTTCTTTCTCGTGAGCGGTTCGGTCGGGCGGGCCGGCGCGGTCGCCGTCGCCGTCGGCGCGGTGCTGCTGGCCGGCGGACTGCTCGCGACCCTGACCTGGGCGGTGCTGCGACTGGCCCGGCTGCTGGCCGACCATCCGGGCCGGGCCCGGCGGACGCTGGCCGCGCTGGTGGTGGTGTGGCTGGTCACCGCCGCGACCGGGTTCAGGATCGTTCCCGGCGTGCCGGTGGCCGACGCGGCGGCGAGCACCCTGGTCGGTGCCCACGCCGCGCAGGTGCAGGCGCGCCTGCGGGACCGGGCGGTGTTCGCCGGCGAGGTCGACGCCGACCCGTACCGGAACGCGTCGGGTGACGAGCTGCTGACCGCGCTGCGCGGCCGGGACGTCGTGGTCGCCTTCGTGGAGAGCTACGGGCGCGACGCGGTGCAGGAGGAGGAGTTCGCCAACGTCGGCGTGGTGCTCGACCAGGGGCAGCGGCGGTTGACCGGCGCGGGCTACGGCACCCGTAGCGCGTTTCTCACCTCCCCCACCACCGGCGGCGGCAGCTGGCTCGCGCACGCCACGTTGCTCTCCGGCCTGTGGATCGACAACGACCAGCGGCACCGCGCCCTGCTGGCCAGCGACCGCACCACCCTCGGCGGTGCCTTCCGCCGGGCGGGCTGGCGGACCGTGGGCGTCATGCCGGCCGCCAACCAGCCCTGGCCGGAGGGGTCGTTCTACGGCTACGAGCAGTTCTACGACGAGTACAGCCTCGGCTACCGGGGCCCACGGTTCGGTTTCGCTCCGATGCCTGACCAGTACACCCTGTCGGTCTTCCAGCAGCGGGAACGGACCGACCGGGACCGCCGCCCGGTGATGGCCGAACTGGCCCTGGTCTCCAGCCACTCGCCGTGGACGCACATCCCCCGGCTGGTCGACTGGGACGCCCTCGGTGACGGCCGGGTGTTCCGCGACGCCACCGAGCGCAACTCGTCGAAGCAGCCCCGCGCCGGCTACCGCCGCTCGATCGAGTACACCCTCGGCGCCCTCATCTCGTACGTTCAACGGTACGGCGACGACGACCTGGTGCTGATCCTGGTCGGCGACCACCAACCCGCACCGGTCGTCATCGGCCAGGACGCCAGCCGGGACGTGCCGATCAGCATCGTCACCCGGGACCCGGCCGTGCTCGACCGGATCACAGGGTGGGGCTGGCCGGACGGGTTGCGGCCGGCACCCGACGCGCCGGTCTGGCGGATGGACACCTTCCGAGACCGCTTCCTCGCCGCCTTCTCCCCCGGCCTCGACCCGCCGGCTGCGGTCGCCGAACCGGCCCGCTGACCGCGGCGCGCCACGTGTCGCACACCGCCCACCCCTCGGCGACCAGGCACGGGCGGTCCGATCGGCGTCGCCCGGGCCGACGCGATGCGCCGGCGGTGGGGACGCGGCGCCGGTCAGGACCGGCCGAGGACGCCGAACCACCGGCCGTCCCGGTCAAGCAGATCACGCACCACGAGGCCGACCGTGGCGGCGACGCCGGGCAGTGCCAGCTGGTCGAGGCGGGCCCACCGGAACCACGGGCCACACCGCAGGACGCCGTCGGTGGTCCGGTAGGCGACGTGGCTCTCACCACGCCACAGGCCGGGCCCGGACGGTTCCACCTCGACCAGGATGGTGCCGTGTGGGTGGACCAGCTCCCGGCACCGGCGCAGCAGGGCGGCCGGGTCACCGCCGATCCCGATGTTGCCGTCGATGAGTAGCGCGTGCCCCCAGCGGCCCTCGCCGGGCAGCGGGTCGAACACGTCCCGTCGCAGGGCGACCGCCCCCCGCGCCCGGGTACGGCGGACCGCCTCCGCGCAGACGTCCACCCCGACGGTGGTGACGCCAGCCGCCATCAGCGCGCGGGTGACCCGGCCCGGCCCGCAACCGACGTCCAGGGTGGGGCCGCCGCACCGGCGCAGAACCGCCCGCAGCGCTGGCTCCGCCGTCGCGTGCCAACGATCGGTCGGGAGGCGGATCCACGAGCCGTCGTTGCCGGCCAGCCAGTGTGCACCGGACGTGGTGGCCAGCGCCGCCGCGAAGCCGTCACGGACCGGTTCCGCCGCACGGCCGTCGACCGTGCGGCCCCCCGGAACGACCGTGGCCCCGCCGGCCTCGACCGGGCCGATCAACGGTTGGCCGGCGGTGGCCGACTCGGTCGCGGGTTGACCGGCGGCGAGCAGGGTCACCGCGAACCGCCCGGAAGCAGCACCGGCCGGACGGCCGCGACCTGACGCGCGAACCGGCTGTCCGGCACGGTCGCGGCCACGGCCAACGCGTCGGCCCACTCGTCGACGTCGCGGACCACCGGCAGTGGCTGCACCCGCAGGCCCCGGCCGGACAGCGCCACGGCGGTGCGTCGCCCGGTCTCCGGGGTGGACATCGGCACGCCGCGCAGGACGGCGGCGTGCCGGGGCTCACGCAGCCCCAGCGCCCACCACCCGCCGTCCGCGGCGCGGCCGAGCAGGGCGTCCGCGTCGGCCAGCCGCCGCGCCGCCGCGCCGAGCAGGGCCGGGGTCAGCTGCGGCGTGTCCATGCCGATCTGGAGCACCGGCTGACCGGGATAGGCGACGGCGACGTCCGCGTACGCGGCGGCGAGCCGGTCACCCAGGCTGACGCCGCGCTGCGGCAGGACCACCCAGCCGGTGGTGACGGCGCACAGCACGGCCGCGTCCTCGGCATCGGCATCGGCATCGGCATCGGCATCGGCAAACCGTCCGTGCAGGGCGAGCACGGGAGTCACGCCCGGAGTCGCCGCGACCGTGTCGAGCGTGTCACGCAACGCGGCGGCGGCCACCCGCGCCGCCTGCGCGGGGGTGGCGGGTGGGCACAGCCGGGTCTTCACCGCCCCGGGCACCGGGGACTTCGCCACCACGAGCAGGACGGTCACCGGGTGCCGCCCATGGTGCGCAGCACTCCGGCAAAGTCCCGGGTCGCCCGCAGGGTGCCGCGGAGCGACCCGGAGACCTTCGACCGGGTGCCGGCGGCGCGGTGGGCGTACGTGACGTCCACCTCGCGGATGCGCCAACCGGCGGCGGCCGCCCGAATCAGCAGTTCGAGCGGGTAGCCGAAAGCCCGGTCGGTCACCCCGAGGTCGAGCAGCGCATCCCGCCGGGCCACCCGGATGGGGCTCAGATCGCGTAACGGAACCCCGCGCTGACGCAGCAGCGCCGCGATCAGTGCGGTCCCGGCCCGGGCGTGCCACGGCCAGGCGCCGGCCGACACCGGGCGACGGCGCCCGACCGCGAGGTCCGCCGAGTCGTCCGCGACCGGGGCGACCAGGGCCGGCAACTCCGCCGGGTCGAAGGAGCCGTCGGCGTCCAGAACGCACACCAGCTCGGTCTCGGCGGCGACGATGCCGGTGTGGACGGCGGCGCCGTAGCCACGGCGGGGTTCGCGCACCACTCGGGCGCCATGCCGGGCGGCCACCTCCGGCGACCCGTCGCGCGACCCGTTGTCCACCACGACGGCCCGGTACCCGGGCGGCAGCGCGGTGAGGACGCCGGGCAGCGCCGCCGCCTCGTCGAGGCAGGGCAGGACGACGTCGATCTGTGTGGGCATGCGTCCGACGCTAGGACCGCGTCGGGTCCAAGGCGGTCGAAACGTGCTTACGGATCGCTTACCGGGCGACGGATTCTTACCGACCGGTGACGGGATGGCGCTTCGCCGGCGCCGCGGCAGCCGGGACCCGTACCGTGCGGTCGTCATGACGTCCACTCCGACGCGGCCCACCGCCCGTTCCGTGCCGCCCGCCCGCCGAGGCCGGGCCGATCTGGTGGTACTCACCGTCGAGGTGGCGCTGGTGGCGGCCGCCGTGGCGGTCGGGGCGCTGCTCAACGCCCGGGATGCCGGCCTGCACGCCGACGCGGCCCCGCTCTACGCCACGTGGCAGCCGCACGTCGGCTGGGGTACGCCCGCGGCGGTGCTGGTCGCGGCCGTCGTCCTCAGCCGGGGCGTGCGGTGGGCGCAGGTTGCCCCCTGGGGTCGGCTGCTCGCCGTGGGCTATCTCGCGGCGGTCGCGTGGACGCTGTCCCTGGCCCTGGTCGACGGCTGGTCGGCCGGTCTCACCGAGCGGCTGACCCCGCAGGCCGAATACCTGCACGAGGTTCCCCGGGTCACCGACGTGGCGACGATGCTGGCCGGCTTCACGGGGCGGATCCTCGACTTCCAGCCCGGCTCGTGGTCCACCCACACGGCCGGACACCCACCCGGCGCGCTGCTGGTCTTCGTGGGGTTGGACCGGGTCGGGCTGGGCGGCGGCGCCGCGGCCGGGTTGGCCTGCGTGCTGGTCGGCGCCACCGTCGCCGTGTCGGTGCCGGTGACCCTGCGGGCGCTGGGGGCGGCCGAGGCCGCGCGGGCCGTGCTGCCGTTCCTGGTGCTGCTGCCGGGAGCTGTCTGGGTGGGAGCGTCGGCGGACGGCCTGTTCGCCGGCGTGGTCGCCGCCGGATTGGCGCTGCTCGCGGCGGGCGGCCGGTGGGTCGCCACTGTCGGTGGGCTGGTGCTGGGCTTCGCGCTGCATCTGTCGTACGGCTTCGCGCTGGTCGCGCTGCTGGCGGTGGCCGTGCTGGCCCTTCGGGGCCGACCTGGCTGGGGGGCGTTGGCTGCCGCCATCGCCGGGGTCGCCGTCGTCGTCGCGGCGTTCACCGCCGCCGGATTCTGGTGGTGGGACGGCTACCACCTGGTGGTCGAGCGCTACTACCAGGGCTGGGCGGCCGACCGGCCGTACGGGTACTGGGTGTGGGCGAACCTGGCGGCGTTGCTCCTGTCCGCCGGCCCGGTGGTCGGCCCGGCGCTGCGCCACGCGTCGCGGGCCGCGACCCGGTCGGCGCGCGCCGCGTTCGTCGGGCGGCCGTGGCCGGCGGTGGTGGTCGGCGCGGTGCGGGGTGCCGGACCGACCACCGTGCTTCCGGCCGCCGCGGCGCTGGCGGTCCTGGCGGCGGACCTGTCCGGTCTCAGCAAGGCCGAGGTGGAACGGATCTGGCTACCGTTCGCGGTGTGGCTGCTGGTCGCCGCCGCGCACCTGCCGGCGAGCACCCGCCGCTGGTGGCTCGGCGGCCAGGCGATCACCGCGCTGGCCGTCAATCACCTGCTATGGACGGTCAGCTGACCGGCTGCCGATCCGACGTGCTCCGCGCCACGCGCCGACCGCGCCTCCGGATGCCGGCCCGACCGGTCGTTCAGGCCGGCAGCGCGGTCGGCTCGGCGGACACGGCGGACACGGCCGGGGCCGGCAGGGGCGGGCCCGCGGCGGGCCGGGCGGCCGGTTCCCGCAGCGGATCGTGGGCGAACGCGACCACGCCCTCGGCGAACCCGACCCGCGCGGTGTAGCCGAGCAGGTCGGCGGCGCGACGCGGGTCGGCGACGACGTGGCGTACGTCGGCGGCGCGGGCACCGCCGACCACCAGGGGCGCCGGCCCGCCCATCGCCGCGGCGAGCGTGTCGGCCAGTTCGCCGACGGTGTGCGGCTGGCCAGAGCAGACGTTGACCGGCACCAGGCCATCCGGGGGCGGGGCGGCCAGCGCCAGCAGGTTCGCCCGTGCCACGTCGGTGACGTGCACGAAGTCGCGACGCTGGCGGCCGTCCTCCAGCACCCGGGGCGGCCGGCCGGCGGCCAGGGCGGAACGGAAGATCGCGGCCACGCCCGCGTACGGGGTGTCTCGGGGCATCCGAGGGCCGTAGACGTTGTGGTATCGCAGGGCCCACACTCCGCCGCCGGTCTGGCGGGCCCAGGCAGCGGCCAGGTGCTCCTGCGCCAGCTTGCTGGCCGCGTACGTGCTGCGCGGCTCCAGCGGCGCGTCCTCGGGCACCAGGGTCGGGGTGAGCGGAGAGTGGCAGGCCGGGCAGGTTGGCTCGTACCGGCCGGCGGTCAGGTCGGCGGGGCGGCGCGGGGCCGGGCGCACGGCGCCGTGGGTCGCACACCGGTATCCGCCCTCCCCATAGACGACCATGGAGCTGGCCAGCACCAGCCGGGTCACCCCGGCCCGGTACATGGCCGCCAGCAGCACCGCGGTGCCGTAGTCGTTGTGGCTGGCGTAGGCCGGCGCGTCGGACGGATCGTGCCCGTGACCGACCATGGCCGCCTGGTGACAGACCGCGTCCACGCCGGGCAGCAGCCGGTCCAGCAGCCCCGCGTCCCGGATGTCACCGACCTCCGGCCGGTGGGTGCGCGACCAGGCGGGCAGCGCACCGCCGTGCGCCTCAGGCAACAGCGCGTCCAGTCCGACCACCTCGTGCCCCTCGGCGACCGCCAGGTCGACGACGTGGGACCCGACGAAGCCGGCGGCGCCGGTGACGAGTAACCGCATCCGATCACGCTAGGCCGGCCGTGTCGGCCGGTCGGCCGACACGGCCGGCCCGTCACGACTTCGTAAGAAGTCACCCCGGACGGCGGACACCCGACCACCTCGACGCCGCCCGGCCCTGGTCGGCGCCGGGCAGGATCCCGGCGCGGCTGCGGTAAGCGGCTCGTAATGACGTAACCGGGACCGAGCCGCCCGGGCCGGGTCTAGCGTCGCGGATGGAGCCACCAGGCGAACGTGAGGAGCGAACCATGTCCGGTCGAGGCTACGGCGATCGGCCCGCGGGGTACGGCTTCCCGGCCTCGTTGTGGCGCGCACTCGCCCGACACCGCCCGCCGGGCACCGACGCCGCCGCACGGGGCTGGCGCAGCCCGCTGCGCGGGCCGTGGCTCACCTCCGTGTACGGGGTCGTCCTCCTCGTCGCGCTGCCCGTGGTGTTCCTCACCGGCCTACTGGACCACCTGGCCTACGGGCCGCAGTTCGGCCAAGCGTTCCCGCGCGACGTGGGCTGGCTGCGGCTGCCGCCGTTGGACTGGCCGACCCACCCGTCCTGGCTGTTCCGCTTCACCCAGGGGCTACACGTGACCCTCGGGATCATGCTGGTCCCGGTGGTGCTGGCGAAGCTGTGGTCGGTGATCCCGAAGCTGTTCGACTGGCCGCCGGCGCGCTCGCCCGCGCAGGTGCTGGAGCGGCTCTCGCTGCTCCTGCTCGTCGGCGGGATCCTCTTCGAGATCGCCACCGGCCTGCTCAACGTCCAGTACGCCTACCTGTTCGGCTTCGACTTCTACACGGCGCACTACTTCGGTGCGTGGGTGTTCACGGCGGCGCTGGTGGCGCACGTGTCGCTGAAGCTGCGACGGATGCTCTCCGCGTTGCGGGCCCGGCCCGCGGCCGCCGAGGCGCGGACGGGCACGGCGACGACCGTGCCGGAGCCTCCCGACCCGGATGGACTGGTTGCCGCACGACCCGGGCCACCGACGGTGAGCCGACGCGGCGCGGTCACTCTGGTCGGCGGCGGCGCCCTGCTGCTCGGGGCGCTCACGGTGGGGCAGAGCCTGGACGGGCCGCTGCGGCGCACCGCCCTGCTCCTGCCCCGGGGCCAGGATCCGGGGAGCGGTCCGAACGGCTTCCCGGTCAACCGTACCGCTGCGGCAGCGGGAATCTCCGCCAGCGACACCGGCCCCGGCTGGCGGTTGGGGCTGCGAGGCGGCGGACGCGAGGTCACCGTCGACCGACCGGCTCTGCTCGCCATGGCACAACACACCGCACGGCTGCCGATCGCCTGCGTGGAGGGCTGGTCGACGC
The DNA here is from genome assembly GCF_030345795.1 of Micromonospora sp. WMMA1363. Taxonomy (NCBI): domain Bacteria; kingdom Bacillati; phylum Actinomycetota; class Actinomycetes; order Micromonosporales; family Micromonosporaceae; genus Micromonospora; species Micromonospora sp. WMMA1363. The sequence goes on from NZ_JAUALB010000001.1 coordinate 1,380,774, forward strand.
GGCAGACGTGGACCGGCGTCCGGCTGAGGGACCTCGCCGCCCTGGTCGGGGTGACCGACCCGGTGTCGGCCCAGGTGCGTTCCCTGGAGCGGGCCGGCCTGTTCAACCAGGCCACCCTTCAGGCCAACCAGGTCCTCGACGCGGACTCGCTGCTGGCGCTGCGGGTCAACGGCGCCGACCTGTCGGCGGACCACGGGTACCCGGCCCGGGTCATCGTACCGGCCCTACCCGGCGTGCACTGCACGAAATGGGTGGCCACGATCGACTTCCGGTCCGATGGTTGAGCGCGCGTCCCGGTTCCGGACGGCGTACGGGGCCGGGCCGGCGCACCTGCTGGTCCTGCTGGCCTGCTTCACCCTCACCGGTTGGGTGGCGCTGCGGCTGTCCGGCGAGGCGGATGCCATTCGGATGCTGCTCTGGTTCCTCGGCGCGGTGGTCGCCCACGACCTGGTTCTCTTTCCGGTCTACGCCACGATGGACCGCGGGCTGCGGCGGTTCGCCCACCGGCCGGCGGTGGTCAACCACATCCGGGTCCCGGCCCTCGCGTCAGCGCTGCTGTTCCTCGTCTACCTGCCCGGGATCCTCGGTCTCGGGGGGTCGACGCACACGTCGGCGACGGGCCGGGAGCCGACCCCGCTGGTTGGTCGCTGGCTGGTGCTCAGCGCGCTGTTCTTCGCGCTGGGCGCGATCACGTACCTCGTGCGGCGGCGCCGCGGGCCGTCGGCGGGCGACCGGACCCGGCGCTGACCTCACCCGCCGCGCCCACGGCTGGTTGGCGGCCCGGGTCGGGACCCGGATGGGCGGACGCATCCGCACCGGATCTCCGCGGTGGATTGAACGACCCGGGCCAGGCAACCGTACGTCCGGGTGGAGGGAGATGCCCATGAAGCGGATGACCCCGATGCTCACCCTGGCGTCCGGAACCGCGCTCGCGGCCGGGCTGTTCACGATGAGCGCCCAGGCCGCGCCACCGGCTCCGACCCCGGCCGCGGACGCGGGACAGGCGAGCCCCACCCCACCGGCCGCCGACGCGGCGGCGCCGACGGCCACCGGCTCGGCCGAGGAGTCGACCGGTGCGCCCGCGCTGCCCGGCGCCCAGCCGGGTGCGACGTCGCCACCGCCCTCCACGCCCGGCCCCACGCCGGGAACCACTGCGGGGGACGGCACCTGGACCGGCCGTCTGGGCACAGGGGCCACCATCGCGCTGACGGTCCGGCAGGGCCGGGCGGTGGCGTACGTCTGCGACGGCAGGCACCTGGAAATCTGGCTGCGGGGCGCGGTCACCGACGGCGAACTGGCTCTCCGCGGCGCCGACGGCGCGCGGCTGACCGGCACGATCGACGGTGACCGGGTCAGCGGCGAGGTACGCGCCGCCGACGAGCGGTGGGCGTTCACCGCCACCGAGGGCACGTCCCCGGCGCTGTACCGGGCCACGGCGCAGGTCCGCGACGCGGGCGTGGACGGTGGCTGGATCCTGCTCGCCGACGGCACCCAGGTCGGGGTGGTGACCTGGAACCGGAAGCCGGTCCAGGCGCCACCGCTCGACCCGGCCTTCGGTACCACGGTCGTCAACGGAATCGCCATCACCGCCGTACCGGTCGTCCCCGAGCCCGGGCCCGGCCGGTGATGGTGGAGCACCACCGGGGCGACAGCCACGGGCTGCCCGACCTCGGCGCGGCACCGACCGGCCAGGTGTTGCCGGATCCCCTCGCCGACCCACCCGCCGCCCCGCGCGCGTCCATCGTCGTGCCACTGCTGGTGGGTGCGGCGGTCGCGGTGACGCTCGGCGCCTACGGCCGTACGCACACCCCGACCGGGGTCGCGGTCAACCTGGCCGGCTTCTCCGGGCCGCAGACGGTGAAGGTCTGGCTGGGAACCGGCGCGGCGTTCCTCGCCGTGGTGCAGCTGCTGTCAGCACGGGCCATGTGGGGTCGGCTCGGTGCCGTCCCGCCGTCCTGGGCCGCCACCGCACACCGCTGGTCGGGTCGGGTCGCCTTCCTGCTGGCGGTGCCGGTCGGGGTGCACTGCCTCTATGCGCTCGGCTTCGCCGAGACCGACCTGCGGACACTCGCGCACTCGGTGTTCGGCTGCTTCTTCTTCGGCGCGTTCACCACCAAGATGCTCGCGCTGCCCCGCCGGGGGCTGGCCGACTGGGTCCTGCCGGTCGTCGGCGGGGTGGTCTTCGCCGTGCTGATGCTGGTCTGGCTGACCTCGTCGGTCTGGTACTTCACGACGTTCGGGTTCCGGTGGTGACGTTGCCCCGTCTGGAAAGGACACACGGATGACGGAGGACAGGGGCACGGCGACGCGCCGGGCGCTGCTGGCCGGGACCGGGGCGGCAGGGGTAACCACCCTGTTGACCGGCTGCCAGACCTACGGTGCGCCCCCGGCGGCGCCCGGGACTGCCGGACCGGCCACGGCGATCGGGGACGGTGCCGCCGAAGGGGCGGCCGACGCTCCGGCGCTGGCGAGCCTCGCCGACATCCCGGTCGGCGGGGGTCGCGTCTTCCCCGACCGGGGGGTGGTGCTGACCCAGCCCACGGCGGGCATGGTCAGGGCGTTCTCCGCCCGGTGCACGCACCAGGGCTGCACGGTCACCTCGGTGGCCGACGGCACCATCCTGTGTGCCTGCCACAACAGCCGGTTCGACATCGCCGACGGGTCGGTGCGCGGGGGTCCGGCCGAGCAGCCGCTGCCACCGACCGCGGTGAGCATCGACGGCGGCACCATCCGCATCCCGTGACTCCTCCCTACCCGCCCCACCGTTCTTGCGCTCTGTCCGTTCTGCGCGGCTCAGCCGGTTCGTCCGGACAGGATGTGCGGGCTCGGCGGAGTGCGGTCAGGCGGGGTCGGCGCGGCCGAGGCGCCAGTAGCCCATGAAGGCCACCGCCCGCCGGTCCACGCCGCACTTCCCGACCAGGTGCCGGCGCAGGGTACGGATCACGCCGGCCTCGCCGGCCAGCCAGGTGTACACCGGCACGGGCGCGGTCGTAGCCGGCACCTCCCAGAGGATCTCGGTGTCGACGTCGACGACCTGCTCCCCGGCTCGGCCGGGCGCGCCGGAGAGCAGGTCCGCCGCGGCGGCCGAGACCGCCGGCACCAGCCGGGCGCCGTGCGCGTCACCGCCGCGGGCGAACCAGCTCACCGCGACTCCCGGCGGCGCCGCCGTCGGCAGCACGTCGTCAGCCTCCGGGACTTCCAGCAGCGCCCGGCCGCGGGCGGTCGCCGGGAGCCGGTCCAGGATGGCACAGATCGCCGGCGCCGCCGTCTCGTCGCCGGCCAGCAACAACTTGCCTGCGCCTTGCGGCCGAAACTCGACACCACCGTGGTCGCCGTCGAAGCCGGCGTCTGGCCCGAGCATCACGATCCCGTCGCCGGGGCGGGCCCGCCGCGCCCAGCGGGTGGCCGGGCCGCCGTCGCCGTGCAGGACGAGATCGACGTCCACCTCGGACCGCTCCGGCCGGACCAACCGTACGGTGTACGTGCGGATCGGGTTGCGGTCCCGCTCGGGCAGGGCCCGCCACCGCGGGTACCAGTCCGGGCCTTCCGGCAGCCGCGCCCCACGCTCGCCCGGCAGCGGGAACGCCAATTTGATCCGTTGGTCGTAGCCGTTGTCGGCGAACCGGTGAAGGTCCGGCCCGGTGAAGGTGACCCGCACGAACGACGGGCTGAGCCGGCGTACCGCGCCCACCTCGACGGTGAACAGCCGCCAGGGGGCGACGGGCAGGGTCTGGGTCATGGGCCTCTCCGGGTGTCAGGCAGACGGCAGTGATTAGGTTAGCCTTACCTGAAGCTGAACGCGACGCGGGTCCGGACGTCCGAGCCGGACCGGCCGCTTGGCCACCTCTGCTTGCGACTGACGGGGCAGGGCTTCAACCCACACCCCGGCGGCGGTAGCGTGTCGCCACATCGTCGCCCGCGGGGCCGCACCTGTCCCCGCGTGGCGCTCGCGATCCTACGGAGGATTCCAGCATGTCCCACGGCGACGAGCCGTTCGCGGTTCGCGGCGACAACCCGTCGCGCCCGAGCTTCGACCTCATGCTGCGCGGCTACGACAAGCGGCAGGTGGACCGGCACCTCGACCAGCTCGAAGGCGGCCTGTCCCGCGCCGCGACCGACCGCGCCGAGGCGCGCACCCGGGTCGAGGAGTTGACCGCGCAGGTCGCACAGCTCGAGGCGGAGGTCACCGAGCTGCGCGAGCGACCCCCACGGGTCGACCGGGCCGCCTTCCGCGACCTGGGTCCGATGGTCGAGCAGATCCTGGCCCTGGCCGAGCGGCAGGCCGAGGCGATCGGCGAGGCGGCCAGCGAGCGGGCAGCCGAGCTGGAGGCCCGGGCGGAGAACTCGCTCACCGACGCCCGCGAGCGCGCGGAGCGGATGACGCGCGAGTTCGAGGAGGAACTGGCCGCCCGCCGCGCCGAGCAGGAGAAGGTCGACGAGGAACGGCGCGCAGCGGCCAAGACCGAGTTGACCGAGATCCGCGCCGCCGCCGAACAGCTACGGGAGGCCGGCGAGGCCGCCCACGAGCGGGCCCGGCAGGAGGCCAGCCGGATCGAGGAGCAGAGCGCCCAACGGATCGAGCAGGCCCGGGCCGAGGCCGAGGCGTTCCTGACCTCGGCGCGGACCCAGATCCAGCAGGAGGTGCAGGCGGCCCGCACCCGTACGCAGGAGGACCTGACGCGCTGGCAGACCACCGTGGAGCGGGAGCTGAGCGATCGCCGCGCCGCCGCCGAGCAGGAGCTGACCGAGCAGCGCGGCGCGGTCGAGCGGGAGTTGGCCGGCCAGCGCAGCGCCGCGGAGCAGGAGATCGGCGCGCTGATCGCCGAGGCGCAGCAGTACGCCGCGAAAGTACGTCAGCGTGCCGACGAGCAGGCCGCCGCCCACCAACAGCAGCTCAACACGGTACAGCAGGGGATCCGGGACCGGCGGGAAACACTCACCCGGCTCCAGTCCGAACTGGAGGGCACGCAGCAGCAGCTCGAGCAGGTCAAGCAGGAGGGGGGCGTGACCGAGCGCGAGCTGGCAACGGTCCGCCAGCGCCTCGGCGAGACCCGTCGGGAACTGGCCGACCAGTCGCACCGGCTCGAGGAGGCCCGACGCTCGGCGGATTCCGCCGAGAAACACGCCAAGGAGGTGCGGGCACGGGTCAAACGGGAGGCGAAGCGGGTGGCCGACCTGGCCGCGGCGGCAGTGATGGCGGCCGCCGCGGGCGGCGCCGAGACGGCCGAGTACCCGCAGGTGGTCGCACGCACCGGCGGTGACGGCACGGGCGACGGGCGAGCGGAGCCGGATCCGCAGACCCGCGATGGTGCCCACCGGACGTCGAACGGGGCATCCGAGCAGCCCGGTGAGGACACCGCCGACGAGCGCCAGTCCGACGCGGAGCCGCGGGCGTCGGCGGCGGACCCGGCCGGGGAGGTAGCGACGGTTCCGGCCGGCGGATGATCGCCCCGACCACGACGACGCGGACGGGTGCGGAGCGGCCAGGCCGAACGGCTATTTGGCGGTCCTTTTCCGCCGACACCGCTCGGCCGGCGAGAATCGCCATCGGCTGGCGTGGAAGTTTCACGATCGCCCGGTCGCACCCGGCCGAACGGATATTCAACGGTCCCTTTCGCCGACACCGCTCGGCCGGTAAGAATCCCAACGGCTGGCGCGGAAGTTTCGCGTTCGCCGACGCCGAATGCCGGGGCATTCCCTAGCCGTCCCGTCGCCCAGACACCCCGACGGGGCGACGGGGGCGAGCCCACGGGCAATCCCCGACCCCGGAGGTATCACGAAAAGCGACTTCCCGCGCACAGGACGTGGTGGCAGGGCCACCCGGACGTCTCTCGGGTGTCGCAGTCGAGCTTCGCTGAGGTGGTGCGACTGACTCAAGGACGAACACGCTCCGCTATGGAACTTGCGACTCCGAGCGATGGCGGCTACCGACATGATGGGTCAGCGCCATCCGGCGCAGCGCGGTGAGCGCCACATCCAGCAGCACCAACCGTGCTGTCAGACGCATGCGCGCCTCCACGTCGGGCGGCTCGGCCGGCAGTTCCCCGGCCTCGGACGCGCCCAGTTCGCGCGCGGCCGACGCGTAGGCGTCGAACACCTCAACCCCGTCCGACCAGCCCAGCCCACGCAGCATGACCAGCACCTGGGCCAGGGTCTGCCGCTCCGCCGCGTCGGTGTCCACCTGCCAGCCGAGCCGGTCGACGTACTCGTCGACCTCCCGGCGCACCTCGTCCTCACCGACCACAGTGGGCATCGACGTCACCGTGACATTGATCACAGTGCATAGCCCATGCAGCGGCCATCCCCGCGAGTCGATCGCGGCCAGGACCTCGCGCACATCCGAGATCCCGAGCCGCCCTGGTCCAGTGAGCACCTGGATGAACCGCAGCCGGGCAAGGTGCTCCTCGGCGTACTCCGCCTGGTTGCGACCTGTTCGAACGCCCGGCTGGAGCAGCCCCTCACGCAGGTAGAACTTGATTGTCGGGACCGACAGACCGCTCTGCTTGCTGAGCTCCGAAATGCGCATCGAATTCCATTACACTCGCTGCCGACCTCGTACGCCATAGTGTCCCACAACGACTCACCGCCAGCGAGAGCATCGATCGGACAGAAACTCCTCAGCCGCCGCTACTCCGGTGACTCCCACTGTCCGTCCACCCATCCCGCTCCACTGGGATTCTCATTTCCCACGGTTACGAAGCGTCACCGCGGGCGGGCGAGAGGCAGTCCACCGTCGCCACCCACAATCACGTCCACTAATACAATCCGTGCCGACCCACCAGTCCACCCCTCACGAGTCGAATCGACCGGGAACCGACCGGGGACGAAGGATGAGGGATCACGCACCGGCTGAACGAACACGACGACCACCCGTTGACGATTCGGCCCGGCCGGCGAACCGAATGTCGTCACGAAGCGCCCACCGCACACCAACCTCGGGAACGGTCAGCAATCGAGCTGAATCGCAATATCGGCCACAGTGCCATAGAACTGACAGATCAGCGTCGGATTCGGCTAGCAGCCGAGCACGGCGACCTTCATCACAGAAACCACATCGCGGAGACGAAGCGACGGCATCCGCCACCAGGCGCATTTCGTTCGACGTCCGGCCGCCGAAAGGGCGCCGACGCGGGACGGCCGCCGCTGGCCTGAGGCCTGGGCGACGTCGGCGACACCGGCCAGGCGAAGCAAGCTGATCGCGTTCCTGCTCAGGTCGGGCTCGGGTACGCGAGGGCGGGACCGCGGCGCGTCCTGTCGCTCCCGCGACCCAGTCTCCGGCACCGCTGCCCGCCGCTGGTTTCGCCCCCACCTCCGGACGGACCCGACCGGGTCATCACGACGACCTGGCAGCCGCCGGGACGCCGCCGGCCGGGCCACCTGACGGCGATTCAACGCGCGCCGGGCCCGAACCCAGCAGCCCCGGGCTGACCCGCGACGCTCACCGCCGAACAGGTCGGAGCGCGCCCTGTCACCGCTCACCGCCTGCTTCTTCCACGTTGCTCTGCCTCCGACCCGACGTCACGTTCGGTGAGCACCGGCAGCCTCACCCCACCCAGAGGAGGATCTGGCGATCCCCGCCGTGGCGGGCCAGAGCGTTCCGGCGCCACGTCGACCTTGACACTCTGCGCGGTTCGCCGTCCGGGGTACGTACATCGTCGAGATCGTTGGACAGCCGAGCCGCGCGCCGCCAGCCGCCGCGCGGCTCGGCTGCGTCGGCGGAGCGCCGACCGGGAGCCCGCCGACGCACCGCGGCGCACTCCGCACCGACGCCAGGCTGGTGCCGGTCGACCCGCAGCACCCGGTCGACGCCGGGTGCGCGTCGACTCGGCCCGGTCTGTTTCGCCGCGGACTTCGCGTCCGGCCGCGGTGGGGAAACCGTGCCCATTTATGTGCGGACGGAGTCCCTGTTCGGGGCGTCCGCGATCGTCGGTCGCGCGGGATCCTCGGACGCCGAAGCCAGCACAAGGCTCATACGACGTGAACGCCTCAAGGCGGCAGGCCTCCCACCGGGAGAACCTGACGGTCGCCACCGACGTACCACACCGTTTGGTCGGCCCGGTATCCACATTCAGCCCCTAGCCGGGATCACCGTTTGTTTCGCACGGGTGTGCTAGAGGTCACACCAATCGCACCTCATGGATAGCAGTTATATCCGGTATCGACCAACGCCAGTCAAAGCCGCCCACGGACCAGAAAAACGGATAGCAGGGATAACCACTGCTCGCAAGCCGCAGGCCGCAGCAGCAAGCCTGCGCAACGGCCACAACGGACGGTAGCGGCGTCGTCACGTGGATATTGCACGGGCGGCGCAGCTTGGGCTAGCATCCTCGCATCATTAGAGCGACGATTGCGGGTGCAATTAGTAGGCCGGGACGTTGCGCGTCACAGGCATCCCCTCTGCCACGTTGACCGTTAGGTAACGAGACGCCACGAAGCGACCCGGCGACCTATGGGTCGAACAGCCTGCGGGCAATAGATTCATAGGCATGCATTGGCGTCCATGATTGTTGCTCATATCGTAAGGGGGACGAGTTGCTGGATCCAGGCACTAGGGCCGCCGAACGTGTCATCGCCTTCATGCATGACAATCTCGGGGAGCAACTGACCATCGATGACATGGCTCGGGCAGCATTCTTCAGCAAGTTCCACTTCTCGAGGATCTTCCAGCGAGCCACGGGGATCTCGCCCGGACGGTTCCTCTCCGCACTGCGGCTCCAGCGGGCCAAGCAGTTGTTGGTGTCCACCTCGCTGAACGTCGCGGACGTCAGCCTGCGGGTCGGCTACGCCAGCGTCGGCACGTTCAGTTCACGATTCACCCGCAGCGTCGGGCTCTCCCCGACCACGTACCGGCGCCTGGGCGGTTACACCTCCCACGTCCCGGTGGCCGACACGCACTCGGTGACCAGCCGGCCAACCGGCAGCCTGCGGGGCCGGGTGGTGCCGGCGTCGAATGTCCTGGTCGACCGCGTGTTCGTCGGCGTCTTTCCCGACCGCATTCCGGAGGGCCGACCGGTGCAGTGCTGCGTCCTCAACGAGCCGGGCGAGTTCGTGCTGGACCGGGTGCCCGTCGGAGTGTGGCACGTGCTGGCGCACTCGGTGGGACCGGACCTACTCGGTCAGCCCTCGGCGGAGGTCGGCGCCGTGGGTAGCAGCGGGCCGATTTTGATCAGACGGGACGGCGTGGTGGAGCTGCAGCTGTCCCTGCAACCGATGCGGATTCTGGATCCGCCGGTCCTGCTCGTGCTCGAGGACGTGCGCCGCTCGGCGATGCAGCGGACGGAGACGCGACACGGTCCCGCCGCGGCCGACCGGGACGTGCGGGAGCCGGTAGGCGCGGGGCTGCGCTGACCGGCGACGCCTCCTCGACCGGCGCGGGATCGGCAGGCTGCCGCTGACCCCGCGCCGGTACTGCGCACGTCGAAGAACGAAACCACCGCCGAGACCACTCTGCTGCTCGCGAAGATGGTCCGCCACAACGGTCTCGGCCTCGATGGCTTCGTCAGCATCTGCACCACGGCCCCACCTGATCAGCTGCTTCCGGCGGTGGCAGCCGCTGGCCCGCCGCCGCGCTGCCCGGTGCGGCTCGCCCCGCTCGCCCGGGTCCCCACCGCGCCGCTCGCCACCGGCCCCGTACCGCCGTGGCGCTCGGCCCGATCGCAGGGTTCCCGTGCCGGACGGCCGCCGAGGGTGGTACCCGGAACACAGCCCGACCGGCCGCCAAAAATGCGCTCGACGGCCGGTGGAACCATCACGGCTGCGGCCCGCACGGAACTCGCCGGCAAGTCGGCGAGGTCCTGCCGCGGTTGCACAGGCGGCCCCAGCGACAGGCGGAGAGCCGACGCCTCCACCGACGAGGTCGCCGAGGCTCTCGCCACGCGGGGCATCCCGCGGATGCGGATGGCCGCCCGGTACGGCGGCCATGAATCCGACCCGGCGCCGTCGTCGACGTGCTGTCCCAACTCGGCCGGGCGACGGCTCGACCGGCTGCGCACCAGCCCGCCTCCCGGTGCTGGTTCAGCTGATCGTCCGTACCGTCATCGACAGACCGTCACGGACCCGCAACGACAGCATCGGCTCGGCGATCACCTGTTGGCCGGCCGACGCCACGAGCTCGAACTCGCGCGACACCATCGCCACCACGAACACCGCTTCCATCAGGCCCAAGTGGTTGCCGACGCAGAACCGCGGCCCGGCGCCGAACGGGACGTAGGCGTACCGGGGCCGGGCCGTGGTCACCTCCGGGTCGAACCGCCCCGGGTCGAACCGCTCCGGCTCGGGCCAGAACGCCGGGTGCCGGTGCAGGGTGTACGGGCAGATCAGCACATCCGCTCCGGCGGGCACCGGATACCCGTCCACCACGTCGACGTCGCGCGCCCGGCGGGACAGCATCCACACCGGCGGGTACAGGCGCATGGCCTCGCTGACCACCATCTTCGTGTACGTGAGCCGCCCCAGGTCGGCGTACTCGGGCAGCCGGTCACCGAGCACCTCCACAGCCTCCTCGCGCAGCCGGCGCCGCACCCAGGGGTTCCGGTCGACCAGATGGAAGGTCCACCCGAGCGTGCTCGCCGTGGTCTCGTGCCCGGCCAGCAACAGCGTCACCAGCTCGTCGCGCATCCGCTGACGGGCCACCCGGGAGTCCGCCTCGTCCCCGGTGGAGGCGATCAACCGGGACAGCGCGTCGTCGGCCTCCGCCACGTCGCCACGGGTGGTCCGGTCGGCCACCAGCCGCTCGACGATCCGCTCCAGTTCCCGGCGGGCCCGCCGGAACCGCAGCTGCTGCGGCAGCGGCACCCACATCGGCAGCACGCTCATCGAGGCCATCTCGAACATGGCCTGGTTCTGCATCTCTTCGAATGCCTCCCCGACGGTGGTGAAGGCGTCGAGGTCGGCGTCGAGCAGCGTCCGGCCGAGGACACCGAGGGTCAGCGCGGTGAACTCGTCGGTCAGGTTCACCGGGCCGTCGCCTCGGCGCCCGCGCAGCCGGGTGAGAAGCCGGTCAGCCTCTTCCGCCACCGCGCCGGCCTGGCCGGCGATCCGCTTGGCCTGGAACACCGGCTGGATCACCCGCCGCTGCTTGCGCCACAGCTCACCCTCGCTGGTCAGCAGGCCGTCGCCGAGCGCCCGCCGGGCGTGTACCAGGCCCAGCCCCTTGACGTAGTTCTGGCTGTTGTCGGCCAGCACGTGCTTGGCGTGGTCGGGATGGTTGAAGAAGTACAGCGCTCGGGGCCCGACCCCGAGCCGGACGGCGTCGCCGTAGCGGGCGGCGGAGGTCATCAGGCCGAGCCGGTCCCGACCAAGCTGCCACAGCGAACGGAGCAGGGCAGCACCGGTCGGACCGGGATACCTCCGGCCGGCCGCCACCAGCGTCATGTCGCCACCCCACTCCGCTCGGCCACCCCACTCCGCTCGGCCGCCACCCGACGGAACCGGCCACGGAAGAACACCACGGGGTCGTCCTCGCCACGCCGCTCGACCGACAGCAGCCGGCCGGTGAAGATGCTGTGGTCGCCCCCGTCGTACACCTGCCAGACAGCACACTCGAACCGGGTCAACGCCCCGTCGATCAGCGGCGCCCCGGTCACCCGGCCCGGCGTCCACTTCACCGCCTCGAACTGCGCGGCGCCCAGCGGGCGCCGGCGGTCGGCGAAGTGCCTCGCCACCGGCTCCTGGCCCTCGGCGAGCACGGAGACGCCGAAGACCCCGACGGCGAGAAGCCGGTCGTGCATCACGGCCCCACGATCCACGCAGACCAGCACCAGCGGCGGATCCAGGGAGACCGAGGTGAACGAGTTGGCGGTCATGCCGTGGGGCAGCGAGCCACCGACCGACATCACCGTCACCCCGGTCGCGAACGTCCCGAATGCCCCGCGCAGCGCATCCGGGTCAGTCGTCGTGACGGACGCCAGATGATCAATGCTCATCATGTCCTCCTGGTTCCCGCCAGCTGCGGCCCACCCGGGGCGCGGTACGGGCGCAGCGCCCGCACCAGCGCCTCCGGGACGCGGGTCGGCTGCGTGCGGGTGTTCGGTCCCCGCATGCAGGCCACCCGCTGCCGGCCCCGAGCGACGAGCGTGCCGCCGCCCGGGTCAAGCCGGACGTAGTCGAAGCTGAACTCCAGCTGGGTCTGTGCCAGGTCGACCAGCCGCATCCGGATCGACAGCTCGTCGAAGGCGGTGATCTCAGCGAAGAACTCGCAGTCGACCTTCAAGGTGAACAGCTTCAGGTCGTCGCGGACGTCGGCGAGCACCTCCGGAGCGCGCTCGAACAGGAACATCTCCCGGCAGCGGCCCTGCCAGCGCAGGTAGTTGACGTAGTAGACGTTGCCGACCAGGTTCGTCTCCTCGAACCCGACGGTGTGCCGGTACTCGAAGTAGTCCTGCACCGCCTCAGCCGTCCTTCCCGGTCAGCACCGCGAAGACCACCGGTTCGGTGTGGTCACGCAGGGTCACTGGCGCCGTGGCGATCCGCAGGTCCCCGGAGGCGAGCAGCACCCGTCCGTCCCGGCCGCCGGAGAGCAGCGACAGCGGGGAGCGCTGCGGCAACCCCACCTTCTGCAGGCACTCGGTCGCCGTCCAGACCCGGGTCGCCGCGACGGCGAGGTCCTCGCCGGTCTCGGCGGCGATCAGGTCGGCCAGGCCACGGTTCGGGCCCAGCAGCCCGTCCCACTCGGGCGCCGGAAGCGCCACCACCGGCTCGACGTCACAGCCGAGCGGGCCGACGCCCAGCACACACAGGGTGAGCCCCGCGCCGTGCGCGGCGGACACCTGCCGCTCGCCGTCGAGCTCGGGTCGCCCGTCGGGCCGGTACCGGACGTCGACCGCCCGGCCCAGCGTCCGGCCGGCCGCCCGGGCGGTGCGGCCCCGCCCGGCGACACCGGCGCCGCCGTCGGTGGGGGCGTCGGGCTCGACCGTCACCGCGATCGGGGTGCCGAGCAGATCACCGAACTCCCGTTCCAGGTACGGTCCGAGCAGGGTCGGCACCCAGCGCAGGTCGCTCCGCTTACGGACGGCCTGCAACCGCAGCCCGTCCCAGCGCTCCAGGACCCGGCCGGCGCCGTCCCGGACGGCGATGTCGTAGATGTAGGTGTCCCCGTCGCGGCTGCGTTCGCGGGCGCAGTAGCGCACCTCTCCCGCTGCCGCCAGGGCTGCCCCACCCGGGTGGACCCGCTCGATGCCGGCGGGCAGCAGCGTGGCGTGCGGCACGCAGACCTGGTTGCCGTGCATCAGCGCGTCCCGCATGCCAGGGTCGCCGAGGATCAGCTCCGCCGGCAGGAAACCGGCGAACCAGTCCGTGTCGCCGCGCACCGCGAGGTCCGCATCGACGTCCCGGGCGGAGGCCCGGTGGTAGCGGCGAAGCCGCTGGAACCGGTCACCCTGGAACAGGATGTCGCCGTAGAGGTCGCGGTCCGGGGCGAGTGGTACCTCCGGTAGGCCGGGCCCGACCTGCTCGGGCGGACCGTCCGGCGTCGGGGCGTCGACGAAGCGCAGGCGGGCACGGAAGTGGTCGGCGGCGAAGCCGGTCTCCGCGCTGCGGATGCTCACCTGCACCGTGTCGTCGTCGGTCACCACCGCCGCCACCCGGATCGTGGTGCTGCCGTCGGGCGGCACCACGATCGGCCGGGCGAACTCGACGTTCTCGATCAGCGGGACCGACCGCCGGCCGGTCAGCGCGGTCGCGACCTGGGACATCGCCTCCATCCCGAAGACCGCAGGGAACAGCAGGTTGCCGTCGAGCAGGTGGTCGGGCAGATAACGGTCGATGTCCGGGCTGAGGGTGGTTTCGGAGACCAGTTCGACGCCCGGATAGTGAACCGGCAGCCGGTCGACGAAGCGCAGCAGGGGTAGGTCGGGGATGTTGTACCGAACGGTGTCGATGTCCTGCGTGCGACCGCTGATGACCACGACCGTCGGCGCGGCGGCGTCCACCAGCAAGCGCCGCATGATCTCCACGCCCTGGTCCAGGGTGATCGGCGTGACACCGTCGCGTTCCAGAGCCTCCACGACGGACAGCCGCTCCCCCATTCCCGTTCCGGACCAGACCGACCACTCGAGACAGAGCGCGCGGCATTCTGGGTGGCGGCGGCCGAACTCCGCGGTCAGCTCCGCGAGCCAGTCGTTGGCCATCGCGTAGTGCGCCTCGCCGCGCAGTCCGCTGCGGCCGATGATGCTGCCGAACGTGACGAGAGCCTTCAGCCGATCCGCGTCGACCGCGTTCAGGACCGCCCGCAGGCCGTCGATCTTCGGCGCGAACGTCCGCCGCACGGCCGCCTGGTCGAGGCTGGCCAGCGCCGTCGGCTCGTTGCGACCGGCGCCGTGCAGCACGCCGGTGACCGGGCCGAGCGCATCGGTCACCTCAGCCACCGCCGCCCGGACCTGTTCGGCGTCGGTGACGTCGGCACGGGCGTAGTGCACGGTGAGCCCCTGCTCGGTCATCCGCCGCAGGTTCGCCGCCAGCTCCTCGTCGCCGGCCGGGTCGGAGCGGCCCAGCACGGCCAGCCGGGCCCCCGTGTCGCGTCCGATCACGATCGCGCACTCGGCGGTGATGCCCTTGCCCCCACCGGTGACCAGCAGGACGTCGTCCGAGCCCAACGGTGACACGGGCCGCGCCGGCCGCACCGGCATGGCCCGCAGGGTCGGCACCAGCCGACGTCCCTGCTCGTCATAGTGGACCTCGGCGAACTCCTGGGTCGCGGCGATCTCGGCCAGCACCCGCTCGACGGCCGGCCCGGCTGCCGGAGTCCGCACTATGGTCACCCGGACCTGCGGCGCCTCCAGCCGGAGGGTCTTGGCCAGGCCGGCCGCCCCCCGACCCGGCTGGACGAGAACGAATCGGTCGCCGAGCTGGCCGCCGAGGACGGCCCGGGCGCCCTGGCGGGCGAGGTCCAGATGCTCCTCGGCGCAGTCGGCGGGCAGACAGACCAGCACACCGGAGCCGAGTTGCCCGCGTTCGAGGCCGCGCCGCAGCTCCTCGGCCAGCGGATCGTCCGCCGCGGCGTACACCCGCCAGTGGCCGTTCTCCTCGGCCGGCCCGCGGGCCGGCAGCGGGACCGGGTCCAGATCCAGCCGGAACGGCCGGGACCAGGGGGCTGCCCCGACAACCGCCGGCTCCCGCTCGGTGTCGATCGGAAGGGCGGTCCGGTGTAACTCGCCGAACGCCTCCGCGAGCTCCCGCAGGGTGGCGGTGGCGAAGTTCGTCGGCGTCTCGGCGGCCCCGATGCCGAGACGCTGGGCGGCCTGGTTGACCACCTGGCCGACAGTGATCGAGCTGAGGTGCAGGTCGTCGAGGAGCCGACTGTCGTCGCGCACCATCTCCAGCGGCAGTTCGGCACGTTCGGCGGCCAGCCGCCGGAGCAGTTCCAGGCCGGATTCCCCGCTCTCGGCGGAAGCGGCGGGCGGCGTGGCGACCGGTGGCCCCGCCGCGGTCGGGACCGCGCGGACGTCAACGGCGGGAGCCGCCTCGCAGGGGCTGGCGAAGAAGCTGAACTCCTGCCCGAGCTGCACCGGCCGGATCAGCCGGCCGTGGAACAGACCCGGGTGGACGTCGGCGGCACCGATGACGTACGCGGCGGCGACGACCCGCAGCACGCTGGTCAGCGACTCGTCGTCGGTGTCCAGCGCCACGGCCGGCACCTCGGTCACCGCGGCGGCCAGACCACTGAGCACCCGCCCGGGCCCGACCTCAACGATCAGGTCGATGTCCTTGGCGGCGAGGGCCACGGCTTGGGCGAAGAGCACCGGGTCGGTGATCTGCCGGTGCAGGAGCGCCGGGATGTCGGTGTCCGGGGCGAGAACCTCACCGGTGACGGTGGAGACCACCGGTTCGCGGAGCGGTCCGAAGCGCTCGCCGGCCAACCGGTCGCCGAAGGCCGCTGCCGCCGGGGCCACCAGCGGAGAGTGGAACGCGTGCGACACCGACAGCCGGGTGGCTCCGATCCCGGCCTCCCGGGCGGCCCGACTCACCGCCTCGACGGCGTCGACCGGGCCGGCGACGACCGTCTGCTGGGGGCCGTTGTAGCCGGCGACAACCACCGGCTGCCCGGCCAGCAGGCCTGCCACCGGGTCTGGCGCGGCGGCCAGGCTGGCCATGGTGCCGGAGGCGCTGTGCTCGGCCATGGTCCGGCCGCGTACCGCAGCGACCCGCAGCAGGGTCTCACCGTCCATCGCGCCCGCCCAGTGCAGCGCGGACAGCTCGCCGAGGCTGTGCCCGACGGCTACCTGCGCGCCGATCCCGAGGTCGCACAGCACCCGCAGGCCAGCCATGGATCCGGTGACGATACGGGGCTGGGCGACGGCGGTGGCGACCATGTCGCCGGTGGTCGGCAGGGCAGCCCGCTCGTACACCTCCTCGGCCCGGCCGAACCGGCGGCGCAGCGCGCCGCCGCTGGTTCCGCGACCCGAGCCCTGGCCGGGGAAGAGGAAGCCAATGCGCCCCTCCTCCACCACGTGCCCGCACAGGGCGCGCCCGTCGGCGGTGAGGAGCCGGGTCTCACCGGCGTCCAGCGCCTCCCGGACGCGCAGTAGCTGGTGCTCCGCGTCCTCCGGGGAGGACACGACCAGCGCCGCCCGCCAGGGCCGGTCCTGCTGTTCCCGGTGCAGGGTGGCGGCCAGATCGGCGAGCTGGGCGTACGCGAGCTGGGGAACGAACTCGATCAGCTGCTGTACCCGCTCGCGCAGGAGGCCGGCCGAGTCGGCGTCGACCACCAGCAGCTCCATGTCCTGCACCGAGCGGCGCAGGTTACGGCTGCGGCTGTCCAGCCGGACACGCCGCTTCGGCTCCCGCTTGTCCAGCACCACGTGGGTGTTGATGCCGCCGAAGCCCATCGCGGTGATGCCGGCGCGCACCGGGGTTTCCGCCGGCCACGGCTCCGCCTGCCGCAACACCCGCAACGCGGCGTCGTCGGCGGTGAGCAGCTCGTGCGGGTCGACACAGCCGATCGCCGGCGGAAGCAGCTCGTGGTGCACCGCCATGGCGGCTTTGATCAGACCCGCGACCCCGGCCGCCGCCTTGGTGTGCCCGATCATGCCCTTCACGGAGCTGATCGCGGCCTTCGGCGCCCGGGGGTCGGCCGACCGGCGGGCCATCGAGAGGGCCCTGAGCTCGGTGGCGTCCCCGACGGCGGTGCCGGTGCCGTGGCCCTCGAACAGTCCGACGGTGTCGATCCCGAAGCCCGCCCGCTCGTACGCCCGACGCAGCGCCAGCTGGTAGCCGTTGACCTCGGGACGGGTGATGCCGCCCTTACCGTCCGAGGAGATACCCCAGCCGGCGACGGTGGCGTACACGCGGTGCCCGGCCTCGAGGGCGTCCCGCTCGCGCATCAGGACGATCATCCCGCAGCCTTCGCCGGGCCAGAAGCCGTTGGACTTGCGGTCGTAGACGCGCATCTCCGTCCGGGCCAGCGCACCGGTCTTGGCGAAACCGATGATCTCGAAGGGGTCGATGGAAATGTCCACCCCCCCGGCCACCGCGACGTCCACCTCGCCGTCGAGCAGCGTCTTGCACGCGGTGGCGACGGAGAGCAGCGAGGACGAGCAGGCGCCGTCGACGGTGTACCCGCCGCCCTTGAGATCGAAGTGGTTGCAGATCCGGCCGGCGATGGTGTTGGACAGGCCACCGGCCAGGGTGTCCTCGTCGATGCCGGGGAACGGCGCCTTGTAGCGGGCCTCGAAGTCGGCGAGGAAGGTGGCCAGTTGGTCGTCGTCCCAGTCCTGTTCCTTGAGCGCGGCGGCCACCATCCGCTGCACGTACGGCCACCGCAGCCGCATCTGGTTGGCGCGGGAGAACTCCCCGGTGAGGCTGTTGCCGACCACCACGCAGGTGCGCTCGCGGGGCAGTCCCTCGGCCATCGGGAAGCCGGCGTCGGCCAGGGCCGTGGCGGCGACGTCCAGCGCCAGCCAGTGGGTGAGGTCGGTGGACCGGTACGTGCTGCCGGCGATCTTGTAGGCGATCCGGTCGAACTCGTAGCCCTCGATGACGGCGGCGGTCCGGGCGTAGAAGCGGTCCGGGGCGGCCGGATCAGGGTCCCAGTAGTCGTCGAGCCGCATCCGCACGTCCGGAAGGCGGCGGAAGGCGCGCCGTCCGGCGACGGCGTTCTCCCACAGCTCGCCGGGCGAGGTGGCGTCGGGATAGCGGTTGGCCATCCCGACGATGGCGATCCTGCTCATGCCGGCACACGCTCCTTGCCGGATTCGGGGGCGACGACCACGGGAACGGCCGACGTCCGGGCGAGCGACGGTGCCGCCTGGGCCTCGCGCCGCTCGCGGGCCTGGTTGACGAAGTGCAGCGCCCAGTGGAAGCCGCCGCGGGAGGCGCAGACCAGGGCGGTGGCGAAGAAGATCCCGTACGCGATGCCCGCGCCGGTGAGGAAGCCGTAGACGACCGCGACGCCGGCGCCGAAGGCGAACTGCGCGGCGGGCGGGGACGGGCTGGTCCCCGGGTCGGTGACCATGTAGTTGGTGAACAGCACGAAGGCGGTGCCGGTCATCATGGCCAACGCGCCGGGGATCGAGGTGTCCAGGACCATGCCGCGGACGACGGCCTGGAGCACGAAGAACGACGTCCAGCCGAGGATGAGCCACATCCGGCCGGTCAGCTTCCCGTTGATCATGGTGCCGCCGACGATGATGATCGCCGGGACGAACCAGTCCCAGAAGCCGGTGATGTGCTCGGTGAAGTGGTACGGCGGGGCGATGCTGGCCCACGGAAAGAGCAGCAGGATCATCGCGATGCCGAAGTTCGACGGGTTCATGTAGTGCCGCATCCGGCCCCTGAGCGGTGCGCGCAGCACCCACTTCGCGCCGATCGCCACGGCCACGCCGAACATCAGCACCAGGATCTGGTCGTTGACGTAGATCAGCATGTTCACCGCGAGGCTGGTGATGTGGGCCGGATAGAGGAACTCGACGAGCCCACGCAGTCCGTTGCCGAGGTAGCGGGGGGTGCGGCCCTCTGCCCGGGCGCCCACCGTCTCCAGGACGATCTCCAGCGTGTAGCCGGTGGCGAGCGCCACGAACGGCCACAGCCATGGCTGCTCGAAGCCCAGCACCGTGTAGCCGACGATGTTGAACACCGTGATCGAGATCGCGAAGTTGCGCAGCGCCTTGATAACCTTGGGATCGTGGCGGGGGCCAGAGGGCGTGGTCGCGGCCATGTCGCTCACCTTTCCTGGGCCTGGGAGCCGAGCCGCAGCGTGTGCCAGCCCGGGGCCAACCGAATTTCCTGCTGCCGGACCTCGCCGGCGCGGTCGCGCCACCGCAGGTCCACCCGGACCGGGCCGGTGATGTCACGGCCCAGGCCGACATGCGCCTCGTGGCTGCGCTTGCCGGAATGGCCGCTGCCACCGTCGACGCGGGTGACGAAGGTGCGCCCGTCGGCGGTGGTGACCCGAACCTGGGCGCCGACCACCGGGGAACCCGGCGCCGGCCGGCCAGCCTCGGACACGGCCGGACCGTCGTGGACCAGCCGGAGCCCGAGGAAGGCCCCCGGCGACGGGCTCTGGTTGTGATAGAAGACCGGCTCGTCCCACTGCCGGGCCACGGCGAAGTCCAGCCGGCCGTCGCCGTCGGCGTCACCGGTGGCGATGCCGCGGGTCGGCACCGGGATGTCGAGGCCCAGCTCACCGGCGAGATTCACGTAGCGGCCGCCCGGATCCTTGACGAAGAAGTGCAGCCGCTGACTGCCGCCGATGTCGTCGCCGGAGTTGACGTGCGGCCACCACAGCGGGTGGCGCAGCAGCTCGTCGTTGGCGGTGGCCAGTTCCTGGAGCTGCGGCCAGCGGTTCACCTCACCCTTGACGAAACCGGTGGCCTGTGCGACGACCAGGGTGCCACCGTTGTCGAAGTCGGCCAGCTTGGCGTCCCAGCCCCAGCCCGACCAGGCGAGGCCGAGCGGCGCGCTGCGGTCGGCGTACGGGGCGCGACCCTCGGCGAACTGCCTACGCAGGTCGGCGTTGTCCGTCGCGGTGTCGATGAACGCGAAGTGGCTTTCTTCGATGCCGAACGACGTGGTGATGTTGCTGACGAACATGTCGTACCGGCCGTCGCCGTCGAGGTCACCGAAGTCGACGCCCATGCCCTTGAACGAGTCCAGGCCGACCCGCTTGGACTTGGGCACCAGCGCGCGGCCGACAGCGCTCTCCACCAGCGCGAACTTCAGCTCGCCGGGGGTGGAGCGGTTGTGCAGCAGCCGGTCCGGGCCGAAGTCGTGCGCGATGTAGAGCTCGGGCAGATGGTCGCCGTCGAGGTCGTTGGCGCCGGCCGCGAGCGCCCAGCCCTTGGACACCGCGCGGGGCAGGACGTCGTCGATCTGTTCGAAGGTGGCTGTCGGTTCGGGGCCGCCGCTGCCGCCGGTGAAGCGGAAGAAGTAGTCCTCGCCACCGTTGATGCCGTGGGACATCGAGTCGTTCATCTCGACCCCGCCGCTGACGGTGTCGTCGAGGACCGCGCTGTGCGGGAAGTAGTTGCCGACGTAGATGTCGACGTGGCCGTCGCCGTCGAAGTCGTCGACAGCGACGGTGTTGGTGTTCCACAGCGGGCCCTCGTACCGGTCGGCGGCGCCGGGCACCAGCTCGGTCGGCTGGTACGCCGCGGCGCTCAGTCCGGTGACGCCGGCCTTCGTCAGGTAGAGGATCGGCGTCCGGCCCCAGAGGTAGACCAGAAGGTCCATCCGGCCGTCCTCGTTGAAGTCGCCGGGCACGCAGCCCATCGGCGCCATCGGTGTGGTCATCGGCAGTGGGTCCGGGCGCAGCGCGAAGGGGGTGTACCGGTCGCCGCTCGAACCGGGCACCGGGGTGATGCTGACCTGGTCGGTGCGGGGGTCGGTGACGCAGAGGTCGTTGGCCAGCCCGTCGCCGTCCAGGTCGTTCATCGCGATGGCGGAGCCGACCGACGAAATCCAGGCGTCGATCTGCTGGTAGTCCTGATTGACCCGGCGGATGGTCTGCTGCGGGAACCCGCCCGGCAGCGCGATCGCCGTCGGCGTGAACCGGTAGCGGTCCGCCAGCTCCGACCGCTCGTCGGCCGAGGCGTACGGCAGCCGGGAGGCGAGGAACAGGCCCACCATCAGCACGAGAGCCAGCGCCCCGGCCAGTTGGCGGCGCAGCCATCTCACTGTCATCGACATCTTGTCAGTTCCTTCCGATCACGACGAACTCGTCCGCCACGGCCCGCCGCCAGACCTCGTAGCCGGGCGGCCCGCCCGGCGTGTCGCCTCGCGGCCGGCGGCGTTCGGCCAGGTCGGCGGCTTCGACCACGGTCATCCCGCACAGTGCCCGGGTCGCCACCTCGTTGTGCGGGACCACGAGCCCCGCCCGGACGCGGGCCGAGGCGGCGAAGACACTGCCCTGGGAGACGTGCGTGTGGTACGCACCGGCGCGCCGCCGGAACGCCCGCAGTTCCTCCTCGTCGGCCCCGCCCGCGTACGTGGCCGCCAGTCCGGCGCCGCTGTACAGGTCCGCCCGCCGGCCGGGGGCGAAGCCCTCGATGGTCTCGGCGACCCGCTCGGCGTCGGTACCGCAGACGAACCAGAGCGCCCGGCCGATGCCTTGGTCGATGGCGTGGTCGGCGTAGCCGCGGTGGGCGTCGCCCGGTGGCCATGGGAAGGCGGCCTCCCGGTACTGGCCGTACACGTACCGGTCGGTGGCGAAGTACGCCTGGTGGAAGCCGAGACCGTCCAGCACCAACCAGCGCACCAGCGGGTCGGGGGCGGTCAGCGTCCACCAGCGGAACCGCGGTAGCCGGGCCATCGCCCAGCCCACCCCGACGTACGCCATGTAGATGTGGGCGTCGCCGGGTCCGGCGAGAAACCGGGCCACGTGACGACGTGGACCGGGTAACGCGTCGAGCACCGCCAGGGCCATCGCCGCACCCTCGTACGCGAACCCGCGGAATCGCGTCGGGGTCACGTCGAGTCGCCGCGACAATGGGTCGGGCGATGGCGTCTCCGCCGCGTAGGAATATCCGGTCAGGAACGTGCGCCCTACGGTTTCGAGCATTTCCCGCGCGGCTGGATTCTTGGCTTTGAATCCACGCACGTCGAGGTTCGTGGCCGACATGTCGGGTGTGAGAATGCGACGTCTGAGCGTCCGCCAGGCACTGGTCACGGTCTCCCCCAAACGAGGACACGCTAGCCCTCTGACAACTGTGGATGAAACGGTGCCAGCGGCCGGTACGTCGCGTCTTCTTCGATTGTGCTAATCGAGGAAAAGATTATCGACGACAACGACGGAAGCGGATAGTGCCAGTACCCACGAATGCATAAGCCTCATTGCCGAATGGGCTGGGAGCGACGGGATCAACCGGGGGTCGCCGCCGCGTGGAACCGCGCCCGCACCCGGTTGCGCCAGATCTCGTACGGCGGCACGTGTCCGCCCACGGCGTCGGGGACGGCGACCTCGTCGGCGAACTCGGCGGCGGCCTCCACCGTCATCCCGGTGAGCCCGGCCAGGGCCGATCGGGTGTGCTCCGGGACGCACCCGGACCAGGAGCGGGCCTTGGCCGCGAACACCGCGCCCTGGGCCAGGTCCGAAGCGTGCTCGCCGGCGGCGCGGCGCAGCGGCTCGGCGGCGCAACCGCCGGCGAAGGTGGCGGCGAGCCCAACCCCGCTCCACAGGTCCGGATGCCGGTCGGCGGCGAACCGGCCGACCGCCGCCGCCACGTCCGGAACCCGCCCCCCGTGGACGAACCACAGGGCCCGGCCGACGCCCTGGTCCACCGCCCGGGGGAAGTAGCCCGCCGCCCCCTGCCAGGGGTACCGGGCGAGCCGCTCCTGCCGGTCGACGACGCGCTCGGTGTCGAAGTAGGCCCGGTCGAAGCCATACCCGTCCACCGCCAGCCAGCTCATCGTCGGGTGGTAGGGGATCCCGCTCAGGTCGGGCAACACCTTCCGCCAGAGGAGCCGTGGGAGCCGGGCCATCGCGAAACCGATGCCGATGTACGCGAGGAAGACGTGCGGCCGACCCGGACCGAGGAGCAGCGCGCGGGTCCGGTTCGAGCGACCCGGCATGACGTCCAGCACGGTGCAGGCCATGGTGGCACCCTCGTACGCGAAGCCGCGCAGATCCTCCTCGACCAGTTCCAGCCGCCGTTCGAGCTCCCATTGGTCGCGGGTGTCGATGCCCCACTCGAAGCCGCAGATCACCGCGCGCGGCACCGACTCGAGCCGATCGGTGGTCGCCGACGGCGTCGCCGGGAAGTTCCGCCGCCGGAAGGAGACATCGGCCAGGGACGGCGCCAGCAGCATCCGGCGCACCGAGCCCACCGCGCTTGCCATGAATCCTCCCCAGATTCGGTGGCGGGTGGCGCCCGGGGCCGCCCGCGAGAATCGAAGCCGCTCAACGGTGGAGCAGGTACGACCGTGGCACATGGTGGCTGCCCACCCGGCGGGCGGCGGCGAAGCTCGACCAGGCGGCGGCCTCCACCAGGCTGCGGTCGTCGGGATGGTGGGCGCGAAACTCGTCCACCACCTCCTCGTCGACCTGGTAGGAGGCGAACGCGGTGAGCAGGGCGAGCCGACCGGCGGCGCGATCGGCGGGGGACAGGTCGACGACCGAGTCCTCGCACCACTGCCGGCTGATGCCGGTCTCCTCGCCCCGCCAATCCGCCAGCCGGCGGAGCACCCGCTCGCGGACCGCCGGCGTAAGCGTCCGTTTGCCGGCCGCTTCGAAGGCAGCGTATGAGCGGGCCACGGCCGCGGCCACGGCCGGGTTGCCGGCGGCCCACCGGGCATCGGCGGGCAGGTCCGCCGGCGGCAGCAGGGACAGCGCGCGGCCCGGCGGATACGGCTCGCGCAGCGTCGGGCGCAGCAGCCGGCTGATGCCGAACTTGAGCCGGCGGCGGGCGCTCGACCCCAGACCAGGAGGCAGCAGGAAGTTCGCCAGGAAGACGTTGACCATGCGGGTCAGGTAGTGGAAGGCGACCAGGACACCGACCAGCTCGGGACGGTCCGCCTCGCCGAACGGGGCGTCGGCGACCCCCGGCAGGTCGGCCAGGTGCGCCGAGCGGGCCCAGCCCGCCACCTGCCGGACCGCCTCGTCGCGCACCTGCTCGACCCGGTCGGCGACGATCGCCTCCGCGTCGCCGGCGTCGCCCAGCTCGTACATCCCGGTGCTGTGCATGTCGGCGCAGTACGGGCAGATGTTGGCCACCGAGACGGCGGCGGCCACCGCCTCCTTTGCCAGCCGGCCGGCGTTGCCGGTGGCCAGCAGCGGTTCCCGCATGAGCATCCAGTACGCGGCCAGGACCGGCGGCGCCGACGAGTGCAGCAGCACCGGCGGATTGACGATCCGCATCTCCTCGGCGGCTTGGCCGTAGACCGCACCCACCACCCCCGCGGCCGTCGGGACCGGCACCGGCCGGACGTACCTGACCTGGCGCTGGACGACCGACGAGACTACCCGTCCGGCAACCATTGCCCGCCTCCCCTGGAACATCGCCGGAGGTGACGGCACGGCGGCCGACGACACGGCGATGGTGTGTAGCTGTTCGCTCACAAGGATGCCTCGGTCGCCGTCAGCTGGGATATTCCAGATTGCGCAGCCACTCGCGGTCGGACCGTCGCCCCTGGACGGCGCACGTCACGAGAAGAGCCAACCCCGCCGGCCGCCGATAATCGCCGCACGGGCCCGTGAACCGACAGGAGTGTCTTCGCGATGACGGTGCTGGTGACCGGTGGTACGGGGTTCCTCGGGTCGCACTCGGTGGCGGCGCTGGTCGCGGCGGGGCATCCGGTGCGCCTGCTCGTCCGGGACCCGACGCGGGTGCCGGTGGCGTTGCGGCCGCTGGGGGTGCAGCCCGCCGCGGTCGAGGTGGTCACGGGCGAGGTGACCGACCCGGCCGCCGTGTCCGCCGCCGTCCACGGATGCACGGCGGCTCTGCACGCCGCGTCGGTGTACAGCTTCGACACCCGCGACCACGCCCGCTTGCGGGCGGTCAACGTGCGCGGCGCCGAGCTGGTGCTCGGCGCCGCCGTCGCCGCCGGGCTCGACCCGGTCGTGCACGTCTCCACCTTCGGCGCGCTGGTGCCAGCGCGGCGGAGCCCGATCACTGCCGAGGCGGAGGTGGGCGAGCCCCGGGAGACGTACCTGGCCAGCAAGGCGAGTGCCGAGCGGGTGGCCCGGCGGCATCAGGCCGCGGGCGCGCCGGTCGTCGTGACGTACCCGCTGGCGGCGCTCGGACCGCACGACCCACACCTGGGTGACCAAACCGCCCGGCTGCGCAACGCCTTACGTGGGCTGATGCCGATCTGGCCGCGCGGTGGCTTTCCGGTCGGTGACGTACGGGACGTGGCCCGCCTGCACGCCATGGTGCTCGAGCCGGGGCGCGGCCCCCGCCGGTACCTGGGGCCGGGTCGCTACGTGGACACCCGGGAGTACCTGGACGTGCTTCGCCGGGTGACCGGGCGGGCGCTGCCCGCGGTACGTCTGCCGGCCGCCGCGATGCTGCCGGTCGGCGCGGTGACCGGGCTGGTGCAACGCGTCACACCCGTGCACCTACCGGCCGAGTACGGCGCCATCTACACCTGCGCGGTGGCCGGGCCGGTGGACACCTCGGCCACCGACCGGCTGCTGGACGGGTCGCCCGTGCCGTTCGAGCGCACCGTCGCCGACACGGTGGCCTGGTTGGCGGCTACCGGCCGGGTCAGCCCCCGCCAGGCCGGTCGGCTGGCCGCCGGGCGTCCCGGGCCAGCCGGGCGCCCAGCTGCCGGGCCGCGGTGAGGCTGGCCCAAGCGGTCACAGCCACCAGGTCCGCGTCGCCGGGCGCACGGCGCCGATGGTCGTCGACCACCGCGTCGTCGACCTGGTAGGAGGCCATCGCGGTGAGCAGCGCCAGCCGCGCGGTGGCCCGGTGCCCCGGGGGCAGCGCGGCCACGGCGTCGGCGGCCCAGGCCCGGCTGAGGCCGGGCGGGCTGCCGTCCCAGGCGGCGATGCGCTCCCCCACCAGATCCCGCACCGGCGTCGGCACGACCGCGTCGGCCAGCTCGTCCACCGTCGCCGACGCTCGTGCGAACGCGGCGGCGACGGTGGGGGTGCCGGTGGCCCAGCCAAGGTCCGGTGGGAGCGGCGCGGTCGGAAGCAGATCCAGGGCGTCACCGGGCGCAGCCGCCCGGCGGGCCGCCGGGCGCAGCAGCACGCCGAGGAGCCGGCGGGCCCCGCCACGCAGCCGACCGGGCAGAACCGCCGGCATCGGCGAGGCGTCGAGGAAGACGTTCACCATCCGGTTCAGGTAGTGGAAGGTCACCGCCACGCCGATCACTTCGGAAGCCGCCTCGGCCGGGAACGGCGGCGCGTCGCCGGTGGCCGAGGCGTCGTCGCGTAGCCAACGCACCAGTTCGCGGACCCCCGGGTCGCCGATCGAGTCGACGCGGTCGGCCGCAACGGCGGCGGCATCCGATCCCCGGACCAGGCCCTGCATGGTGGAGGCATGCACGTCCACGCAGTACGGACACGCGTTGCCGACGGAGACAGCCGCGGCGACCGCCTCCCGGGCGGCACGGGTGCAGCGGCCCCGGGCGACCAGCGTCTCCCGCAGGATCACCCACGCGGCGGCCAGCGCCCGCGGCGCCGGCGCGTGCAGCGCCACAGGCGGGGCGAGGACGCCGAACTCGCGCTCCAACGGGTCGTACACCCGGCGCACGGCCGGCGGCGCCGACGACGGGAAGACCGGGCGGAGGTACCGAACGCGCCCCAGCGAGCGGCGGACGGCAGCCCGGGCGAACCTGTTGACCACGGTGCCTCCTCGATACGGTCGTCGGAGCGGCGCGCCGCCGGTGTGAGCCGGTGCCGGGATACGTCCGGCGGGGCGGCGAACGACCCCGCCGGAAGACGGCTACCGACGTGTCGCGCCGCCCACCAGAGGCAGCACCGCGTCCCGGCCGGCCGTCGCGCCGTCCGGCGCGGGTGCGCCGTAGCGCACCGGGACACCGCGCTGCCGGGCGGCCTCGACGATGCCGGGGACCGCCCGTTCGGCCAGCGCCGCGATGGTCATCGCCGGGTTGACCGTCAGCGCGCCCGGCACCGCCGAGCCGTCGGTGACGAAGATGCCCGGGTTGCCACGCAGCTCGTGCCGGTCGTCCAGCGCCGAGGTAGCCGGGTCGTCGCCGATGCGGCAGGACGCAAGCGGATGCACGGTGTACGCCCCGACCACGTCGTTGGTCCACGGCATGACCCGGGCCAGACCGTCGCGTTCCAGAATGTCCCGCACCTCCGCGTCCGAGGCGGCCCAGCCACGCAGCGTGTTCTCGGTGGGCCGGTAGCGCAGTGACCCCCGCCCGAGCATCTGCTGGGAAACCCGGACCGAGTTACCGGTGGGCGGGGGCGGTCCGAAGACGCCCTCGTTGTCGTCCTCGCTCATCGTGAAGACGGTCAACCAGGACTTCCAGTGCCGGAGCAGTTCCTTCTTCGCCACGCCGAACCAGGCCGGCCCGGTCGGGTCGGGCACCTGGGCGAGGATGGTGCCGAACCCGGGTGGGAAGTAGAGCTGCTCCAGCGAGTAGCGCAGGTACTCCGGTAGCGACCCGTCCAGTCGGTCCCAACTGGCCACGCAGGGTCCCTTGCCGATCTGGTACGCCTCGTACGGCACCCCGTCGGAGCGACTGAGCCCCAGCACGTCACGCACCCGCTCCTCGTCGATGACCGCGGTGTTCAACCGCTCCCCGTTTCCGGAGAAGTAACGTCCCACCGCGGCCGGCATCGGACCGAGGGTGTCGGCGGAGCGTTGCAGGATCACCGGCGTCGCCCCGGCGCCGGCGGCCAGCACGACGATCTTCGCGTCGATCACGCCGCAGCCCGCCTCGACCCGGTAGTCGACGTCGTCGATCACGGTGTAGTGCAGCCGGTAGCCACCGTCGTCGGTCCTGGTCAGCTTCTGCACCTCGTGCAGCGGCCGGATCTGCGCGTTGTGGGCCAACGCGGCCGGCAGGTAGTTGAGCAGCAGCGAACGCTTGGCGTCGAAGCGGCAGCCGGACATCATCCAGTTGCAGTTGACGCACTTCTCGTTGTCGATCGCCACCGGCACCGGGTTCGCGGTGCGTCCGGCGTGGTGGCAGGCCGCGGCCCACAGGCCGCCCGCGTACGGCACCTCCGACCACTCCTGCCGGGTGACGGGCAGCGCCTCGGCGACCCGGTCGTACCAGGGATCCAGGGCGTTGCGGCTGATGACGGCCGGCCACATCCGGCGGCCGATGCTGCCGTGCCGCTCGAAGACGAACCGCGGCGCACGCGGCATCGCGGCGAAGTAGACCACGCTGCCACCACCGACGCAGTTGCCGGCCAGCACGCTCATACCGTCGGCGACGGTGAAGTCGAAGGCCCGGGTGGACGACGCGCCGAACTTGAAGTCCTGGTCGAAGTCCTGCCCGGTGAGCCACGGTCCGCGCTCCAGCACCACGACCCGGGCGCCGCCAGCCGCCAGGTGGTAGGCGGCAATCGCGCCGCCGAACCCGCTGCCGACCACCACGACGTCAGTGCT
Organism: Micromonospora sp. WMMA1363; assembly: GCF_030345795.1. Classification (NCBI taxonomy): domain Bacteria; kingdom Bacillati; phylum Actinomycetota; class Actinomycetes; order Micromonosporales; family Micromonosporaceae; genus Micromonospora; species Micromonospora sp. WMMA1363. Next base: position 1,409,237 of record NZ_JAUALB010000001.1, read on the forward strand.
CTCGATGGCCGTCATGCCGGACTCCCTGAGGGTGTCGTGTCGGGGTGGGGGCGGGCGAGCTGCCGGCCGTAGGAGAACTCCGGGAAACGCCACAGGTTGTCGGCCCCCGGCGGCTTGAACCCCATCGTGGTCATTCCCGGATGCCCGGCGGCGAGGGCCTCGGTGGTGTGCAGATGCGCGGCGGCGTCGAAGGCGATCGTGCTGAACATCGCCACGCTCACCCAGACGTCTCGCTGCGGGTGGGCCGGGTCGGTCAACCGCGTCACCAGGTCGGTGCGATCGGTGAAGGAGAGGGCGACGAACGGCGGCACCGTCGAGTCGAGACGCAGGCCGCGCTCGGCCGCGTACCCGCCGGCGTGCCCGTTGAGCGCCTCGGCGAGGTTGTCCAGCGCGGGAGCCATGCCGCCCTCGTCGGTTCGGAGCACGGCGACGGCGCCGGAGGCGACCGCGCCGCCACCGTCGGCCGCGCCGGCCACCGCGACGTCGTCGGGGAAGCGTTTCTCCCCTGGAAGAATGGTGTCGGCAAACGCTTCGAGCGTCATTGTCGTCACGTCGTGCTGGGCGCTGTCGTGCACGGGTCATCCCTCCTTTCACATGCGCGTCGGGATTAAATGACGGGAAGCCGGGCCGGCTGGCCGGACGAGGTCGACTCGAAAGTCTCTCCGGCCGCGTCCACCACGGCCGGATTTCGCATCCACGGCGCCGGTCTCCGCCGCTACAGCTTGCGTCGACCACCGTTCCAACGCATCTTCGGACGTGCGCAGCCGACGCTCGCGCCCCGGCAGTGGCACACGGCGCGGGCCGTGGCCGGGAAGCGCCGTCAATGCGGGCGGGAATTGCACACACAGCATCGCGGACAACTGCGCAAAATTGAAGACGAACGGGATCGGGTGCACCGTTAGCCTGGCCGGGAGAGCACTAGCCAGGAGGGACGGAATCCGCATGGCAACCGTCGTCAGTACACCGCGCCGAAACGGTCTCGTCCGCCGGCTCAACGGGCGACACCACCGGTCGGCGCTCATCGCGTACCTGGTCGTGGTGCTCGCGCACTGGGCCGAACACCTGGTGCAGGCGTACCAGATCTGGGTGCTGGGAATGCCCCGACCGCAGGCGCGGGGCGTCCTCGGGCAGTGGTTCCCCGGGCTGGTGACCTCGGAGTGGCTGCACTACGGCTACGCGCTGGTCATGCTGATCGGTCTGTTTCTGCTGCGGCCCGGCTTCACCGGCCGCTCACGCACCTGGTGGACGGTGGCGTTGCTGTTCCAGTTCTGGCACCACATCGAGCACCTGCTGCTGTTCGCGCAGGCGCAGACCGGGGTGTTCCTGTTCGGGCGGACGGTGCCCACCAGCATCATCGAGGTACTGGTCGGCCGGGTCGAGCTGCACCTGTTCTACAACAGCGTGGTCTTCATACCGATGGTCATCGCGATGTACCGGCACCTGCGTCCGTCCGACCCGGAGTTGCACGCGGCGTCGTGCAGCTGCCTGGCAGCGCAGCAGCGCGCTCTCGGCCAGCCGGCTACGCCGGCCCCGGTCTGAGATGGCCCGCGCGGCGTACGCCCTCGCCGTGCTGTCCGTGGCCGCGCTCGTCGTCCTGGCGGGACCGCGCGCGGCCCACGCGGACGAGCGGCTCACCACCAGCGACCCGGCCGCCGACGCGACGCTCGCGACGACGCCGGCGGCGGTTGAGCTGACCTTCACCGGGGAGCCGGAGCTCACCGACTCGCACGTCGTGGTGCTGGACGCCCGGGCGGCGGAGGTGAGCACCGGGGAGCCGCGGCGGGCGGACCGGTGGACGCTACGGCAACCGGTCACCCCCGGGGTCACCGGGGACCTGACCGTGGCCTGGCACGTCAGCTTTCACGACGGCGGCGAAAGCCGCGGCACGCTGCGGTTCAGCGTCGGGACCGGCCGCCCGCCCGCACCGGCCGGGCCGGCGTTGGACCGAGCCGCCACCGATCTCCTCGACTCCCATCTGCACACCGTCGATCCGCTCAGCGCGGTACTGCTCCTCGTCAACGGGGTGGTGGTACTGGGCGCCGCCACCCTGCTCGCGGTCCGCGATCCGCGCCGCCCGCGGCCATGGCGCCTGCCGGCCGATTTCGGCGGGCCCGGGCCACCGACCATCCTCCCGCGGACCGGCGATCCCAACCCGGCCCGCGCCGACGACCAGACAACCGGAAGGGGTACGACGTGACCGATCAGCAGGACGTGATGGCCGCCCTGGTGGCCGAGGGCAACGAGGTCGACGGGCTGGTGGCCGGGTTGGCCCCGGAACAGTGGGCGCTGCCGACCCCGGCACCAGGATGGACGATCGCCCACCAGATCGCCCACCTGACGGCCACGTTCCGCATCGCCGGGATGGCGGCAGCGCAGCCGGACGCCTTCACGGCGATGCTCTCCCGGCTCAGCGGCGACTTCAACGGCAACGTGGAGGCCGCCCTGTCGGAGTACCTCGACGACCCGCCGGAGGTGTTGCTGCAGCGGTGGCGGGCCGAGCGGACCGCCGCCGTGAAGGCGCTCGTCGCGGTGCCGTCCACCCAGTTGGTGCCGTGGCTGGTGCGCCCACTGCCGCCGGGTGTCCTCGCCGCCGCCGGGATGCTGGAGCTGTTCGGGCACGGGCAGGACATCGCCGACGCACTCAAGGTCCGCCGGACGCCGACCGACCGGGTCGGGCACCTGGTCGGCTTCGCCGCCCGCACCTGGGACTTCGGCTATTTGGCTCGGGGCCTGACGCCACCGGACGCCGAGCTGCGTTTCGAGCTGACCGCCCCGTCGGGCCGGGTGTGGACCTTCGGTCCGCAGGATTCGCCGGCGACGGTGACCGGCTCCGCGTGGGACTTCTGTCTGTTGGTCTCCCGCCGCCGCCACCGCGACGACCTGGCCCTGCAGGCCACCGGTGAGATCGCCGATCGCTGGCTCGACATCGCCCAGGCCTACCGGGGCCCGGCCGGCCCGGGCCGGAGCCCGGGCCAGTTCGCCGAACTGGACGGCCGCTGACCAGGCCCCAGCCACCGGGGTTGCGGCGCCGTCGGCCGGCTGAACTGGCCGGCGGAGCCGCACCCCAGGTCGGGGAGCCTCCAGCGCGCCCGCCGAAGGCCGTACGCGTGACGGCCGCGGACGCTGCCGATGCCGTCAACCGGGGCGGGTGAGCTCGGCGTAGTCAGCGGCGACGAGGGGCACCTGGGACAGCGACCCGTCGGCGCGGGGCACCCCGAGTGGCTGGCCGTCCCGGATGAACGACACCGCGTCGACCTCCGCGTGGGCGGTCAGGGTGCAGACGATCTGCCCGAACGCGAGGACCTCATCGCTGCGGCCGGTCTCGTCACCCGTCGCGGGGAGGTCGATCTCGGCCCGCGTACCGGCGAGCCGAACGCCCGCAGCGGCCACGGCCCCGGGCAGCGCGGTGATCAGCCCGGAGTCACGCTCGGCCGGGCTCGGCCCGGCGAGCAGGTGCTCGAGCTGCTGGTCGACCGTCGGCGGGGTGTCGATGCGCCGGACGACCTTGACGAGGTGGTCGTCGCGCACGAAGCAGAGCGCCTCGTCTACCTGGCCGGTCGGGACGGTGGAGGTGGTCGCACCGGGGGTGGGGAACACGCCGGGCGGCGCCTCCACGGCGCGCGGCCGGTCGTCGGTGGGGACGCCGCAACCGGCGAGGAACAGGACGAGCAGCACGGCCCCCGCCGCCCGGGCGGTCACTCGACACTCCCGGGCAGTTCCACCCGGAAGCGGGCGCCGCCGCCGGGCCGGTCGTCGACCGTGGCGCGTCCGCCGTGCGCCGCGGCGTGCTGCGCGACGATGGCCAGACCGAGCCCGGTGCCGTCGGTGGCGGCGCGGGCGTGCGCGGCGCGCCCGCGGACGAACCGGTCGAAGATGGCCTCCCGGTCCTCGACCGGTACGCCCGCGCCCGCATCGTCCACTTCGATCACGCCGGCGCCGCGGGCGGCCGACAGGCGCACCGCGATCGGGCCGCCGCCGTACCGGACCGCGTTCTCCAGCAGATTCACCAGCAGCTGCTCGATCCGCCGCCGGTCGACCCGCCAGTCGGTTGGCGTGCCGGGTTCGACGTCCACCAGGTCCGCCGGCAGCGCGCGGCCGCGGCACAGTTCGCGGGCCAGCGCCGCCACGTCCACAGGCTCCCGCTGGGCGGGCTGGTCGGCGCGGGCCAGCTCGATGAGGTCGTTGACGAGCTGCTGGAAGCGGTCGATCTCGTCGACGACCAGTCCCGCCGCGGTCGCTGTTCGCTCATCGTGGTGTTCACGCCGGCGGGTGAGCACGCTCGCGGCGGCGGCGAGGGTCTGCAGCGGGGAGCGCAGCTCGTGGCTCACGTCGGCGGCGAAGCGCCGGTCCCGTTCGATCCGCCGGGCCAGTTGGTCGACCATGTCGTTGAACGAGGTCGACAGGCGGGTCAGGTCGGAGTCGGTGGTCGGGGCCAGCCGGATGGTGAAATCGCCGCCGGCGATCTTCTCGGCGGCGTCCGCAACCGCGGTCAGCGGGCGGAGGCTGTGCCGCGTCGCGTACCAGCCGAAGGCCGCGCCGGAGCCCGCGACCATGATCGCCACGGCGGTCAGCGCCAGCGCGAGCACCTGGAAGGTCTCCTCCAGTTCCCGCAACGAGGTCAGCTCGTAGTAGGTCGCCCGGTCCGACAGGGGCACGCCCACCAGCAGGGTGAGCTGCCCGGCCAGCCGAACCCGCTGCACGGCGGGCCGGCCGCCGCGGACCCACTCGTGCAGCGCGTCCGGCACGCCGGTCGCCGCAGCCTCGGCGGTGCGCGCGTACCAGGCACCGTCGAGGTGCAGCAGCGGCCGCCGGGTGCTGCCGGTGTCCAGCGACCGCAACACCTCGACGACGTCGGGGTGATCGGTGTCCAGCCCGGTGCGCACCACGGCCGCGTCGAAGTACGCCACGCGTACGGCGGTGTGTTCCCGTTCGTCGAGCAGGGAGCGCCGGGTCAGGTCGTACGAGATCAGCGCCATCGACGACGCCAGCAGCGCGGCGCCGACGGCGAACCCGGCCGTCACCCGCGCGCGGAGCCCGAGCCGTCTCATCGTTGCAGCTTGTAGCCGAGGCCGCGCAGGGTGACCAGGTATCGCGGGTTGCCCGGCTCCGCCTCGATCTTCTGGCGCAGCCGCCCGACGTGGACGTCGACCAGGCGCTCGTCGCCGGTGTCGTACCCCCAGACCCGCTGGAGCAGCTGCTGCCGGGACAGGACCCGCCCGGCGTGCTCCGCCAGTTCGCAGAGCAGCCGGAACTCCGTGCGGGTCAACGACACCGGCTGTCCGGCCCGGCGTACCTCCCCGGCGTCGGGACTGATCTCCAGGTCTCCGATGACCTGCACGGCGACCGGGCCCGACCGGGTCCGCCCTCGGCGACGCAGGGCCCGCAGCCGCGCCGACAGCTCCTTGATGGCGACCGGCTTGACCACGTAGTCGTCGGCGCCGGCCTCCAGCGCCGCGACGATGTCGTGCGTGTCGTCGCGTGCGCTGATCACCACGATCGGGACGTCGTCGTCCCGGCGCAACTGTCGGATGCACTCGAACCCGTCCAGCCCCGGCAGCATGAGGTCGACCAGCACGTAGTCGGCCGGCTCCGACCGCTGGGACCGCAGCCCCTCCTCGGCGGTCGCCGCGCCGCGCGCGGCGTACCCCTCCTCCTCCAGCGCGAGCAGCAGCGCCAGCCGGATTCGGTCGTCATCCTCGATCACCAGTACGGCTGTCATAACGGCATCCTCCCTGCCTGTGCTCCAGGCGCCCAGCCGCGGTCCCCCGCCGCAGGATTTGTCACGCGACTGTCATCCAACCGCGCCGGCCGCGACAAGATCCACTTAGAGGGTGTAATGCGGGCCTGGACAACCGTGACGCAAGGAGGGCAGGTATGACCGCGCCGCAGGCCGTCCCGCCGGAGTGCACGGTACCCCGGGTCGAGGTGGGCATCACCGAGGACCTACACCTGGACACGCTCCCAGAGGTCGGTGCCGTCTTCGACCGGATCCTGTCGCTGGATCCGCACGAGGTGGTGGTCGATCTGTCCGGATGCCGGCACATCGACGCCGCCGCCATCAGCCTGCTGCTCGACGTGCACCGACGGCTGACCCGCCGCCGCGCCGTTCTCGTCCTCCGCGATCCCAACCCCCGGATCCGCAGCATCCTGCACACCGCCCGCGTGGACGCCGCGCTCCCGATCGTCAGCTCCAGCCCCGATGGAGCGACAGCGCCCCCACGCCCCGCCGGAGCACCCAGCCGGACCCTCTCCACGGTCCACGGTCGCGCGCGAGTCGCCGTACCGCCCCGGGCCGCCAGCTGAGAGGAGGCAGCCGTGACCGGCAACGCACTCATCCACGCCCTCGTCGTCGGCCTCGCCGTCGGGGCACTCGGACGGCTCGTCCTCCCGGGACGGCCGGCCGCACCGGTCTGGCTGACTCTCGCGGTGGGCGTCGGCGCCGCACTGCTCGGCACCATCAGCGCCCGCGTCGCCGGGCTCGACGTCGCCGGGCCCAGCCTGCTCCGGCTGGGCGTCCAGGCCGGCTTCGCCGGTGCCGCAGTCGTCCTCGCCGTCGCCACCGCGGGGCGGGCACCGCGCACCGCGGAGGGTGCCACGACCCGGTGGCGGACCGCCACCGACCCGACCGCGCCGACGGACCAGGAAGGGAAGCACCCATGACCGTCGTGCCGGACGAGAACACGATGACCCTGATCTGCGACGGTTGCGGCGACACCGCCGCGAGCACCGCCGTCGTCCTGCCCGACGCCGAGGTGGTTTGGACCCTGGTGTCGGAACACGGGTGGAGCGGCTCCCCCTTCGCGACCGGCCCGCACCGGTGCCCGCGTTGCACCCCGCTCCCCGCCCCTGGAGAGGCGGCGGCCGGCACGCACCCCCTCGGGGCCGAGGATCTCGAAGAGATCGGCGACCCGGTGCCGGCCGCCGCCGAACCGGACACCGGGGCGTTGCAGGCGGCACTCGCAGCCGTGGAGGAACACGACGGCCGGGTGACGGTGGACCTCTCCGCCGTCGAACAGATCGACTCGGTCGGTCTCGGCCTGCTGGTCCGCGCCCGGCAGGAGGCGCGCCAGCGGGGCGCGGTGCTGTGCCTCCGCGCCCCGTCCCGGTTCGTGTTGACCGTGCTGCACACGATGCGCCTGGAGACCGCGTTCCCGGTCGTCGCGGCCCGGTCCGGAACCGCGTCCGAGCCCGAGGTGCTCGTCTGAGCGGACCGCGTCACACGGTTGACGACCGCGCCTATCCGCTCCCCCGCGAACCCGCCCGAGATGAGGACGCCGACATGGTCATGCCCTGGTCCACGCCCGAGAACGACCCCTTCCACCCCACCTGGGACCCGCCGCAGCCGGATGACGAGGACACCCGGCTGGCGGCGCTCGCCGCGCAGCGGCTCAGCATCGACTGGACGACGCGACGCCAGCAGATCACGGTGACGGTGCAGAACCGGGTGGTCATCCTCGCCGGCAAGGTCGCCCACGTCGACGCGCGGACGGCGGCCGGGGAACTCGCCTGGGACGTTCCGGGCGTCGCCGACGTCTGCAACACCCTCCGCGTGGTGGAACGAGGCCGAAGGCGCTGACCCCGCCGCGGCCAACCCGGCCCGGCGGAGCGCGGGCCCGCGTGTGGACCGGTGGATCGGGACGGCGGGGCGGCGATCGATCAGGCCGCCCGGGACTTCGTCCACCAGGGTTGATCCGGCACCAGAGTTTGATCCGGTCGCCCGGCCGGCACGTACCGGTGGAGGGAGCGGACGACAGCGCGTACGGTACGCTACCGCCCGATCACTACGACGACTCGTCGAGGCCGCCGTCGGGCCGCGGCGGACGCGGAGGTTCCGGTGACGGACGACGACACGGAGGTCACGGCGTGGGCACTGGCCGCCGGCCGGGGTGACCGCGACGCCGCCACCCGGTTCGTGCGGGCGACACAGCTACAGGTCCGCCGTTTCCTCGCCGCACTGGTCTCGCCGTCGGAAGCCGACGACCTGGCGCAGGAGGTGTTCCTGCGGGCGGTACGGTCGTTGCCGTCGTTCGCCGGCCGGTCCACCGCTCGGACCTGGCTGTTCGCCATCGCCCGCCGGGTCGCCGTCGACCATGTCCGCGCCGCGACGGCTCGACCACGTACCGTACCGATGTCGGACTCGTTCGACGCTGCGGACGTGGCGCGCAGCGGCTTCGACCGGCAGGTCGCGCTGGAACACCTCGTCGCGGCGTTGCCGGCCGAGCGGCGGGAGGCGTTCGTCGCCACCCAGATCCTCGGCCTGTCCTACGCCGAGGCGGCGCAGGTGTGCGAATGCCCGGTCGGCACGATCCGGTCACGAGTGGCGCGGGCCCGCGAGGATCTGCTCACCGCCGTCGATGATGCCCGGGACGTCCGGCGCGGTGGTGCTACGGCCGGCTGAGCCAGCCCGAGCCCGCTGGCCGGCCGAAACTGTCGGGCACCTGTTCGGCCACCTCGATGGCACGGCCAACCCGAAAGCCGGCACCCCTCGACAACGTATCGTCACCGCCCGGCCGCTCGCACCGGACGTCGCGACCGCGTCGTCGCCGGCCGCCGCGCGGGTGGGCCGGCCGGCGGCGGGCCTACCGGCGGTCGGTGTCGACGGCGTGGTCCCGCTCGCGCGGGTCGTGGCGGTCGGTCGCGCTCGACCGTCGACGGAACCGGTCACGGTAGACGCCGAAGCCCAGGGAACCACCGGGACATCACACCCGACTATCCGACGGGAGATGGCGACCGGGCGCCGCCTGACACCACCGCTCCTCGAGGCGTGAGCCGGTCGACCCAATACTCTTCCACTCCGATCGGAGAAGTAGATGTCCATGATCAAGTTGTCCGGAGATTCCACCGCGGAATCCGGCGCCGACCGGAGCGCCGCCCCGCGACCGGCCCGGCCGAGCACACCCCTCGCGGCGCTGCTGGTCCGGCTGCACTTCTACACCGGCATCCTCGTCGCCCCGTTCCTGGTCATCGCCGCCCTGACCGGCCTCGCATACACCGTCACACCGCAGTTGGACCAGGCACTGTACGGCGACAAGCTCACTGTCGCCGGCACCGGCGCCCAGCCGAGGACGCTGGCCGAACAGGTCACCGCCGCACGAACCGCGCACCCGGACGGCATCCTCGCCGCAGTGCAGCCCGGTGCCGACGGCAGGACCACCCAGGTGGTCTTCTCGCAGCCCGAGCTGGGCGATAAGCAGCACACGGTCTACGTCAACCCCTACACGGCCGAGGTGACGGGACAGCTAACCACGTGGTTCGGCGCCACCCCGGTCACCACCTGGCTGGACGACCTGCATCGCAACCTGCACCTCGGCGACGTCGGCCGGCACTATTCCGAGATCGCCGCGAGCTGGCTGTGGCTCCTCGTCCTCGGTGGCGTCGTCCTGTGGTGGCGCCGGCGAACCACCGGCCGTGCCCGGATCCGGCACCTGCTGCTGCCGGACCTGGCGTCCCACCGGGGGGTTCGCCGCACCCGGAGCTGGCATGCCACCATGGGCGTCTGGCTCGCCGTCGGCCTGCTCTTCCTGTCCATGACGGGCCTCACCTGGTCGAGATTCGCCGGCGCGAACTTCGGCGCCGGCCTCGACGCCCTCGACGCCGGTCGGCCCGCGCTCGACACGAGCCTGGGCACCGGTCCAAGCGACAGCGGCGGGGAGCACCAGCACGGCTTACCCGGAGTGGGCGGACCGGCGGACCCGGCGACCTTCGACCGCGTCCTCACCGTCGCCCGCGACGCCGGGCTGTCCGGCCCGATCGAGATCGCCCCCGCCGAGGAGCCGGGGGCTGCCTGGACCGTCGCCCAGACCGACAACACCTGGCCCGTTGCCCGGGACCGCGTGGCCGTTGACCCCACCGACGGCGCCATCACCGCCCGCAGCAACTTCGCTGACTGGCCGCTGCTCGCCCAGCTCAGCAGCCTCGGGATCCAGGCCCACATGGGGCTGCTCTTCGGGCCGGTCAACCAGGTCCTGCTCGCCGGGCTCGCCCTCGGCCTGCTCTGCGTCGTCGTCTGGGGCTACCGGATGTGGTGGCAGCGCCGTCCCACTCGGGCTGACCGACGCGCCCCGACGGGCGCCCCACCCGCCCGGGGCGGCCTCCGTGGTCTGCCCGTCTGGGCGCTGCTGCTCGGCGTGCCGCTGACCGTCGCCGTCGGCTGGGCGCTGCCCTGGTTCGGCGGGCCGCTGCTGGCCTTTCTCGCCGTCGACGCCGCACTGGGGATCGCCGCCCAGCGGAGGTCGGCGGGCCCGGTCGACGGGTGACCACGACACGAACCACGGAGGGGCCAGGGCGTCAACCGGATTCCCTTCCGTTCAGACGTGGAGGCGACCGATCAGACGTGGAGGCGGCCGACCGTCTCCGCTACGCAGACCGGTTTGCCGCCGGCGTCACTGTCGACGGTGACCGTGGCAACGACCTGGACGGCATCGCCGACCGCGGTCACCTCGTTGATGGTGGCGGTGGCCCGCACCGCGCCGCCGACCCTTACCGGCGCGGGAAACCGCACCCGGTTGAGCCCATAGTTCACCCCCATCCGCACGCCCTCGACCCCGTACAGGCGGGAGACCAACACCGGCAGCAGGGACAGGGTCAGGTAGCCGTGCGCGACGGTGCCGCCGTACGGCCCGGCGGCGGCGCGCTCCGGGTCGAGGTGGATCCACTGGTGGTCGTCGGTGGCGTCGGCGAACAGGTCCACGCGGCGCTGGTCGACCGGGTACCACGCCCCGGGCCGAGGATCTCGCCAACCGCGCGGGCCAACTCGTCAACGGAGGAGAAAGTCCTCATGCCAGCTGTGCCCCCACTTTCGTGTAACCGCGCAACAGGTCGCGAGCGATGATGAGCCGTTGCATCTCGTCGGTGCCCTCGAAGATGCGGTAGAGACGCACCTGCCGGTACCAGCGCTCGATCGGCAACTCCCGGGTGTAGCCCATGCCACCGTGGATCTGGAGTACCCGGTCCACCACCCGGTTGACCATGCCCGCGCCGTAGAGCTTCGCCATGGAGGAGGCGTGCCGAGGGTCGAGGCCGGCGTCGACTGTCCAGGCGGCGCGCAGGACGAGCCAACGGGCTGCCTCCAGCTCGGTCTCCGAGTCGGCGATCATCCACTGGATCGCCTGGTTGGTACCGATCTTCGCGCCGAACGTCTCGCGGCTGTTGGCGTGGTCGATCGCCATCTGCAACGCCCGCTCGGCGATCCCCAGCGCGTGCGACGGGATGGTGTAGCGCCCCTTGCCGATCCACTCCATGCCGAGCGCGAAGCCCTGCCCGACCTCGCCCAGGATGTTGCGGTGCGGCACCCGGACACCGTCGAAGAGCAACGACGCTGGCCCACCCTCGCCCATGGTCGGAATGAACTCCGACCGCCACCCCATCGCCCGGTCCACCAGGAACGCGGTGGCGCCGCCGTCGCGTACGTCCTTCTCCCGGTCGGTCACCGCCACCACGATCGCGAAGTCCGCGTCGTTGCCGTTGGTGATGAAGGTCTTCTCACCGTCGAGAATCCAGTCGTCGCCGTCCCGCCGCGCGGAGAGTCGGATGTTCGCCGCGTCCGAACCGGCGCCCGGCTCGGTGATGGCGAAGCAGGAGATCCGCTCCCCCTCGATCGTCGGAACGAGGAACTCCTTCTGCTGCTCCGCCGTGGCGTGGAAGAGGATGTTGTCCGCCTCCCCGCCGAACCGGAACGGCACGAACGACCGGCCCAGCTCGGTCCAGATCAGCGACTGGGTGACCGCGGGCAGTTCCATCCCGCCGTACTCCGCCGGGGTGGCCAGCGCCCAGAAGCCGAACCGACGCGCCTTGAGCTGGAGTTCCCGCAGCTCGCCGCGTTCCAGGCCAGGCCGGTGGGCCCGCTCGCGGCGCAGCAGCTCCTGCTCCAGCGGCATCACCTCCCGCCGGATGAAGTCGCGGGCCGTGTCCCGGACGGCCCGCTGCTCGTCGGAGAGCGCGAAGTCCATGTCCCCTCCCGGTGCTCGTGGTGCGATGGGCGTCAGCGGAAGCCGCCGTTCGACGTACGGGCCCGCTGACGTACGGCATGTCGTCACTGCCCAGGAAGGCGATCGCCGCGGCGATGTCGGCCAGCTGGGCAACCCGGCGCAGCGGCGCCTGCTCGGCGGCCCGCCGCTGCGGCGAGCTGGCGGACCGCCGGCTGTTCGGCGAAGCGATGGAGGTCCATGCACAGTAAACTAGCGACGCAAGTTTTCGGCTGTCCAGACCTGAATCTGGCAGAGTTCGGGCGGACCACCCCGCAGAGGAGACCGACATGCCCCGCCCGAGACAGGCGCTACTCAGCCGGCAGCGGATCGTCGAGGCCGCCGCCGCGCTGATCGATGCGGAAGGGCTGGCGGGATTCTCCACCCGCCGGCTGGCCGCCGAGCTCGGCGTGCGCGGGCCGTCGCTGTACAACCACTTCGCCACCAAGGACGAGATCCTCGACGCCGTCGCCGACAGCATCACGGTGCGGGTGGACGTGTCGTTCTTCGGTGACGTCGACTGGCGGCAGGCACTGCGCCGGTGGGGCCACTCCTACCGGGCGGCACTCGCGGCCCATCCGCGCATCGTGCCGTACCTGGCCCAGGGGCCGGGTCGACGACCCGCCGCCCTGGCCATGGCGGACGCCGTCTACGGAGGCTTGGTCGACGCGGGCTGGCCGCCTGCCCGGGCGACCCACGTCGGGGCGCTCATGCGCTACTTCGTGGCCGGCTCGGCGCTGGGCTCGTTCGCCCGTGGCTTCGTCGAGGACCCGTCGGTCTATGCCGACCAGTATCCGCACCTGGCCCAGGCCCACCGCCTCGCCGAACACCAGCAACAGGTCGACGAGGGCGCCTTCGCCCTGGGCCTGGACGCGCTGATCGCCGGCCTGTCCGGCACGTACGAGGAGACCGTCGGGCCGCTGCCGCCCCTGGCGAAGGAGACCGAGGCGGACGAGAGTCACGACCTACACCGCTAGTCTTGGCGACGTACACGGGGCATCCACGGATTGCCGGGGCCACGGCGTCCTCCGGCAGCCATCGAGGTGTACGACCCAATTGCCGAGGGGATGGCCGCTCCCGGCACGACTGCCGTCTGGTGGGTGGCGTCGACCGGCTGCTGCGGCCGCCCGCCCGGTGGACGTGCCGCCCGCGCCGGAGTGACGACGGATCCGGCGCACGAGCGGATCAGTGGCCGCGGTAGAGGGATTCGATGTCCGCGCGGTAGCGCTGCTCGACGACATCGCGTTTGATCTTCAGGGTAGGGGTGAGTTCCCCGTCGGCCTCGGTGAAATCCCGGGGCAGAATGGCGAAGGTCTTGACCTGTTCCGCCCGCGACACCGTCCGGTTGGCCCGGTCGACGGCAGCCTGGATCTCGCCGCGCAGGGCGGGATCGTCGCGAGCCTGGTCGATCGAGCTGTCCGGCCGGCCGTGTGCGGACCGCCAGCGCTGCCAGACCTGCGGATCGATGGTGACCAGCGCGGTCACGTAGGGGCGGCCGTCGCCGACGAGCACGCACTGGCTGACCAGCGGGTGCGCCCGGATCGCCTCCTCAATCGGCCCGGGTGCGAGGTTCTGGCCGGCCGCGGTCACGATGATCTCTTTCGCGCGGCCGGTGATACGCAGGAAGCCGTCCGGGTCGAGGCGACCGAGGTCGCCGGTGCGCAGCCACCCGTCCGCGGTGAAGGCGGCCCGGGTGGCGTCCGGGTTGTTCCAGTAGCCCGGGAAGACGACGTCGCCGCGGGCGAGCACCTCGCCGTCGTCGGCGATGCGGATCTCCATCCCGGGCAGCGGCCGACCGACGGTGCCGATCCGCTGTGCCGACGGCAGGTTCGCCGTCAGGGCCGGTGATGTCTCGGTGAGGCCGTACCCCTCCAGCACCAGGATGCCCGCCCCCCGGAAGAAGTGCCCCAGCCGCTCGCCGAGGGGCGCGCCGCCGACGATCGCCGTCCGGCACCGTCCGCCCAGCGCCGCCCGTAGCTTCCGGTACGCCAACAGGTCACCGGCCCCGCGCGCCAGCCGCAACAGCGGACTCGGCCCGCGCGGGGTGTCGAGGGCGCGGCTGTAGCGCACCGCCATCCGGTCGAAAACGGCGAACAACCAGCCGCGGTGCGCGTCGTCGGCCCGCTGTCGGGCTCGGTTGTACATCTTCTCGAAGACCCGTGGCACCGCCAAGACGAACGTCGGACGATGTCGGCGCAGCTGCTCCAACACCCCGGCGATGTCGGCGCTGTGTACCAGGGTCGACCGGCTCTGCACCACCCCCACCTGGATCAACCGGGCGAACGCGTGCGCCAGTGGCAGGAACAGTACCGTCGACGCCCCGGGGTGCAGCAGCTGGGACAGTGCCGCGACCGCGCCGGTCACGTCGCACCGCAGGTTACGGTGAGTCAGCACGCAGCCCTTGGGACGGCCGGTCGTGCCGCTGGTGTAGACGATCGTGGCCACGTCGCCATCGGTCACCCGCTCACGGCGGGCGTCGATCCGCGCTTCTTCGACGGCGCGGCCCCGCCCGGCGAGGGCGATCAGGTCGCCCGCTTCGATCTGCCACACCTCGCGCAGCTCCGGCAGGTCCGACCGACGGCTTGTGGCCAGCTCGGCGTGTGCGGGCGTCTCCAGCACGCAGCCGACCGCGCCCGAGTCCGACAGGATCCAGCCGAGCTGGTCTGCGCTCGCCGTCTCGTAGACCGGCACGGTCACCGCCCCGATCGTCCACAGCGCGTAGTCGACCAGCGTCCACTCGTACCGGGTGCGGCTCATCAACGCGACGCGGTCACCGTGTCCCACTCCCGCCGCGAGAAACCCGCGGGCGAGGCTCAGCACGTCGTCGCGGAACTGCTCACACGTCACCGGCAGGTCGCCGCCGCGCAGCGACCGCCGCGCGGGCCACGCCCGCGACACGGGGGCCGGGCGGACGAACTGGACCGCGTGCGGAGCCTCCCGGGCATTGATCCACACCCGCTCCGCCAGCCCCGCCGACACCGCACCGACCTCCACCGGCGCGACCGCAACGTCCCGCACGTCGACCTCCCCCGTCACCCGCGACACCGGCACACCGGAGGCGGTAGCCGGCCGTACGTCACCATCCCGCCGCCAACGGCTCAGCGGCGGCGGTCGGCGAAACCGGCCCCCCGCCGGAGTGGCCGGCGGCGTACCACGATCGAGTTCATCCTTACCCGTCATCGAGCGCGACGAACTGCGGAGCTTCGTCGGTGCCACCGTCGAGGGTCTCCCGCGGGGGCGCCCGGCCGGCTCCTTCGTCCCCGGGCGGATACCCGGCACGGCACCGGCCATGCGCCGGACCGGCCAGGTCCGGCCCGGTGGGCCTCAGCGGGTGTCGGTGACGATGCCGTCCGCGGTCCAGGCGGCGAAGTAGCCGTAGACGGTCTGCCGGGGCGGGACGTCGTGGGGCAGGTGGCGCCAGGCGATGCCGGTGCGGTTGACGTGGCGGATCGCGTTGACGATCTCCCGCAGGTCGTGAGTGGCGGTGCGTCCGCCGACGCCGGCGTCGGTGCGGGTCTGGCCAGGCGGTCAGGTGTGGTGCGACCAGCGCCCAGCGGGCGTCGGACAGGTCGGAGGGGTACGCGGTCACTCATCAGTCAGGGTAAATGGTGTCGATAGTCGTAGCTCGTCCGCCCAACTGTTCCGCCACCTGAACGACCGACTTCAACCAAAGCGCGGAGACCACATAGAAGCGTCCAGTCAGGCCGCCTGACAGCATCGCAAAGTCTCACAGTCGCGCAACGGCCCACCCGACCCATGGAGCGGCGGATGCCGTGCGGTTGTCAAGCGTCGCCGACGTCACCGCTACCGTCGGTGCCCTGTCCGGGTGGAAGATGACGCCGCCGATAGTCCTGACCTGCTCGGGGGCAGCCACTCGCGCGACACCCGGACCGACGACGCCGGCGCCCGCCGACACCGCGACGGGCACAATTGGCCCTATAGGATCCGGGGCACCTCGGGGCGAACCCTGACGAAGATCATGGTTATTCAATGATGACCCGAGCAATTTTCACGGCTAGCGTCGGTCGGACATGGACATCCGACACCTTTGGAGGGGAGGTCCCGTGGAAATTCACGCAGCGACAGCTCCGAGCCGATCCGAACCTGGCCACGTCCCGGGTGGGAGAGCGGCGCCGTTGACCGGCCAGCGACCGGGCCCACCGACCATCGGTCCCATCCTGCCAACTGCGGCCAGCGAATGCGGACTTCCTCGAAGGCTGCAGTGTACGGACGGCGCGTGGGCAGTGCCAACACGTGCGTCAATGCTCTCCGCCGACGGTGCGACCCTCGCCGCCGCTAGCCAACACAGCCTTGGGCTGTGTGGATCGAAGGAAACCCCATGAAACGCTTCATCCGTACCGCTGTCGTCGCCGCGCTGGTAGCGACGGCGTCACTGATTGCCCCGTCGTCCGCAGCCGCCGCCGCCCGGAACCCCGTCGTCTTCGTCCACGGAATGACCACCGATGCCAGCGATTGGAACGCCTGGATCGACATGTTCATGGCGGACGGCTACCGGAGCTCCGAGCTGCACACCTGGTCCTACGACTGGAAACAGTCCAACGCGACCATCGCAGCGGAACTCCAGACCAAGGTGCAGGACGTGCTCGCCGCGACCAGCGCCACCAAGGTTGACATCGTTGCCCACTCCATGGGCGCCCTCAGCTCCCGCTGGTACATAAAGAACTACGGCGGAACAGCCACCGTAGACGACTTCGTTTCCGTGGCTGGCCCCAACCACGGAACCAATGTGGCCGTATTCGTTCCCGTGCCCGACGTAGACCAAGGAGGGTCATTCAAAACCCGGGTGCGGCGGTTCTGAAGATCTCCAGGGCGGTGGCGGTGCGTAACACGTCGGGGAAGTCGGTCATGATCCGGTGGTAGCCGGTCTTGAGGATCTTCCAGTTCTTCAGATGACTGATGGCGCGTTCGACGGCGGCGCGGAGCCGGTTGACGCTGTAGTTGTACGCCTTTTGCTGGGCGGTCAGTTCCCCACCGGGTGGTTTCTTGTGCGGGGTGATCGGGCCGGTGCCCTGGTAGCCGCCGTCGCCGATCATGCCTGGTCCGTCGGTGAGGTGGCTGGCCCAGCGTTCGGCGATGCCGGAGATGAAGAACGCCGCCGCGTCGTGGCGGGCGCCGTTGACGGGTTCGCCGACGTCGGCGACGCGGCCATCGAGGTTGGCGATGACCTGCACGTTCTGCCCTGACAGGTGTTTCTTGCCGGAGAACAGTCCGTGGTAGGACTCGCGTTCGCCGACCGGGGCGACGAACCCGTCAACCAGCACACCGTCACGGCGGGTCTGCTCCAGGCGCTGGTCGACCTCAGGACGGGTGACCCAGCGCAGGATCGGCTGCAGGATCTGGTGATAGCGGGTGATCGTGGCCTGCGAACAGCCGAACACCTCGCCGAGGACCTCGTCGGGCATGTTGTGCCGGAGTCCGAACAGCACCGCGATCACCGCCGTGGCCAGCGGCAACACGTGCGGACGCCCGACCGGCGGCTTCTCCCACTCATCGCCCACGATCTCGCGAACCCGGCCGATCAGGTCAGCGAGCCGGTCGGTCGGGAGTCCTGTCATACTTTCACAGCGCAGCGGCTGACCCTCGATCAACTTCCACACAAAGCTGATCTATCGGATCCCAGCCGCTGCGTCTACTCCGGACAGTCAACCCGGGTCACGGGCACCCTCGAACCTCACTCAACGTGACATCCATGGGTGTCGACCGAGTTTTGAATGGCCCTCAAGGAACCGACGTGCCCGTGTTCTGCCCTGTCTACAAGTCATGCCGGGAAATGTTTTGGGGCAGCAGCTTCCTCCGCTCCCTGAACTCGGGAGACGAAACCCCGGGAAGCGTGAGCTACGCCACCCTCTGGTCCACCTGCGATGCAGTAATCAAACCCGACATTTCAGCAAAGCTCCGTGGTGCGGTGAATATCTCGGTGGGCTGCAGAGAGCATACTGACACGAACGAGGACTTCAGTAACTACACCAAGGTCCGGGACTTCATCGCCTAACAGCGTCCGGCGGGCGACCACAGCTCGGCCGGCGCACGGCGACCCTCCAGCCCAAGAGCTACCTCCACCAGCCAGGGGTGGGTTCTCGATCATCTGAGAACCCACCCCTGGCTGCTACTCGTCCCCGCTGGCCCGGATTCAGCGCAGTTCGCCCCCCGGGGATCGCGTCTGGTTCACCTCCGCTCGAAGCTCGCCACACGTCTGAACAACCGGCGGTATGAGCCGTTTAATATAGATCATTTTCTGTTCATACAAGTTACGTTGTCGCTGGCCCGCCTGACCGGGCCGGCGCCGGGGCCGAGACGACGAGCGGCCACGGAACCGGCCCGTCCGGCAGGCCCGGTCGCCCCCGGCCGCGCCCCTGACCCCGCGGCGCGAGCAGGCCGGCACCGGCGGCACTGTCCTGTCCGCGGCGTCACCCCCCATCTTGGGCGCCGCGGCCACTTGCGAGGAGGCTATGAATGAGACGAGCTTTCGCCGCGGTAGCAGCAGCGGTCCTGCTGCCCGTCGGTGCCCTCACCGTCGCGGCGTCACCCGCCGTCGCGGCGTCACCCACCACCGCGAGCGCCGTCCCCGCCCGGGACGCGGCGTCGTCGGAGATGCTCGCCGCGATGCAGCGCGACTTCGGCCTCACCATTGACGAGGCCCGCACCCGCATCGCCCGCGACGAGAAAGGCAGCCGGACGGACGCGGGCCTGCGCCGGTCGCTGGGCGCGGCGTACGCCGGTGGCTGGCTGTCCGCCGACGGTCTCGTCGTCGCCGTCACCGGTAAGGCGGCTGCCAAGCAGGTCAAGGACGCCGGGGCACGGGCGACGATCGTCCGTCGAAGCAACGCCGAGCTCGACCGGATCAAGTCGACGCTCGACCGGCACGCCACGAAGGCGTCCGCCGAGGCGATCCCCGGCTGGTACGTCGACGTCACCACCAACACCGTCGTCGTGCTCGCCCGCGGCGACGCCCGCGCCGCCAAGGCGTTCGTCCGGGCCAGCCGGGTCGACGCGTCCGCGGTCCGGGTGGTCACCACCACCGAGACGCCGCGCACGCTCTACGACGTCCGAGGCGGCGACGCGTTCTACATCGGCGGACGCTGCTCCGTCGGCTTCTCGGTGACCGGCGGGTTCGTCACCGCCGGGCACTGCGGCACCGCCGGCACCCCCACCCAGGGCTACAACCAGGTCGCCCAGGGAACCTTCCAGGGCTCGTCGTTTCCCGGCGACGACTACGCCTGGGTCGCGACGAACTCGAACTGGACCCCGCAGCCGTGGGTGAACGACTACTCCGGCGGCACCGTGACCGTGGCCGGCTCCACCGAGGCCGCGATCGGCGCGGCGGTCTGCCGCTCCGGCTCGACCACCGGCTGGCACTGCGGCTCGATCCAGGCCAAGAACCAGACGGTCGTCTACGAAGAGGGCACGGTCACCGGCCTGACCCGCACCAACGTCTGCGCCGAGCGCGGCGACTCGGGCGGGTCGTGGCTCTCCGGCCAGCAGGCGCAGGGCGTGACCTCCGGCGGTTCCGGCGACTGCACCTTCGGCGGGACCACGTACTTCCAGCCGGTCAACGAGATCCTGTCACGGTACGGCCTGACCCTGCGCACCAACGGTGGTGGCGGTGAGCCGCCGGCCACCGGCTGCACCGGCTTCGATGCCACCTACACCGGCAGCGTCTCCTCCGGGCAGAGCGGGTACCAGCCGAACGGCAGCTACTACTACTCGTCCGTCTCCGGCACCCACCGCGGCTGCCTCGACGGGCCGACCGGGGCCGACTTCGACCTCTACCTGCAGAAGTGGAGCGGCTCCAGCTGGGTCGACGTGGCCAGCTCGTACACCTCCGGGCCGGACGAGTCGCTGACCTACAACGGCACCGCCGGCTACTACCGCTTCGAGGTGCACGCGTACAGCGGTTCCGGCAGCTACACGATGGGCATCACCAAGCCCTGACAGCCCGCCACACCGCTGCTGGCGGGTGCGGGGCTCGAGCCCCGCACCCGCCAGCAGCGTCTATTACCGGGATAGTTCGGTGGTTTCCGGACACATGCCAGCTCTGTTGACTACCGTTTGTCCGACGTCAGCCGGCGACGCCCGTCCCCCACCGCTCGGGGCCGGGCAGCTCGACGGGGGCCGGACTGACGGAAGGCTCACAGCTGGAGGCGATGCCGGTGACCATGGAAGCAGAGCGGATGCTCCACGCGGAGGAGGTCGGCGAGCTGGCCGACCAGCTGCGGGTGGACACCATCCGGTGCAGCACCCGCGCCGGCTCCGGGCACCCCACGTCGAGTCTGTCCGCCGCCGACCTGCTCGCCGTGCTGATCTCCCGGCACCTGAGGTACGACTGGACGAACCCGCGCAGCCGCGCCAACGACCACCTGATCTTCTCCAAGGGGCACGCCTCGCCCCTGCTCTACGCGGTCTTCAAAGCCGTCGGCGCGATCAGCGACGAGGAACTGGTCGACACGTACCGACAGTTCGGGTCACGCCTGCAGGGGCACCCGACGCCGGCGCTGCCCTGGGTCGACGTCGCCACCGGCTCCCTCGGCCAGGGACTACCGGTCGCCGTCGGGATCGCGCTGGCCGGCCAGCACCTGGACCACCTTCCGTTCCACGTCTGGGTGCTCTGCGGCGACAGCGAGACGGCCGAGGGCTCCATCTGGGAGGCCCTGGACAAGGCCGGGCACTACGGGCTGCGCAACCTCACCGCGATTGTCGACGTAAACCGGCTCGGACAGCGCGGACCGACCGAGCTGGAGTGGGACCTGGACACCTACCGTCGGCGCATCGAGGCGTTCGGCTGCCAGGCGCTCGTCATCGACGGCCACGATCTGGCCGCCATCGACGACGCGCTGAGCCGGGCCCGGCAGGCGACCGGCCCGACCGTGGTGCTGGCCCGGACCGTCAAGGGCAAGGGTGTCCCCGAGATCGAGAACCAGCCCGACTGGCACGGCAAGTCGCTCAAGCCCGACCAGGCCGAGCGCGCCGTCGCCGCGCTCGGCGGCGTCCGGCAGACGCGCGTCAGCGGACCACGGCCCGAACCGGTGCCGCCCGTTCCCACACCCACCGCCGCGCCACCCGCGCTGCCACGGTACGACCGGGGAACGAAGGTGGCGACCCGTAACGCGTACGGCGAGGCGCTGCGCGCGGTGGGCGCTCGGCCGGATGTGGTCGCCCTCGACGGAGAGGTCAGCGACTCCACCCGGGCGGACCGGTTCGCCGAGGCGTACCCGGAGCGGTTCTTCGAGATGTTCATCTCCGAGCAGCAGTTGGTCGCCGCGGCCGTCGGGCTTCAGGTGCGTGGCTACCGCCCGTTCGCCTCCAGCTTCGCCGCGTTCCTGTCCCGCGCGTACGACTTCATCCGGATGGCCGGCATCTCACGGGCCGACATCGTCCTGTCCGGTTCGCACGCCGGGGTGGAGATCGGCGCGGACGGCCCCTCACAGATGGGGCTGGAGGACCTGGCCGCCCTACGCGCCGTCCACGGGTCCACCGTGCTCTACCCCAGCGACGCCGTGTCCTGCGCCGCCCTCGTCGCGCGGATGGTCGACCACAGAGGCGTCACCTACCTGCGCACCACCCGCGGCGCGCACCCCGTCCTCTACGACAACGACGACAGCTTCCCGATCGGCGGCAGCAAGCTGCTGCGCACCGGCGGCGACGACCAGGTGGCGCTCGTCGGCGCCGGGGTGACCGCGCACAACTGCCTAGCCGCCGCCGACCGGTTGGCCGGCGAGGGGATCGGCACCCGGGTGATCGACCTCTACTCGGTCAAGCCGGTGGACCGCGACCGGCTGCTCGACGCCGTACGGGCCACCGGCGGCCGACTCGTCGTCGTCGAGGACCACTACCCGGAGGGTGGGCTCGGTTCCGCCGTACTCGAAGCCCTGGCCGATCTGGCCGAGGTGCGCGTAACCCACCTGGCGGTTCGCGGGCTGCCCACCTCCGGCACGCCCGCCGAGCTGATGGACCAGGCCGGAATCGGACCGGAGGCCATCACCAGGGCGGCCCGGGCGCTGGTTTCCGGAAGCCGCTGAACCAGGTGCGCAGCCCGTCGTTGGCACCGGTCGCGCTTGGTCGGCCGCCGTCAGCCGGGCCACCCTGACCACTCTGGCCGAGCGAATCGACGGCGGCGAGGCGCGCGACCTGGCCGAGCAGCTGCCCGCCGGGCTCCGGCCGTACGCCTTCGGTGCCAGCGAGGCCGCCGAGCGCTTCGGACTCGACGTGTTCGTCGAACGAGTCAGCGGACGCACGGACGTCGAGGTTGACACGGCGAGGGACGGGGTGACGACCGTCTTCGACATCCTCCGGGAGGCTCTCGACCCGTCCGGTTACGAGCAGGTGGTCACCCAGCTGCCCGCGGAGTACGGCGACGGCCGACCAGACCGCGCCGTATGTCCGGTGCCGGCCCTGAGGGCGGCGGCGAGCCTATCCGGGGACCTCCGCCCGCATCGCGCGAACGGCCTCCCCCGCGAACAGGCAGGCCGCTCGGTGGCCGGCACCCACCTCGGTGAGCACCGGGTCGGTCCGGGCGCAGTCGGGCCGGGCCTGGGGGCATCGGGTACGGAACCGGCAGCCACCGGGCGGATCGATCGGGCTTGGGATGTCGCCGTCGAGGATGATCCTGCGGCGGCCCCGCTCCACCCTCGGATCGGCCACGGGGACCGCCGACAGCAGGGCCGCTGTGTACGGATGGGCGGTCTTTCGCCAGATCTGCGCCGGCGTGCCGCTCTCCACGATCCGACCCAGGTACATCACGGCCACCTGGTCGCTCATGTGTTCGACGGCGGCCAGGTCGTGGGCGATGAACAGGTAGGTCAGGCCCAGCTCCCGTTGCAGGCCACGGAGCAGGTTCATGATCTGCGCCTGCACGCTCAGGTCGAGGGAGGCGATGGGTTCGTCGAGGACCACGAGGTCCGGCTCGCCGGCCAGCGCCCGGGCGATGCCCACCCGCTGCCGTTGTCCGCCGGAGAGTTCGTGCGGGTGCCGGTCGGCGACATCGCGGCGCAGGCCCACCATGTCGAGCAGCTCCGCCACGCGGGCGCGGCGGGCGGCCGCGCCGCTGGTGAGGCGGTGCACGACCAGTGGTTCGGCGATGCTCGCCCCCACGGTGTGCCGCGGGTCGAGGGATGCCTGCGGGTCCTGGAAAACCATGGCGACCCGGCGGCGCAGCCCGCGCAGCCGGCGCCGGGACCATCGGGTCACGTCCTGCCCGGCCACCCGGACCCGTCCAGACGTGGGGTCGACCAGACGCAGCAGGGCCAAGCCGGCGGTGGACTTGCCGCTGCCGGACTCGCCCACCAGACCGAGCGTCTCGCCACGCCGCACCCGCAACGACACCCCGTCCACCGCGCGCACCACACCGGCCGGTGTCGGAAACCACACCGTCAGGTCGTCCAGTTCGGCCACGACGCTGTCCGTCGTCATTCGTCCTCCTGGTGGGGCCGGTAGAAGGTCCGGACGTGGTGATCGGTCGAGACGGGAACCAACGACGGCAGCTCGTGCTCGCAGCGGGCGTCGCCCCGCACCGGGCAGCGGGGCCAGAAGGCACAGCCGGGAGGCAGGTCCAGCGGGCTGGGCGGCGTCCCCGGGATCGTGACCAGCTCCGCGTCCCCGGCGCCCGGTTCGGGCCGCGCGGCGAGCAGTGCGGTCGTGTACGGGTGCGTCGGGGCGGCGAAGACAGCGTCGACCGGTCCCCGTTCGACGATGCGGCCGGCGTACATGACGGCCACGGTGTCCGCGGTGCCGGCGACGACGCCGAGGTCGTGGGTGATCCAGACGACGGCCGTGCCGAGGCGCCGTTGCAGGTCGGCGACCAGCTCGACGATCTGCGCCTGGGTGGTGACGTCGAGGGCGGTGGTGGGCTCGTCGGCGATCAGCAGATCCGGCTCGCAGGCCAGCGCCATCGCGATCACCACCCGCTGACGCATACCGCCGGAGAGCTGGTGTGGGTAGGCGTCCACCCGGTCGGCGGGCGACGGGATACCGACGAGTTCGAGCAGTTCGATGGCGCGGGCCCGGGCTGCGCGCCGGGTCAGGCCGAGGTGTTCCTCGCCGGCCTCGCCGATCTGGCGGCCCACGGTGAGCACCGGGTTGAGCGACGTCATCGGGTCCTGGAAGACGAACCCGACGTGCCGGCCGCGGATCCGCCGCCGGCGCTGCTCCGGCAATCCGACCAGGTCCGTGCCGAGCAGGTGAACGCGCCCGGCGACGCGGGCCGAGCGGGGCGCGAGGCCGGTGGCGGCGAGCACGCTCATGCTCTTGCCGCTACCCGACTCGCCGACCAGCGCGAGGGTCTCCCCCGCCCGGACCGACCAGTCGACCCCGGCGACCGCCCGGGCCGGTCCCCGGCGGGTGCCGATCGTGACGGTGAGACCCTCGACGGCCAGTACGGGCCGCTCGCTCATCCGGCACTCCTCCTCGCCTCGCTGACGGTGAGCTGACGGGGGTCGAGCACGTCCCGCAGCGCGTCCCCGACCAGGTTGAACGCGAGGACGGTGAGAAAGATCGCGGCACCCGGGAACACCCCGAGCCACCACGCCTCGGTGACGAAACCCCGTCCGTCGTAGAGCATCCGGCCCCACGCCGGCGCGGGTGGCTGGACGCCGAGCCCGAGGAAGGACAGTGCCGCCTCGGACAGGATGGCGAAGGCCAGCGACAGCGACGTCTGCACGATCACCGGCGCCGCGATGTTGGGCAGCACGTGCCGGCGCATGATGCGCAGGTCGGACGCGCCGACCGAGACCGCGGCCCGGACGAAGACCTGCTCCCGCACGGAGAGCACGCCGGCTCGGGTGACCCGGGCGAAGATCGGGGTGTACACCACCCCGATCGCGATCATCGCGGTGAGCAGGCCCGGACCCAGGACCGCGACGATCGCCACGGCCAGCAGCAGGACCGGAAACGCGAACAGCACGTCCATGCACCGCATGAGCGCGTTGTCGAGCCGGCCCCGGTAGTACCCGCCGAGCAGGCCGAGGGTCACGCCCACCGCCAGGGCGATACCCACGCTGACCACTCCGACCTGCAGCGAGACCCGGGCCGCCAGCAGAACCCGGCTGAGCACGTCCCGGCCGAGTTCGTCGGTGCCGAAGGGGTGGGACCAGCTGGGCGCCTGGAGCATCCGGTCGACGTCCACCTCGTTGACGCCGGAGGGCGCCAGCCACTGCCCGGCCACCCCCACCACGACCAGCAGCGCGAGCACCGCACCGCCGGTCACGGCCAGCGGGTCGCGGCGCAGCGCCGCGACCGCCCGGCGCCACGTCGGATCACCGGCGCCGCTCATCGGAACCGGATCCGTGGGTCGAGGCGGGCGTAGAGAACGTCCACCAGGAGGTTGACCACCAGGAACGACGCGGCCACGAGGAGAACCGCGCCCTGTAGCACGGGATAGTCCCGGGCCTGCACCGCGTCGTAGGTGAGTCGACCCACGCCGGGCCAGGCGAACAGCACCTCGATCACGATCACGCCGCCGAGTAGGCTCGCCAGCTGCACCGCCACGACGGTGACAACCGGGATCAGCGCGTTGCGCAGGACGTGACGCAGCACCACCACCCTGGTCCGCAGGCCCTTCGCCTCGGCGGTGCGGACATAGTCCTCGGCGAGGACCTCGAGCACAGAGGAGCGGATGAACCGGGTGAGGATCGACGCCGTGACCAGGCCGATGGTGGCCGCCGGCAGGATCACGTGGGAGGCCCACCGGGCGGGGTCCTCGGTGAGGGCCACGTAGCCGGAGGGCGGCAGCCAGCCAAGCACGCCCGCGAAGAGCAGGATGCCCAGGATGCCCATCCAGAAATCCGGCACCGAGACACCGAACTGGCTGAACACCCGCGCCGCGTGGTCGAACACCGAGCCGCTGCGCAACGCCGAGAGCAGCCCCAGCGGGAACGCGACCAACATCGCGAACACGAGCGCGGTGAAGGCCAGGGAGAGCGTAGCCGGCAGCCGTTCCAGCACGATCGACGTGACCGGGCGTCCGCTGCGGAAGCTGACCCCGAGGTCGCCGGTCAGGGCGTTTCCGACGTAGCTGAGGTACTGCACCGGCAACGGCCGGTCCAGCCCTGCCCGGGCCCGCAGCGCCTCGTACGTCTGCGGGTCGAAGCGGGTGCCCAGCGCCACCCGGACGGGGTCACCCGGGACGAGCTGCAGCAACAGGAACACGACCAGTGTCACGCCGAGCAACACGACGCCGGACTGGAGCAGCCGGCGGAGGACGAAACGGGTCACCGGACCTCCCCTGCCGGTTCACCGGGTGAGGGCGACGTCGCGGAACCGGATCGCCCGATCACTGCGAACCTCGTAGCCGGTGACCTGCTTCGACCAGCCCTGTACCACGTCCGGGTTGTAGAGGTAGATGTAGCTCGCGTCGTCGACGATCTGCTTGGCCACCTGTTCGTACTGCCGCTTGCGCGCTGCCTGGTCGGTCTCGGTCCGGGCTTGGTCGAGCAGCCTGTCCACGGCCGGGTTGCGGTACCCGTGGAAATTGAACGTCCCGCCACTGTGGTGCTGGGCGTAGTAGAATTCGTCGGGATCGATGTTGCCGAGCCAGCCCAGCATGAAGGCATCGAAGTTGCCCTTACCCTGCTCGTCCAGCCACTGCGCGAAGTCCAGCGTGCGGATCTTGACAGTGATGCCGACATCCTTGAGCTGCGCCGCGATGACCTGCGCCGCGGTGACGGTCTCCGGGTACTCACTGGTGACCATCAGGTCCATGGTCAGGGCGTCGGCGCCGGCCTGACCAAGCAGTTGCTTCGCCTGCGCCGGGTCCCGCCGGTAGGGCGCATAGTCGTAGTAGAAGGCGCTGTTCTTCGGGATGGCGGTCTGGTTGACCGTCGCCAGCCCGAACTTGGCGGCCTTGGTGATCGCGCCCCGGTCGAGCGCGAAGGCGACCGCTCGACGTACGTCGACGTCGTCGTACGGCTTACGGGCCTGGTTGAGCGCCAGATACCAGTAGTCGCTCGACGGCGCCGAGCGCACCACGGGGTCGTCACCGTCACGCAGCGTGGAGACCTGCTGGGGCGGTAGGTTGTCGGTCCACTGCACCTCGCCACCGCGTAGGTTCTGCAGGGCCACCGTGGGATCCTTGACGAAGGTGAAGGTCACCCCGTCCAGCTTGGGCGGGGCGCCCCAGTACCGATCGTTGCGGGCCAGCTTGATGCTGTCGCCGGAGGTGTACGTGGTCACCGCGAACGGGCCGCTGCCGACCGGCTTCGTCGTGATCGTGCCCGACTCCACGTTGGACTGTTCGACGATTGCCACGCCCTTGAAGCCGCCGAGGTTGGCGAGCAGGTTCGGGGTGGGCGCGGTCAACGTGACGACGACGGTGGTGGAGTCGGGTGCGGTGACCGACCTGACGGTGGCGAACCGGTACGCCGCGTTCAACTTCTCGTTGATGATGCGGTTGTACGAGTAGACGACGTCCTCGGCGGTGAGCGGCGACCCATCGGCAAAGGTCACCCCCTCGCGCAGGGTGAAGGTCCAGGTCAGCTGGTCCTCGCTGGTCTTCCATCCGGTCGCCAGCGACGGTTTCATCGCCAGGTTCGCGTCCGGCTCGACGAGGGTGTCGTAGACGTTCTCCAACACTTGGAAGCTGTGGTAGGCGGAGGTCTTGTGCGGGTCGAGCTGGTCCGGCTCGCCGCCGATGGCGGCGGTGAGGACGCCCCCGGCGGGGGCGGAGGTCCCGCTTCCGTCGACGTCCACGCCCTCTCCCGCGCTGCAACCGCCGACAGCGACGAGCATCAGGGCAAGTGCGGCGCCAGCCGTCCGGAATCTGGTGCTGGACATGGTCCCCCCTGGACTCTTCCCGGCAAAGTGAACGACCGTGCGAGTCTCGTCTCTGAGCTGGAGGATGTCAAAAATGGCCGCACATTGCCGACGTCGCCGACCTTCCGCGCTTCCGGCTGGCCGCAACGACGCCGGCTGGCAGACCGGGAAGCGGCCGTGGCTTCCTCTGGAGACTCGAACGGCCAGGGCGCAGGCGGCCCGGCGGTACGACACCGGACTGTCGTGTCGGGTCAGGTCGGATCGGATCGGAGCGGATCGGGTGCGGATCGACAAAGATCCCAACGGGCATCCCAACCACACACAAGGGATGCAGGTAACGGCGTCTGTCCCGCACTCCCGCGGGTCAGACGCCTTCTGGTCTTGTGCGTCCGAAAGGGCTCGACTTCCAACCATCGAGCAACCAGCCCCAGGCCCTAGGCGAAACAAGGACGCTCGGGCGGCAAGACGGAACGCGTGGATCTTGATCAGATCGTCACAGAGTCGATCGTGGACCTACTGCCTGACATTCCCAGGAGCAGCCAGTGCGGATGAGATCTCCGGCACCCGCAGGTCAGTCGTCGGCTGCCTGTCTGGTCGAGCCACCGTTAACGTCGCCAGTCGGGACCACTCGCGTCCGCGAGGCGGATGGTGACCAGATCGGAGGGCGCGTCCTCGGACTCCTTCTCGACGACGATGGTGCCGGTCGCTCCGAGAAAGCACCCATCCCCGCCAGTGATGACATTCACCCACCTCCTTGGACCCGGCGCGCCTGACTGGACAGTCAGGTGCTGACTCATCAACGTCCCGATTTCGTTGATCTCCCATGCCGCCTGGCTCAGGAGGGTCTCCTCTTCCCCGTCGGCCATGAGCCAGGTGCCCTGGTCGCCGAACCTGCCAACTCTGACGCCGCCCTTCAACAGGTATCCGGTCGACCCCCTTGTGTCACCGGCACGTGGGCCACTCGGTTGAACATCGCTGAATTCGTAGACGTTGTCGGTTGTGAGCTCGATACGCCTGGACTGTGGACAATGCTGCAAACGTGCATGGTCGTCGTCGGCGCGTGGACGTTCGTGGCCGACGGTGGATTCGCCACGATCAGACCAGTGATTGGTGTGCGCATAAGACGGTGTTGCGGTGAGCGTCAGGGCGGAAGCGGCACAGGCGGTCACGCCTAGACCAAGAAGTCTACTCTTACGCATTGAGTTCCTCTCTCGCCAATCGGAGCAGTGGATCATCAGAGCACAATGGTGAACCTACTTCAGTTTTCAACTGGCGCGTCGCCTTCTCAGCCGACGGGCTGGCACTTCACCCACTGGGAGGACGGCCAGACCACCGAGCAGGTGGCCAGTCCCGCACAGGTCACCAGCGCACACCGACGGTCTGATGGAGCCGGGGCGGTGGTGTGGGCTGGGCGTCCCAGTCGGAGCTCCGCACTGCTCGCGGCACTCGTCGGCCTGACTGCCCATGCCGGCCAGTTCGGCATGAGCGGCGCGCAGCTCGGCGTCCAGGTCACAGCGCGCCCCCACGGAATCGACCGAGCCACCCAGGAACCCGACCCCACGGGGGGAGACAGACCGCTGGCCGGCACCCGAACCCCGGGTGTCGGCCAGCGGCGCGCACCCGAGGCTGGGCCTGACCGAAGAGTCCCGCCGCGGTGGAGACCTCAACGGTGCGCTGACTGGCGAGAAGACAGCCAACAGCCCCAGCCGATAACATCATCGTCTATCTATTGACACATGTCGTTAACCGTTGGACGCTATGAGAGAGCGCTCTCCTCATGCCCATCCGTCACCCGAGGAGTTAGCCGTGGGCATCCGAAGAAGACTCCTGGCCGTCGTCTGCGCCCTGGTCACCGCCGCACCCGTGACCGCCACCGCCTCCCCCGCCCAGGCCGTCGGCCCGGCCCTGCTCCCCGTCACCGTCACCAACAGCACCGGCCGCGCCGAGGCCGTCCACCTCTACGTGATCGGCGCCCAACTCGCCACCGGCCGCCTCGGCTACGTCAACCAGGCCGGCACCTTCATCCCCTGGTCCGGCGGCCAGGTCCCACCGACACCCGCACCGGACGCGTCGATCCCCGGTCCCGGCACCGGCGGCAGCACCACCGTCCGGTTCCCGCGCGGATTCTCCGGCCGCGTCTACTTTTCCTTCGGGGAGAAGCTTCGGTTCTTCCTCACCCCCCACGGCCTGGTGCAGCCCGCCCCGTGGACATCCGGCGACGCCAACCAGAACATCCTGTTCGACTGGAGCGAGTTCACCTACAACGACGCCGGACTATGGCTCAACAGCTCGCAGGTCGACATGTTCGCGGTGCCGCACGCGGTCACCGTCACCGGCGCCGACGGCGTCACGAAACGCACCGGCGACGTGGTCGGCAACGGTCGCAACGCCATCATCGACGACGTCCGCTCGCAGCCCGGCTGGACGAACACGATCCGCACCCGGGCCGACGGCACGGTGCTGCGCGTCCTGGCGCCCGGCAAGGCCGCCGGGGCAGGCCTGCTCGGCGCCACCTACCTGGACTCGTACATCGCCTGGGCGTGGAACGCCTACACCACCCGGACGCTGACCGTGATCCCGTTCGCCAACCAGCCGAACGTCCGGTACGTCGGCCGGACCTCCGGTACCGTCATGACCTTCACCAACAGCGCGGGCCAGGTGGTCGCCTCCTTCAACCGTCCCTCGTCGGCCAGCGTGTGGGGTTGCGACGGCGATCTGCCCGCACCCAACGACCAGGTGGTCGGCCCGATCTCCCGTACGCTCTGCGCCGCGCTGAACCGCGGCACCCTCGGCACCATCGACACCCAGCCCAGCGCCAACCCCACCGAGTTCTACCGCAACAGCCCGACCAACCACTACGCCCGCGCCATCCACGCCAATATGGCCGACGGCAAGGCGTATGCCTTCGCCTTCGACGACGTCGGCGCCTTCGAGTCGCTCGTCAATGCCGGCGACCCCCGCTCGGCCGGTCTGATTCTCAGCCCGTTCGGTGCGGACAGCCCGATCGGCGGCGGGCCGCTGGTGAGCGACTGGAACAACAAGTGCATCGACGTGCCGGGGTCCAACTTCGTCGACCGGGCACGGCTGCAGATGTGGGGCTGCAACGGCACGGATGCCCAGCAGTGGACGTTCAGCGGTACCGCGGTAGAAAGCCAGAACGGCAAGTGCATGGACGTCGACGGCGGAGCGACCGGAAACGGCGCGGTCGTCCAGCTCTACACCTGCAACGGCACCGGGGCGCAGCAGTTCACCCTCACCGCCGCCGGTGACCTGGTCAACCTGCAAGCCGGCAGGTGCGTCGACATCAAGGACTGGGACGGCGGCGACGGCGCCCGGCTCCAGCTCTGGGACTGCGCCGGAACCGCCAACCAGAAGTGGCGGACCGGTTGACCGACCCGGCGACCAGGACAGCCGTCGTCAGGGCCGCCCGCAGCCGCGGAACCGGTGGCGCCTGTCGGTGCCCCAACCGGGCGGGAGCACAGCGTCGGACGCAACGTACATCGTGTCCCGCCCACGGTTCGGCAGGTGGCGGGCCGGCCGGGTCCGGCACGATCAGGACAACCAGGTCGTGCACCGACCGACCGGGTGCCTTCGGCGGCACCCGGGACGATCCGTCCCGACGTCCACTCCGGCCGAGGACAACTGCCGGGGTGAACCCCGGTCGCACCATGGATCGCCGAGTCCGTGGCAACCGATCACCGGGCAAGGGCTTCCCCTCCGGCGGACCGGGTAGTCCCTGCCAGCGGCGTCGCCGCCCCCACCGCGACGACGCCGCCATGGGCGCCGGAGTCCCGACCAGCAACGCCGGGATGCGGGGAAGGAGCAGGCATGGAGTACGACCAACTGATCGCGACGGTACGTCAGCGCGCCGGTCTCGGCGACGAGGAGGCGGTGCGGTCCGTCCACGCCGTTCTGTCGGTGCTCGGCGAACGGCTCGCCGGTCGGGAGGCTGACCATCTCGCGGCGCAGCTACCCCAACGACTGGACCTGTACGTCACCCGCAACCCCGAGGGACGCGGGTGGGACGTCGGCGACTTTCTCCGGATCGTCGGCGAACGGGAGCGGTGCGCCGACGCGGATCTGGTGCGCCAGCACGCCCAGGCGGTGCTGCGCACCCTCGCCGAGGCACTCGACGACGACGAGCGCGCCGACCTGCTCGCCCAGCTTCCCGCCGGGATCGTCGACCTCTTCGGCGTCCCTACCCCCCGCAGCTGACCACCGCGAGGCCGACCACGACGGCGTACGGCCCGCCGCCTCCACCGGCGGTGTGGCACGTACACCGGCATCGTCAAACGTGACCGGCTCGTGGCACGCGCACCGAGGCGAACTCGGCGCCGGGTTGTCGCCGTTGTCCGGCCGGCCCGCGAGGGCCGGCCGGACAACGGGGGTTGGTTAGGTGAGGTCGTATCGGTCGAGGTTCATGACTTTGACCCATGCGGTGATGAAGTCGTGGACGAATTTCTCTTGGGCGTCGTCGCTTGCGTAGACCTCGGCGAGCGCGCGGAGTTCGGAGTTCGCGCCGAAGACGAGGTCGACGCGGCTGCCGGTCCATTTGATCTTACCGGTGGTGGTGTCGTGGCCGTGGTAGGTGTTCGGGTCCTGGGTGGTTGGTGTCCAGGTGGTGTCAAGGTCGAGCAGGTTCGCGAAGAAGTCGTTGGTGAGGGTGCCGGGTTTCGTGGTGAACACGCCCAGTGGTGACTGTCGGTGGTTCGCGCCGAGCACGCGTAGGCCACCGACGAGGACGGTCGTCTCGGGTGCGCTGAGGGTCAGCAGGTTCGCCCGGTCGACGAGGAGGAACTCGGCTGGTAGGCGGTGGTCTTTGCCGAGGTAGTTACGGAAGCCGTCCGCGGTGGGCTCGAGCGCGGCGAAGGACTCCACGTCGGTGTGTTCCTGCGAGGCGTCGGTGCGTCCCGGGGTGAAGGGAACCTCGACGGCGTAGCCGGCGTTCCGGGCGGCCTGTTCGACGCCCACGCCGCCGGCGAGCACGATCAGGTCGGCGAGTGAGACCTGTTTCCCGCTGGTCTGGGCGGTGTTGAACTCTTCCTGGATCTTTTCCAGGGTGTGCAGCACCGTGGCGAGTTCGTCGGGGCTGTTGACCTCCCAGCCGCGCTGCGGCGCCAGGCGGATGCGGGCCCCGTTCGCGCCGCCGCGTTTGTCGCTGCCGCGGAACGACGACGCCGACGCCCACGCGGTGGAGACCAGTTGGGCCACCGACAGTCCCGAGGCGAGGATCCGGTCACGCAGGGCGGCGACGTCCTCGGCGTTGACGAGGTCGTGGGTCACCGGCGGGACCGGGTCCTGCCACAGCAGTGTCTCGGTCGGGACCTCCGGGCCGAGGTAACGGGTGACCGGGCCCATGTCGCGGTGGGTCAGTTTGAACCACGCCCGGGCGAACGCGTCGGCGAACTCGTCCGGGTTCGTCAGGAACCGCCGGGAGATCCGCTCGTAGACCGGGTCCACCCGCAGCGCGAGGTCCGTGGTCAGCATCGTGGGTTTACGCCGCTTCGCCGCGTCGAACGCGTCCGGGATGATCTCCTCGGCGTCCTTGGCGACCCACTGGTGCGCGCCGGCCGGGCTCTGCGTCAGCTCCCACTCGTAGCCGAACAGGATCTCGAAGAAGCTGTTGCTCCACCGGGTCGGCGTCGTGGTCCAGGTGACCTCCAGACCACTGGTGATCGTGTCCGGTCCCTTACCGGTACCGAAACCACTCTTCCAGCCCAGGCCCTGCTCCTGCATGGAAGCGGCCTCCGGCTCGGGACCCACGTGCTCGGCCGGACCCGCGCCGTGGGTCTTACCGAACGTGTGACCACCAGCGATCAACGCGACGGTCTCCTCGTCGTTCATCGCCATCCGGCGGAACGTCTCCCGGATGTCCCGAGCCGCCGCCACCGGGTCCGGACTACCGTTCGGGCCCTCCGGGTTCACGTAGATCAAACCCATCTGCACCGCCGCGAGTGGATCCTCCAACTCCCGGTCACCGGTGTAACGCTCGTCACCGAGCCAGGTGGACTCAGGACCCCAGTACACATCCTCGTCGGGCTCCCACACATCCTCCCGACCACCAGCGAACCCGAACGTCGCAAAACCCATCGACTCCAGAGCGACGTTCCCGGCAAGGATCATCAGATCAGCCCACGACAGGCTCCGGCCGTACTTCTTCTTCACCGGCCACAACAGCCGACGCGCCTTGTCCAGGTTCGCGTTGTCCGGCCAACTGTTGAGCGGAGCGAACCGCTGCTGCCCGGCACCCGCACCACCACGACCGTCACTGATCCGGTACGTACCCGCACTGTGCCACGCCATCCGAACAACCAACGGACCATAATGACCGAAATCCGCCGGCCACCAATCCTGCGACGTCGTCAGGACCTCCGCAATATCTCGCTTGACAACCGCCAGATCAAGCGCCCGGAACGCCTCACGGTAGTCGAACTCCCCACCGAACGGATCAGCCACCACCGGATTCTTAGCCAAAACCTTCAAATTCAACCGACTCGGCCACCACCCCCGACTCCCCCCACCCTCAGTCGGATGCGGAGCACGCCCACCAACCGGACAGCGAGCCTCACTACCCGCCTCCACATCATGAACAACGCCATCATGGTTCTCAGCCACGGGAATCCTTTCGGGTGGGGTCAGATGTTTCATGAACTAACTGGGTGTGGTGGAACAGTCGAGGCACAGACCCCAGTAGATGACCTCGGCCTCGTCGATCGAGAAGCCGCTGTCACCGGACGCGGTCAGGCAGGGCGCCTCGCCGACGGCGCAGTCGACGTCGGCGATTGCTCCACACGACCGGCACACCACGTGGTGGTGGTTGTCCCCGACCCGTGACTCGTAGCGAGCCACGGAACCGGATGGCTCGATGCGCCGCACCAGACCTGCCGCCGTCAGCGCCCGCAGCACGTCGTACACGGCCTGGTGGGACACCTCAGGAAGCTCCCTACGCACGACACTGATGATCGACTCCGTGTCGGCGTGCGGATGCGCGCGCACCGCGCCCAGCACCGCGACCCGGGGGCGGGTCACGCGCAGCGCGGCCCCACGCAACATTCGTTGGAGGTCCGGGATCGCTGCCACGTCCACAGTCTGGCCTGTTTTCTGGAATCAGTCAAGAAAATAGGCCGCACGTCACCGGGCGTCGGCACCCACGGGACGAGGCAGCGCCGCGCGCCGCCCTGAGCTCGTCGAGGTCAGCTCCCGCCCGGCCACACCTCCGCGACGGAAGCTCGGCGGACCGGCGGGATCAGTGCCGCCGCCAGGCCAGGACGCCCAGCCCCGCGCACACCAGCCCAGCGGTGGCGACCAGCCGGTGCCGGGACAGCCACGCCTGGGGGCTGCGCCCGTGGGAGCGGTCGGAGAAGTCACCGCGGGCGCCGTAGTCGTGTCCGCCCGGTCCGTCCAACGGACGCCAGAGGTTGCCCGGACGGTCGCCGGCGATGGGCGGTCCGGTCTGCTGCGACGAATAGCCGGTCCGGGCGAGGTACCGGTCCAGCAACCCGGGAACGACCCGGTTGCCGAGAATGGTCAGGACGGTCGGCATGCCGACCCAGTACGCACGGCGTTCCGGCCGTTTGGCGGCGGCGACGATCGCCCGGGCGGCGACGATCGGCTCGTAGATCGGCGGCACCGGCTGTGCGTGTCGGGGCAGCCTGGACACCAGCCAGTCGAACTGCGGGGTGTTGAGCGCCGGCATGTGAACCATGGTCACCCGCACCTTGCTGCCCTCGTGCAGCAGTTCGCAACGCACCGCCTCGGTGAAACCGACGATGGCGTGTTTCGCCCCGCAGTAGGCGGACTGCAGCGGGATGCCGCGATAGGCCAGCGCCGATCCGACCTGCACGATGGTGCCGTGGTTCCGCGGTGTCATGTGGTCCAGGGCCACCCGGGTGCCGTGCACGCAGCCGAGATAGGTAACCTCCGTCGCCCGCCGGAACTCCTCCGGCCGCGTCTCCTGGAACGTCGCGAACACGGAGCTGAACGCGTCATTGACCCATAGGTCGATCGGCCCGAGCTCCGCCTCGATCCGCTTGCCGGCGGCGGCCACCTGCTCGTAGTCGGCCACGTCGACCTCGATCGGCAGCGGCCGGCTGCCGGCGGCCCGCACCTCCTCGGCTGCGGCGTCGAGCCCGGCCCGTCCCCGCGCCAGCAGGGCGATGGCGATCCCCTGCTCGGCGAGCAGGCGCACCGTCGCCCGTCCCACACCCGCACTGGCTCCGGTGACCACCGCCACCCGGACGTCCTGCCGGTTACGCCGCATGTCGCCCCTCCTGTCGCCACGATCCCACCTGGCTGTACCCGCCCAGACGGCCACTAGTCCGGTTCGGCGGTGGTGACGCCGTGCTGGATCACCGGCCACGTGTGGCAGAGGCATGGCCGGGTATCCGACGACATGCCTACCGGCGTCCGAGAAACGGAGAAGCGAGATGTCCGAAAGTCACCGGTCGACCAGCGCCACCGCCTCGGCTGATCGGAACCGGCCGAGATGAACGCTGGTGCGGAAGAGAAAACTGGTAAGGAAGAGTGGACCGCCGAGACACCGCCGGCCGTTCTGCGGGAGTACGCGCTGCTGGCCGACGGGTACCGGGGAGCGTTGATCGGCCCGCACGGGGACGTCGGTTGGCTCTGCGCGCCGGGCTGGTCCGACCCGGCGGTGTTCAACGCGCTGCTCGGCGGTGCGGGGCGCTACTCGGTGGGCCCGGCTACGACCCGCTTCTCCTGGGGCGGATACTACGAGCCGGGTTCCCTGGTCTGGCGCAGCCGATGGGTCACCGGGGACGGCATCATCGAGTCGCGGGAGGCGCTGGTCTTCCCCGGCGACGCGGACCGGCTGGTGCTGCTGCGCCGGGTCCACTCGCTGGGCCGACCGGCCCGGGTCCACGTGGAGTTGGACCCGCGCGCCGAGTTCGGCCGGGAGCGGGTCCGCAACGTGGTCCGGCACGGCACCCAGGTGCTGGCCCAAACCGGCGGGCTGCACCTGCGCTTTCACGGGGGCACGGACCTGCGCGACGATCCGGACGGCTTCCTCATCGGCGAGCTGGACCTGCCCGCTGGCGCTCGGCACGACCTGGTACTGGAGCTGTCCGCCACCCCGCTGCAGGCGCCCTGCGAGGCACCGGACGAACTGTGGCGGATCACCGAGCAGAGCTGGAGCACGACGATCCCGTCCCTGGCCGGCCCCGCGGAGCGGGACGCGACGCTGGCGTACGCGGTGCTGCGCGGGATGACCCAGTCGGGCTGTGGCATGGTGGCCGCGGTGACCACCGCGCTGCCCGAGCGAGCTCTGGCCGGGCGCAACTACGACTACCGGTACGCCTGGATCCGGGACCAGTCCTTCGCCGGCCAGGCCGCCGCCCTGGTCGGTCGCTACGACCTGCTCGACGACGCCGTCACGTTCCTGACCGAGCGGGTGCTGGCCGACGGCGACCGGCTGGCGCCGGCGTACACCGTCCACGGTGCGCCGGTGCCGCGTGAACAGCCGTTGCGGTACCCGCCGGGGTATCCCGGAGCGCACGTGCGGACCGGCAACTGGGTACGGGAGCAGTTCCAGTTGGACGCGTACGGCGAGGTGCTTCTGCTGCTCGCCGCGGCGCAGCGGCACAGCCGCCTCTCCCGCGACTCCCACCACGCGATGGAGGTGGCCGTGACGGCCATCGAGCGACGCTGGTCGGAGCCGGACTCCGGCATCTGGGAGCTGCCGCCGCAGCAGTGGACCCACTCGAAGCTCACCTGTGTGGCGGGGCTGCGAGCGGCGGCTCGCGGGGTCACAGCGGGACTGGCCGGCCGCTGGTCCGCCCTGGCCGACCGGATCCTCGCCGACGCCGCCGCGCACGGGTTGCATCCGGCCGGGCACTGGCAGCGGGCGTACGACGACGGGCGGGTCGACTCCGCGCTGCTGCTGCCCGGCATCCGGGGCGCGCTGCCGCCGCATGATCCGCGCACCGAGCGCACTCGGCAGGCGGTCATGGCCGGCCTGGCGGCGGACGGCTACCTGTACCGGTTCCGGCCCGACCGGCGACCCCTCGGCGACGCCGAGGGCGCCTTCCTGCTCTGCGGGTTCGCCGCGGCGCTGGCCGCCTGGCAGGCCGGGGACACCGTCGGGGCCAACCGCTGGTTCGAACGCAACCGGGCGGCGTGCGGCCCACCGGGTCTGTACACCGAGGAGTACGACGTGCAGCAGCGGCAGCTACGCGGGAACCTCCCGCAGGGGTTCGTGCACGCGCTGATGCTGGAGACCGCGGTGACGCTCGGTCAGGTCACCCCCTGCGGGTGACCGGCCGATGCCAGCCACACCCGTCCTCCCGTCGCGCGGCCCAGCGGCTCAGGACGGCCCACCCGGTGGCGATCACGGCGTCGGTCAGGGCGGCGGACCGCTGCCGCCGGTCGACGGCGGCGAGGGCGACGGCGGTGCCGGCGTGCAGCACGTCGACCACCGCGCCGAGCGTGAACACGACTGGCGTCGGCCGGTACGCCGTGACGGCCGCCTGCGCCACCTGCCGGGCACCGAGCACGCGCAGCGTCCGCTCGGCCGCCGTGGTGACCGGACCGACCGGCCGCAGCAGTTGGCCGGGCATGAGCAGCAGCGCCGTCCCCCAGGCCAGCCGGACAGCCGTGACCGCGCCGCGCACCGGGAAGCGATCGTCCTGGTGTCGGGGAGGCATCTCAGGCCACCCGGTACTGTTGCGCCCGGTCCGGCCGGAACTCGACACCGTTGCCGGGCCGGTCCAGTGGCGCCGGGGCGCTACCACCGGTGGCGCGCACCGCGCCGTCGAAGAGCATCGACTCGATCCGCACGTGGTCGTGGAACCACTCCAGGTGCCGCACGTTCGGTGTGGCCGCCAGGACCGGCAGGTGCTGGTGCGGGGCGCAGTGTGCGGAGACCTGGAGCCCGGCGGCCTCGGCGACCGCGGCGGCGCGGACGAACTCGCTGATCCCGCCGCAGCGGGTGACGTCGACCTGGAGGCAGTCGACGTACGGGGCCATCCGGTGGAAGTAGACCAGGTCGAAGCCGTACTCACCGGCCGCCACGTCGGGCGAGACGTGGTCGCGGACCAGGCCCAGCCCGGCCAGGTCGTCGGAGCTGACCGGCTCCTCGTACCACCGCACGTCCAGGTCGGCCGCGGCCCGAGCCACCCGGATCGCCTGCTTGCGCTGGTAGGCGCCGTTGGCGTCGACGTACAACTCGGCGTCGTCGCCGATGGTCCGCCGGGCCGCCGTCATGCGGGCCAGATCCCGCCCCACCTCCGTGCCGCACGACTCCCCAATCTTGATCTTCACCCGGGGAATGCCCTGCTCATGCACCCAGTCGGCGAGCTGCCGGTGTTGGCGCTGCCCGTCATAGGTGGTGAAGCCGCCGCTGCCGTAGACCGGAACCTCCCGGCGGGCGGTTCCGAGCAGCCGGGCCAGCGGCAGGTCGTGCCGGCGGGCCTTGAGATCCCACAGTGCGCAGTCGGCGGCCGACAGGGCGAGC
Source organism: Micromonospora sp. WMMA1363 (assembly GCF_030345795.1). Lineage (NCBI taxonomy): Bacteria > Bacillati > Actinomycetota > Actinomycetes > Micromonosporales > Micromonosporaceae > Micromonospora > Micromonospora sp. WMMA1363. Next base: position 1,448,432 of record NZ_JAUALB010000001.1, read on the forward strand.
CCGGCGACCCCGGGCCGACCCGCGTTCCGCAGCGCGCGCTGCATGCTCGTCCAGGCCGCCGGCACGTCGTCCGGGTCCAGGTCGGCGACCACCGGCGCCAGTAGCTCCGCCACCACCGCGGCGGCGGCTGCCGGCCCGTACGTCCAGCCCACCCCGGTGTGCTCGTCGGCGTGCGCCCGGACCAGTACCAGGGTGGTGCTGGTCCAGGCCAGCGTGCCGTCCCCCTCCGGCTCGTCGGTGGGTACCTGGTACGCCTCGGCCGCCAGCCGAATCCGGGTCACCGTGTCCTCCCTCGGATCAACGCAGCCAGCGAAGCGAGCGTGGCCGTCCCGACCAGACCCGCCGCCGCCCAGCGGGAGATCACCGACGGCGGCCCCGGCCGGTCGCCCCAGCTCCGTTCTGGCCGCTGCGGCACGGCGTCGCTGTGCAGGCCGGCGCGCAGCAGCTCGGCCAGGTGGATCGCGGACCGGCCGCCGGAGGCACTCTGCTCGAGCTGGGTCCGGCAACTGAACCCGTCGGCGAGGATCACGTCCGTCTCCGCGGCGTCCCGGACGGCGGGCAGCAGCACCCGTTCCGCGCACGCCTCGGAAACCTCGTAGTGCCCCTGCTCGAACCCGAAGTTCCCGGCCAACCCGCAGCAGCCCGAGTCGAGGAACTCCGCGTCCACCCCGGCCGCGGACAGGACGGCCTGGTCGGCGGCGGTGCCGAGGATCGCGTGCTGGTGACAGTGCGTCTGGATCAGCGCGTGCGCCGGAATCCGTGGCGGCTGCCAGTCCGGGCTGTGGTCGTGCAGCACCTCGGCCGTGGAGCGCCAGCCGTCACCGATCGTGCCGCCCCGGGCGGCGCCGTCGAGCATCTCGAACAGCAGCCGGGACCGGCCCCGGGTGGAGTGCTCCTCCTCCCGGGTGACCATGTAGGAGGGACACATCACGCCGCCGGAGTGCCGGCGGCACTGGCCGACCCCGACGCAGCGCAACACCGCCTCGCCGAAGCTGCCACCGTCGTCCGGATATCCGAAGACGGTCTTCACCGCCCCGTGGTCGTAGTCGGCACCCAACCGCAGGTGACTGTCCAGTGGGTAGGGCGGCACGACCTTGCCGGGGTTCATCCGGTCGTCCGGGTCGAAGACCGCCTTGAACTGGCCGAAGGCGCGGGCGATGCGCGCGCCGTACATCTTCGGCAGCAGTTCGCCCCGGGCCTGTCCGTCGCCGTGTTCACCGGAGAACGAGCCGCCGTAGGAGACGACGAGGTCGGCGGCGCGCTCGACAAAGGAACGGAACTGCCGGACGCCGTGGGCGGTGCGCAGCCGGAACGGGATTCGGGGTGTGCACACAGCCCTGGCCGAAGTGACCGTAGACGGAGGCCTGCTGGTAGCCGTACTCGCGGTAGAGCCGCTCCAGGTCCCGACGATGTTGTCGACCACCTTTCCGGTGCGCTGGGCGGTGGCACCGCAGGAGTTGTTGCCGATCATGCCGCCGAGGGTGCAGTGGTCGTGGGTGGCGGGACGGGGTCCGTACTCCAGCCCGGTCGACGTGAGCTGGGCGTTGAGCTGGTCGAGCACGATGCCCGGCTCGACCAGGCAGGTACCCGCCTCGGCGTCGACCTCCAGCAGCCGGTGGCAGTATTTCGACCAGTCGAGCACCACCGCGGTGTTGGTGCACTCGCCGGCCAGGCTGGTGCCGCCGCCTCGGGAGACCAGCGGCGCCCGGTGCCGGCGGCACACCGCCACCGCGGCCACCGCCGCGGCCACCGACCGGGGAATCACCACCCCGAGCGGCACCTGCCGGTAGTTGGAGGAGTCGGTGGAGTACGTGGCGCGGGAGCCGGCGTCGAAGCGCACCTCCCCGTCGACCTCGGCCCGCAGGTCCGCGGCGAGGTCGACGAGGTCGACGTCGGGTACCGGGTCGGGTGGCCGCCGGACCGGGTCGGGCAGCACCGCGGTCATGACCGCAGCTCGTTGATCTTGTCCCGGGCGACCGTGGCAAGGGTGGCGACCCTGTGCGGCTGCCCGCGCAGGAACGCCTCGGTGAAGTATTTCGCCTGGTCGTACTTGACCTTGCCGGGCATCGGCGGTTCGTTCGGGTTGACGTCGCAGTCCACCAGGGCCGGTCCGGGGTGCGCGAGGGCCTCACGGATCGCTGCCGGCACCGCCTTCGCGTCGGTGACCTTGACCCCGAAGGCGCCACACCCACGGGCCCACGCCGAGAAGTCCGCCTCGGGTTGGCCGTGCCGCACCGCATACTCGGGGTAGCCGAGGACGATCTGCTCCCAGAGGATCTGTCCGAGGGCGTTGTTGTTGTTGATCACGACCTTGATCGGCAGCTGGTGGCGGACGGCGGTGAGGAACTCGGCCATCAGCATGGCGAAGCCACCGTCGCCCACGAAGGCGATCACCTGCCGGCCCGGGTGCGCGTGCTGGATGGCGATCGCGTACGGCAGCCCCGGAGCCATCGTGGCCAGGTTGCCGGAGAGGTAGAACTCGCGGTCGTCGCGGATCGTCCAGTGTCGGGCGGCCCACGTGGCGATGGTGCCGGAGTCGCAGGCGAGGATGGCGTCGTCGGCGGCGGCCTCGTCGATGCAGCTGACCAGGTACTGCGGCGCCACCGGGTCCCGCCGCGGGTCCTCCAGGCCCGCCATCTCGGAACGCCAGGCATCCATCCTGCGCTGGTACTTCTCCAGGAACGACCGGTCCGAGCGGTGACCGAGTAGCGGGAGCAGCTGACGCAGCGCCAGTGTGGCGTCGGCACATACGGGTGCCTCGACCGGCAACCGCATGCCGATCAGGCTCGGGTCGATGTCGATCTGCACCACCCGGGCCTGCCCGGGTGCGGGCAGGTACTTCGCGTACGGATAGGACGTGCCGACCATCAGCAGGGTGTCACACTCCTCCATCAGGTCCTCGCTCGGCGCGGTGCCGAGCAGGCCCAGCCCGCCGGTGGTCAGCGGATGGTCGTCGGGCACCACGAGCTTGCCGGACAGGGTCTTGACGATCGGGCTGGCCAGCGCCTCGGCCACCGCCAGCACCTCCGCGCGGGCGCGCCGGGCGCCGACGCCGACCAGCATGGCAACCTTGCGGCCTTGCTTGAGCACCTCGGCGGCCCGGGCCAGCTCGGTGGGGTCCGGGGGCAGCTGCGGATACGACACCACGGTCGCGCTCATCGGCGGCTTGCCCGGGCTGACGTGCCGGTAGGGATCCGCGGAGACGGGGGCGACCTGGACATCGTTGGGGAAGCTCAGGTGCGCCACGGTCCGCTTGCTGACCGCGTCGCGGATTGCCAGGTCGACCACGGCCGGCAGCTGCTGCGGGTTGGTGACCATCAGGTTGTACGAGGCGACGTCGTGGTAGAGCTGCGTGGTGTGCACCTCCTGCTGGTAGTAGGAGCCGAGCACCGAGGTCTCCTGCATGCCGGTGATCGCCAGCACGGGAATGTGGTCGAGCTTGGCGTCGTAGAGCCCGTTGAGCAGGTGGACGGCGCCGGGGCCGGAGGTGGCCGCGCACACCCCCAGCCGCCCGGTCGACTTGGCGTACCCGGTGGCCATGAAGGCGGCAGCCTCCTCATGGTGTACCAGGAAGAAGTTCAGCTTCTCGCGCTGCCGGCGGAAGCCCTCCATCAACCCGTTGATGCCGTCACCGGGCAGGCCGAACACGGTGTCGACGCCCCAATCCACCAACCGGCGGGCCAGGCTTTCGCCCACGATCTCCAGCATGTCGTCCTCCTCGTGCCCGGGCGCCCACCGACCGGTCTCGTCCTGCCACAGCGGCCCGCCGGTTGATCAGTTCGTAGTACCGCAACGCGGAACCCGCGGACGGACCAGCGGATACCCGGCATCCGGGCCCGCAAACCGACACGTCCGGGAGGAATTCGGACGGGCCTGCGGGGCGGTCCAGGCCGACGTCCCGGTCACCGACCAGCCACTGAACGGTTTCGCCGCACCGACCTGCCGTCGCTCACCCGCGCCAGCGGGAGCGGGCCGCCAGGTAGCCGAGGAGCAGACCTGCCGTCAGGGTGAGCATCCCGCTGGCCGACGCCGCCGCGCGGAGCCGGCCGAGGCCCGCCCGCGGGTCGACGACCGTGCCGGCGACGTCTCCGGCAGCACCTACCAGCACGTCACTGAGCCGACCCATGTTCATGACGCCACCACTCCCTCCGCGAGTACACAGACAGCTCCCGCCGCGAGTACACCCAGCCTCTACCCACACCGGCGGTGTCGAAACGGCGTTGATCTGCCGCGCCGGCTACCACCTTCGTCGCCCCCGGTCGCCGGACCGTGGTTCACGCACGTCGACCGGGAAGCGGCCCGGCCGGCGGACAGCCGCACCCCAGGCGACCTCGCCGCGTCCGACATCGCCCGGCTCCGCGTTGACTCCGGTTGCCAGAGTGGGTACGGGCATCAGGTGATGTCCGGTGCGGGCGGCACGGACAGCACAAAGGAGCGCGGCCATGGCAGCAGCAGGAAGAGCCCGCGGCAGGCGTACGGCTACGGCCACGTTGCTCGCGCTGGTCGTCGGCGCGACGCAGACCGGCCCGGCACCCGCCGCGGCGGCGCCGGCAGGTGTCACCGCCACCGTCTACTCCTACCTGCCGACCAAGTCCGAGTACCGGGTCGACAGCAGGTACGCGACGGTCTCCACCGGCGGAGGCGTCGTCGTGCGCCGCACCGGCACCGGGGCGTACACGGTGATCCTGGAGGAGGCGGCGTCGGACGGCGGGGTGGCACACGTGACGGCCTACGGTGACGCTCCGGTGCACTGCACCCTCGCCAGCTGTCACCGAGCCCCGTTCGGCGGTGCCGACGAGCACCTTCAGGTACGCTGCTTCTCCGCTGGCGGCACCCCGACCGACAGCCGGTTCGTCGCGACCTTCAGCGACAGGCGACGCGCCAGCCAGGGCCGGCTGGCGTGGTTCGCCACCGACCAGGCGGCCCCCGCCGGTCCGCGGATTCTGGACAGCGTGCACAGCTACGACTCCACCGGCGGGTCGATCACGTACGAGCGTTTCGGCACCGGCCACTACACGTTCCAGATGAACGCGAACCCGGCCGGCGAGGACGCCTGGGCGTTCCCGATGGTGCATGTGACCGCGGTCGCTGGCAGCGCGGTGAACTGCCAGATTGCCTGGCCCGACCGATGGGAGGTGTGGTGCGTCGACGTCAGTGGCACTCCGATCGACGCTCGTTTCGCGCTCAGCTACGGTAAGCGGGTCGACCTGCTCGGCCACGCCACCGGCGTGCGCTTCGCCACCGGCACCCTCTACGGCGAGGAGGCTACCGGTGGAGAACTACACGGCGACAGCTACAACTCGACCCGGTCCGGCTCCGGCGCACGACGGATTCTGCTCGACACCGGTCGTTACGAGATCCAGTTCGTCGATGTCGGAACCACGTACGGCACCCCCTTCGGCAACGCCCACGTCGGGAACAAGTGGGGCAGTGTCCCGCGTGGCCACTGTGTGGTGCGCCACTGGCGGTCGACCGGGTTGGACGCGGTGGTCCAGCTCAACTGCTACGCCTGGGGTGGGAAACCGGCCGACCTCAACGCTCGGGTGTCGTACACCACCTGGCCGGCGGGCTGAACCGGAAGCCCGCCGACCCCGGTCGAGGGGCGCCCCGCAGGACGGCGCGTCCACCCGTGGTGCGACGTTCCCGGGCGTGGGTCCCGGTGGGCACAGGCTGAAGGTCCCGGGTCGGGCGGGGGATTCGGCCCTGCTGCGGGTGCCGGTGAACGGCGACGATGAAACGGTCATCGGGCAGTTCTCCGCACTCCTACAGGAGCGATCAATGAAGCGCCGGACGTTGGATCTGCTGTTCAGCCTCGGCGGGCTGGGCCTCGCGGTCCTCTTGCTCGTCGTGGGTATCGTCCTTACGTCGAACGCCAACTTCGCCAACACCTACGTGCACGACCAGCTCGCCGCACAGCACATCAGTTTCAAGCCGGCCGACAAGCTGAGCGACGAGGAGAAGAAGTCGGAGTGCCTGCGCGAGTACGCCGGCGTGCCGTTGACCACCGGTAAGCAGGCCGAATGTTACGCCAACGACTTCATCGGGCTGCACCTGAAGTCGATCGGTGACGGCAAGACGTACGCCGACCTCGGCGAGCCGCAGAGCCAGCTGAGGGCCCAGGTGGCTGAGGCCGAGAAGAACGACGCGGCCAACCTGGCCGACCTACAGCAGCAACTCGCCGAGGTCAGCGGCCAGCGGGACACCGTGTTCAAGGGTGAGACGCTGCGCGGTGTGCTGCTCACCTCGTACGGCTTCAGCGAGTTCGGCCGCAAGGCGGAGCAGGCAGCCCTGGCCATGTACATCGGCGCGGCGCTGCTGTTCCTGCTGTCGGTCGCTGGTCTGGTCCACGCGTTCCGCACCCCGAGCAGCGAGGCGTTCGCCACGCCGGAGCCGGCCAGGAAGCCCGTCACCACCTGAGTCCGCCCTGCTCTGTCCGTTCGCGCCCCCGGTCTTCCCCTCAGGAGACCGGGGGCGAACGCTGTTGACGGCCCAGCGGCACCAACCGCCCGGAGCCTCGGCGACCTGGAACGACGGTGGACGATGCGGCCCGCTCGCCGTGGTCGAGCGTCGCCGTCTGCTTTCGGCGCCGCGAATGCGACGATCCGGTTCTCGGGCGGCATCGGTCGCAACCTCGACCCAGTTCGGGCCGAACTAGCAAAATAGGCCCGAAAGGCTACTTTTCCTCGCGTTTGCGGCCACGTGTCCGGCTGCGGCGGCACGCTGGTCACGGCAGCCGCCGAACCCGCGCCGGCCGGGTGGGTGGCTGTGGCCGTGGCTGAACGCCACCCACGCCGAGGTCGCTCCCGGTAGGTCGCACGACGGCCAGGGCGACCTCGCTGCCACGACAACAAACCCGATTACCAAGACTGGAGACTGCACGTCATGTACACCCGACACGCTCTATGGGGAAGATCCGCCCTGGTGGGGGTGGCCGCTCTCGCCGCCCTCGGCCTGTCCGCTCCGGCCGCTCTCGCCGGACTACCGACGGCCGCTCAGCCGTACCCGGCCGCGTCCGAACTGTGCCCGGTGGGCATCGCCCAATGCTCGCCGTACCCCGCCCTGTTCGACACCAGCGCGAACGGGGCGTACAACGCCGGGTCGGTGGACGACCTGTTGAACGGCGCGGCCGTCACCCAGGCCAACGCCCACTGGCAGTACAACCTGTACGCCGAGGCGGCGGACTTCAAGGGCCTCACCAACCTGGCCAACGTCTGGCGGTCTGTCGCCGACGTCGAGTACTGGGACCACTACAAGTCCGAGATCATGATGTCGGAGATCTACAGCAACCAGGACAACCTGTACAACCTGCGGGTGGCGATCACCCAGGCCGTGCAGGCCAAGCAGGCGTACCTGGCCTGGGCGGCCGAGGCGCCGGACCGCAAGTCGTACGAGACGCTGCGTGGCCTCGCCAAGTGGCAGGCCGAGGCCGCTGCCCTGCTCACGCAGGCGGAGCGCAGCCTGGCGGAGGGCATGGGCAAGGTGCCCTACGCCCCGCCCGTCAAGGACGTCCCGCTCAAGGTCACGCCGGGGCCGAACTACAGCGAGCCGTTCTACACCACGCTGACGGGCGCCTCCGACTCGGCGCTGGGCGTGGCGGCCTGGCAGTGGGGGCAGTACGAGACCATCGCCGAGGTCGCCGTCTCCACGGGTGAGGCGAAACTGGGCGCGCTGCTGGCCGGACTCGGAAATCAGGAGGTGCAGAACTACCGCAAGGTCTCCAACCTCGCCGGATTCGTCAACGGTCCCAAGATGAACCTTGAGTTCTCGATCGTGTCGGAGCAGGGTGCGATCGACTACTACACGGCCGCGATCACCAGGGCAACCCAGCTGGGTGACCCGGCAGCGGCCAGCCTCTTCCTCGACATCAAGACGGACGAGCAAGGGCACAAGATGACCTTCGAGATCGAACTCGCGCGCCTGATGGGCAAGGACCACAAGGGCAAGGACCACAAGCGCGACAAGCACGAGGACCACAAGGGCGACAAGCACGAGGACCACAAGCGCGTGTACGGCGGCCTACGCGAGGATGCCGGCCTGCGCGCGGACGGCATCCTGCGCGAGGACAGCGGCCTGCGCGCGGACGCCTTGGACGGCCTTGGTTTCGACAACTTCGTCGGGACCGGGACCGCACGCACTGACGGCTTCTCCAGCGGTGCGGACGGCCTCCTCGGGCGACTTCTTCCTCACTTGTTCGACAAGCGCGAGGACCACAAGGTCCAAGACCCCGCCGTCCACGAACTCATCGAGGACTTCACGGCCAAGGGTGGCAAGCACGAGGGCCACAAGGTCGAGGAGTACAGCGGCAAGAAGGCCTGGTCCCCGGTCGAGTGACGCACCGGGAGGGCGCATGCCCTGACTAGACGGGTGGCGAAGAGGTGCCGCAACTGGCCTCCTCGCCACCCGCGTGTTCCCGGTGTGCGAGGAACCGGACGGCACCGCGTTCGCCTGGACCGGTCGCCGTTTGGGGCCGCCGGTTCTCACCACCAGGTTCGACCTACTCCAGCTCGCCCGGCCCCCGTCTGTGCGAATGGAGTCGCGTGGCGGCCACGTTCGGTCGTGATCAGCGGTTGGTCGTGAGGTCGGCACAGTTCGTCTCGTCGGGTAGCAGCGGCCGAAGGGTGACGGTCCACCGTCGACCACCCGAGGTCCACGGAGTCGCCGAGTTCGCCTCCGCGGCGACCGTGAGCAGCGTCCGCGCCGCGCCGCCGGTCACCGTCACGCAGCCAAGCCCGAGATCCGCGCCGAGTTCGCCACCGGGCAGTTCCGGCCCCGGCCAGGGCACCTCGCGCTGGCCGCCGAGTTCACCGTCGCCGACCCACGGCTCGGCAACGCCGGCGACGGCGGTCGGCACATACGGCTGGGAGGCACTGCCCTGTACTGCCGCTAGCGGACCCGATGCGCTGGTCAGCGACGCGACGAACTTTCGCAGCCTGTCCCGAGCCGCCCGCTGGTCGGCGGTCAGACCCGGCTCGCTGCCACCCGCCTCGGCGAAGGCGTAGACCTCCAGTTGCTCGCTCCCGTTCACGCCGAACACGGTGAACCGGGTCGAGGTTGCGTCGGCGACCGACGGCGTGCCGAGATCCGCGTCGTCACCCACGCCCCCGGCGCGGGCCAGCGTGATCAGGTTATCCACCTCCGCGGCGCTGATCGTGCCCAGCCGCAGGTTGGGCAGCGCCGGGCCTGGATAGAGCAAAGGGACCGGTCCATCGATGATCACCCGGCCGTCACCGTAGACACTGATGGCGGGCAGACGGGTGACTGCCACGGCCGGCGTCACGAACCCGCCGACGGCCTCCATCCGAAACATCACGGCCTCGGCGGGACGGGACACCGCGGGCAGGTCGGAGTCCCCCGCGCCGGCGGCACCACGCTGTTGGCCGCACGCCGTTGCCAGCAGCAGCACCGGAACGACCACCAACCGGCCGCTTCGACGAATACTCATGCCGATCAGACGCCACCGGACGTCGAGCGGTTCCCACGCCACTGACGGATGTTCCCGTGGGCGGACCACCGGCGGCTGGCCCGGGTGCCGCACCGGGTCGCCGAGCAGGTTGCAGCGACAGGTGAGCTCGCGTCCCGCGGAGACGCGTCTCGACTCCCGGCGCACCCCGGTAGTAGTGGTGTCCCGCCCCCGGGGCGAAGACCGCGTCGAGGACGCTGACGGCGGCGGCGACGTCGACGTGCGTGTCGAGCGGGCGGACATCGACGCCCGCACACGCCGCCGCCACGACCGGTCCCGCCGGCTCCGGTGCCGGCGCCGGGTAGGCGAGGGCCGCGACCGGATCGGCCAGTGGGTCGGGAGCGAACACCTGCCGGGTCGCTGCCTCAACCAACTCGGTGATGGCGACGACCGCCTCCGCCGGATCGTCGGTGAGAACACGCGGGCCCTCGGTGGGCAGCAGTTCGGCGATGACCTCGCCGATGACGGCCTCCGGCACGTCGGCGGGCAGGACATCGGCGACGATCTCGGCGAGCGGGCCGACAACAGGGTCAACGGGCTCGGACACGGCGGCCTGCCTTCGGGCGTGCGAGAGAAGATGCAGCGACGCTGGTGTCCGGAGGCCGGGCGTCTGTCCGGAGGCCGGGCGTCGGCCGGTCACTGTCCCGGCGCCGCGCACCGGGACAGTGACCGGCCGATGACGTGTCGATGAACAGCCGACGACCGGAGGTTGGCGTATGTCAACGCCACCTCCGGGCGCAAGGCTGGTCACCCGGGCATCAGCCCGGCACCCGAATAATGATCTTTCCCCTCGACCGTCCCGACGCGCTCAGGTCATAGGCCCGGTTGATCTCGTCGAGCGAGAACGTGTCTCCGATGTACGTCGATACCTTCTGCTGCTCCATCAGGGCACTGATCTGCTTCAGCTGCTTCAGTCCTCGGGTTGGTACGAGGACGAAGGTGGCGCGCCTACCACCGGTGGAGACATAGCCCTTGAGCTTTCCGGTCAGGTTCCGGAGAGAAGGCACGGTCGATACGAACAGCCCTCGTTCGGTGAGGATGGAGAAATAGGCCTTGTAGTCCTCATTCCCCACCGTGTCGAGGATCAGGTCGAACGGACCGTGGCTGGCGGGGGCGATGACCCGCTCCTTGGTGTAATCGATGACGTGGTCCGCGCCCAGGCTCTTCACCAGTTCGACGTTGCGCGTGCTGCACACGCCGACGACCTCCGCGCCGAGCGCCTTGGCCATCTGCACGGCGAAGGTTCCGATTCCCCCAGAAGCCCCTACGACAAGGACCTTCTGCCCGGGTGTCAGCTTCCCGTAGGTGGTGAGTCCGTGCCAAGCGGTGATCCCGGCGGTGGGCACACCCGCCGCCTGCTCGTGTGAGACGTCGTCCGGCTTCTTGATGACCTGGCCAGCGGGAACTGCGAGGTACTCACTCGCGCATCCCTTGCCAGGGCCCCTCAGGGCGAAGACCGGATCTCCCACCTGACAGCTGGTGACCTTCGCCCCTACCGCTTCCACCACGCCGCTGAAATCCGCCCCCGGCTTGTACTGAAGGCCGAGCCGTGACATCGTCCTCAGCCATTTCCAGTCTGACGGATTGACACACGTGGCGTGCACCTTGATCAGCAACTCGTTGGCCTTCGGTCGGGGCCTCGGCCGCTCCCCGACTATCAGCCCTCGGCCCTTTTCCAGGAAAGCCGCTCTCATCGTGTTCATGTACGTCACGCAACCTTGGTAATCTCTCGTTGCCGATGATGTCGCCCATCACCCGGCGACAACCGCAACGGCCCGGAGCGGCGCGGGCGTCGCCTGTCGCGGACCGGCCCGCACCGCTCCGAAAGGCTTGCGGTCGTCCACGGCGAGCGTACTCGCACAGCACCGCGTTGGTTGCGAGATGCCCCTCACCCCCGCGCGGAGGCGCCGACCTTCGCCGGTAGCCCATCGCGGTACTCTGTGGCGGGCGCGACGACCTCAAGGCTTCCGCCATGCTCCAGCACGGCAGCGGCGAACAGCTGATCCGCACCATCGGCCAGGCAGGAGAGCCCGATGAGGTCCGAGCCGGCGGGCGCGACTCGGTCGAGCTGCGCCTCGATTCCAGCGGCAACCAGCACGGAAACATCAGACGACAGTCCTCGGTGTCCACTTACCGCTACCCGCGTCAACGTTCCTCCCGATAGGTGGCGTACAAGCGTTCATCCAGCTCGGTGACCGCGCGGCTTGACCGTGCGCCAATAGTGTTACGGAACGTGGCGACAGCGCGGGTGACTCGCTCTGAATCATAGGTCTGCCCCACGTCGAACGCCTCGGCGGCGAGCTTGCACGCCTCGTCCACCCTGCCGGACCTGTGGTCACCACGCTGCCCGACGTGGCACGGCTGGACATCGACCGCCACGACCGCCCGGTGCGGTGGCGCGTACACCCAGTCGGCTCGTGGACATACCACGACATCCTCCCGTCCGGATTCGATCTAAGGTGGGCGGCATGGCAAGCCCCGTACCATCCGCCAACGGTTCCGGAGCACAGAATCCGCTCACCCGCCTGAGGCTGGACGAGCTTCGGCAGCGCACCAGCGTGAAGTGGCGCAAGCACCCGCCGGACGTGCTTCCCCTCTGGGTGGCGGAGATGGACGTACCGCTCGCTCCCCCGGTGGCCGACGCGCTCCGTCGCGCCGTCGACGTCGGTGACACCGGGTACCCGCACGGGACGGCGTACGCCGAGGCGGTCGGTGACTTCGCCGCCCAGCGCTGGGCCTGGAACGACTTCCGGGTCGAACGCACCACGATCGTGCCCGACGTGATGATGGGCATCGTCGAGGTGCTCCGGCTGGTGACCGACCCCGGCGACGGGGTCGTGATCTGCTCCCCCGTGTACCCGCCCTTCTACGCGTTCGTCGGCCACGCCGACCGGCAGGTGATCGAGGCCCCGCTCGGGCCCGACCTGCGCATGGACCTCGCCGCGCTCGACGAGGCCTTCCGCCGGGCCCGAGCCCACGGCCGCCGGCCGGCGTTCCTGCTGTGCAACCCGCACAACCCGACCGGCGTCGTCCATCGTCGGGACGAACTCGAGGCCGTCGCCGAACTGGCATGCCGGCACGGCGTGCGGGTGGTCTCGGACGAGATCCACGCCCCCCTGGTGCTCCCCGGGACGGACCTCACCCCCTACCTCACGGTGGCCGGCGCCGAGGACGCGTTCGCCCTGATCTCCGCCTCGAAGGCGTGGAACCTCGCCGGCCTGAAGGCGGCGCTCGCGGTCGCCGGTCCACGGGCCGCCGCCGACCTGGTCCGCATGCCGGAGGAGGTCAGCCACGGCCCCAGCCACCTGGGCGTCGTCGCGCACACCGCCGCGTTCCGCGCTGGTGGGCAGTGGCTCGACCTGCTTCTCGACGGCCTCGACGCCAACCGCGCGCTGTTGGCGACGCTGCTGGCGGAGCACGTCCCGTCCGTCACCTACCACCGCCCCGAGGGCACGTATCTCGCCTGGCTGGACTGCACCAGGCTGGGCTCCGGCTCGGGGCAGGCGGCCGGCGGACCTGGCGTGGTCAGCGATGTCGCCGGGCCCGCGAAGATGTTTCTCGACCGGGCGCGGGTCGCGCTCAGCTCCGGGCACGTCTTCGGCACCGGCGGGGCGGGCTTCGTGCGCCTCAACTTCGCCACCTCACCCGCGATCCTCACCGACGCCGTCACCCGGATGGGTCACGCGGTGCGGGCGCAGCACGCACCGCCGCGCTGAGCCGTGACCGGCACCGGTGGTCGCCGCCTCGGGGCGGCGACCACCGGTGCCGGTCACGGCCGACGCGGGCGGCGGGTGAGCCCGAAGCCGACGACGCCGGCCGCGGCCGCCAGGACGCCGCCCACCGTGCTCCAGATCCACCGCGAGCCGAGGTCGGGCAACCAGTCGACGTATCCGCCGTCGTGTTGCGCGGTCGGTTGTGCCGTCGGTTCGGCGCTGGCCACCGTGCCGGCCTTGGTGGGCGGCACCAGCGGCGCCTTCAGCTCGCCGTCGTCGCGGGAGTCCTGCCCGTCCGCGCTGACCAACAGCTGCACGTCCATCGGAAGGCCGAGGTCCGCCTCCGGCAGATCGGCCACCGACAGCCGGACGTAGTACGTCCCGGGCAGCGGGTCGGCCGACCAGGGCTCGGCCCAGGACCGTACCTGCCGCAGCGTGCAGCCGAGCGACACGCTGCCGGCGGCGGCGTCGACGGTGGGGGTCTGGGCACCGGACGTGCAGGCCTGGCGGCGCCGTAGCCCGTCGAAGACCTCCACCGTCCAGGTCGACGCGCCGCCGCGCGACTTCGGGAACGACACGGTAGCGGTGATCTCGTGCCGTTCACCGACGGCTGCGGGGTACGACCAGTACAGGTAGTCGCCGATGGCGGCGTCGACCTGGGCCGGCTGCCCGGCGGCGATGCCGGCGGCGGTCAGGAAGGAGGTCCCGGCCCGGGTGACCGGGGTGGCACCCGGAGAAGGTGTGGGCGTGGCCAGCACCGGGGCCGGCGTGGCCAGCAGGGCCAGACCGGCGGCGGCCAGCGCGGCACCGCCACGGATCGTCGGGGTGTTCATCGGTTCTCCCTCCAGGTCGCCACCCACCAGCGGGTGAGCAGGCCGGCGACCAGTCCGGTGAGCAGGCCGGCCACGGTCAGCAGCACCAGCAGTACCCAGCCCCGGCCAAAATCCGGAGCGGTCGGGGCGGGGGACGCCGCGACCACGTCCACGGTCAACTCGACCGGCATGCCGGGCGTCGCCTCGGTGCCCGGCCGGGGCGCGAACGCGTTGCTCACGACCAGGCAGACGATGGTGGCCGGGACAACCGAGGTGGCGTCCGGCGGTGGCGTACCGTCCGCCTACTCCTCCCCTGCCGACCAGCGCAGACCGGCGGAGACCACGTCGGTACGGCCGCTGCCGGCGTCAACGCCACGCACCAGTTCCCGACCGTCGGCGGCGGTCGCCCGCAGCAGCACCCCGTAGTCGGGGTTGACCGGACGGTCCAGCGACACGCTGACCGAGGCGCGCAGTTCCTGCCCGGGCCGGACCGGCACCCGGTACCACCGATGCTCCGAGAATGTCTCCCGGTCGCTGTACACGCCTGCGCCGAGCAGGGGCGCGTCGTCGCACGCCGAACGGCCGGCGATCACGGCCGGGGCGGCAGTGTGGGTGTCCTTCGCCCGTTCGACGAGTTGCTTGATCCGACCGGTCAGCTCGTCGGCGCTCTGCGCGGCGGTGTACGTGCCTCCCGTGGCCGTGGCGATGCAGAGCAACTGACGGCGCACCTTCTCGTCCGGGGCCAGGCCGAGCGTGTCGACCACCAACTTCGTACCCTGCGCTGCCAGTTCCCGGGCCACCTGGCAGGGGTCCGGCGGGGAGCAGGTGTCCTCGCCGTCGGTGATCAGCACGATCCGCCGGGCGGTCGTGCCGGTGCCGAGATCCTGGGCCGCCGAGCGCAGCGCCAGCCCGACCGGGGTGAACCCGGTCGGGCGCAGGGTCGCCACCGCGGCCTTGGCCTGTACCCGATCGACCTGGCCGACCGGCACGATCTGCTGGGTGTCCAGGCAGCCCTGCTTCTTGTCCTTGCCCTGGTAGGTGGCGCCCAGGACGCGGATGCCGAGCTGGGTCTCTTCGGGCAGTGCGTCGACCACTTCGTTGAATGCCTGCTGGGCAACGGAGATCCGGCTACGTCCGTCGATATCCCGGGCCCGCATCGAGCCGCTGACGTCGAGTACCAACTCGACCCTTGGCGGCTCGGCCGGGGTTTCCTCGTTTGCGCGGGCCGGCGTCGGACCGGGCATCAGGGTCGCCGCCAGCAACCCGATGAGGACGGCCGCCGATCGCTTTTTCTGGATCACCGGGCGGAGTGTAGGTGCTGTCCACTTCGGAGGATCATCCGGGTCGGCGTCCGCGCGACGGCGCGGACATCCGGGGAAACATGTAATATTTTCACGGGTTGCGGTGAAGGACCTATCGGTCATTTCCACCGTGCTGGCGAGGCGGCGACGGGCGTCCGACCTCCCCGCCCTGTCGTACGGTATGACCTCAATGAAATATGCCCAGGACATTGATTTGCATTAATATTGCAAAGGTCGTCGACACGGTGCGAACCCCCTCTCCCAAGCGCCCGTAGCCTCGGGTGCGCGGTCCCGACTGGACTTCCGAAACCCCTCACCACCCCCCTTTCGACCGAAAGATGTCCGGCTTTCCCGGGGTGCCGGACAGTCCACCTCCAGTCGGTGCCGCCGATGGCACACCGAGGCACAGGAAGGGCCCCCATGTTCAGTTGGCTTGCGACCGGAGGTCTGATCCTCTCCCTGCTCACGCCCACGAACCCGGTGGTGGAGTTCCCCGAGCCCGTAACTCCTCCCCCCAACCACATCGTCATCGACCTGGTCACCGTCAACGGCTCCGGCTGCCCGGCCGGCACCGCCGCCGTCGCCATGTCGCTCGACAACACCGCCTTCACCGTCACCTACAGCCAGTTCCTCGCCCAGGTCGGGGTCGGCGCGGGGCCGACCGACTGGCGCCGTAACTGCCAGCTCAACCTTCGGGTGCACGTGCCGCAGGGCTTCACCTACGCGGTCGCCCAGGCCGACTATCGCGGCTTCGCCGCCCTGGCCGACGGGGCAACCGGGGTAGAGCGAGCAAACTACTACTTCCAGGGCATGTCACCCACGGCCTACTCGACCCACACCTTCGCCGGCCCAATGATCGACAACTGGCAGGCCACCGACGTCACCGACGTCGCCGCTCTGGTCTGGCACCCCTGCGGCGAGCAACGAAACTTCAACATCAACACGGAGCTCTGGACCCTCGCCGGCACGTCGGACACCAGCACGACGACGAGTTTCATGACGATGGACTCGACCGACGGAGCCATCTCCACCATCTACAACCTCGCCTGGAAGACCTGCCCGTAACGACACCTGACACGCGCCGGCCGGGTGCCCACGGCGACCGGCCGGCGCGTGCCGCGCCCACCGTTCCCGCATCCCTTCCGCACTGTCACCACCCGCCGCGTCGCCGGCTCGCTGGCCCGCGGTCCCACACCACCACCTCGACGCCCGGCACGGGGCGGGACCTGCGGTGACCGTCCGTCCGGGCGTCGTCCACACCGATTCGACATCAGCTATGGAGGATGACGATGTCTCCGACGTCCCGACGACTGCGTGTGCTGGTGGCTGCTGCCGCCGCCGTTGCGATCAGCATGGTCAGCGCGTCTCCCGTATCGGCTGACGACACCGCTGTCGACTTCGCCTGCCAGGCCCGGCCGCCCATCGTCCCGGCCCAGACCTTCGGCCTGTCAGCCGGCGTCGACGCGACCGCACCCGCCACGGTCGCCTCCGGCAGCTCCTTCACCGTCGCGCTCGCCCCCGCACCGCTTACCGTGCCCGGCTCGGTGGGCGGCTACACCGTGCGGGAGATCCGTGATCTCAAGCTTTCCATTCCCGTCCCCGCCAACGCGACCCTGACCGGGCAGCACCTCTCCGGCGGTTCGGGGCTGGGCAGCGCACCGCCCACCGTCGGCGTGGCCAACGGCAGGGTCGTCGTGACGGTGCCCGGCCCGATCAGTGGAGGAAGCACGTTCACGCCGCCCACGCTGACGCTGGCCATGACCGCCGGTGCGTCCGGCACGACCGTCGAGACGAGGGTCGCGGGCGACAGCTACGGCAACCCTGGTCTCACCTTCACCGCCCGGGTGCCGATCCTCTTCTTCACGGCCAACGTCCCGACGTCGTGCTACCCCTCGCCCAGTCCGGTGCTCAGCTCGACGACGGTCGTCTGATGAGGAGCAGAGCGTTCCGGCGTCCGGGCAATCCGCTGGCTCGCTCCCCGCGAGTACCCGGCGTGCTCTCCACTCGGCCCCCACGTCGTGGCCGTCGGAGTTTCGTGACGTGGGCTGTGGTGATCACCGCGGCCACCCTGCTGCTGGGTACGTCGGCACCCGGTTCAGCGGACGAGTCCGGCTGGTGGGTCCCGACCGCCCGGCCGGCGCCCGACTCCTCGATCGACGTCATTGGCGCCCCGTTCACCGGCACCGACGCGGAGGGGCAGGTGAGGGGCTTCGTCGACGCGCACAACCACCTGATGTCCAACGAAGCCTTCGGTGGGCGGCTGCTCTGCGGCAAACCGTTCTCCGAGCACGGCATCGCCGACGCGCTCAAGGACTGTCCGGAGCACTACCCGGACGGCTCGCTCGCCCTCTTCGACTTCCTCACCAACGGCGGCGACGGCCGGCACGACCCCGATGGCTGGCCGACATTCAAGGACTGGCCGGCCCACGACTCGAAGACCCACCAGCAGAACTACTACGCCTGGATCGAGCGGGCCTGGCGCGGTGGCCAGCGGGTCCTCGTCAACCACCTCGTCACCAATCAGGTGATCTGCTCGCTCTACTTCTTCAAGGACCGCAGCTGCGACGAGATGACCTCCCTGCGGCTACAGGCCCGCAAGACGTACGAGATGCAGGACTACATCGACCAGATGTACGGTGGCCCGGGCAGGGGATGGTTCCGCATCGTCACCGACAGCGGGCAGGCCCGCGAGGTCATCCGCCAGGGAAAGCTGGCCGTCGTCCTGGGGGTCGAGACCTCCGAGCCGTTCGGCTGTAAGCAGATCCTGGACATTCCCCAGTGCACCAAGGACGACATCGACCGCGGACTCGACGAACTGTACGGCCTCGGGGTACGCAGCATGTTCCTGTGCCACAAGTTCGACAACGCCCTGTGCGGGGTCCGGTTCGACTCCGGCACCACCGGCACCGCGGTCAACGCCGGTCAGTTCCTGTCGACCGGAACCTTCTGGATGACAGAGAAGTGCACGGGTCCGCAACAGGACAACCCGATCACCATCGGTGCCATACCCGGACTGGAGAAGCTGCTTCCGCCCGGCGTGCGGCTTCCGTCGTACCCGGCGGAGGCACGGTGCAACATCCGCGGGCTCACCGCGCTCGGCGAGTACGCCCTGCGCGGCATGATGGAGCGCAAAATGCTGGTCGAGATCGACCACATGAGTGTCAAGGCCACCGGCCGGACCCTGGACATCCTCGAGTCCGTCTCGTACCCCGGGGCGATCTCGTCGCACAGCTGGATGGACCTGAACTGGACCGAACGGGTGTACGGCCTCGGCGGGTTCATCGCCCAGTACATGCACGGTGCCGGGCGGTTCATCGCGGACGCATACCGCACGAAGGCGCTGCGGGACGCTTACGGGGTCGGCTACGGCTTCGGCACCGACATGAACGGTTTCGGAAACTGGCCGGGCCCCCGTGGCGCGGACACCCCGAACCCGGTCCGGTACCCGTACCGTTCCGCCGACGGCGGTGCCGTCCTCGATCGGCAAACGACCGGCGAACGCACCTGGGACATCAACATCGACGGTGCCGCGCACTACGGTCTGGTACCCGACTGGGTGGAGGAGATCCGGGTCCTGGGGGGCCAGGGGGTCGTGGATGACCTCCTGCGCGGCGCCGAGTCGTACCTCGGCACCTGGGCAGCGTCGGAGGGCCACGCGCCCGGGGCGAACCTCGCTGCGGGCTCGTCCGCCTCGGCCAGTTCCACGTTGTGGAGCCCGTTCACCACCTTCGCCGCCCGTCGAGCCGTGGACGGCAACCCAACGACACGCTGGGCGAGCTGGTGGAGCGACGACCAGTGGCTGCGGCTGGACCTCGGGTCTCCACACCTGATCCGGCGGGTCACCCTGAACTGGGGGCCCTCCTACGCCAAGGCGTACCGCGTCGAGGTGTCAACCGACGGCAACGTCTGGCGGACCGTGTCGTCCACGTCGGCCGGTGACGGCGGTCTGGACACGGTGACGTTCGCCGCCACGTCGGCCCGCCACGTCCGCGTCCACTGCCAGAAACGCGGGACCCTGTTGGGCTACTCGCTGAACGAGGTCGGCGTCTACGGTACGTGAGGAAGCGCAACGGACCAGGTGGGCGTGCATCACCCTGTCCGGCCCTGGGCCGGAGGCGATCGCGGCGGGCAGCGGGTACGGCTGCTCGACGGATGGCAGGTGGTGCACGCCCGCCACCGCGGTGGGGCCATCAGCTGCCACTGCGGCCACCAGTTCGGCCGCCGGACGGGGTGTCGGGGTTGATCAGGTTCAGCGGAGCGGTCGGCGGGCCGTCGGCGGTTCCGGTGACGAGCCCCGTACCGGCCGGCCGGGCCGTCGGGGCGGGACCACAGCAGCTGTCGGTGCCGGTCGAGTCGGCGGGGCTGCTGTTGCAGACCCCGGTCTCGGGCAGGTCGAGCTGGACGTCGCGGGCGGCGGCCCAGTCGCCGGCGAGCGCGGCGACCACGGACCGGACCTGCTCGTAGCCGGTGGCCATGAGGAAGGTAGGCGCGCGGCCGTAGCTCTTCATGCCGACGGCGTAGTAGCCGGGCTCGGGGTGGGAGAGCTCGTCGACGCCGTGCGGCGGGACGGTGCCGCAGGAGTGCTCGTTGGGATCGATCAGTGGGGCGAGGGCTCGGGTGGCGCCCATGATCGGATCGAGGTCCAGGCGCAGTTCGGCGGCGATGGTGTGGTCGGGTCGGAAGCCGGTGGCGGCGACGACGCGGTCCACGGTGATGGACTCGGCGGAGCCGTCGGCGTGCCGGACGACGACGGCAACCCGCCCGGCGCTCGGGTTGATCGCGTGAACGGAGAAGCCGGCGAGCAGGCGGATGCGACCGGCGGCGACGTAGTCGCGCAGCCGGGAGCCGAGCGCCCCGCGGGCGGGGAGGGCGTCTGCGTCCCCGCCGCCGTAGCTGCGGGTCGGAGATGCCGAGCGGATGGCCCAGGTAACCTCCGTGCCCGGTTCCCGCACGGCGAGGTCGGCGAGACAGAGCAGAGTGTTGGCGGCGGAGTGGCCGGCACCGACGACCAGGGTGTGGCGGCCGGTGAACCGGGCGCGGTCGGCACCGAGCACGTCCGGCAGGGCGTGTTCCAGGAAGGCGGTGGCGGTCTGCTCACCGCGGGCAGGCAGGCCGGAGGCGCCCAGAACGTTGGGGGTGCCCCACGTGCCGGAGGCGTCGATGACAGCCCGGGCGAGGATTTCCTCACCGGTGGCGAGGCGGATCAGGAAAGGAGCGCGCTCGCGGCCGGCGGTGCGGAGCCGGTCGTAGCCGAGGCGGCTGATCGCCTCGACCCGGGCCCGGTAACGCACCCGCGGCTTGAGCTGGGACAGGTCGGCAAGGGGTTGCAGATAGTCGGCGACGATCTCCGCACCGGTGGGCAGGGCTTCGAGGTCGGGGGCGACCCAGCCCGCGTCGTCCAGGAGCCGCCGGGCGACCGGATCCAGGGCGTACCGCCATGGGGAGAACACGCGGACGTGGCCCCACTGGCGGACGGCGGCACCGGCGCTGTCGCCGGCTTCGAGGACGGTGTGGGGCAGGCCGCGTTCGTACAGGTGGCCGGCGGCCGCGAGGCCGACCGGGCCGGCGCCGACGACCGCGACGGGTAGCTGGTCCAGGGCGCTCATCAGGCAACTCCTTGGCTTGAGATTCATCGAATCAGCAGGGTGCGGTGACCCGCCGGCTACCGGGGAGGGCGGGTGTCAGGTGACGACGGGGCTGCGACGTTCGAGGAGGACCACGTCACGCCACCGGCCGTGGTGGCGGCCGACGCGTTCGCGGGTGCCGATTGTCCGGAACCCGGCGCCCTGATGCAGGGCCAGGCTCGCGGTGTTCTCGGGGAAGATGCCGGCCTGGATGGTCCAGATCCCGGCGGAGTCGGCGGAGGCGATCAGGGCATCCAGAAGGATCCGGCCGGCGCCGGTGCCCCGCGCGACGGGGTCGATGTAGACGGAGTGCTCGACCACCCCGGCGTAGACCGCGCGGGTCGAGGTGGGTGAGACGGCGATCCAGCCGATGACGTGGTCGCCCGGGTCGACGGCGACGAAGCGGTGCCCCGGCAGCCGGCCGGCGTCGAACGCCGTCCAGGTCGGCGCGTTGGTTTCGAAGCTGGCGTCGCCACTGTCCAGGCCGGCCTGGTATACGGCGAGGACCCGCTCGGCGTCGTCCGCGGTCATGGGGCGGACGGTGATGTCGGCCATCTGCAGGCTCCGTTCGGGTGAGGGCCACCTCGGGGCACCTTGTCTTGACGTCCATCGAACCAGAGGTTTGCACATTGATTAGAGAGATGTCAACCTAGAGGCATGTCGAAACAGCAGGGGTCGCCACCCGTCGACCTCACCACCGACACACCGTGCTGCCCACCGCTCGCGCAGCGCCGGGTTCCCGCCGAGACAGCCGCGATGCTCGCGCCCGCGTTCAAGGCACTCGGCGAACCGGTACGGCTGCAGCTGTTGTCGATGATCGCCTCCGCCGAGGACGGCGAGGCGTGCGTGTGCGACCTGACTCCAGCGTTCGACCTGACCGGCCCGACGATCTCCCATCACCTCAGGACGCTGCGCGAGGCGGGCCTGGTCGATGCCGAGCGGCGGGGCACCTGGGTCTACTACCGCGCCCGGCCGCAGATCCTGGGCCAGCTCGCCGCCCTGCTGTCGATGGAGTCGACCCCCGCGTCCGGTCAGTAGGCGCACGGCACCGACACCCGCGGCGAGGTCAGCTTGACTCCACCATCTTGCTCAGTAATAATTGAGTCAATGAACGCTGATCCGTCCACCCTCGCGAAGCGAGCCCGGACCCACGCCGCCCTCGGCGACCCGGCGCGCCTGGCGATCGTGGACGCGCTCACTCTGGGCGACGCCTCCCCCGGAGAGATCGCCCAGACCCTCGGCATGCCGACGAACCTGGTCGCCCACCATATCAAGGTCCTCACCGACGCCGGCCTGGTCACCAAGAGTCGTTCCACGGGAGACCGACGCCGCATCTACCTGCGACTCCACCCGGAGGCTCTCGCCGCCCTCGCCGCCCCACGCCTGACCGGCGTCGGCCGGGTGGTGTTCGTGTGCACCCACAACTCGGCCCGCTCCCAGCTGGCCGCAGCCCTGTGGAAGCAGCGCACCCGCCGCGCTGTCGCGTCCGCGGGCACGAAGCCTGCCGAGCGGGTCCACCCCCGCGCGGTCGCCGTGGCCCATCGCCACCACCTCGACCTCGACCCGACCGGCACCGCGCACGTCGCAGACACCGTTCGTCGGGACGACCTGGTGATCGCCGTGTGCGACAACGCGCACGAGGAACTGACCGGCCCGATCCGGCCCCGCCTGCACTGGTCCGTGCCCGACCCGGTGCGCGTGGACACCGACGAGGCGTTCGAAGCGGCGTACGCCGACCTCGCCGACCGCGTCGACCGGCTCGCTCCCGCCGTTCTGCCCGGAGGTCGCCGGTGACCGACACCACCGCCCGCCGGCACCAGGAGATCACCCTCGACCAACAGGTCGCCCTGCGCACCGCCGCAACCCGGCTGGCCGAGGAGTTCGCCGGCAGCTACGGCACCGAGACCGTCGAGCGGTTCCTGCGCAGCAGCTACGACCAGTTCGCCGCCGCCACCATCCCCAACTACCTTCCGCTGCTAGCCGAACGTTTCGCCCGGCAGCGGCTGCACGCGCTGGCCCGGGTGGAGGGACGTCACCGCGACGCGCGTCCGGTCGTGCTGTTCCTGTGCACCCACAACGCCGGCCGCTCCCAGATGGCCCTGGGCTTCGTCACCCACTTGGCCGGCGCCCACGCGGTCGCGTGGTCCGGCGGCAGCGAGCCCGGCATCGAGGTCAACCCCGCCGCGGTCGCGGCGATGGCCGAACGTGGGATCGACATCTCCGAGGAGTTCCCCAAGCCGTGGACCGAGGAGGTTGTCCGCGCCGCCGACGTGGTGGTCACCATGGGCTGCGGCGACGCCTGCCCCATCTTCCCCGGCACCCGCTACGAGAACTGGAACGTCGACGACCCCGCCGGTCTGGACGTGGCCGACGTGCGGCCGATCCGGGACGAGATCGAACGCCGGGTCCGCCGGCTGCTCGGCGATCTGGACATCACCACCAGGTAACCGGCACCTCGGCGCGCTGAGGTGCCCGCACAGATCATGGGAGAGATCAAACTGATGACCATCGCACTCTGGCGGCGCCTGCTGGCCGAGTTCACCGGCACCGCCCTGCTGGTCACCGCCGTGGTCGGCTCCGGAATCATGGCCGCCGCCCTCTCCCCCGGCGACGTCGGCCTCCAACTGCTGGAAAACTCGATCGCCACCGCCTTCGCGCTCGGAACGTTGATCCTGATCTTCGGCCCGATCTCCGGGGCGCACTTCAACCCGGTCGTGTCCGCCGCCGACTGGCTCCTCGGACGCCGCGCCGGCACCGGCCTGACCGCCCGCGATCTCGGCGCCTACGTAGCGGCCCAGATCCTCGGCGGGATCACCGGATCCGTGCTGGCGAACCTGATGTTCGGCCTCGCCGCAATCGACTTCTCCGGCAAGGACCGGGCCGCCGGGCACCTCTGGCTGGGCGAGGTCGTCGCCACCGCCGGGCTGGTCCTACTGATCTTCGCTCTCGCCCGCTCCGGCCGCGCGCCGATCGCCCCCGCCGCCGTCGGTGCCTACATCGGGGCGGCGTACTGGTTCACCTCGTCGACCTCGTTCGCCAATCCGGCCGTCACCATCGGCCGGGCGTTCACCGACACCTTCGCCGGCATCGCCCCCGCCTCGGTGCCCGGGTTCGTACTGGCGCAGTTGGCCGGACTCGCCGTCGGCGTCGGTCTACTCGCCGCCCTCTACCCCGACGCCGGCGACGCCGCCGACCAGGTGGTCGTCCCCGCCGAGCCGGCAGCGACCGTCAGCCGACGGTCATGACACGTCGACCGGACCAGCGCCGGTCCCTTCCCTCGGTGACCGAGCGGCGACACCGTCCCGGCCGCAACCCGCTGATCGACCACGACAGCACTCTCGGCCACGTCCCGTCCGGCAACGCCGACGATGCGCCGGTCGTCCGGACCCACAACCCGCACCGCATCAGGAGAGGCACCTCATGAGCGACAAGCCCAGCGTCCTGTTCGTCTGCGTCCACAACGCCGGACGCTCCCAGATGGCCGCCGGCTGGCTCCGCCACCTCGCCGGCGACACCGTCGAGGTCCGCTCCGCCGGCTCCGCCCCCGCCGACCAGGTCAACCCCGCCGCCGTCGCGGCCATGCGGGAGGTCGGCATCGACATCACCGGCCAGGCCCCCAAGCTCCTGCAGTACGAGACCGCGGCGTCCTCCGACGTCATCGTCACCATGGGCTGCGGCGACGCCTGCCCCGTCTTCCCGGGCAAGCGCTACGAGGACTGGAAACTCGAGGACCCCGCCGGCAAGGGCGTCGAGGCGGTCCGCCCGATCCGCGACGAGATCCGCGACCGGGTGCAGAAACTGCTCGCCGAGCTGCGTCCCCCTGCGTGACACCCTCCCCACGCCCGCCCACCGGCTTCTGCCGGCGGGCGGGTCGCCGCGGCGGTGGCCGCCCCGGGCCATCGGGGCGGATGGCGTCGGGGACCTGTCTGCCGGCGCCGTCAGTGCGGCAGCGGCGCCCGGGCGCGTAGCAGCGCGGCGACCTGCTCGCACCACTCGCGGTTCTCCTGTTCGAACCGGCGGCCGCGCAGGCACGTCAGGTACGGCCCGATCCGGTCGCCTTCGCGCAGGAACGTCTCCTCGTCCAGCTCACCGCGCAGCCGCTGCAGCATTCGATCGCAGATGTCCACCTTCGCCGCCGCCACGACCGCGCGGTCCTCGAGCTGGGCGATGACCGGCGTCGGGTCGAGGCGGTCGACGGCCTGGACCATGACCAACAGGTCCTCCCGGACCGACGACGGTTTCGACGGCGTGGCCGCGAACGCGGCCAGCTCCGCCAGGCCGGCGTCGGTGATCGTGAAGAGTCGCTTGTTGGGCCGGTCCCGCTGGATGACCTGCCGGCCGGCGACCAGTCCCTCGCGCTCCAGCTTGGCCAGCTCGACGTAGAGCTGCTGGGGCACCGCGTACCAGAAGTTCGCCAGCGACACGTCGAAGACCTTGGCCAGTTGGTACCCGCTGTACTCGCCGTCGAGCAGTGCCGCCAGCACGGCGTGGCGCAGCGCCATCGGCCCGACCTCCCGCTTCCCTCATCCCATAGTCAGTGATATGACTACTCCTACAGTTGACTATAGAACGCAGCAGGGGACCAGAGGAGGCAGCGGTGAACACCGTCGAGCGATTCCGTGCCGCCGTTGAGGATCGAGACCTGACCGCGTTCGACGGGTTGTTCGACCCGGACGTGCGCTTCTTCAGCCCGGTGAAGTTCACGCCGTTCGAGGGGGCGCAGGCCGTACACGGGCTCCTCAACGTGCTCCTGCGCACGTTCGAGGAGTTCCGGTACGTCGGGCAGTTGGCCGGCGAGGCCGAGATCGGCGCGGCGGGCCGGCCGGTCGAGTCGCACATCCTCATCTTCCGCGCGGCCGCGGGTGGCAGGCAGATCCACGGCCTCGACCTGCTCCAGCTCGGCGACAACGGCCTGATCGTGGAGTTCACGGTCATGGTCCGCCCGCTGTCCGCCGTCAATGCCCTGAGTGAAGCGGTCCTCGCCGGCCTCGCCGCCGACGGGATCGCCCTGTGATCCGGAAGGACGCGCGATGAAACTCGGCTACACCACCGGCTACTGGTCCGCCGGCCCACCCGCCGGTGTCACGGACGCAATCGCGGAGGCCGACCGCCTCGGCTTCGATTCGATCTGGGCCGCCGAGGCGTACGGGTCCGACTGTCTCACCCCGCTCGCCTGGTGGGGCGCCGGCACCTCCCGGGTGCGGCTGGGGACCAACATCATGCAGATGTCGGCGCGGACGCCGACCGCCGCGGCGATGGCGGCGCTCACCCTCGACCACCTGTCCGGCGGCCGGTTCATCCTCGGGCTCGGCGCCTCCGGTCCGCAGGTCGTGGAGGGATGGTACGGCCAGCCGTACCCACGGCCGTTGGCCCGCACCCGGGAGTACATCGAGATCGTCCGCGCTGTCCTCGCCCGTACCGGCCCGGTCGAGTACGACGGCGCGTTCTACCAGCTACCGCACCGCGGCGGCACCGGCCTGGGCAAGCCGCTGAAGTCCACCGTCCATCCGCTCCGCGGCGACATCCCGATCTTCCTCGCCGCCGAGGGGCCGAAGAACGTGGCGCTGGCCGCCGAGATCGCCGACGGCTGGCTACCGTTGTTCTTCTCCCCCAAGGCGGACGGCTTCTACCGCGCCGCACTGGCGGAGGGCTTCGCCCGACCAGACGCCCGCCGCGACCCCGACACGTTCGAGGTCGCCGCGACGGTGCCGATCGTCGTCGACGACGACGTGGAGCGGGCGGCAGACCAGATCCGACCGTTCGTCGCGCTGTACGTCGGCGGCATGGGCGCCAAGTCGGCCAACTTCCACCGTGACGTCATCGCCCGCCTCGGATACGAGCGGGAGTGCGAGGTCATCACCGAGGCTTACCTGGCGGGCAACAAGCGGGAAGCCGTCGCCGCCGTGCCGACCACACTGGTGGAAGACATCGCGCTGATCGGGCCGGCCGCGAAGATCAAGGACGAGCTGCCACGGTGGCGCGAGACGGTGATCACCACCCTGTTGGTCCAGGGCGGCCCGCGGCAGCTACGCCAGATCGTCGAGTTGGTCGACTGACGCCACGTCGACCCGGACGGCCACGTCGACCCGGACGGCCACGTCGACCCGGACGGCCACGTCGACCCGGACGGCGGTGCGGGCCAGCCGTGGCAGAGCAAGCCTCGCGATCGCGGCGTTGACCAGTGACCGTCGCTGGTCAACGCTGCTGCGGCACCACGGCCGGGGCCTGCTCCAGCACGGCGGTCGGCAGCTGCGGCCCGGCGGGCAGCGCCACCGGTTCCTTGGCCCGGGTGACCAGCTCGACCACCGTACGGCTGAGCCGCTGCGAGGACTCCGACATGGACTGGTTGGCGGTCACGATGGCGCCCATCACGTCCGCACGCTTCTGCTGACCGTAGCGGACCGCCTCCTCGATGCCGCGGGCCTGCGCGTCGATCGACTCGGCGACCTCCAGAATGGTCTCCGGGCGGACGGTCGGGGTCTGGATCACCCGGGCGATCTGCGGGACCGCTGTCTTCGACGCGGACGCGTACGCCGACAGCACGTCGTTGGCCCCGTCGGCGACCGCCTGCTGCATGTCCGCGGCCTGGTTGGCCTGCAACAGCAACGCCCACTGGGCGATGGTCAGCTTCATCGTCGGGATGGTCAGGTTGATCAGCAACGCCAGCCGCTGCCCGAGGCCGTAGTTGAGGGTGCGGATGTTGCGCACCTGCGGCGAGGTGGACCAGGCCACGAAGAGCCGCTGCTGGAACTCGTTGATCCGCACCTCGAGCACCTGGATGAACTCGGTGACCACGGAGAGCCGCTCACGCCGGTCCCGCTCGTCCGGTGCGCCCGGGGTCACGACGATCGTGTTCGCGTCCGCGAGTGCCTCGTCGCGTACCAGCTCCATCACCGCGATGGCGCCGACGAGCTGCCCGATGGCCGCCTCGTTGGCCTTGTAGAGCTCGTCGCAGAGCACCACATTGCGGCGCAGCTGCAACTGTTTGTCGCTGAGCTGCCCGGCCACCCGGTCGAGCTGCTGTTCGACGGTGCGCGCCTCCTCGAAGAGCATCTCCAGCAGGTCGCGGCCCTTGCGGAACAGGCCGCGGATGGCGTCGGAGAACTTGGTGAAGGTCTCCCGCACCTTCGGGTCGCTCGGGTCGTACGTGCGG
Organism: Micromonospora sp. WMMA1363; assembly: GCF_030345795.1. NCBI lineage: Bacteria > Bacillati > Actinomycetota > Actinomycetes > Micromonosporales > Micromonosporaceae > Micromonospora > Micromonospora sp. WMMA1363. The sequence continues at coordinate 1,476,495 of NZ_JAUALB010000001.1, forward strand.
CGGAAGCTGCGCATCCGGTCGTTGATCTGGTGCATGATGCTGGTCAGCTCCGGGATGTCGACCCGACCCACCTCCCGGAAGATCCGGCCCACCTGGGTGTTGACCTGGTCGAGCGCCTGGTTGCCGAAGCCGGCCAGGGCCTCGGTGTTGACGACCATGGTCGGGTAGAGCTGCCGGGCCGCCGACCGGGCCTGCTCGAGCTGTGCCGGGTTCAGCAGGTCCGTGCAGGCGAAGGTGGCTGGCTCCGCACTGGCTGACAGGGCGGTGGTGATGGCGGAGTCGGCGGCACCGGCCGGCGGATCGGCCCGGCCGCCGACGATGCTACCGAAGTCGATCTGCAGTTCCTCGGTCATGATTATCCCTTCACGCGCAGGTGTTGGCGTCCTTCATGCAGCTGAGCAGTGCGAGCGTCACGTCAGCGGCGGGCGCGGGAGCGGCGCGGATCTGGTCGGCCAGGCCGATGCCCGGGAAGTCGCCGACGTCGTTGGCGCCGACCCGCACGGCCGAGCGGAATCCGTACCGCTTCCAGGCGATGTCCTGGATCTTCGGGTCCTTCATCGCGTCGATGAACCGATTCGCGTCCGGGTCGAGGGCCAGCACCGGGTGGTCGCTGTAGATGGTCGGGTCCGGGTAGAGCACCCGGACGTTCTTGAGCAACGTGGACGCACCGTCGCCGCTCTGCACCACCTGCTGGATGAGCTGGTTCTCGTAGCCGGCGTAGAGCGGCGCCTTGAACTCGCCGCCCTGGGTGAGCCACTCCCGGAACCCGGAGTCGGAGCTGCGCGCCTGCAGGCCCTGCGCGTCGTGTAGGGCACGCAGGGTGGGCAGCGCCTTCCGGGCCTGGGCCAGGCTGGGCGCGGAGAAACCGTCGGCGGTGGCGATGACGCCGAGCTCGAGCTGGGCCAGTGTGAATCCGCTGTTGGACTTGGCCGGGTCGGTACTGGCCACGGTGATCGGGCCACGCAGGTCGGCCGCGCCGATCGCCTCCCAGGTGCCCCGCTTGATCACGTGGTCGAGCAGCAGGCGTTTCATGTCGACGACGTAGTACCGCTCGCCGCGGCGCTGGACGATGCCCGCACGCACCAGCGCCGCCGTGCCGCGCGGCCCGGCGTAGATCACCTCCGGCGACTGGAGCAGGTTCTCCGCCCGGTAGCCGGAGAACGCGCCGGGGTGCTGGGCCTCGAACACCCCCTGTGCGCTGGCGCTGGACGGCCAGAGGCAGTCCAGCTTGCGAGCCTTGATCTCGTCGGTGCTCAACTGCACCTGGTCGTACGAGCCGAGCGGCGCGAAGGCGACCTCCAGCCGGTAGTCGTCCCGCAGGATCCGCTTCACCTCCGGGTCGGCCATCAGTTCGGACTTCTCCGAGCCGCCGACGCAGGTGACAGTGACGGGCGCGGCGGCGGCTGACGGGGTGCGGGTCGACCGTTGCCAGAGCGCCGCCGCGCCGACGCAGACGGCGATCACCGCAACCAGTCCGACCAGGAACCGGGGGCTCGGCAATCTCAACGTAACTCCTTCATCGGCCCAGGTCGGGCAGGCTCGGCGGGGCGACGGTGTCCAGGTTCGCGGCGTACCTCGCGATCTCGCCCTGGTTGACCAGGCGGACGCTGTCCAGGGCGAAGTCGGCGAAGCGACGGAAGGCCGCCTCGCCGTCGCTTCGCAGCCGCTCGGGATCGTGGTACAGGACCGGCTGGCGCTGGATGTCGAGGTACTGCCGGACGGCTCCGTCCAGGCTGCGCAGGTGTCCGCCGACCTGGGCGGCGGTGGAGTAGAGGTTGTCCGGCGAACGTTCCCGCACCCGCTCGAACAGCTCCGGTACGTACCTGCAGGCGTCCTCCAGGGCGCGGCGGGCCTCGGCGCGGCGGACCTCGCCGCTGAGCCGCTCGATGCCGCGGATCACCCCCAACGCCTCCTCGACCCTGACCCGGGCCTCGTCGGCGTAGCTGTCCCGGTCGACCCGGGCGGCGGTGCGGTCGTCGAGCATCAGATAGAGCCCGAGCGCGGTGCCCGCGGCCAGCAGCGGTGACCACAGCAGGCTGTCGGTGATCGCCAGCGTCGCCACGAACGCCACCACCGCGGCGACCAACGCCACCGGGGCGGCGAGCCGATGCCTCACCGGTATCCCGCCGCCTGCCGCAGAGCCGCCACCAGGTCGTCCTGTCGGACGGCGGTGCCGTTGGTGGCGGTGGCGACCTCCTCGAGCTGGCGGGGGTCGGCGTCCCGGCCGAAGGCGATGGCGACCACCGGCGCCCCGGTGGACCTCAGCGCGTCCAGCGCCGGCCGCCGGTCCTTCGTGCTGGACTGCCCGTCGGTCATCAGCACGACCAGCCGCTTACGGTCGCCAACCGGTGTCCCGGCGAGCGCCCGTGCGGCCTCGTCCAGGCAGGCGTACATGTTGGTACCGCCGGCGGGCCGGTAGTTGGTCACCTTGCCGGCCAGGTCGCGCAGCGCGGCGACGTCGTTGCCCTGCACCTGCCAGGGGCTGCCGCCGGTGACCCTGCTGTTGAAGATCGTCACGGTGGTGCGGTCATCGGGGTGGGTCTGCAGGAAGTTCCGCGCCGCCTGCTCCGGATCGAAGATCTGCCCGGCGGCGGCCTGAATGCCGGTCCAGCCGTCGTTCTCGCCCATCGAGCCGCTACCGTCCAGGCAGTACCAGACGTCGACCGGCCGACGGTAGCGGGTCTGGTAGCGGTCCAGCGCGGCCTGGATGACCGGTGCCGACGGAAACTGGATGCCCTGCTCGTTGATGGTGCCCTGGATACCCCACTCCGGGTTGAACACGGCGGGATCGGGCTTGTCCAGGGTGAGCCCCACGCCGGCCGCCGGTCGGCGACCGAGTTTGAGCAGCGCCGCCTGGGCGTCGGCGTCCCGCAACAGGTGTTCCTGCAGCTCGGTGAAAATCTGGTGGGCAGTGTCGTTCCCGGCCTGGGGAAGAAAGCCCAGCGGCGCGTCGCTGACCGCCAGCGAGCCCCGGGGGTACGCCACCAGCAGCGGCTCCCTGCCCTCCTTCGCCAGCTCGATGTTCTTCTCGATGACCAGGTCCTCGTAGGTGAACATGGCCCGGCACTGGTCGGGGTGAGCGAGGCACTCGGTCATCAGCGTTCCGGTCGACGGCGGGGTCTGGTCCATCGCCTTGACGAACCGGGTGACGCCCTGCTCGACTGCGGGCGAGTCGAGCTGCTGCTGGGTGAGCGAGGTGCCGGGGCCGTTGCCGGCGAAGTGGTTCAGAAAGCCGAACAGGACGGTGGCGCCGGAGTTCGACTGCGTGGGATTGGTGATCCAGACCCGGGTCTTCCCGGACTCGACGGCACGCAGGATGTCACCGATCGGGACGTCGGTGCGACCGGCGAAGCCGAGCTTGGTCATCTCAGAACGCCAGGCGGCGAAGACGACCGGGGTGAGGAACATCGGCCGGACGTCGCGCAGGGTATTGGCCTGGTCGCCGAGCTGGAGAAAAACGCTGGAGGCGAACCAGTACGCGTCGTGGTCCCGGCTGCCGCCGGCCAGCAGCCGAGCCTGGTCCACCGAGCCCTTGTAGGTGACGTCGCACGCGTACTGGCGGGCGGCGCACCACGGCTTGACGATGGTGTCCACCACACTCTGCTGTTCGCTGCCGGCGACGATCCGCAGTGCACCGTTGGTCGACGCACCGCTCCGCTCGGCGGAGCGCGTCCCGATCGTGCAGCCGGCGACCAGCACCAGCATCACCGCGGCCAGCGCCATGAACCTCGTGGCCCGCACCTGCACCCCATCTCTCCCTGATCGTCATCCACCACCTTCGGGTGGACCGGGCTCGTTGATAGCACCGGCATACCAACGCCAGAGCCAACATCTGGTGAACTCGTGACCCGGGTTCCGACGTGACCGGGTTCCATCGGTGGCGGATCACCCTCCGGTCGACGGTCGACGGATCGCGCTCCGCGGTCCAACCCGGGGTGCCCTCGGGCGGATTGTCATGGGAGGCTTGCCGGCGTGATTCAGCAATCCGTCGACGGGTGTCCCTGCTGCGGCTACCGGACCGGCTGCACGACCTGCCCGGTCTGTTTCTGGACCGATGACGGGCAGCGGGACGCGGACGCCGACGTGGTCTCCGACGGCCCCAACGGGGAGATCAGCCTGAGCGACGCCCGGCTCAACTTCGCCATCTACGGGGCGAGCCACCGACGGTACCTCGACGTGGTTCGCCCGCCCCGCAGCGACGAGCTGCCGTAGCGATGCCGACGAGCGACCGCTCCGCCGACCTCCACCTCACGAGGGATTCGGCACCAGGCGCAGGAAGGGTAGCCGACGACCCACCTCGCGGAAGTCGTCGGCACTGCCGTCGACGGCAAAACCCAGCACGGCGCAGAGTTTCCTGGCCAGGACCGGATTCCGCTCGCCGTACCGGGCCATGGCGAACTCCCCTTCCCCGGGGCGAAGCGGGACGGCGACGGCGCGGGTCCGCCGCCGTCCCACCTGGATGGTGACGCCCGGGTTCGCGAGGACATTCCGGTACCACTGGGCCCGGACGCCGAACCCGGAGCAGACGAGATAGCTGTCCCCGTCCCGGCCGACGACCTCGATGACGACGTCGCGCCGGCGCCCGGAGACCCGCCCGGTGTGTACGAGGTACAGAAAGCGCCCACCCAGCCTCGCGCCGAGGCCGACACGGTAGAGGTACACCGGGAGACGGAACATCAGCCGCCGCATCCCGGTGGGTGCTTTGGGTTTCCCGATGCTCTCCATGGCCACCCTCCCGGTGCTGTCGTCACCTCTCGCCGCGCCCCCGCCGATCGGGCGGCGCCCTACCTACCTCGGCCTGGATCAGATCAGCAGGCCTACGGACGTCCCGCGACCGGTGCGATTCCGCCGCTGCCCGCGGTCGGTCATCCATGGTGGCACGAATCCGGCCGCACTCCTGGGCGCCGCCCGCGTCGCCGCCCTCCGGGTCGGCGAGGTATCGGTCGCCGCGGGCCAGGAGTGCGACGGCGGCTACGGCTTTCTGCCGAGGCCGGCATAGATCGAGGCGTCCGCGTCGGCGGCCGTCGGGTCGTCAGAGTCTGGCCGCCAGCGGGGCGCGGCGACCACGCCGGGCTCCACCGGCTCGAGACCGGCGAAGAACCCGTCGACCTGAGCATACGGGCGCAGGTTCATGTCCACGCCGTTCTGCCGCAGCAGGGCGGCGGAACGATTCATCTTGTCTGGACTGAAATCCGCCGTGAGGTGGGTCAGTGCGAGGTAGCTGCCGGACGGAAGGGCTTCGAGCAGCTCCGCCAGTATCCGGTCTGGTCGGTCGTCGTCCGGGATGAGATGCAGCAGCGCGATCAGCAGGAGCGCCACCGGCTGGTCGAGGTCGAGGGTGGACCGCAGCCGTGGCGACGACAGGATCCGGCCGACGTCGCGAACGTCGGCGTCGATGTAGTCGGTGCGCCCCTCCGGACTGCTGGCCAGGAGCGCCCGGGCGTGGCTCAGCACGATCGGGTCGTTGTCGACGTAGACGACCCGGGCGTCGGGTGCGCTCGCCTGGGCTACCTGGTGGACGTTCGGTGCCGTTGGCAGGCCGGTGCCGATGTCCAGGAACTGCCGGATGCCGACCTCGGCCGCCAGGTGCCGGACGACGCGGGTCATGAAGGCTCGGTTCTCCCGGGCTGTGGTCCGGATCTGCGGGTTGATCCTGAGGCCCTGTTCGGCCAGCACGCGGTCGGCGGCGAAGTTGTCCTTACCGCCCAGCACGTAGTCGTACACCCGCGCCGGGTGTGGAATGTCGGTTCGGAGATCGACCGGATGCTGCCGCAGCTCACTCATCGCACCATTGTGGCACTGACCATAGTGGAGCGGTACGGGTCCGGTGACGGACTTGACGGTCCTCCCGTCGGGAACTTAGTTAGCCGACTAACTGGTTGATCGGAGGCTCTCAGATGCCCAACCGGCAGGCCAACAAACGTTCCCGGTTGACCGAGGCCACGGTCAGGCTCGTGCACCAACAGGGATTCGGACGCACCACGCTCGCCGACATCGCCAGCGAGGAAGAGGTCCCGCTGGGCAATGTGTACTACTACTTCAAGACCAAGGAGGCCATCGGCGAGGCCATCGTCGCGCAACACGCCGAGCACTACACCGCGCTGCGCACGCAGTGGGAAGAGAGCGGCGACGCACGGTCACGGTTGGTGGCCTTCGTGCGAATGACAGCCAACAACCGCGTACAGCTCGCCCAGAGCGGTTGCCCGGTCGGCACGCTCTGCGCCGAGCTCCACAAGACCGGCGGCCCACTCGCCGAACGGGCCGGCGCCATCTTCGAAGAGCTGTTGACCTGGCTGACAGCGCAGTTCCGCCTGCTCGGTCACGACGACGCAGCCGGTTCGGCCCTGCACCTGCTGTCCGCGCTGCAGGGCGTCTCGTTGGTCGCACACAGCGTCCGGGATCCCTCCCATGTCGACCGGGAAACCGACCGACTCATCCGTTGGATCCAGAGTTTGTGAGCCACCAGCCGCGAGGAGTATCCGTGCAACACACGACCGACCGTCACCGGTCCGCCCCCGGGCGCCGCTTACCGCGCTCTCCGGTCCCGTCGCCGCCCTCGCCCGTCCCCTGGCCGCCGCCCGTCCCCTGGCCGCCGCCCGTCCCCTGGCCGCCGCCCGTCGCCCGGTCGGAGCGGAGTCGTGACCACGGCGCCACGCCGAACGCGCGTCCTGGTCACCGGCGCTACCGGCTTCCTCGGTCACAACATTCTCACCGCGCTGACCAACCACGCCGACGTCACCGTCGTCGCCGCGTGCCGCACACCCGACCGGCTACCCGCCGCCTTCGTCGGCGAGGTCCGCCTGGGTGACCTGCGCGATCCCGGCTACCGCAGGACCGTCGTGGACGACGTCGACGTGGTCTGCCACGCCGGCACCTGGGGGGCCTTCTGGGGGCACGCCACACTGGAACGCCGTCAGTTCTTCGCACCCAACCGGGACCTCATCGACCAGGCGGTGCACCGGGGTGTACGCCGCTTCATCCAGACCAGCACCGTCGCGATCGCCGCCCGGCCCGACCGCGGGCAGCCGGTGGACGACTTCTCGCCGACCCGCCGCACGGGCTTCTGGCCACACCTGGACCGCCTCATCGACATCGACGACCACATGCGCCGGCACAGCAACCAGGGGACCCAGATGGTCACCATGCGCCTCGGGCACTTCGCCGGCGCCGGCAACAGCCTCGGCATGGTGCCCGCCCTCGTGCCCCGGTTGCGGACCGGACTGGTGCCCTGGCTCGCCGGTGGCCGCGCCCGCCTCGCCCTCGTGGCCGGCACCGATCTGGGCGAGGCATTCGCGTTGGCCGCCACCGCCGACCGTCTCGACGACTACGAGTCGTTCAACGTCTGCGGACCCACCTTCCCCACCGCCCGCGAGGTCATCGAGTTCATCGCCGACGAGACCGGCTCACCGCGCCCCTGGTTCAGTGTCCCTACGCCGCCGGCTACGCGTTCGCCTGGCTGATGGAGCGGCTGCACCCGATCCTGCCCGGGTCGTCCCCGTTCCTGACCCGCTCGCTGGTGTACGTCTCGGAGGACTGGTCCTGCAACACCGAGTACGCCGAACGAAAGCTCGGATACACCCCACACAAGGACTGGCGCGTCGCCGTGCGTGAATCAATCGCCGACGCCAGGGCCAGGGGCTTCCCATGGCCCGCGTTGGCCGTCCGATCGTAGTCGGTATGCCACCCGGTGGCATCCATCCCGGCTGACCGCGGGCGCGATGCCGACAGCCACCGGTTTGTTGGGGTGGGGTTCGCGTCAGCGGCCGGGGCGGCGGGGATTCAGGGTGACGAAGTCGGCAATGGCGACGCCGAGTTGCTTCCCCGCGTCCTCCTGCAGGAAGTGGCCGCCGCCGGGGATGGTGACGGACTCGGCGCCGGGCACCGTGCGGTGCAGGATCGGCCCCATCGCGGCGGTGACCGGGTCGTGGTCACTGAACGCCACCAGGAACGGCTTGTCCCAGGTGGACAGGCGCTGCCAGGCTGCCCGATTGGCTGCGGAGGCCGGGTTGTCGGGCGTGGTTGGGACGAGATCCGGCATGGCCCGGGGCGCGGCCTTGTAGGTCTCGTCCGGAAAAGGTGCGTCGTACGCGGCGAGGACCTCGGGCGGGAGTGTGGTGTGACAGCCGGACTGGACCAGACGCGCCACGTCCAGGGCCGGCGCGGCGCGCACCGCACTGCGGAAGCGCAGCCACACGTCGGGCATCTGCTGGTCCCCCGTCGGCAAGCCCGTGTTGGTGGCGACGAACCGCGCCATTCGGTCGGGGTTCTCGGTGGCCAGCCGCAAGCCGATCAGGCCGCCCCAATCGTGCCCGACGACGGTCACACCGTGCAGGTCCAGCACGTCGAACGCGAGCGAACGCACCCACTCCACGTGCCGCGCGTAGCTGTGCTCGGCGACATCGCCCGGCTTGTCGGAGCGGCCGAAGCCGATCAGATCCGGCGCGATCACGCGCAGCCCGGCGTCGGCCAGGATCGGGATCACGGCGCGGTACAGGAACGACCAGGTCGGCTCGCCATGCAACAGCAATACCGGCTCGCCGTTGGCTGGCCCGGCCTCAACGTAGGCCATCCGCAGGCCGTCGACGACCTCGACATAGCTCGGCTGGTACGGAAAACCGGGGACGTCGGCGAACCGCTCCTCCGGAGTGCGCAGCACCCACATCGGCACAGCCTCGCACAGTCGCCACAGCCACGTCGATAGTGAAATGCCCGAGGGCGTTGGCCACGCACGATGGCAGCCGTCCCGCCAACACCACCCTGAGCGTGGGACGTCCGGTCAGCCCGCGGCCGGCATGTCGATGATGGTGCCGTCCTTGTCGAGCGTGTGGGTACGCCAGTACACGTCCCACTCGTCGTCGACCTTCTGCGGCACCTTGCCCTCCGGGAATCGCCGGTATCCCGCAGGGGGCTCCGCACCGTTCGAGATACGGATAGATCATCCGTATGCGTGCTACAGTCGAATCAAGCGGATGACCTATCCGCATAAAGGTGGAGGTGATGAGCCATGAAGAAGACGGCTGTGGTCACGGCCGGAACGGCCGGTATCGGGTTGGAGACGGCGCTGGGGCTGGCTGCTGCCGGGTTCTCGGTCACCACGGTCGGGCGCAACGCCGCTCGGGGCGCCCAGGCGGTCGACCGAGTCAACGCGACGAGCCCGGCACACCCCGGCCGGTTCCTGTCCGCCGACCTCGCCTCGCTCGGCGAGGTGCGGGCACTCGCCGACCGGGTCGCCGCCGACCATGCCAGCTCGGGCGAACCGCTGACCGTGCTGGTCAACAACGTCGGGGCGATGTTCGCGGACCGACAGGACCTGGACGGTGTCGAGGCATCATTCGTCGTCAACCACCTCTCGCCATACCTGCTCACCGAACTGCTGCTGCCCACGCTGACGGCCGGCGCGCCGAGCAGGATCGTGAACGTGACCTCGGGCGCGGTCGCGGCCGCGAAGCGGGTGTTCGACGCCGTCGAGCCACCCGGTGGCTACTACGGCTTCCACTGGTACGGTCGCGCCAAGCTCGCCAACCTCGCCTACACGCTTGACCTGGCAACACGGCTGGACGGCACGGGCGTGTCGGTCTTCGCCGCCGATCCCGGCGGCGCCGCGACCGACATGACCAACGGCACGCTGGCCGACCCGAAGATCGTCTCGCCCGCCCTGCGGCTGCTGTGGCCGCTGGTGCGCCGCACGTTCGAACGGTCGACGTCAGGTCCGGCCTCCGTGGCGGCCAGGCCCTCGATCGTCGCCGCCACCGACGAGGCCCTGGCGGGTCGAACCGGCATCGTCATCGGCGCCCAGGCGCGCCCGGTGACGCCATTCCGGGTGGCGACCGACCCCCGCGTCGCCGAAGCCGTGCGCCGACTCAGCGAACGACACGCGCCCCTTGCGGCCACCTGAACCTGCCCGCGAGCCGGCACGGGCGGCGGAGGCATTCGGATGGCCTATCCGACTAGCATGTCCCCCATGGCGACCACACCGCTACGCAGGGACGCGGCCCGCAACTGGGACCGGATCGTCGCCGTCGCCCGTGCCCTGGTCGACCAGGGCACGCAATTGCAGCTCAACGACGTCGCCCGGCGCGCCGGGCTCGGTGTCGGCACCGTCTACCGGCACTTCTCCACGCCGGAGGCGCTACTGGAGACCATCGCCACTCCCTGTCTCGAAGCCCTGGCCGCCCATGGCGAGCAGGCCCTGGCCGACACCGACCCCTGGCGCGGGCTGGAGGGTTTCCTGACCCACACCGTCGAAGCGCAGGTCACCGATGCCTCCCTGGCCCCGGTCACCGCCGCACCGGTCGACGCTCTGCCCCGCACCACGGCACTCAAGAGGTCGCTGTGGTCGGCCGGCGCCACCCTGCTCGACCGGGCCCGCGAGGCCGGGGTGGTCCGCCCCGACCTGGCCTCCGCCGACCTGGTCCCGCTCATGTGCGGCATCGCCTACGCCGTGCACGTCCACGGCGGCGATCCCTCCGACCGGGTCGGCACCGCTCATCGCTACCTGGCCACGCTGCTCGGGGGTCTGCGAGCCACCCCTCCGGTCTCCTGAGCCGCGTCCCGCCGCTCAGGAGACCGGAGGCCAACCCACGCTCCATTCCGACACCACCCGGACAGAAGCCCGGCGGCCCGCCGCCGGATCATGTTCGCCCCCGGCACGCCGGTGCCGGTCGCCCCACCCCAGTCTTGGACGGGTCACGTCACCAGGCGGACCACCGGGACGGGATGAAGCCGACCCGCCGAAGGACCTCACCAGGTGTGAAACGGCGGGCGACGGCAACACGGGTCCTGTCGTCATGCGACACGATCTTGGCGCGATCCGCTAATGCCGCGTCGTCCTTCGCGGCCCAGACTTGCTGACACGGGACGACGAAGGAGGAGAGATTCGGTGAGGTACACCCGCGAATCGGTGCCGGACCTGACGGGCAGGACGACGGTGGTCACCGGCGCGAACGGTGGTCTGGGTCTGGAGACCGCGAAGCTGTTCGCCAGCAAGGGCGCCCACGTGGTGATGGCGGTGCGCAACCAGGAGAAGGCGGCGAAGGCGGTCGAGGAGATCCGAGCAGAAGCCCCGGCGGCGTCCCTGGAACTGGTCGAACTCGACCTGGCCTCGCAGGCGTCCGTGAAACGGGCCGCCGAGCAGATCCTGGCCCGGCACGAACGGATCGACGTCCTGGTCAACAACGCGGGACTGATGGCACTGCCAGAGCGGCGGACGGCCGACGGGTACGAGATGCAGTTCGGGGTCAATCACCTCGGACACTGGACGTTGACGGCGCTGCTGATGCCGGCGATCCTGGCCGCCCCCGCCGCCCGGGTGGTGACCGTGACATCGACGGCCCACCACATGGGCCGACCGCCCGATCCGGACAACCCGCACCTGCACGGTACCTACGACCCGTGGCGTGCCTACGGCCAGTCCAAGCTCGCCAACTACCACTTCGGTCTCGGTCTGCAGCGGGAGTTCGACCGGGCCGGGGTGAGCGCCCGCAGCCTCATCGCGCACCCCGGCCTGACAGCCAGCGACCTGCAGACCCACACCGTCGAACAGGGTGGTGGCGGCTGGCTGGGCCCCTTCTTCGCCTGGATGGCCCGGCGCACCGGCATGGGTGTCGAGAACGGTGCGATGCCCCAGATCCGCGCCGCAACCGACCCGGATGCCAAAGGCGGACAGTTCTACGGCCCGCGATTCGGCAACAACGGCCGCGCCGTCCGACTGCCGGTCCTGCGTCCCGGGGCCGACGCCGCCATCCGAACGCTGTGGCAGGTCTCCCAACGGGAGACGGGCGTCGCGCTCACGGTGTGAGCACGCCGGGGTCGACCAGGAGAGGGCGCGATGCTGACCACCGAGCACTACAGACTGGACCCGAACGCGCGGGTGCTGCTGTCCGACCTGGGCCTGTCCGTCGGCAACATTCTGCGCCCGGGCCGGGCTGCCGGGAGACGCGCTCTCCACCGCCCCGGTCTCCGTCACACCGGACCAGTTCGTCACCCTGTGGGAGGCGATCGCCGCCGAGGCCGACGATCCGCAGCTGCCGATCCGGATCGGTCGGGCCATCTCCGTCGAGGCGTTCCAGCCGCCCGTCTTCGCGGCGCTCTGCAGCCCGAATCTCAACGTGGCCGCCGCCCGCATCGCCAAGCACAAGGCGCTCATCGGACCGCTACGACTGATCGTCACCCCCACCGAACGAGGGCTTGAGGTGGAGTTGCGGTGGCCGCCACACCACCGGCCGCCCGAAGCCCTGACGACGACCGAGCTCGTGTGGTGGGTCGCCCTGGCCCGCCTGGCCACCCGGGCGACGGTGGTGCCGGTCGCCGTCACCAGTGCGCAGCCACCGGCTGCCGCGGCCGCGCTCGCCGACTACCTCGGTGTCCGGGTACGGCGATCGCGGCGCTTCACCATCACCTTCAGCGCCCGGGACGCGGCCCGTCCGTTCCTCACCGCGAACGAGCCGATGTGGGAGTTCTTCGAGCCCGAACTCCGCAGACGGCTCGCCAGCCTCGAGACGGGCGCGACAGCACGCCAGCGGGTACGGGCCGCCCTGCTCGAACTGCTGCCCAGCGGCCGGGGCACCGTGGACAGCGTGGCCCGCGAGCTGACGGTCGGAACTCGGACCCTGCAACGTCGACTGAAGAACGAGGGCACCAGTTTCCAGGCCGTGCTCAACGACACCAGGGCCTCGCTCGCCCACCACTACCTCGACGAGGGGCACCTGTCGGTGAGCGAGATCGCGTTCTTGCTCGGCTACGACGAGCCCAGCTCGTTCTACCGGGCGTTTCACGCCTGGACCGGCCGCACCCCCCTGGCCGTCCGGACAGACCGCGACTGACCACACAGGCTGGCGGCTGACCCGGACCACGGTCCAGTTGTCACCCGCGGGGTGCTGACCGCGCGCCGGCCCGTCGGCGGATCCATAGCCTCGGACGGATCGGACGGAGCCGTGGCGCTCCGGGCACGGATTCTCGCGAAGGAGCCGCGGTCCCGCTCGGCGGCGGCGAGTTCGGGCCGACGGCGAGCCCTTCGCGGTGCTGACCGGCACGGTGTGACGATCGGGTACCGGTGGCTGCCTCGCCAGCAGGGCGATGTCGTGCACCGCCGGCGGCGCACCAGCCTGGCCGGTACGGCCCGCTAGGCTGCCCACGTGATCGACCTCCAGCGGATCCCGGGCCGGTGGCGACCGAGCGACGTCACGGTACGGGACCTGCCGTTCCCGCTGCTACTCGCCGCCGCGGCGCTGGTGCCGGCACTCCACGTCCCCGGGACGCAGCTCGGTGACCTGCCAACCCGCCCCCTGGACGCGCTCGCCGTTGCGGTCGTCGCCCTCGAGTGCCTTCCACTCGCCGTGCGGCGACGGTGGCCGGCCGGCTGTCTCGCTCTGGTGTCGCTCGGCTTCGCCGTCGACCAGCTACTCGGCTACCACACGGTCGCGGGTATCGCACTGCCGGTGGCATTGCTGAGCGCGGGAGCTCATCTGGAACGTCACCGGCGTGCCGTCGCGGTCGTCGGGTCCGGGGCGTACGTGCTGCTGGCGGTCGCGCTCGACCGGCTCGGATCGCCGGAGGGACTTGCCGGGTTCGTAACGTTCTACCTGGTGCTGGCCATCGCGTGGGGCGCGGGGGCGTGGCTACGGCTCTCCCGGGCCGCCGAGGCAGAACGCCGCCGCCACGTCGCCGAGACCACCCGCACCGCGGAACGCACCCGCATCGCCCGCGAGCTGCACGACGTCGTGACCCACCACGTGACGGCGATGGTCGTGCAGGCCGAGGCGGCGCGGTACCTCACGGCGGCTCCCGAGCGCCTCGACCAGACCCTGGCGGCCGTCTCCGACACCGGCCGGCGAGCCGTCACGGACCTGCGGCACCTGCTCGACCTGCTCAACCCGGACCACGGCACCGGGCCGGTGACGCCGTCCGTGGGCGAACTCCACACCCTCGTGGAGCAGACCCGGCGGGCCGGCCAACCGGTGGAGTTCACCGAGGAGGGCAGTCCCCGCGGCACGACCGGCAGCGCCGGGGTCGCGGCATACCGGGTCGTGCAGGAGGCTCTGACGAACGCCCTCAAGTACGCCTACGGCAGCCGTACCGTGGTCCAGGTGCACTACGGCTCAGTTGGGATCACCGTGGAGGTCAGCACCGCCGACTCGGGGTCGGGCGCCGCCCCAACCGGCGGGAGCGGGCGGGGTCTCACCGGGCTCCGCGAACGAGTCGGCCTACTCGGCGGCGAGTTCAGCGCGGAACGGCGGCCGGGCGGCGGCTTCGTCGTGCGGGCCCGCATCCCCACCGGGAGCCCCTCGTGACCGCGCCGGTCCGGGTCCTGGTCTGCGACGACCAGGCGCTGATCCGCACCGGGTTCACGACGATCATCGACGCTCAGCCCGACCTCGAGGTGGTGGGCGAGTGCGGGGACGGGCGCGCCGCGGTCGACCTCGCCGGCCGCCTGCACCCGGACGTGGTGGTGATGGACGTGCGGATGCCGGTCCTCGACGGCATCGGGGCGACTCGTCTGCTCGCCGGTGCCGGCGTGGCGCATCCCGTCAAGGTGCTCGTGGTGACGACGTTCAACCTGGACGAGTACGTGTACGAGGCGCTGCGGGCGGGGGCGAGCGGGTTCCTGCTCAAGGACGCGCCGCCGGCGCAGCTGCTGCACGGGATCCGGACCGTCGCCACCGGCGCGGCGCTGCTGGCCCCCGAGGTGACCCGCCAACTCGTGGGCAGGTACGCCGCGCGGATCCGGCCCGCCGAGAACACCCCGGACAGCATTCCGCTGACCCCGCGCGAACTGGAGGTACTCCGCCTCATCGCCGACGGCCTGTCCAACAGCGAGATCGCCGCGACGCTGGTGATCAGCCAGGAGACCGTCAAGACCTACGTATCACGCATCCTCACCAAGCTCGACCTGCGCGACCGCGTGCAGGCGGTGGTCTACGCCTACCGGCATGGCCTGGTGCTGACCTGAGAATCCGCGCGACCCGCGCTCCACGCCAGTTGTCGGCGGTGCCGCACCAGGGACCGTCACCGGTCCGGCACCGCCTGGACCGGCGGAGGGCACGTCGAGACGGACGGTCAGGACCGGGTCATCGGCGACCGCCCGGCCCACGGGCCACCCTTCCGAGCGCCAGCAACGCCACCAGCGTCGCACCGAGCAGGATCAGTGTCGCCGCCGCCGCGTCGAACGTGCGCCCGCGGTCGGTCAGCGTGAATACGGTGACCGGCAGGGTGCGCCAGTCCGGCGGGTACACCATGATCGTGGCGCCGACCTCGCCCATCGACAACGCGACCGTAAGTGCCGCGGCCGCCGACATGGCCGGCAGCAGCATCGGCAGGCGGACCCGCCAGAGCACCAGGGCGGGCCGCGCTCCCAGCGAAGCGGCGACCTGGGCGTACGAGTCGTCGATGCGGGTGAGCGCGCTGGACACGGTGGCGTAGGAGAATGCCAGGACCAGCACCAGGTGGGCGATCAGCACGATCCAGCGGGTGCCGTTGAGCAGCAACGGCGGCCGGCTGTACGCGACCAGCAACCCGAGCCCGACCACCACCGACGGGATGGCCACCGGCAGGTGCAGCAGCGCGTCGGCGCCCCGCCGCAGCCAACGGGGTGCCGCGGCGAGGGCGAGCGCCGCCCAGGTACCGACGGCCACGGCGGCCAGCCCGGCGGCGGCCGCGGTCTGCAGGCTGACCAGCAGGCTGGCCTGGTTCTCGCCGGTCAGCGCGGCGCTCAGGTGGGCGGTGGTGAAGCCACCGGGCAGGACACCGTTCCACTCGGCGGCCAGGGCGGCGGCCACCAGCACGGCCAGTGGCGCGGCCACGATCGACAGGAAGACGGCGGCGAACAGCGTCCAGACCGACCACCGGCCGCTACGGGACCAGATCAGCACCACGGTCTCCCTTGCGTGCGAAGATGCGGCGGTAGAGCAGGTAGAGCACGACGGACAGCGCGACCTCGACGACGGCGACCACGCAGGCGCTCGGATAGTCGAACGTGACCACCCCCTTGGAGTGCACCAGCATCGGCAGCGTGATGACGTCCTTGGCGCCGATGAAGAGCACGATGCCGAACTCGTTGAGCGTCATCAGCAGGGTCAGTGCCCCACCGGCGGCGACGGCCGGGGCGATCTCCGGCAGCACGACCCGGCGCAGGACCTGGCCTGGCCGAGCGCCGAGGGACGCGGCGACGGCGAGGCGTTCCGCCGGCAGGTGGTTGAGGGCGGCGAGCGCCGGCCGCATCACGAACGGTGCGTAGAAGGTGATCTCGGCGAGGACGACGCACCACCGTGAGTAGAGGAAGTCACCGAGTTGCAGCACCCCGGCGGCGCCGTAGAGGAAGGTGAAGCTGAGGGCGATCAGGAAGGAGGGGAAGGCGAGCAGGGTGTCGACCATCCGGGAGACCGCACCGGCGCCGGGGAACGGGACCAGCGCCAGCACCACGGCGAAGAAGGTGCCGAGCACGACGCAGCCGGCGGTGGCGGCGCCCGCGACGAGCACCGTGTTGCCGATGGCCCGGTGGAACTCGCCGGCACCCAGCACGGACCGCCAGGTCTCCAGCGTGGTGACACCGTCCTCGTTGGTGACCGACTGCACGGCGACGAGTACGAGCGGGTAGATCAGGAAGCCGGCCAGCACCACCAGCGGCGGAAGTGCCCAGAGCAGCGGGGAGATCCGGGCGGCGCGGGCGGGCCTGGCCACGGCGACGGCTGCGGTGGTCATACCCCACCTGCCAAACCCTGCGGGACGAGGCCGGCTGCGCCTCCGGTCGGGGGACGGGCGCCCGTCGACGCCACCACGGCGGCGCCGCGCTCCGGCAAGGTGACCCGCACCGGAGAGCCGACCTGCGGGAGCCCGTCGACGCTGGGGACGTCGGCATGCACGCTGACTCCGCCGGTTCCGTCGGCGTCGAGCCCGTCGATCAGGCAGGTCAGCCGGTAGCTGGCACCCCGCCACTGCAGGCCGGTGAGGACGGCTTCGAGGCCGGGCCCGTCACCGCGTACCCCGATGGTGTGCGGCCGAACCGCGATCCGCACCCGAGCACCGGGGGTGAGCGGCGCGGAGGCGGTGGCGGTGGCGGTGACCATGCCCACCTGAACCGTGCCGTCGACGTCCCGCACCGTGGCCGGCAGCAGGTTCGCCCCGCCCAGGAAGGCGGCGGTGAACTCGCTCGGCGGCTGCCGGTAGAGACCCTGGGCGGTGTCGAGATCGAGCAGTTCGGCCTCGCGCATGACGGCGATCCGGTGCGCCAGGGTGAGCGCCTCGGTCTGGTCGTGGGTGACGTAGAGCATCGCGACGTCCGGCAGCTCGTCCCGGAGTTGGCGCAGTTCGTCGAGCATGTCGGCGCGCAACTGCGCGTCGAGGGCGGAGAGCGGCTCGTCGAGCAGGAGCACCGGCGGCCGGATCGCCAGCGCGCGGGCGATCGCCACCCGCTGCTGCTGCCCACCGGAGAGCTCCCGCGGGTAGCGGCGGCCGTAACTGTCCATGCCGACCAGTTCCAGCATCTCCTTGACGCGCCGGGCCGACTCGGCGCGCGGCACCCGCCGGGCGCGCAGGCCGAACGCGATGTTGTCGGCGACGGTGAGGTGCGGAAAGAGGGCGTACTGCTGCACCACCACGCCGAGACCGCGCTTGTGTGGGGGCGCACCGGTGACGTCCCGTCCGTTGAGCAGGACCCGGCCGGACGCTGGCCGGACGAAACCGGCCAGCGCCTTGAGGGCGGTGGACTTGCCCGACCCGGAGGGGCCGAGCAGGGCCACCGTCTCGCCGGCGGCCACCTCGAGCGAGAAGTCCCGCAGCGCCGTGACCTGCCCGTAGCGGACGCTGACGCGGTCGAACTGGACCGCCGGCGACTCGGTCATGCGGTGTTTCCTCCTTGGGCCGGCCTTCCCGGTCCTCGCCCGCGAGGCCGTCGGGGCGGCACGGCTGGTTCGGTGCGGCCGGTCATGCCAGGCCGAGTGCCGTGTTGTAGGCCGCGATGTCCGCGTCCATCTCGGTCAGGATCTTCGCCCAGTCGGCCGGCCAGATCTCCACGTCCTGCAGCGCCTGCTCGACCTGCTGGAACTGGGCGTCGGTGGGCTTGATGTCGGCGCGCGCCGGGACGCCGTAGGCCTGCTGGGACACCTGCTCCTGCGCGGGCTTGGCGAGCAGGAAGTCGGCGAGCTTGCGACCGGCGTCGGCGTGCGGGGCATCGGCGGCCAGGCCCATGGTGTACGGGATGGCGAAGGTGGAGGCCCTGCCGTCCGGACCGGCCGGGAAAAAAATCTTGAAGTTGGACCTGTCGTTGTTGATCGACGCGAGGTTCATCTGCACGTCGCCGTTGGCCACGTAGATTTCGCCCTTGCTGACCTTGGGCTGCAACTTCCCGGTGGAGGACGACGGCCCGACGTTGTTGGCCTCGAGCTTCTTCAGGAACTCCAGGGCCTTGTCCTTGCCGAGGATGTGCTGCAGGTGCAGCAGCACGGCGGTGCCGTCACCTGCCTGGCCGGGCGTCGAGTACTGCAGCTTCTTGGCGAACGTCGGGTCGAGCAGCTCGTCGAAGTTCTTCGGGGCGACGTCGACCTTGTCGGGGTTGTAGATGAAGCAGAGGTAGTTGTTCACCAGCGGCACGTAGGTGTCGGTGGCACCGGTCACCTGGTCGGCGCCGGCCGGCGTGTAGGGCTGCAGCAGCCCGTCGGCGTCGGCCTTCTGAATGTAGGGCGGCAGCGTGACGACCAGGTCCGCCTGGACGTTCGACTTCTCCTTCTGCAGCCGGGAGACGACCTCGCCGGAACCGGCCTCGATCATCTGCACCGCGATGCCGGTCTGCTTCTCGAACTCCACGAACTGCCTGCCGTACCAGTCGCCGAGCCCGTCGGCGGAATAGACGGTGACGGTCTTGTCGCCGCCGGCCTCGCTGGGGGCGGCGGTGCCCGAGCCGCACGCGGCGAGCGCGAGCGAGGCCACCGCGAGGGTGGCGAGGGCCAGAGGGGTACGTCGCATGGTGATTACTCCTGGGGAATGTCGGTGGGAAGGAGAAGGGTTTCGAGATCGTTGACGGAGTTGAGAACATGGGTGGCGCCGGCGCCACGCAGCGCGGCGGCGTCGTGCGCGCCGGTGAGCACGCCGGCCACGATGGCGGCGCCGGCGCGGCGGCCGGCGAGCACGTCCGAGGCGGTGTCGCCGACCGTGGCGACCTGCCGGACGTCGTCGATACCCAGCCGCAACAGCGCGGTGAGCACCAGGTCGGGATAGGGCCGCCCACGCCCCGCCTCGGCCGGCACCAGGGTCAGGTCGGCGAGGTCACGCCAGCCCAGGGCGGTGAGGATCCGGTCGGCGGTGGCTCGGGAGAAGCCGGTGGTGAGCGCGGTGCGCACCCCGGCGGCCCGGAGCTTGGTGAGCAGTTGCTCGGCCCCGTCGATCGGCGCGCAGAGCCCGGAGTCCACCAGGAGCTCGTACGCCCGCTCGAAGGCGTCGTTGAGGCGCTGCGCCGCCGCCTCGTCGTCGCGGGTGAGGTGCCGGAAGACGGTGATCTTCGATTCACCCATCGTGGCCCACACGTAGCGCAACGCGGCGTCGTGGTCGGTGATCGTCGCGCCGGCCTCGTCCAGCGCGCGGGTGAAGGCCTGCTCGACGAGGCCGTCGTCGGCGACCGTGGTGCCGGCCATGTCGAAGCAGACGAGTCGCGTCGTACCTACCGAGGTGCTCACCAGTCCAGCTCCTTTGCGGTCTGCTCGGCGATCGCCGGAGCGCAGGTCATGCCCCGCCCGCCCGGCCCGGTGACCAGGACGGCGTTGCCGCCGACCGGCCGGCGTTGCACGATCTCGGCCGGATCGAGGCACTGGGCGTAGACACCGTGCCAGCGGCGCCGGATCGCCGGCAGCGGCCGGCCGAGCAGCGCCGAGGCGACCTCGGCGAGGTGCTCGTAGGGCTCCTCGACCTGGTCGAACGCGAACGGCTCGGCGTACGCGTGGGTGTCGCCGATGGTCAGGCCGCCGTCCAGACGCTGCACCATCAGCAGCTGCATGGCGTGCTCGGCGGCGACCGTCGATTGCGGCTGGGTGGCGGTCAACGCGTCGAGCTGCGGCCCGCGGAAGCCCGGGTAGTAGCGGAAACTGTCGGCGTCGGCCACCGAGGTGGTCAGCGGCTCGTCGAGCGGCGCGGTCTGGGCCATCTGCAACCAGACGCGGCGCACCGGCAGGTCGGGCGCAAGTTCGCGGACCAGACCGGCGAGCACCGCGCCGGTGGCCAGGACGACCTGGTCACCGGAGTGCACGGTGCCGTGGTCGTCCCGGACCCCGCCGGCGGTGAGATCGCGCACCTCCCGGCGGGGCAGCCACTGGTAACGGCCGCTGGCGGCGAGCGTCGCGCGCAGCGCCGGCAACGCCACCCGGGATTCCACCGCAGCGTCGCGTTCACACCAGAGCGCGGCGGCGAAGTCGCCGCGCAGGGCCGGGTTGACGGCCCGCGTCTCGTCCCGGTCGAGCAGCTTGAATCCCCGGGCGGCGGCGTCGGGAGCGGAGGCGGCGGCCTCGGCGACGGCGACCTCCTCGGGGGTTCGGCACACGGTGAGCGACCCGTTGGCCCGGAAGCCGATGCCGGTCACCTCGGTGCCGATCACCTCCCAGAGCTCGCGGGCCCGCAGGGCGGCCTCCAACTCGGCCCCGGAGGCGCGCCCGGAGACCCAGACCAGGCCGAAGTTGCGGACGGTGGCGCCGCGTACCTCCGCTTCCCGCTCCAGGTGCAGCACCTCGTGCCCGCGCCGGACGGCCTGCCAGGCGTGCATGGTGCCGAGCACCCCGCCGCCCACGATGATCAGTCGCATGTTCTCTCCCTTGCTCGGCGACGAGCCTCAGGGAGGGCGCTGACCTAAAGATGCCGGGAACATGACTCGCTGGTAAACGACCCCGAAAGGTTCGGACCTTTAACGGGGCGCGCGACCCACGACCGGCCGATCCCCCGGCCCCGAAGGTCAGCCGATCAGCCGGGTGACGAAACCGATCCGGTCCCCGCGGTACAGGGACCGAACCCGCTCGATCGGCACGCCGTCCTGGTCCGCCGAGACCCGCTGCATGAGCAGCATCGGCTGGGCCGGGTTCGTGCCGATCAGCATCGCCTCACGCGGGCTGGCCAGCACGGTCTCGATGCGCTCGGTGGCCTCGGTGTATCGGATGCCGTACCGATCGGTCACGTGCTGGTAGAGCGAGCCGGTGCCGTCGAAGCCGTCCATCAGATCGGCGAACCGGCGCACCGGCAGGTAGGTGCTCTCCAGCCCCAGCGGCTCACCGTCGGCAAGCAGCACCCGCTCCAGGTGCACCACCTCGTCGGTGGCCTCGATGCCCAGGTCCGCGGCGAGCGGGCGACCGGCGGGCCGGCGCTCGACGGTGACCACGCGACGGCCCGGCTGGTGACCCATCTCGCGTAGCGCCTCGGTGTAGCTGTGCAGGACGAGCGGCTGGATCAGCTTGGGAGCGGCGACGAACGTGCCCCGCCCCCGGTACGCGCGCAGCCGCCCCTCCATGGTCAGCTCGGAGATCGCCTGCCGCAGCGTGGAGCGGGCCACCCCGTACGCCACCGCGAGCTCGCGCTCGGCCGGCAGCAGGGCGCCCTCCCCCAGCTCGGCCAGCAGGTTGAGCAGCTGGTTCTTGACGACGAAATGTTTGGGCACCCGGCCGTGCTCGGGCACCCCACCGCGGACCGCTTCAACCGTCACCGGCCGACCCTACCGCCAGGGGGTCGGACCGCCCGACCCCCTGGACAGTCGATCAGGAGACGCGCAGGTCGTCGATGACCCAGTACCAGTTGTTGCTGGCATCGTGGTACCGGAACTTGACCACCATCCGGTTCGCGCCGGCCGGCACGGTCACCGGCAGCGACTCGACCGTGGCGCGGGCATCCGCGCTGTACCGCTTCACCAGCCGGTCGGCACCACCGTCGAAGGAGACCAGCACGTCGGCCTTCTGCGCGCCCTCCTGCCGGTAGTGGGTCGCGTAGTTCAGGTGCACGGTGCTGCCGGCCGTCACCGGGAACGCCGGGGAGACGAGGGTCGAGTCGAAGCTGCCGCCGCCGAACCAGTCGGCGAACTCGTCGCTGTCGGCGACCGCGAAGACGCCACGGGTACGTAGGGCGTTCTCCCGCTCCTAGCCGGCCTGGGCACGGCTCCAGAACTCGTCGGTCGCGAACGCCCAACCGCGCCACTCGGTCATTCCGCCGCTCGGCATCCTGCTACGGTCCACCGACCAGCCGGCCGGCGCGTCCGGTGTCCAGCCGGCCAGCGAGGCCGGGATGCCGATCTCGTCGACCCGGGTGCGCAGCGCCAGTGTGTCGAACGGGTCGGTCGACCTGGTCCGGACGCTCTTGCCGTCCAGCGCCACGGAAACGCCGAAGTGCTCCAGCGCGGTGCTGGCGACGTCCACCTGACGAACGTCGCTCGGCCGCGACCCGGCCGTGATCCCGGCGCCCTTGGCCAGCAGGAACGTGCGCCGCTCGTCGACGCCGCAGCCGCCGTGGCCGCCGAACGGCACCCGGTGACCGTGGTCGGTGGTGACCACGACCAGCCAGTCCTCGGAGGCATACGTCGGCCGAGCCGCGATCGCCGCCAGCATCTGGCCGAGTTGCCCGTCCTGCTTCTCGATGGCGGCCCGGTACGCCGAACCGGTGCCCCGGGTGTGCGCGACCACGTCGGTGTTGCCCAGGTAGACGAAGGCGGCGTCCGGGTCGCCGGTACGCAGCCGGTTCACCGCGTCCGCCGTGATCTTGGCGTCCGCCGCGGCGTAGTCGCCGGCGTCGAGGGTGAAGCGGGTGTCGATCGCGCTGGAGAACGTGCCCTGCGTGTGCAGCACCGCCCAGTCAACCGCGGAGTACGTCTCGTACGACGGATCGGCCGCCTCCAGCCGGCTCAGGAAGTCCGGATAGGTGCCGTACCGCTTGCCGGCGAACGTGTTGTCCCGGACGCCGTGCCGGTCCGGCCACACGCCGGTGGCGATGTTGGACCAGCCGGGGCCACTGGACGAGTCGGCCGTCGAGGGGCACTGCACGAGGCTGTGGCCGAGCGAGCCCTGCGCGGCGAGCGCGTCGAGGTTCGGGGCGTTCGCCGCTTCGACGCTCTTCCAGTTCACCCCGTCCATGCCGACGACGAGCAGCTTCTTGGTCAGCGGCGCGGACTGCGCGGCGGCGGGGACGGCACCCCCGGCCAGGGTGGCGACGGCCAGGGTGGTCGCCAGCGTGAGCGACCAGTACGTGCGTTGCATCGTTACCTCCATCGGCTAGCTCCGCGCCACATCGAAACTGGTCAAAGTGAACGGGAGTTGCCGAAGGAGCGGTCCTCCGAATATCAGGTTCGAACCAATTTTGGGCGAAGATGCTAAGGAGACACGCACGAGCGGGCTGG
This sequence comes from Micromonospora sp. WMMA1363, assembly GCF_030345795.1. Taxonomy (NCBI): domain Bacteria; kingdom Bacillati; phylum Actinomycetota; class Actinomycetes; order Micromonosporales; family Micromonosporaceae; genus Micromonospora; species Micromonospora sp. WMMA1363. Next base: position 1,499,836 of record NZ_JAUALB010000001.1, read on the forward strand.
CGGACGGCCCCCTGCACAACCCTCGGTCCGGTGCCGCGGGACGGCACACCTGTCGAGGTGCCGCTGCTGCTGCCAGCGAACCCGTGCCACCGGCGCGGTCGACCGACCTACCAGCTCCCTGCCCACCGCAGCAACGAGTCGAGGCCCACCATTAGGGTGACCGTCATGTCTGCCGTGTTCGACGCCGATGGTCTGCTGAGCTTCCTCGCCGGGCTCGACGGGGTGTACGATGCCCCTCCCCCGCTGGGCGACCCGGTTGACCTGCTGGCACACGGTCTGCAGTGCGCGGCGGTCCTACGAGACGAACGACCGGACGACCTCGGGCTCCAACTGGCGGGGCTGGTCCATGACATCGGGCATGCCGTCGGCGACGATCCCGACCATGCCCGGGTGGGCGCCGACTTCGTCCGCCCCGCCCTCGGCACGCGGGTGGCGGACCTCGTCGCACTGCACGTCCCGGCAAAGCGCTACCTCGCCGCGACCGAGGCCGACTACGAGCTGTCCGAGGCGAGCCGACTGAGCCTTCAGCGGCAGGGCTCCGCGATGACCAGCGAGGAACGGGAACGCTTCCTCGCCCATCCCGCGGCGACCGACGCCGTGACGTTGCGCCGCGCCGACGAGGCGGCCAAGGTCGTCGGACGCCCGGTCCCCGGTCTCGACGTGTGGGCGCCGCGCCTGCGCGAGTACGCCGGCAGCGCCGTGCCAGTGCACGGTGACGTCCCGGTCGACCAGCGTGACCTCGAGTCCGGTGAGTTCGCCGACGTGCGGGTCACGGTGTCCGGTGTGGTCGCCGGCGACCGGTCCACCGCCTGAGTCCATCCGGGCGGAGTGGCGTCCGGCGAGGATCGCGGCGACCGCCGCGACCACGGCCAGGGTCAGATCGACGAGGAACAGCGGTTCGAACCTGCGGAGGTCCTTCGCCAGGCACACGGTGGCCGGCCCCGCGCGGGGCCGGCCACCGTGTGCCTGGTCAGTGGCTCGATTCCACGGCCGTCTTGAGGGCGGCGAGCCAGGCGGTGAGGGAGGACGCCAGCGCGCTGCGCATCCCGTCCGGATCGGCGGTAACGGGCGGTCCGTCCCAGGACTCGGCGGTGTGCACGTGCACGCCGTCACGGCGGGTTTCGAATGTCCACACGTGAATGCCGTCGATGCCGTGCGCAGGCCCGCCCCAGGCGATGCGCCGCAGGGGCCGGACGTCGCTGATCGTGGAGACGATCGACAGGCCCTGGGTCTGCCAGGCGAACGTGCTGCCCGGGCTGACCGGGCCTTCGAGGCGCGCCTGGTCGATGTCGTGCTGCCAGGTCGGCCACCGGTCGACGTCGGTGTGCAGGCGCCACACCGCCTCCAGCGACGCGGCGACGACGATGGATGCCTCGACGACAACCACTGCGTCTTGGTCGACGTGCACGGCAATCCCCCTCAGTCCCACAGGGACACGGCCACGACGGCCGCGGCGACCGGCACCAGCAGCCAGGGCTCCGCGAGCACAAGCAGTGCGGTCATGGCCAGCGCCGCGTAGAGCAAAGCCCTGGCCACCTTGCGGCGGTTACGCCGGGCGGCCTTCTTCGCCGTCTGGTCGACGTCGCCGAGCGGCGCCGGGCCACGCGGGGGCACCGGGCCACGCGGGGGCACCGGGCCACGCGGGGGCACCGGGCCACCAGCGGGCACCGGGTTCACCGCGACAGTCGGGTCGGCTCCTACAGTCGGCGTGTTCTCGACACTCATGTTCTCGACATTCACGTTCTCGACACTCATGGCACTACTCCCATCGTTAGAGTGGTTGATTACTCACTGGCGTGGCGAGATCAGGCGATCTGCTCGTCGGGGATCCACGAGCCGTGGATGCCGGCGGTGACCCGCCGCGGCAGGCGGATCGTGGCGATCGGGTCGCGGTGCAGGTCACCGGCGTCGAGCACGAGCAGGCTCGAGGCGTCCCGGTGCAGGTCGCTGGTGACGGTGAGCAGATATCCGTCGTCCTCACGGGTCGCGCCCGTCGCGGGAACGAAGACGGCCTCGCTGGGCAGCACGCCGGCACCGACGTCGAGGATCTGCCGGGTGCCGTCGCGCCGGTCGTACCTGACCACGCCGTGGTTGCCACCCCGGTCGTCGGGGAAGGCGATGGCGTACTGGTAGCGGTGTTCTCGACCGAGCAGGTCCTCGTTGATGGTGGGAAACTCGACGTTGAGGTCGTCGCAGGGGCTCTCGACGACGGTGCCGGTGGCCGGGTCGACGGTCCACCGGTGGTTCACCGACCTGGTGATCGGCTCGCTGTGCCGTGGGCCGCCGTTGCCGGCCCACCAGTTCCAGGACAGCTTCCACCCCTCGCGGTCGACGGTGGGCCCCTCGATCACGATGCGACCCTGGGCATCCTCGTAGGCGTTGGCGAAGTGCAGCGCCTGCCCCGGCTCGATCGCGTACCAGCGGATACGCGCGGCACCGCCGGCTCCACGGGGCATGACGCCCAGTCGCGGCGCGATGTCGTCACTCCAGCGGTACGGGATGCCGGACGTCTCGGTGTGGTCGAACGTCACCGACATCTCCAGGAACACCACGTGGTTCTCGGTGATGGCGAAGTCGTGCTTGAGCGCGGCGCTCGCACCCGGCACCTGCTCGCTGAGCACGATCTCCCCGTCCGCGGCAGCAACGTGGTACGTCAGGAACGGCGGCACCGGCGAGGAACCGAAGAAGTGCAGCTCGCCGGTGACCGGGTCCTGCTTGGGGTGCGCGGTCATCGCCGTGGTCAGCCTGCCGGAGAAGTCGTAGCCGCCGACGGTCTCCAACTCGCGGGTCAGCTCGAACGGATAGTTCGCCTCGCACAGCGCCAGCAGCCGCCCGGCGTGCTCGACGATGTGGGTGCCGGCGGTGCTTGCCGAGTAGTCCGGGCCCCGCTCGGTCAGGTACGGGGCACCGTCCAACGCCGGCGTGCGCACCCACCGGTTGCGGTACCACTCCGCGTGCCCGTCGCGCAGGCGAATACCGTGCACCATGCCGCTGCCCTTCCACCAGTGCGTCGGGGTGATGCCCGGCTTGGGGTTGTGGCCGTTGCGGACCAGTTGCCCGGACAGCTCCGGCGGCAGCTTCCCCTCCACCGTCAGGTCGAAGCTGGTTGCCTCGTCGACGACCGGCGTGTAGTGGCCGGTCAGGTACGGCTTGGTGTCCATGCTGGATTCCTTTCGATCAGCGCCGGGCGATGCCGGCGGGAACGGTGAACAGTGCCGCGAGCGCCGCGAGAGCGGCGATCACGAATCCGGTGCGAAACGACCACCGGAAGCCTTGGGCCAGGGCCTCGACACCGCCGTGGCCACCTCGGGTTGCGGCGACGCTCGCCGCCGCGGTCAGCAGGGCCAGCCCGAGGCCGCCGCCGACCTGTCGGGTGGTGTTGACCAGGCCGCTGGCCAGGCCGGACTCATCGGGATCGACCCCGTTGACACCCAGCGTGGTCAGCAGCACGAACGCCAGGCCCAGGCCGACGCCGATGAGCAGCATGGGGCCGAGCAGATCAGCGACGAACGACGCGTCCGAAGGCACCACGCCCAGCCAGGCCAGTCCGGCGGCCAGCACGGCGAACGCGCCGACCAGGCTCGTGCGCCCACCCAGTCGGGCGGCCACCCGTGGCGCCAGCCCGGACGCCACCACGGTGGCTCCGGCCAGTGGTAGCTGTGACAGCCCGGCCGTCAGTGGGCGGTAGCCCAGAACCTGTTGCTGCAGCAGCGGCAGGTAGAAGAACAACCCGATCCAGACGGCGCCGAGCAGCAGCATCAGGGCGTTGGCCGGGCCGACCGGGCCGCTACGCAGGATGCCCAGCCGCACCAGCGGATCGGCGGCGCGCCGCTGCCATCCGACGAACATGGCGAGCACGACCACGCCACCCGCCAGTGCGGCCACCGGCAGGGGTGCACCCCAACCGGCTCGCGGACCGGCCGACAGCGCGTAGACCAACGCGGTCACCCCGACCGTGACCATCAGCGCCCCGGCGGCATCCAGCCGACGATGCCCGGCAGGCACGTCGCGCGGCACCAGCGAGGGAGTCACGACGACTGTGACGAGCGCGAGCAACGCCGTCAGCACGAAGATCGAGCGCCAGCCCAACGTCTGCGTCAGCACTCCGCTGAACAGCACTCCGGCTGCCCCGCCCAGACCCGACACCGCGCCCACGATGCCGAGCGCCCGTCGCCGCTGCGCTGGCGCCGCGAACATCACCACCGTGATCGCCAGTGCCGTCGGCGCGAGCAACGCCGCCCCGATTCCCTGAGCCGCACGTGCGGCCAGCAGCACGGGTTCGGTCCATGCCCCGGCTGCCGCCAGCGATCCGGCCGTCAGGACCACGCCTCCCGCCAGCAGCACGCGACGCCGTCCCAGTAGGTCGCCTAGCCGCCCGCCCAGCAACAGCAGTCCACCGAACGGCAGCAGGTATGCGTTGATCACCCAGGACAGACCCGCCGGGGACATGCGCCACTGGGTGGCGATGGCGTCCAGCGCCACATTGACGATCGAGGTGTTGAGCACCACCAGGAACTGCGCGAAAGCCAGCAGCGCCAGTGCGCGGGACCCAGCCCGTGGTGTCGTCATGGCCGACTGCCTGATGTCCGTTTCCATAACCTCGCTCCGAAGAAGGATTGGCCAATCACTCACTCATAGGAGTGGTCGATCACTCACCCGGTGTCGGCTGTCACGTCCGACCGGAACCGCATTGATCGTCAGTGCCGCAGGCCCGCCGCCAGCGTCCTGGCCCAGGGCGCGTCGAGGTCCTCCGCGCCCATGGTCACCACCAGATTGCACAGCGCGCCCCTGGCGACGAACTCCTGCACCTGCTCCTCGCTGCCGCCGGACACGCTCCGCGCGTACTCGACCAGCCGGGCATAGCCGTCACGCACCGCGCGGCGCACCTCCGGAACCGACACGGCGGCGCACTGCGCGTGCATCTGCACCAACAGTAGATCCTGATCGCGGATCAACATGGCATAGGCGTCGGCCATGGCGGCCAACACGACCTCGGGCGAGGCGCTCCGGGCGGATGCCGCACCCTTGCTGATGCTGTCGCGGATCCGCTCGAAGGCCCGCTCGACCACCGCCGCGAACAACGACTCCTTGTCCGGAAACAGCCGGTAGAGGTATGCCTGCGAGATTCCCGCCCGTTTCGCGACGTCCACCGTGGTGGTGCCGAAGTACCCACGGCTGGCGAACGCGCCGATGGCCGTGGAGAGCACATCCTGCCGGCGCTCCTCGGCGGTGGACAGGGTACGGGCTTGGCTTGGCATGTGAGTAGTTAACCACACCCTCTCTTCGTGCCGCAACGGGCGCGGCTCGCCGAACAGGGTGGCCAGCAGGATCAGCCGCGCTCGAGCGGAATCTCGAAGGCGGTGACCATGTAGCCCATCAACGAGTACAGCCCACACAGGGCGACCACCTCGACGATGCCAGCGGTGCCGTGCGCGGCCACGAACCGATCCTGCACGTCCCCCGGGACCGGCCGCGCGGCGACAACGGCATCGACCACCTCCAGCGCAGCCCGCGTCGCGTCGGGAAGATCGTCGGGGATCTCGCCGGACGCCAGCCGGTCGATCGTGGTGGGACTGACGCCGGCGAGCCGGGCCGGCCGTTGGTGGTGTGACCACTCGTAGGAGAGGCCGCAGCGCCGTGCGAACCGGAGGATGACGAGTTCCCGCACGTCGTCGGGGAGAGTCGCATGGAACCGTAGGTGTTCGCCGAGTGCGCCGACCTTGACGGCCACCCCGGGATTGTTGAACATCCGCACGTAGACGTCCCCGAGCGTAGCCCGGCCGTCGGCGTGGGCCCGCGCGTCAGCCATACGCTCGTAGGCGGCACGGTCGTCACCCCGCAGGCGCTCCGTCGGGTCAGGCAACGTCGCCATCAGTCGTTGTCCTCCCACTCCTGCTGGCGCTCCCGCCAGACCCCGGCCGGGGTCGGGTAGGTCTTGTCGATGACGAGGTCGATGAGGTACGGCCCCGACGCGGCGAGCCCCCGGGCAACGGCCGCCGCGATCTGTCCCGGCTGCTCGACCCGCTCCCCGTCGGCGCCCACCGAGCGGGCGAATCCCACCCAGTCGATGCCCGGAATGTCGGTCAGCCGTTCCGCGCCCGGACCGATCTTGGATGCGCGGTACCAGATGTTGCCGTAGGCACGGTTGTTCATCACGGCGACGACAACAGGGATTCGCTCACGACTCGCGGTGTGCAGCTCCATACCGTGCATCAACAGGCATCCGTCGCCGGTGGCGATCAACATCGGCTGCCCCGGCCGGGCCAGCTTGGCCCCGATGCCGAGCGGGATGGCACCCCCCATCGGTCCGAGGTTGGTGAGGGAGAAGTGGGTGCCGGGCTGGCGGATGTTCCAGTACTCGGCGAACCAGGCGCGGTGGGCACCCGAGTCCACACACAGCACGGCGTCGTCGGGAAAGGCGGCCCGCAACTCCGCCACCACCCGAGCCGGGTGCATCGGTATCGCGTCGCTGCGGGTGTCCTCCGGACGGTACCGGGCGTCCCCGCCGGCCCGCACCCGCTGAAGTAGCGCGTGCCTGGCGTCGCGTCCCGCCGCCAGGCCCGGCGCGTCCCGCACGGTCGCAAGGCGCTGGAACACCTCGGCGGGATTGCTGACCACGGCCAGGTCGCACGGCCAGGTACGACTGATCGGCGCCGGGCGGCTGTCGATCTGGACGAGCGCGCGGGACGGCAGCATGGCCGGGTCCCACTGCAACGTGTCACGCTGCGACAGGCCCGAACCGACCACGACGAGGACGTCGACGTCGCCCGAGCGGATAGCGTCGATCGCCCACCGGGTGCCGCCGTAGCCGAAGACGCCGAGCGCGAGCGGGTGAGTCTCGGGTAACGTGCCCTTGCCCGACAGCGTCGTAGCCACCGGCACGTCGAAACGTTCGACGAACGCCCGTAGCGTGTCGGTCGCCCCCGACTGCTGCACGCCCGGGCCGGCGAGCACGACGATCCGTCGGTTGTCGGGATCCTCAAGCAGGGTTACCAGCTTCTGGAGGGCCTGCTCGTCAATGGTCCGCGGGTGCAGCAGCGACTCGGGCAGGCGCCTTGGCTCGGCGTCCAGCTCCGCCCGCTGGACGTCGAGGGGCACCGACAGGTGGGCCGGGGTCCGCTCGGTCATGACGTGGGTGATCGCGCGTCGTAGGTGTTGGGGAACGACCCGGCGCGACGACAGCGACAGCGACATCCCGGTCACCGGCCGCAGCACGTCGAGGTCGTCGAGTGCCGCGCCCGACGCGTCCTGGAAGCCGCCCATGCCCTCCCACGAGCGAGGCACCTCGCCGCTGATGACGATCACCGAGCTGCGGTCGGCCTTCGCTCCGGCGAGCGCGGTGGCCATGTTGAGCACACCGGGACCGCCGATGCCCAGGCAAAGTCCGATGCCGCCGGAGGCGCGGGCGTAGCCGTCTGCCATGTATGCGGCACCGCCCTCGAACGCTGCCACGATCGCACGTAGGCCCGCGGTCTCGGTGAGCGGTGAGCTTCCCCCGCTTTGCTGGAGCGGTGGTTACCTGCTGCCGGCTGGCGCAGGGGTGGCGATAGGTGGTTCGGCTGGTTGCCTCTGGTGGGTGTGCCAGGCGGTCTCGTACTCGTTCGGGCTGAGGTAGCCCAGTTCCTTCTGGATGCGGCGGGTGTTGTACCAGCCGTCGATGTAGGCGAAGATCGCGTTCTCGGCCTCGTCGCGGGTCCGCCAGCTCGTGCGGTAGACGAGTTCGATCTTCAGCGTCGACCAGAAATTCTCCATCAGGGCGTTGTCGTAGCTGTCGCCGACGGAGCCCATCGAGGGCAGGATCCCGTTGTCCTGTAAGCGTTCCGCGAACCGGAACGATGTGTAGTTCGACCCGCGATCTGAGTGGTGGATCAACTGGCCGTCGCGGACGTCGCGCGACCAGATGCCGTATTCGAGGGCGGCGAGGATCAGGTCGGTGTCGCAGCGGTTGGAGGTCTTCCAGCCGACGATTCGGCGGGAGAAGACGTCGCGGACCGCGGCGAGCCAGAACACGCCTTCGCCGCAGGGGATGCGGGTGGCGTCGGCGACCCAGAGCCGGTTCGGCCCGGTGGCGGTGAACTGCCGCCCGACAAGGTCCGGCGCCGGTGTGTGCCGTGGGTCCTGCCGCGTGGAGCCGCCGCGCCAGCCGCGGCGCAGGAACGCGCCCTGCCAGCCCTGCTGCGTCATCAGCCGCTCGACGCGTTTGCGACCCACGTAGATGCCGTCGCGGCGTAGCTGGCGGTGGACCCGGTCCGCGCCGTAGGTGCGCCCGGAGGTCTCCCAGATCTCGTGAATGTTGGAGATCAGGCCCAGGTCGACCACGTCGCGGTCGCAGGGCGCCTCGGCCTGCTTGACCCACGCGTAGTAGGTCGAAGCGCCGATGTTCAGGACCCGTAGCAGGAGCGCGACCGCGAACTGGTCACGGTGTTCATCAATGAACGTCATGACCGTCGCCGGGTCGGGTCGAGCTCCGCCGCGAAATACGCGCTCGCCGCTTTCAGGATCTCGTTGGCCCGCCGCAGCTCGGTGACCTCCCTGCGCAGCCGGCGGTTCTCCTCGACCATCTCGCTGGTCGGCCGGTCGTGACGCTCACCCGTGTCAGCCTCGGCCTGACGGATCCAGTTCCTGAGCGCCTCGTGATGCACGCCGAGCTGCTCGGCCAAGCGCCGGATCACCGGCTTCGGGTCCGATTCGCGGTACAAGCGCACAGCGCGCTGACGGAGCTCATCGGGGTACTTCTTCGGTGCTGCCACGGATACTTCCTCCCCCACGGCCATCAGACCATGGTCAAGAAACTCCATGAAAGCGGGGGTGGCTCACGGCGCCATGAAGGGGTCGTTCAGTCCTCCGAGGCCGATGAAGGCGTGCCGCACCCCGTGGTCGCGCAGCATCGTGATCAGGTACTCGGTCACTCGCACCAGGTCACTCCTCGCGTGGGTCGTGAATCGCCGCCGGATCGAAGTGGGAGACGTCCACTGCTGACACGAAACGAGAGCCGGCACGACACAGTCGTCACACCCGTATCGTACGAACTTAAGGCGTAAGTAACGGCGTAGGACCATTACTGGCAAGGTTCGGTCGACAGCGCGACCGGTGGTGTCGGCGCACCACCCGGGGGGGTGTCCCTATGGGTTTTGTCAAGCCGCGAGGCGGGGTTCGTCCGCCGGTTTCGGCTGGTATGGGGTCTTGGTGCGCAGCATGGCGTGTAGGACGTCGACGCGGCGTCGGGCGAGGCAGATGAGGGCGGCGTTGTGTTTCTTGCCCTCGGCGCGTTTCCGGTCGTAGTAGGTGCGGCTGGTCGGGTCGGTCAGGGCGGCGAACGCGGACAGGAAGAACGCGCGTTTGAGCTGCTTGTTGCCGCCCTTGGGTGGGTGCTCGCCGCGGATGCTGGTGCCGGAGCGGCGGGTGACTGGGGCCAGGCCGGCGTAGGCGGCGAGGTGGCCGGAGGTGGGGAAGGTGGTGCCGTCGCCGACTTCGAGCAGGATGCGGGCTGCGGTCCTGACGCCGATGCCGGGCATCGAGGTCAGGACCCCGGCAAGAGGGTGCGCATCAAGCATCCCCTCAACCTGTTCGGCGACTTGGTCACGCTGGTGCAGCAGGTCACGCAGGTTGTCAGCCAGTCGCGGCAGGACGGTCTCGGCCGCCGCGGTGCCAGGCACGACGACGGTCTGCGCGTCGAGCGCGGTGAGGATCTGCGCGACCAGGCGTACGCCTATGCGTGGCGCACGCTTCTTGACCATCTCGACCAGTTTCGTCCGGCCGGCCTTGCGCAGCCCGGCTGGTCCACCGCACTGCGACAGCAGCTCCAGCACGGCTGGATGCTGCAGTTTCGGGCCCAGGACCCGCTCCAGCGGCGGGTGGATCTGGGTGAGCAGACCACGAATCCGGTTGGAGATCCGGGTGACCTCGCCGGCGAGGTCGTCGTCGTAGCCGACCAGGACTTCCAGCTCAGCGAGGGCGTCGTCGCCGGCGTCGACGCGGCGCAGCGTGTGCGGCAGGGTGCGGGCGGCGTCGGCGATCACGTAGGCGTCGCGGGCGTCGGTCTTCGCGGTGCCGGGGTGCAGGTCGGCCAGTCGGCGCATGACCAGGCCGGGCAGGTAGGCCACCTGATGCCCACACACGCGCGGGCCACCGCCACGGGCAGCGCGCCGATCGATGCGGGCTGGTCGACCACCATCAGGACCCGGCCGTGCCGGGCGAGCTTGTCGAACAGTTTCCGCAGGCCGGCCTCGGTATTGGGCAGCGTAGCGTCGTGCAGCCGCTTCCCTTCCGGGGTTAGCGCGACCGCATGGTGTCCTTCCTTGCCGACATCCAGTCCGATAAAGACGCCGTACTCGTCGTACAACGCTGTGCCTCCCCAACTGCTACCGTGGCTCGGCCGCTGGTCAGCGTCGGACTGCCGGCATCCACGTTACGAAGAGACCTACCCCGCACGCGGGGCGGCCGGGTCCCTATCAGCGGTCCGCCGACGCCACCCGGCCCGGCGACAACACCCCCCGGATCATGCGTACGACAGGGGCGGTTAGTCATACCGAGCCGGGCGACCGAGCAGTCCCCGGCTGGGGACGATCAAAAAGGTAACGGGTAGCGTCGCGGCCATGCGGACACGACACGTCGGACGACTCTCGCTGCAACTGGACTCGATCTACTGCGCGGTCGCCGCGGTGTCGCTGATCCTGTTCGTGGGCCCGGTGTCCGAGCGGACGACCGCGCCCCCGGTGGCCACCGTCGCGATCGCGGTTGCCGTGGGCGGCTGGGCATTCGCGCTGCACCGCGTCGCCCGTCGTCCTCGGCTGCGCGGTTGGCTGGTCGGCGTGCTCGTTGCCAACGTTGTCGCGGCAGCGGCGATCGCGACGGTCGCGGCGACCCGGCCATGGGACGGTGCGTTCACTGTGCTCCTCGCCGCCGTGGCAGTCGAGGTCGCAGCATTCGCGGTTAGCCAGGCCGTGGCCCTGCGCAGGGACGCACCGGGCGTTTGAGTCACGGTCTGCTCCGACGGCATTTCACCTGAACAGCGGAACCAAGGTCGGTAGCCGGGTCCCGGGAGCCGAGATGGCCGATGATTCGGTCTATGTCACGTCCAACCGCGCACTGTGGGATGAGTGAGCGAACAGCCGTACCTCCGGCGCGTGACAGGACACCGGCACTGGTCGCCCAGGCCTGCACGACCATCGATGTCGGTCGCGACGCTGCCCGGGCGGTCCGCTTCCGACCGTGGCCGCGTGAGTCCCCGGCCGCTCCTGCTCGACGTCCGGGAGAACCGAGGCGGAGTTGCCACGGTTCCCGCCCCGCGCGAAGGCCAACCCGATGACCGGGGCGCCCCGTCCACGAACACTGGCATCGCTGCGGGTCGCTCACCTGCGCCGCGGGTCGCACCCACCGGTGTCGACAAGCCGGACGATGACGGGGTCGCGGTGATGCCTACTCGCAGGATCGGCACGCTGGTCGCGGTGGTGGTGACACTCGGCTGGCTCGTGATCGGCGGCCTGGCCCACTCGTTCCCCGGACGCCTCGACCAGGTCGAGACCGACAACTTCCAGGCGTTCCTGCCCGCCAGCGCCGAGTCACAACAGGCCCAGAGCCAGAGTGGTGACATCACCGGCGCGAACACCACGCCCGCCCTGGTCGTCTACCAGCGCCCGGCCGGGATCACCGCCGCGGACCAGGAGCGGGCGATGTCAGACATGACACGCTTCCTTCAGGTGCAATGGGTTGTCGGGCCACTCGCTCCACCCATCCCGAGTCAGGACGGACAGGCTCTGCTGCTGGTCGTCCCGATCGACAACGCCGTGGGGCAGGCAGAGAACGACGTTGTCGATCAGCTGCGCACCATCGTCGGCGACGGCCAGGACGGGCTGACCACCGAGGTCACCGGCCCGGCCGCGATCCGCGGTGATCTGATCACGGTACTGGCGGCGGTCGGTGGCCAGCTACTGGTGGTCACCGTGGGCGCGGTGCTGGTTGTCCTGCTGATCGTCTACCGCAGCCCGGTGTTGTGGGCGTTTCCGCTGATCGCCGCCGCGCTCTCGTACGTGTTGGCCACGGTCTTCGTGTACTGGCTGGCCGATGCGGATGTCGTCCAGTTGAGTGGGGAGTCCCGGGGGATCCTCACCGTACTGGTCTTCGGCGCGGGCACCGACTACGCCTTGCTGCTGATCGCTCGCTATCGGGAGGAGCTGGTCAGGACCGCGCGTCCCGTGGACGCGATGAAGGTGGCGTGGCGCGGTGTCGCCCCAGCGATCATCGCCTCCGGCTCGACCGTGATCCTCGGCCTGCTCGCCCTGCTGCTGTCGATCCTCAGCTCCACCCGCGCCCTCGGACCGGTGTCCGCCATCGGCATCGCCTGCACCCTGCTGGTGATGCTCACCTTCCTTCCGGCCCTGCTCGTCCTCGGCGGGCGGCGGGTGTTCTGGCCACGGATCCCGCGCCCCGAGGAGAAGGCCGTCGGCACCGAGCACCGCCTGTGGGGTGCGATCGCCCACCTCGTCGGCCGGCGGGACCGACTCGTGTGGGTGATCGCGGCCATCGGCCTCGGCGTGGCCGCGCTCGGAGTCACCCAGCTCGGAAAACAGGCGATCAACCAAGACGACCTGCTGTTCTCCGGCCACCGGGCGTCGGTCACCGGGCAGCGGGTGCTCGACCAGCACTATCCCGGCGGGACCGGCAGCCCGGCCATCATCGTGACCAACGCGGAGACGGTCGACCAGGTCACCGCTGCGGCGCGTCAGGTGTCGGGGATCTCCACCGTTCAGCCGGTGTCCGCGCAGGGTGGGGCCTCGGCGACGTCACCAGACCCGGGGGCGGCACCGAAGGTCGTCAACGGACGCGTGCAGCTGAACGCGACCACGACCGACCCGCCGGACACCGACAGCGCCGAGCAAACCGTACGTCGGCTCCGCACCGCGGTCCACGCGGTACCCGACTCCAACTCCCTGGTCGGTGGTTTCACCGCCACCAACGTGGATACCGCCAACGCGGCCGACCGGGACCAGCAGGTCATCTTTCCGGTCGTCTTGGTCGTGATCCTGATCTGCCTGGCGATCTTGTTGCGCGCTCTCCTCGCGCCGGTGCTACTGGTCCTGACCGTGGTGCTGTCGTTCTCCGCGACCGTGGGCATCTGCGCGATCGTGTTCCGGTATCTGCTCAACGTCCCCAAGGTGGACCCGGAGTTCCTCCTGTTCGCATTCGTCTTCCTGGTCGCGCTGGGAGTCGACTACAACGTTTTCCTGATAAGCCGGGTGCGGCAGGAGTCGGAGCGGCGGGGTACCCGGCCCGGGATTCTTTCCGCACTCACCGTGACCGGCGGTGTCATCACCTCAGCCGGCATCGTGCTCGCGGCAACGTTCGCGGCGCTGACCGTGCTCCCCGTGCGGATCCTGGTGGAGCTGGGTATCGCCCTTCCGGTCGGGCTCCTCATCGACACGGTCGTGGTGCGTTCACTGCTGGTGCCCGCGCTGTCCCACGACATCGGTCACCAGATCTGGTGGCCGGGTCGGCTGGCACGGGCCGGCGGTGAACCGTCCGGCGCGGGTCCGCCGGACGGCAACCGAACCAGCGGTCACCCTGGTTGAGTCAGGACGAGCCAGCCCAGGGTGTCTCCTGGATCCCGTCGAGGCGAGGCGGGCGGCGAGCCGGCAAGGCAGCGGTTCGAAGCGGGCGCTGCGGTGACGGCGCCGACCGGTCAGACCAGGGGTGAACTCTCCTTGTGCAGCTTGGCCGACCCCGCGGCGACTGACCAGCCGGCCACCCAGCGACTCGAGGTGACACGCTTGGTGCGGTCGGCCAGGTGGTACCAGTCCATTCGGCACTGCTGCTTGGTGACGTCCAGCACGCCGTAGCCGTGGCCATCCAGCTCGGTCCAGCGTACGTGGGGATTGGTCGCGCGGAGCAGTCCGGCGCCGAGTTTGCTGACCACGTTGTCGGCGGGCAGTCGCAGGAAGTCGTCGACGTTGTCGGTGGTCACCGACGGCACGACGAACTCGGCGGCGGCCGGCGACCACGGGCCGGTGGCCTTGGTGGTCACCTCGTTGGCCCAGGAGGTGTGGATGTCCCCGGTGAGGAAGACGACGTCGTGGGTCCCGGTGGCGCGCAGGTGGTCGACCAGCTCGTTACGGTCGGCGTTGTACCCGTCCCACTGGTCGGTGTTGAGGACGAGGCCGTTGTCCGGGACGCCCATCAGCTCGCCCAACGGGCCGAGCAGCCAGGCCGGCAGCGCGCCCACGTCGAGCCGGGAGATCATCACCGAGCTGCCGACCAGTTTCCACCGTGCGGCCGAGGCGGCCAGGCCACTCTTGAGCCACGCCATCTGGTCGTCGCCGGTGATGGTCCGGTTCGGGTCGTCGACTCCGGTACCCCGGGTCGGCTTCGACCGGTACGTCCGGAGGTCCAGCATGGACAGGTCGACGAGCCGGCCGAAGCGCAGCCGCCGGTAGATGGCCCCGTCCGCGCCGAGGCGGACCGGCATCCACTCCTGGTACGCCTGCCGCGCCGCGGCCAGCCGGACCGCGAAGTCGCCCTCGGTGCCCGGGGTGTGGTTCTCCGCACCGCCGGACCACTGGTTGTTGGCGCACTCGTGGTCGTCCCAGGTGATCGCCCACGGCACCGCGGCGTGCAGAGCCTGGAGGTCCGGGTCGGTCTTGTAGGTGGCGTGCCGGATCCGGTAGTCGGCTAGGGTGAGCGTCTCGTGCGGCGGGCTCACCGGACGGATGACCTTGCCCGCGGTACCGAGCTGACCCGTGCCGTACTCGTAGAGGTAGTCGCCCAGGTGCACCACCAGGTTCAGGTCGCCCCGCTCGGCCAGGTACCGGTACGCCGCGAAGTACCCGCCCTCCCAGTTCGCGCAGGAGACCACCCCCAGCCGCAGCCGGTCGATCTCGGCGTTCACGGCCGGTGCGGTCATCGTCCGCCCGATCGGTGACCACGCACCGTCGTACCCGAAGCGGTACCAGTACGTGGTGGCCGGCGACAGCCCACGCGCGTCGACCCGGACGGTGTGGTCCCGCGCCGGTCCGGTGACAAACGTCCCCTGCGCCACCACAGCCGCGAAATCCGGATCGGCGGACACCTGCCAGGACACCAGCGCCTCCGGACCGACACCAGAACCCGGCTGGGCCTGCTCGGTCGGGGTCAGCCGCGTCCACAACAGAACCCTGTCGGCCAACGGATCGCCGGAGGCGACGCCGTGCCGGAACAGACCCGAAGCGGCATGAGCGGAACTGCCGGTGGCGAGCGTGGCGCCGGCGAGCACGGCTGTGCCGGCGGACGCACCGGCCACACGCAGAAGGGTACGACGGTCCAAGCAATTCGTCATGGTCTTTATCTATACCGGCATTCACGTCCGATCCGCTGCCCTCCGGACTGAGTGTTCGCTTAGCTTTCCGACAGCATTCGCGCGGCCGGCAACATGTGGGCGTCGGGGTGGGCCGCGTAGCCCCCCGGTTCGGTCGGCAGCGTGACGCGTTGACAAAGCGGAACGCCACTCCGTATAGTTTCGGAACAGCGCTCCGCTTTGCTGTTGCCGCAGCGGGGCGCCCCTGACCCGCCTCTCGAACGCACGAGACCGGGCGACAACCCGACGAAAGGGAATCGACGTCATGAGTGAGTCGACTCAGGCAGCCGGCATGTCCGGCGCCCCCACACCTGTCCTCTCCGTCAGTCCAGTGGTGCTGTCAGCTCCCGACCGCGCCGTGGACCTTCAGGTGCGCGTCTCCGCACCCATGACCGGAGGCGAGCTGCCGATCATCCTCCTCTCGCACGGACACGGCCACTCAAACCACCTGTCGTCACTGAATGGCTACGCCCCGCTCGCCAACTACTGGGCGACGCACGGCTTCGTCGTGATCCAGCCCACCCATCTGAGCTCGAGGACGCTGAGCCTGGATCCCGACCATCCCGAGGCTCCGCTGTACTGGCGGTCGCGCGCCGAGGACATGAAGCGCATCCTCGATCAGTTCGACGGTGTCGAGGCCGCCGTCCCGCAGCTCCGCGGGCGCCTGGACCGAGACAAGGTCGCCGTGGCCGGACACTCGACGGGTGGGCACACCGCGAGCCTGCTGCTGGGCGCGCGGCTAACCGACCCCCACGACGGCACAGAGGTGAACCTGGCCGAACCCCGGATCAAGGCGGGTGTGCTGCTCGCCGCGCCGGGTAGGGGGGGCGATTCCCTCACCGAGTTCGTGGTCGAGAACTACTCCTTCTTCTTGACCACGGACTTCTCCACGATGACGACGCCCGCGCTCGTGGTCGCCGGCGACAAGGACGCCTCCGCCCACCTGACGGTTCGGGGCCCGGAGTGGCACACCGATCCGTACGTCCTCTCCCCCGGCCCCAAGTCCCTGCTCACCCTGTTCGGCGCGGAGCACGGACTCGGCGGTGTCGCCGGGTACGACGTCGCCGAGACCACGGACGAGAACCCCGAGCGGGTCGCCGCGGTCCAGCGGCTCGCCTGGGCCTACCTCCGCACCGAACTCCACCCCGGGGATTCCGCCTGGCAGGAGGTGCGTGACGAACTGACCGCCGGACCCACCCCGGTCGGCCGGGTCGAGTCCAAGTAACGGGTTCGCAGCGGGCGCCGACCTGACCAGGAGGGTGCTCGCAGCTCGTCGGTGATCGACCCTCGGATCTTCGCGATCGACGAGCACGGTCACCCGATACCGCCGGGTGCTGGACCCGGGACGGCATGGTCATGCTTCAGGATGTCGGTGGCCCGGGGAGCGTCTCGGCCGCCGGTGTCGCGGATACCGGCGTAGACGGTGTGTCCGGCACGGGCCAGGGCGCGGGCGGTGAGGGCACCGAAGCCGCTGGATGCTCCGCTGACGACGATGACCGTCGGGGACTCGTCTCCTTGACCACCGCTTCTTCCTTCCATCCCTGGTGCCCGTTCGGAACCGGGGTCGAATGCCGGGGCGGAGGCGGGCTTCGTCGCCAACCTCCAGTTGGTGGATGGTCCGGCCCTGGCCCGGACGGGGTGCTGGTCATTGGCGGTCCGACCAGCGAAACCGCGGTGGATTCAGATCGCGCCGCCGTTGGCGTACAGCACCTGGCCGTTGATCCAACGGGCCGGGCCGGCCAGGAACGCCACCAGCTCGGCGATGTCCTGCGGGGTGCCGATGCGCTCCAGCGGCGGCTCGGCGGCCATCCGGGCCAGCGTCTGCTCATCCTTGCCCTCGAGGAACAGGGCCGTCGCGGTCGGGCCGGGCGCCACCGCGTTCACCGTCACGTCCCGGCCCCGCAGCTCGCGGGCGAGGATCAGGGTGATCGCCGAGACGGCGCCCTTGCTCGCCGAGTAGGCGCTGTAGCCGGGGCGGGCGAAGCGGGTGAGCGAGCTGGAGAAGTTGATGATGGCGCCACCGGGGCGTACCCGACGGGCGGCCTGTTGGTCGACGGCGAAGGTTCCACGCACGTTGACCCTTAGCATGCGGTCGAGCTGATCCAGGTCGAGTTCGGCCAGCGGCGCCAGGGTCATCATGCCCGCGGCGTGCACCACCACGTCGACGCCGCCGAACTCCCGCTCGGCGGCGTCGAAGAGGCCGGCCACCGACGTCTCGTCGGCCACGTCGGCGGCGACCGCGATCGCCTTGCCGCCGGCCTCCCGGGCCGCCCGCACCGCGGCCTCCGCCTCGGTCTGGTTGCCGCGGTAGTTCACGACGACGGCGTACCGGTCGGACGCGAGCCGTTCGACGACCTCACGACCGATGCCCCGGGAGCCGCCGGTGACGATCGCGACCCGCGTCGCGTTGGTCGAGGTGGTCATGGGATGTCTCCTTGATCTCGCTGTTCTTGTACGCTGTGTCCATATAAGCAAGCCGTAGACACAGTGTTCATATAATCGAGGAATCAGTGACCGAGCTCACGCCAAACGCCGACCGGCCACCCCGTCGTGGTCGTGGCCGCCGCCCCGCCGACCAGGTCCGGGCAGAGATCCTCACCGCCGCCGGGAACCTCCTGCTGGCCGAGGGAATGGCCGGCTTCACCATCGAAAAGGTCGCGTCCCACTCGGGGGCCAGCCGGATGACGATCTACAAGTGGTGGCCCTCCAAGGGCGCGCTCGCCCTGGACGGCTACTTCACCGTCCTCGCGCCCACCCTGGCCTTCCCCGACACCGGCGACATCATGGCCGACCTCACCAGCCAACTTGTCACCTTCGTCCACCTGGTCCGCGACACCCCCGCCGGACGGGTCATCAGCCAGCTCATCGCCCAGGCGCAGACCGACCCGGAACTGGCCGCCGCCTACCGCCGGCGCTACTCCGGGCCGCGCCGGGCCCTCGCCGTAGAGGCCCTGAACCGAGCCGTCGCCCGGGGACAGCTCCGCGCCGACATCGATCCCGAGTCCGTCGTCGACCAGCTCTGGGGCGCCTGCTACCACCGGCTACTCATCCCCGACCAGCCCCTCACGGAAGACTTCGCCCGGACGCTGGTCGACAACCTCGCTCGTGGGCTGAGCTGACGCCCGCGCGCCGTCACGAGGTGCCCGGCAAGGCGGAGACTGGCCCGGACACAACACCGGTATCCGGGCCAGTCTCCAACGTGCCGGTCGTCGTCTGGGCCCGCGGCAGGCCGGCCAGGGTCTTGCACAGGTCCCAGGACCCGCGGTCGCCGGACGGCCTGCTAGCCACGCCCCTTCCATCGGATCGCCGCCGCGCCGGCGTAGTCGCCGGCGTGAGCGAACCCGCCGAGAACAACCAGCGCACCATCAGGCACCTGACCAGTGGTGGCGGCATCGTCCAAGGTGATCGGCATCGCCGCGCCAAAGAGGTTGCCGAACCGGTCGAAGGTGTCCGGATGGCGCTCCGCAGGCAACCCGAGCGCCTCGCGCCAGGTGCGCAGGAACGTCCTGTTTGGCTGGTTCGTGATCAGAACATCGATGTCGGCACCGGTGGCGCCCACCTCCCGGCACACGTCCAGAACCACATCGGGTACCAGGCGGTTGCCCCGTTCCAGGACAGCGGCGACGCCGTCCTCCGAGAAGCCGACACGCGGCTGCGCGTCGCCGGCCTCCCAGTATCTGCGGCCGTCCTCGCGCTCCAGCCGCATCTGCCCGGCGTACGCCGTCAGATGATGTGCCCGCAGACCCAGCACTGGGGAGCCGCTGGAACCGGTGGTCAGGTAGGCGACCCCGCAGCCGTCGCCGGGTATCGCCGCCTGGGCGAGGCCGCGTACCCGGGACTGGGTGAACAACTGGCCGGCCGTGGTCTGCCCGTTGCAGATCAGCGCCCGCCGCGCGTCGGTCGTACCGAGGATCTGCCGGGCAAGCTGCAGCATGTGCACGAAGGAGGCACAACCGCCGTTGGCGACATCGATCATCCACGAGGGGCGCAGTCCCAGCCGTTGGGCTACCTCGCCCGCGGCACCGACGAACGGGATGTCCGGGAGTTGGCTGTGCATGAGCAGGACATCCACGGCACGAATCTCGTCCCGGCCCCACCGATCGACGAGCGACGCGACAGCGCCTTCCACCAGGTCGACATTGGTCTCGCCCTCGGCGACATGGTGTCGTAGCGGCGGAACCTTGAACATCGGGCCGTCCCTGAGCTGGTCCTGCGCACCCGGATACTCGGTGAAGAACGACGCCGGCACGGGCGGCCCCGGAAGGTGGCCGGCGACATCCCGGAGCCGGACCGCCGCTGTCATGGCGTTCCCACCTGCGCGGGCGCCGGCACGTTGATCGCGAGGCCGTTTCGGTGCCGGTGCTCCAGGATCGCCCTCAGGTTGCCCATTTCGATGGTGTGCCCGGCGTAGAAGAGGTCCCAGAAGTCGCCGACCCAGGGCCGCTCCGGGGTGGGCGCGAGCGAGGGGTGCGGGTTACGGTCGTAGTGCGGGTGGCGGCAGTTGGTCCAGGTGATCAGCGAGCCGGACCGGCCAAGCACCAACGATGCCGGCACGACTCGCATAAGGTAGATCATCCATAGCGTTTCGCCCTGGTCCCAGGCGCAGTGGTAGTCCACGGTCATGGCATCGGCGTTGGCCTCCACCCGGCAGAAGATGCGGGTGTCCGGAGCGAGCCGGTCGAAGCCCCACCAGAGCCCTGGCGTGCTGGTGGGGGCGAATCCACGCAGGCTGAATGTCCACTCCTCCAGGTGGTGACCCTGCCGCAGGTAGTCGAAGGCCGCCTCCGGCGGGCAGTCGACGTGTTGGTGGATCGTGCAGTATGTGCCGTACACCTGCTGATGCGGATAGGACTCGCGGGTCATCCGGGTGCATTGGGCGGTAACGTCGGCCGGGGTCGTGGTCTCCACCCGGATCAGGCCGGAGATGTCAGCCAACGTGGACGGCACGGTCGTCATGTTCGCGCTCCTGGTTGTCGACGGGTGCCTGGCCGGCGGCCAGGAACGGGCGGAACGGCGGCAGTTCAGCGGGATCGAAGTCCATGGCCACGAGAGCGGGACCACCGCCGGCCTGACCGGCCAGCAGAGCGGCGCGCAGCTGAGGTGCGGAGGTCGCGTGGGTCGCCGGAAGTCCCGGAAACATCGCGGACGCACCGGCGGCGATGTTGGACGGTCGGAAGGTATTGATACCGCTGGCACCGTCCTGGTAAAGGTCCTCGCGGGTGACGCACATGGCGTGCGCGTTGTTGTTGAAGATCACGAAGGTGACGGGAGCGGTGGTCTCCAGGGCGGTGTGCACCTCCGTGCCGTGTGCGTAGAACGCACCGTCTCCCGCCAGGACGTACGTCCGTCGTCCGGTGGCCAGCGCCGCGCCGATCCCCGCGCCGAAGGTGTAGCCCATGCCGCCCATTCCCGTCGCCACCACGAAACGTCCCCGAGGAGCGGGCGACAGCAGGTGGATCGCGGCTGCACCCGCGTTGCCGGCGTCGACGAAGACGTGGACGTCGGGAGGCAGGACGGAGGAGATCACGTGGAGGGCGTCGGCGTATTCTGCCAGCGTCTCCCCGGACGACCGCGTGCCGGACAGCAGGGCCGGCCCGTGGTGGGGCGGACGTGGCCGACGATGGGGGCCCAAGCGCAGCGACAGGGCGCGCAGTGTCGGTCGTGGAGAACCGGTCAGTGCCAGGCCGGGGATGTACGGTGGCTCGGGGTCAACGCAGATCACCGGGGTCCCCGCCAGCGCCTCTTCCAGTCCACCCCGCGCCAGGACGGGCAACCGGGTGCCCGCCAGCAGGCACACGTCGGCTCGCCGCAGTAGTTCGGCGACGGTGTCGTGCCCCATCACCCCGGCGACACCAGCGAATGCCGGGTGGCGATTGTCGAAGGCGTCCCTGGCGTCCGGGGTGACCGCCACCCACGCGCCGAGCCGTCCCACCAAACGGCCCAGTTCCCGCTGGGCACCGGACGAGGCCACGCCCTCGCCGGCGATGACCAGCACCTGCCGTGCCTCGCGAAGCAGGGCCGTCGCCTGGTCCAGGGTCGACGACGGCGCCTCGGTGGCCGGCACCGGGACGGTGGCGACGCCGGCCGAGGGAGCCTCGACCAGTGCCTGCTGCACGTCCTTGGGTAGCAACAGCACCGCCGGCCCCTTCGGCTCCTGGCACGCCGCGGAGATCGCCTCGGCCAGGGCGACGTCGATGCTGGCCGGGTCGTCCACCCGGGCACAGAACCAGGAGACGGGCTCGAACACCGCCCGGGCGTCGAACGAGCCCGCCAGACCGCTCGAGTCCTGGAAAGCCCCACGCCCCTCCTGGGCCGTGGGTGGTTGGCCGACCAACGCCAACATCGGCACCCGCGAGGCGTACGCCTCTGCCAGCCCAGGCACCAGATTCATCGCGCCGCCCCCGGAGGTCGCCGCCACCACGCCGAGGCGACCGGTGACGCGGGCTGCCCCATCGGCCATGGTGGCGGCGGAGAACTCGTGCTTGGCCACGACACCACACGTCGCGCCGTCGGTGCCGCGTAGCGCCTCGTACAGGTCCTCGATGTTCGCACCGCTGACACCGAAGACATGGCGGACACCCGTCCGGGCCAGCGCCGCGGCGATCCGGTCCACGACGCGTACTGGGCCCGTCACGCCCGGCTCCCCGCGGCGACGGGCGGCTCGATCAGCAGACCGGCCGGCGACAGGACCTGGAATCGTTGCCGATAGGCGCCAGGCGTCAGGCCCACCGCCCGATCGAACGTCCGTAGGAACGTCTCCACCCGGCCGAAGCCGCATCGGCGGGCGATCTGGCTGATGGACAGGTCGGTGCTCTCCAACAGTTCCCGGGCTCGGCTGACGCGCGTCTGGACAACGTACTGTCCGGGTGTCATGCCGACCTCTCGCCGGAAGACCCGGGAGAAGTTCCGCGGGCTCATGTGCGCCCGCTCGGCGAGTTCCGGCACCGCGAGTGGGTGGTCGACGTGGGCCCGCACCCACTCTTGGGCCGCCCGGATCGGCACCCGGTCAGCCAGTTGCGCGTCCAGCATGCCGCTGAACTGTGGCTGGCCGCCGTCGCGTTTGAAGAAGAGCACCAGATAGCGAGCGATCTCCAAGGCGAACTCCGCGCCGTGGTCGGCCTCCACCAGCGCCAGGGCCATGTCGATTCCCGCAGACACTCCCGCCGAGGTCACGTAGGGCCCATCCCAGATGAAGATGGGTCCGGGGTCGACGGTCACCGCCGGATACCGGCGGGCCATGTCCTGGCAGTATGCCCAGTGCGTGGTTGCCCGGCGGCCGTCGAGCAGCCCAGCCTCGGCCAACAGGAACGACCCGCCGCATACCGACGTGACCCGCCGCGCCCGTTCCGCGGCCCGCCGGATCCAGCGCAGCAGGTCTTGGTCGGCGAGCGCTTGGCCCAGCCCCCAGCCGCCCGGGACCAGCAGGTTGTCCATCCGCCCCTCGCCTGTCTCCAACGGCGCGGCCTCGATCATCAGGCCCGCGGAGGTACGCACCAGGGGGGCGGCCGCCGAGACGTACTCGATCCGGTATCCCGCCTCCGGGTCTGGCAGGAACCGGTTCACGGTGTCGAATACCTCGACCGGGCCGGTGACATCCAGTGCCTGGACTTCGGGATAGACCACTACAACAACTCGTCGTCTTGCCACGATCACAGCCTGTATTCCGACCCTGGATGGCGGCAACGACAGACTCTTGACGATTTCGGCCAGGAGCCGAGGTGACTGCCGACCAACGCTCTCGCCGACTTCTCGGCGGCCGTCGAGAACCAGCGCTGGCCTACACGAACGCAGCCGGTCGCCGCGGTCGCCTGTCGACGCGGGCGGTTAGGCCGGCGCCCCGACGGGCTGCAGTGCCCAGGCCTCGGCCGGAGACACGGCGGCGGCGGGTTTCCGGGCCGGCGGGTCGACGCGGGGGCGGACGTCTGCCTGCGCGTCGACACGGGGGCCGGACGGTCTGGGTGAACACCGACGACGGTGACACCAAGGTCCGACGGGCACGATAGGCGGCCCTCAACGATCAGGTACTCGTCCGCGGCGGCGACAGTCCTGGCGGGATCAGGTTGGGCTTCGTCCGTAGTGATCACCCCTCCATCTTTCACACCTCCTGCGAGTCATCTTCCGAAATTGCGCTATATGTTCCTCATGTCCGTCTAGCGTGAGGTTAATCCGCTTTCACCGTCGCTGAGGTGGGGGCGTCATCGCGCATGAAGGGGTAGGTGGAATGCTCGAGTCGGATCGTGAGCGGGTGTCGGGTTTGGTGCGCTCGCCGGTGTCACGTCGGTATTGGAAGCAGGCGGTGCTGGCCGCGGCGGGGGTGGCCGCGTTGGTCGGCGCGTCGACGGCTGTTGGTGCCAGTGGTGGGGCTGGTGCGGGTCCACCGGTGTCGGCGGTTCCCGGTGGCACCGTGGCGAAGGACCTGGGTGTCGCGGGTTTGGCGACGGCTGGTCAGGGGAGCCCTGGCGGCGATGGGGCCGCTGACCCTGGTGACGGGGATGGTGATTACTGGGCCGCGCGTGCCGGGAACCCGGATGACGTGGATGAGGCCCCTGTCATGGCGGACGAGGGTCCTGCCGGGTTCGCTTCGGCTGGGGGGGCCGTAGGCGCGACCACGCAGGCCAGGACATCCAAGACCAGCAAGACCGCCAAGGACGCCAAGACCGCCAAGACTGCCAAGGACGCCAAGGCGATCAAGGCCGAGAAGGAGGCGGAGCGGGCGAAGCGGGACGCCGAGAAGGAGGCCGAGCGGGCGAAGCGGCAGGCCGAGAAGGCGGGCGCGAAGGCGGCTGGTGCTGCCGGGGGGAATGCGGCCGGCGCCGTGAAGGAGGCCGCCAAGGCTGCCGGCGGAAGTGCGCAGGACGGTGCCCGGGGGGTTCGGATGGTGCCCGCCGCGTCGGTCGTCTCAGCGCCTGCCGGGGCCGGTGCGTCCGCGGTCGACGCCGAGCCCCTCGAGGACGGCAAGCCCGACGGGAAGGGTATGCCCGGTGGGAAGGGCAAGCCCGGTGGGAAGGGCAAGCTGGATTCGGCCGGTAAGCGGGGCGCGGATGGCGATCACCGGGATGGGGACCACGGGGGTAAGGGTGTGTCGGTGCCGTGTGATCCGAACGCGTTGATCGCGGCGATCACCACCGCCAACAGTGCGGGTGGCGGCACCCTGGACCTGGCCCGTAAGTGCACCTACACCCTCACCGCCAACCAGGACGGCAACGGACTACCCGTGATCGTTCAGCCGATCACGATCAAGGGGAACGGGTCCACCATCGCCCGCGCCGCCAACGCCGACCAGTTCCGCTTCTTCGAGATCGACTCCGGCGGTATCCTGCGGCTGAAGCACCTCACCCTCACCCGCGGCAAGACCGCCGAGGACGATGACGGTGGCGCCGTCTACGTCAACGTCGGTGGGAAACTCGACCTCGACCACACCACCCTGGACAACAACACCGTCGACGACGTCGGTTCGGACGACGGCGGGGCGGTCTTCAACGACGGTGGCATCGTCACCATCCGCTCCAGCACCCTGAAGAACAACTCCGCCTCCGACGGCGGCGCCATCTTCACCGGAGTCGGCGACGTCACCATCACCACGTCGAAACTCATCTCCAACACCTCCGACCTCGACGGCGGCGCCATCTTCGACGACTCGGGCACCACCACGGTCAGCAAGAGCCGGATCAGCCACAACCACTCCCGCTCCGTTGGTGGCGGAATCTACAGCGACGAGGGCGTACTCAAGATCGACCGCAGCGCCGTCACCCACAACACCACCGAGGGCGACGGCGGCGGCGTCTACAAGGACACGGACTCGATATACGTGTTCAAGAGCACCATCGCCGGCAACGTCGCCGCCGAGGCCGGCGGCGGCTTGTTCCTCGGCGACGATGGGGCGAACATCACAGAGAGCAAGATCCTCAACAACACCGCAGCCGACGGAGACGGCGGAGGCGTCTTCTACATCGGCGGCGACACGGCGGCGTTCCGGCGCACGGTGATCAACGGCAACCAGGCCCTCGGTACCGGCAGCACGGGCGGCGGCATCCACATCCAATCCGCCACCGGTGTCGTCGCGCTCACCGACGTCAAGATCACCAACAACACCGCCACGGACCCCGCCGGCGGCGTCGAGAACAACGGCACCGTCACCAGCACCGGTAAGGTCATCATCGTCGACAACGTGCCCACCAACTGCGCCAACGGTGGCAACCCCGTCCCCGGCTGCTTCGGCTGACCAACCCACCACCAGCACCACCCCGCCGCGGGCGGCCCCACACGGGGGCCGCCCGCGGCACACGTGGCCGGCACCCAACCCGCCCCGGAGCCGGACCCGGACAACGACGAAGCGCCCCGCCCACGACGTGGCGACCACGACGAGTAACCCTGACCCGTGGGGTGAGCGCGTTCCGGGCCTCGATGGGCGTCGAGAGGTCACGTCCGGGCTGGCGCTCGGCGCCGCCTCAGGCCGGTGCCCGTGTCACGGCCTGGGACGCGGGTCGGTCTTGTCCTGAAAAATCACGTGGTCACGGGATGTATGGCGTCACCCCTTCGGGCGACCATCAGGGCACGACAAGATTGCCGACCTCGGCTCGGCCGTGAGGGAGGGAGACGTGTCATGTCCGACGTACCGCAGCCGCAGTGGGACGGGGAGGGAGGAAACGACCCGGGTCCCCGCAACATCCTCCTCGATCGCCAGAATCCCGACCTGCTCGTGGCGCCCAAGACCGACCGCGGGACCGTACCCAACCTGAAATTCTCCTTCTCCATGGCCCACACGCGGATCGAGCAGGGCGGCTGGACGCGTGAAGTGACCCAGCGGGAGCTGCCGGTCGCCAGCACGTTGGCTGGCGTGGACATGCGGCTGGAACCTGGGGCCTACCGGGAGTTGCACTGGCACAAGCAGGCCGAGTGGGCGTACGTGCTGGACGGCAGCTGCCGGATCAGCGCCGTCGACCAGGAGGGGCGCAACTTCCTCGACGATCTACGCAAGGGCGATCTCTGGTTCTTTCCGAAGGGAGTGCCGCACCACATTCAGGCTCTGGACGAGGGCGTGGAGTTCCTCCTCGTCTTCGACGACGGCCAGTTCTCGGAGAACAGCACCTTCCTGATGAGTGACTTCTTCGCGCACACGCCGAAGAGCGTACTCGCGAAGAACTTCGGTTGGTCCGTCGAGCAGATGGCGAACATTCCGGAGCGGGAGAAGTACATCTTCCAGGGCCAGGTACCTCCCTCGCTCGACGCCGACCGGGTGATCAGCCCGACCGGGGATGTGCCCCGCACGTTGACGCACCGCATGCGCTCCCAGGCGCCACATCGATTCGAGGGCGGATCCGTCCGGATCGCCGACTCGACCAACTTCGCCGCCGCCACGATCAGCGCGGCGTTGGTCGAGGTGGAGCCCGGCGGGTTGCGTGAGCTGCACTGGCACCCCACCGACGACGAGTGGCAGTACTACATCTCCGGGTTCGGACGGATGGGAGTCTTCGCCAGCTCAGGCGTCGCCCGCACCTTCAACTTCCAGGCCGGTGATGTCGGATACGTTCCCTTCGCCTACGGGCACTACATCGAGAACCTCGGTGACGAGCCGCTGGTGTTCCTGGAGATGTTCCGCAATCCACGCTTCGAGGACATCTCCCTGGCCCAGTGGATGGCGAACACACCACCGCAGATCGTCGCGGACACCGTCAACATGCCGCGGTCGACGATCGAGGCGCTGCCCAAGGACAAACGCACGGTCGTGCGGTGACGCCGCGGGGCCGGCGATCGATCGAGGTCTGCCGCCGGCCCCGCTGGGACCGGCTTCCTCCGGTCGCTGGCGGTGTCCTACGCCGCTCGGGTGTGGCTTTCGCGGTTGGCCCAGAGCCGGGCGAGCTCCACCCGGCTGCGGATGCCGAGCTTGGCGTACACACCTCGCAGATGAGTGTCGACCGTGTGGAACGAGACGTAGAGGAGGGACGCGGCCTGTCTCTTCGTCGCACCGGTGGCCAGCAGCTCCGCAACCCGGGCCTCGCGAGTGGTCAACGCTGCGAAGCCGTGCTGCGCGGCCGTGGCTCGGCGACGGCGTCGGGCGGTACCGAGTTCGGTCTCCCAGTGTTGCGCCCGTTTCTGGTCGCCGGTGGCACCGAGCCGGCCGAACAGAGCGGCGCTCTCCGTCACCGCCGCGCGGGCCTCGGCCGGCGGCGTCTTCGGCAGCCGCGCCACGTCGAACAGGGCATCCGCCAGTGCGGTCCGGGCACCCGTCGCGCGTAGGCGTGACACCGCCTCCGCCAGCGCCGCCGGGTCTCGTTCGATGAGCCCGTGAGTGTGCCGTTCGATGCCCCGCCACAGGGCGCTTGCGGTTTGGGCCGCGACAGTCCCCGCGAATCGTTCGACGGTCCGCGCCTGCCCGAGGTCACCGATGGCGAGCGCTGCCCGCACCAGTCGAGTCGCCTGCTGCGGCAGCAGCACCAGCGGCCGCAGCGACCGGGCCAGGCCCGTGACGGCCGCCAGGACGAGGTCGGGGTGCCGCGTCGGGTCGGGATCGGCCGCCGCGGCGCAGCGAAGGGCGAGCCACGGCATGTCGTCCGGCCAGTCCTGTCCGGCGTTCTCGGGGTTGAGCAGTTCTCGTGCCCGGTCCGCTCTCCCCTGGCGGAAGAGCACCTCGGCAACGACGGCGAGCAGGTCGGCGCGGACCGGGTCGGGCAACCTCCGGCGCGAATGATCACGCAACGCGAGTCGGGCCTGCGCCTCAGCCTCCGACAGTTGGCCGACGGCGAGCCGCAGCTGACAGCCGAGTGCCACGAGCGTCGGCCGGACCGCGGCACCCAGGCTTCCGACCTCCTCCACGGCCAACCGCAGGGCCGTGCGGGCGTTGTCGAACTCACCGGCGGCGAGCTGGACAACGATCCGCTCCACCCGCAGCGCCGCCGCTTCGGATCGGGCATGTGGAGATCTCGGGTCGACCGAGCCCACTGCGCGCGTGGCCGAGGGCACGTCGCCGCGGGACAGGGCCGCGGCCGATCGCGCCAAAGCCAGCCGTACGTCACTACCGGGTGTCGGTGTCGTCGGCCGGGCCCGTTGCGCCCGACGGAGCAGCGCTGGCGCCTCGGGGTGACCGACCCGGCTGGCCACCCCGGCTGCGGTGGCGAGAAGCCATGCGCGATCGTCCGGGGGCAGTTGTCGCTGGGCGAGCGCCTGCCGCAGGTACCGCAGCGCCTGGGACGGACGCTCGGCCGCATACCAGGCGCCCATCCGGCCGTGCAGCAGCGCCATGTGTTGCGCCGTGTCACGGCCGGCGGCGATCTTCTCGGTGAGTACCGTGAGCGCCTCTGCGGCGCGGTCGGCGAGCATGAGATTGTCGACAGTGGCCAGCGTCCAGGCCCGACACAGGCCGGGCTCGACCCTGGCGTCCGGCCGGGCAAGCACCGCGGTGAGCAGGTCCGCGGCGACAGACGGATCGATCGCCGGCGAATCGGCAAGGGCGGATACCAGTTCCAGGTCGACCGGGTAGCCGGCGCGGACCGCCTGCAGCACCTGCCCGGCGGCCAGCGCTGGGAGCCCCGCCGACGCAAGTACGTCTGCGGCCCGCTGACGCAGCGCGGACACCAGCGTCGGCGGAGCCGCCCGCAGGACTTCGTCGCGAACCGCCTCCGTGGACGGAGACAGTCCGTGGCCGGTGTCCCGCAGAACTCCCCGGACGACGAGATCTTCCAGGTCGCCGCAGAGGTCGGTGCCCGAGCGGCTCACCATCCGCTCGACGAACCACGACTCGCAGGGCGTCGTCGATATCGCGGCGACCCGGGCCAGCCACGTCTGGGCCGCCGACAGTCCGGCGAGATGCTCCCGGACCACTACCGGCGCGTTGCGGCGCGACGACGACTTGGGCACACGGCACCTCCCCTGTCCGCTCGGCACGCCACAGCAGGCCAGTACCGTCACCGCGACGCTATCTCCGGCCGGTCTCGCCCAAGCCGGAAACTGGCGCTTCGTCGAGTCGGCCGAAACCTCACCCAGCACTTTCGGACCGCCGGCCACGAACGATGCCAACCATCCCCGTGGCCGCCGAAGCACGCAGTCGGTCAGACCTACCTCAATCGGATACTCGGCTCGACAGTCGTTTGGCGGTCCAAACGTGGATGCGCTGTTCGGAGCGGCGGAAAGTCCAGCGTGGCCGGAGCTGGTCGGCGGCTACGAACGGCCGGAGAGCGGTGTGCGGTCAGTCCGCGAGCAGGCCGGCATGGCCGGCCAGGGCCGCGGCCTCGGCTCGGCTGGTGACCCGGAGCTTGCGCAGCAGAGCGGCAGTCATCCGCTTGACGGTGCGCTCGGAGACATGCAGCAGGACGGCGATCTCGAGTGTCCCGCGCCCGGCAGCGATCGCACGCAGCAGTTCCCGCTCGTCGTCGTCCAGGTCGACCCGCGGGACCCGGGACGGGCGGAGCAGTCCCCGCAGCAGGTCCCCGGGCAGCACAGCCCAGCCGTCGAGTACAGCCAGCAGCGGGGGAAGCAACTCCTCCGGCTCCGCGCTCTTCGGCAGGAAGCCCTCGGCGCCTGCCCGCAGGGCGTCGAGGGCGGGCGCCGGGTCCGTCGCGCCGGACATGGCGACCACCCTGACCCGCGGTGTCGTCCGCCGGATGGCCGCCACCGCCCGCACACCGCCCGGCGGCGGCATGTGCAGGTCGACCAGCACCAGGTCAGGCAGGCACCGACTCACCAGGGACGCGGCTGCCGCCGCGTCACCGGTGGACCCGACCACGGATGCCCGCCCGGCCGTGGCCGCCGGCAGCAGCAACTCCAGCCCGCGCACGAAGAGCGGGTGATCGTCGACGACCGCGAGCCGAAGGGCAGGGGCGGCGGGCATGCCTGATCCCTTCCCGAAGGGGTACGGATCATGCGGGTATGCACCGAACGAGGGGAGTCGGTTGGATGCGTGCATGGCAGGGGCTGCTCAGGGGGTTCCGTCGGTCCGGTCCGGCCCGCGCCGACTGCCCCGTGGTCGGCGCCGAATCCGAGCTGCTGCTGCGGGTGCTCTGCCACGAGTTTCGTACCCCGGTCAGCACACTCGCGTCGGTGACCCGGGCGCTCACCGACGATCGGCGCCCGCTGTCCGGCGACGAGCGTCGCGCGCTCAACGAACTCGCCCGCGACCAGGCCGGGCACCTGCAGAACCTGCTCCGCGACGCGGCCTCCAGCACCAACGCCCTCCTTCTCGCCACGCGACCCGAGGCGACCACCGTGCCGCTGGGGAAGATCCTGCGCGGCGTCGCCCTCCTCGTGCCCGACCACCGACGCCGCATCCGGGTGACCCGGCGGGCCGGCGCCTGTCCGGTCCCCGAGCTTCGCACCCGGCAGGTGCTGGTGAACCTGGTGGACAACGCGCTGCGGCACGGGCCGACCGGCGGGCAGGTGGGCGTCTACGCCGCGCTGCGCCGCGGCGGCCTCCGCATCCTCGTCACCGACGAGGGATGGCTGCAACCGGCGCTCTTCGAGGCGATCCGCCGACCGGCCCCCGGCGCCGGGACGTCCGGCCTCGGGCTGTGGATCGTGCGGCAGCTCGTCACCGCCGACCGCGGTCGGATGCGCGTACTCCGGCTCCACCCCCGGGGCGTGGCCCTGGAGATTCTGCTCCCCGGCGGGCCGCCGACGGGTTGACCCGGCCGGGCCGCCGGTTGGCCCCAACAGGCCAGCGCCGCGGGAAGTCCCTCGGCACCGACCGAAGGGGGATCGATGTTCAGCCACATCAAGGACCTGCAGTTCGAGGCGAAGCCGGACGGCCCGGACGCGGCCTTCGCCCGCCGGCTGCAGGAGATCCTGGGCGGCAAGTGGGGCGAGATGACCGTCGCCAACCAGTATCTCTACCAGGGGTGGAACTGCCGCCTACCCGGCAAGTACAAGGATCTGCTGCTCGACGTGGGCACCGAGGAGATGGGCCACGTCGAGATGATCGCCACGATGATCACGCGGCTGCTGGAGGCCGCGCCGCTGTCGGTGCAGGAGGCCGCCGACGACAACCCGATGGTGGGGGCGATCTACGGCGGCTCCAACCCGGCGCACTTCATCCAGGGCGGCGGTAGTGCCCTGCCCACCGACAGCAACGGCGTGCCCTGGAGCGCCGTGTTCGTCACCGCCAGCGGCAACTTGATGGCCGACTTCCAGCTCAACGTGGCCGCCGAGGCCCAGAGCCGGCTCCAGGTCTCCCGCCTGTTCAACATGACCGACGACCCCGGCGTCAAACAGCTGCTGCGTTTCCTGCTCGCCCGCGACACCACGCACCAGAACATGTGGCTGGCCGCGATCGAGCAGCTCCAGGAGGACGGCCTCGAGGAGATGCCGGTGCCGGACGCGTTCCCCGACTCGAAGGAGTTCACCGAACGGTTCGGCTACACGTACCTGAACCTCTCGCCGCGCCCCGACGGCTCCGCCGCCGAGGGGCGCTGGGCGTCCAGCCCCGCGCCGGACGGCAGGGGCGAGTTCCGGTACGACCCTGAGCCGCGGGCCCACGCACCCGAGCCGGTACTGCCTCCGGGCGACCCGCGCCTGTACGGCACCAACCCGGTGCCGGTACCGGAGGGGGTGTGCGGTGACTGACGTCGTCCTGCGGCCGCTCGCCGACGCGTTCATGCAGGTGGGCGTCTACGTCGCCGTAATGGTTGCGCTGTTCGGCTGGCTGCGCTGGCGCTACGGCGACCGGGTCACCGACGGGCTGACCCGCCGCCGCCGCCGGCTCGGCCCGCTGGTGGGCGCGTTGCTCGGGGTGACCCCGGGCTGCGGCGGTGCGATCATCCTGATGCCGCTGTACGCCCGCCGCAAGGTGTCGTTCGGAACGACGGTCGCCGCCCTCGCCGCCACGATGGGCGACTCCTCCTGGGTGGTGCTCGCCTGGAACCCGATGTTCGCCCTCCAGTTGCACGCGCTGCTCTTCGTGGTCGGACTGGCCACCGGGTACGTCGTCGACGCGCTCGGCATCGACCCCGCCCGGTCCGTACGCCGGACGCCGACCCCGGGGATGTCCCTCGAGCCGGCCGGGCTCGCCGCCGCCGGCGGACCGGACCTGGCTGTCTCCCGGCGGCTGCTCGGCGGCCTGCTGCCCCGGGTGCCCGCGTCCACCGCGTTCTGGGGCCTGACCACACCAGCGTTCGTCGTGTCGGTGCCGGTGGTCTTCCAGATGGTCAGTCCCGAGGCGCTCACCCGGATCCTCTGGGGCATCGACCCGTACCTGGGGCTGGGGGTGCTGGGCACGCTGACGGCCGCGCTGATCTTCGCCGCCGGCCGGGGCCGGCTGGCCGACGACTCCCTGGAGACGGCGCAGCCGCGCTCCTTCGCGGCGGCGCTCCGGCACAGCGCCCACGAGGCGTCCTTCGTCACCGTCTGGGTCGCGGTGGCGTACCTGGCCTGGGAGGTCGTCACCCACACCACCGGCTTCGACGGCTCGCAACTCGCGCTCACCGGTCTGCTCGGCGTGCTGGTCGGCGCCACCGTCGGCCTGATCCCGGGCTGTGCGGTGCAGATCGTCTTCACCGGCCTCTACGTCAGCGGCGGTATCCCTCTGCCGACCTTGGTCGCCAACGCCATCAGCCAGGACGGCGACGCGCTGATCCCGCTCGCCGCACTGCGCCGCCGCTCAGCGGTGCTGGCCACCGTCATCACCACGGCCCCGGCGGCCGCGGTGGGCGCCGCCCTGCTCGTCCTGCTGTGACACCCACCGGGTCTGAGGGGCCACCGCGACCTCACGCGGAGGAGACTCATCTCAGCTCGTCGACGAGGACGCGCAGGCTGCCGACCTGTCGCACCCGCTCCGCGCGGGTGGCGGCCATCGGGCTGACCAACAGTGTGCTGACCCCGGCCGCCGCGAACGCGGCGAGCCGCTGCCGAACGAAGTCGACGGGTCCCACCAGTGCGGTGTCGCGGACGAGGTCGTCGGGGACCGCCGCCGCTGCCTCCGCCCTGCGTCCGGACAGGTAGCAGTCCTGGATCAGCCGGGCCGCATCCTCGTAGCCGTATCGGCGGGCGAGGTCGTTGGAGAAGTTCTTTCCCCGGGCCCCCATCCCACCGATGTAGAGCGCGAGTTGGGCCCGATGGTGGGCGAGCTGCTCCGCCGGCTGGTCGGTGACGGCGAAGGGAACCGAGGCCAGGATGTCCAGTGGGCCCAGCCCGGGCTCCCGCCGGGCTAGGCCGGCGTCCAAGGCGGCGCCCCACACCCGGGTCGCCCGCTCCGGGTGGAAGAACAACGCCTGCCAGCCGTCGGCTATCTCGGCGGCCAACGCGACGCTGCGCGGCCCCACCGCGGCCAGGACGACCGGGATCCGGCTCCGCACCGGACTGTTGATAATCTTGAGTGCCTTACCCAACCCGGTCCCCCGCCCCGGCGGCAGCGGGACCTGGTGGTGACGGCCCTGGTAGTTCAGTGGCTCCCGGCGCCAGACCTGCCGGCAGATCTCGACGACCTCGCGGGTCCGCCCCAACGGCGCGTCCCAGACCACGCCGTGAAAGCCCTCGACCACCTGCGGGCCGGACGTGCCGAGCCCGAGACAGAACCGGCCACCGGACACGTGGTCGAGACCCGCGGCCGTCATCGCGATCAGCGTCGGAGTGCGGGTGTAGAGCTGCATGACACCGGAGGCGATCTGCAACCGCCGGGTGCGCGCGGCGATGAACCCGAGGTGACTCACCGCGTCGAAGCTGTACGCCTCGGGCACCGCGACGAGGTCCAGCCCGGCGGCCTCGTAGTCGACGAGTTCCTCGACCACCTGCGCGAACCCGCCGCTGTAGCCGGTCATCACGCCGAGGCGCATCACCCGCGCCGCTCAGCCGACGCCGTCGTAGTTGATGACCTGCCGGATGACGTCGCCGCGCCCGAGAGCGGCGAGGGCGTCCCCGACGTCCTCCAGCCGCAACCGGTGGCTGATCATGCCGGCGAGGTCCAGCCGGCCGGCCCGCCAGAGATCGAACAACCGGTCGAAGTCTCGCGGCACCTGAGCCGCCCCGTACAGCGAGGAGGTGATGGTCTTGCCCTCGAACAACAGCTCGAAGGGGCTGAAGGCGACCTGCTGGTCGGCCCGCCCGGCACCGACGACCACGACCGTCCCACCCCGGCGCGCCGCCGTCCAAGCGGAACGGAGCGTCTGCGGTACGGCCACCACGTCGAAGACGGTGTCGAACCCCTCGCCGCCGGTGAGCTGGGCGGACAGCTCGCCGATGCCGTCCGGGCCGCACCCGTGGGTCGCCCCGAACCGCAGCGCCACCTGCTGCTTGGCCTCGACGGTGTCGACGGCGACGATGACCGCGGCGCCGGCGAGACGCGCTCCCTGAATCGCCGCGACGCCCACGCCGCCGCAGCCGATCACCGCGACGGTTGCCCCGGGCTCGACCCGGGCGGTGTTGACGACGGCACCGACGCCGGTCATCACGCCGCAGCCGACCAGCGCGGCCACCTCGTACGGCACATCGGCGGCGAGTTTCACGGCACCGGCCCGGGGAAGCACGATCTCCTCGGCGAACGCGCCGCACCCGGCCATCGCGAACACCGGAGTCTGGCCCGCCAGGAAGCGTGGTTGGGCGTACCCGGCCAGCACGTGTGTCATACACAGGTACGGTTCCCCGCGCCGGCAGGAGGGGCAGGACCCACACGCCGGCAGCCAGTTGACCACGACCCGGTCCCCCTCAGCCAGGTCGTCGACGCCGTCTCCGACCGCGACGACGTCACCGGAGGCCTCGTGCCCCAGCACCACCGGCATCGGTTGTGGCAGCACGCCGTCGCGCGCGGAGCGGTCGGAGTGGCACACCCCGGCCGCTCGAACCCTGATCCTGACCTCCCCGGCACCGGGCCCGATCACCGACACGTCGTCGCGGATCTCGGCCCTGTCGGCACCGACCGCGTGGAAGACCGCCGCCCGCACGAGACCACCTCCAGTGGAACTGAAACGTGTTCTAGGTTAGCGGCGACCCGCGGACCGGGCAAGCGACTGGGTGCGGCCGGGGCGACCGGCCATAATTCGACCGTGACCGCGACGAAGAAAGCCAGCAACGCCAGCCTGCCGTCGGAACGCCGGGCTCACCTCGTGCACCTCGCCGGCGAACTGTTCGCCGAGAAGGGCTTCCGGGCCACCACCGTGCGGGAGATCGCCGACGCGGCCGGCATCCTCTCCGGCAGCCTCTACCACCACTTCGATTCCAAGGAGTCGATCGGCGACGAGATCCTGTCCGGTTTCCTCGACGAGGTGCTCACGGGATACCGCGAGGCGGTCGCCGGCACCGACGACCCGCGCGCCGCGATCGAGCAGTTCGTGCGTTCCAGCACGGCGACGCTGGCCCGGCACCGCGCCGCCCTGACCATGCTGCAGAACGACTGGAGCTACTTTCGCGCCCAACCTCGCTTCGACTACCTGCGCACCGCCACCCGTGAGATCGAGCGCCTCTGGGTCGACCAGTTGGAATGGGGGAGGCAGAGCGGGCTCTTCCGCTCCGACCTGGACGCCCGGCTGACCTACCGGCTGCTGCGGGACGTGCTGTGGATACCGACGCGCTGGGGGCAGAGCGGTGGCAACGGCTGGGACACCGACCAGATCGCCGACGCGATCCTCCGCCTGATCTTCGACGGCATCGTGGCCCCGCCCACCGGGTCGTCCGGCACGCCGCGGCTCGATCGCCGGCGTCGGCCGAAGTCGGCGGGAAGCTGATAGGCTACCAAGCAAGCGTTTGGTAGACCGGAGGGCCCGGCGGATCCACCTGACCGTCCGAGGACGAGGGAGCGCCAATGACAGATCAGCGGTTCGGGTTGGCTGGCGCGGTCGCGATCGTGACCGGGGCGGGTAACGGTCTGGGGCGCGCGGAGGCCGTCGCACTGGCGGCGGGCGGCGCCCGGCTCGTCCTCAACGACCTACCCGGTGACGCCGTCGCGGCGGTGGCCGCCGAGATCGCTGCGGCGGGCGGCGAGGCCACGGTGTGCACGGGCGACATCGGCGAGTGGTCGACCGGTGAGTCGCTGCTGACCACGGCCCTCGACACGTACGGCAGGCTGGACATCCTGGTCAACAACGCCGGCGTACTCCGCGACCGAATGGTCTTCACGATGTCGGCGCATGAGTGGGACCTCGTCCTACGGGTACACCTGCGGGGCCACTTCGTGACCACCCGCTTCGCCACCGCCCACTGGCGCGAGCGCAGCAAGGCGCTCGGCTCCCCGGTGTACGCCCGGATCATCAACACCTCCTCCGAGGCGTTCCTGCTCGGCTCGCCGGGCCAGCCGAACTACGCCGCCGCGAAAGCCGGCGTCGTGGCGCTCACCGTCGCGACCGCGCGCAGCTGCGCCCGGTACGGCGTACGGGCCAACGCCATCTGTCCACGGGCGCGCACCGCGATGACCGCCGACCTCATGGGGCCCACGCCGGACGGGGTGGCCGACCCACTGTCCCCGGAGCACGTGGCACCGCTGGTGAGCTACCTCGCCAGCCCGGCCGGAGCCCGGATCAACGGCGAGGTCTTCGTGATCCACGGCGGCGTGGCCGCGGTACTGGCGCCGCCCACGGTACGCGCGAGCTTCCAGACCGACGGCGGGTCCTGGTCACCGCACGCCCTGCACGACGCCCTCGGACCACTGTTCCGCCAGGACCCGCCCGGGGCTGGGTTCGCCTGCGAGGCCACCCTGCCGCTGGCCACGACCACGTTCGGCGAGGGCACGTGAACGACCGCGCCACCATCGCGATGACCCCGGGCGAGGCGGCGGACCTGCTGTCGCGGTGCCGCAAGGTCCAGCTCGCCACGATCAGCCGCGACGGCACCCCACACCTGGTCACCATGTTCTACGCCATGTCCGACGGCATGATCGCGTTCTGGACCTACCGCGCCTCGCAGAAGGCGCGCAACCTGGCCCGCGACCCCCGGCTGACCTGCCTGGTCGAGGAGGGCGAGGAGTACTTCGACCTGCGCGGCGTGCAGGTGCGCGGTCTGGCCCGGCAGGTCGCCGACGTGGTAGGGGTCGGTCGGATGATCAGCGCTCAGCTGCCGGACCTACCCGCCGTCGGCCAGGACGACCACCTGGTCCGGGCGGCGGGCAAGCGCGTCGCGTACGTGGTGGAGCCGCTGCGGGTCACGAGCTGGGATCACCGCAAGCTTCTCGGACCATGACGCCCGGCCAGGCACCTACATCAGCTCCTCCGTGGTGGGCAGCAGAACGGTCTTCAGCTCGGTGAAGGCCTCCGCCGAGCTACGCCCGCCCTCGCGCCCGAGGCCGGACTTGCCGAATCCGCCAAAGGCCGCGTGTGGTTCCACCTGGTAACCGTTGACCCCAACGGTGCCCGCCCGCACGGCTCGGGCCAGGCGCACGGCTCGCTTCACATCCGTGGTCCACACCGTGGCGGCCAACCCGTACTCGGTGTCGTTCGCGAGCCGTACCGCCTCCTGCTCGTCGGCGAACGGAATCACGCCGAGCACCGGGCCGAAGATCTCCTCCCGGGCGATGGTCATGTCGTTGGCCACGTCGGCGAAGAGCGCCGGCGTCACGAAGTTCCCGGCGGCCAGGTCTCCCCCGACCCGTTCACCGCCGCACACCAGGCGCGCACCCTCCGCCTGTCCGTGCGCGACGTACCCGAGCACGCGCTCGAGCTGCCGTCCGTTGATCAGAGGTGACGCGGTGGTTTCGGCGTCGAACGGGTCTCCGTAGCGCACCAACGCGGTCGCCCCCGCAGCGATCGACAGGAACTCGTCGTAGACCTCCCGCTGGACCAGTGCTCGACTGTGGGCGACACACGCCTGACCGGACAGTCCGACGGTGACCGTGCCCATGGTGACCGCCGCCGCGGCGTAGACGTCGGAGTCCGCGAATACGATCGACGGGCTCTTCCCACCGAGCTCCAGACTCACCCTGGTAATTCCGTCGGCGGCGGCGTGCAGGATGCGCCGGCCGACGGCACGACTGCCGGTGAAGGTGATCTTGTCGACCGATGGGTGGGTGACCAGTGCCTCGCCGGTCGGTTCACCCGGCCCGGTGACCACGTTGAGCACACCCGGCGGCGCGCCCGCCTCGTCGATGAGTTGCGCCAGCCGCAGCACCACGAAGGTGGCGTACTCCGACGGCTTGAGCACCACCGCGCATCCCGTCGCCAGCGCTGGCGCGATCTTCTGCGCGGCCAGCAGCAGCGGCGCGTTCCACGGGATGACCGCCGCCACCACGCCGATCGGCTCACGCAGCGTGAACACCAGGTGATCGCCCCCCTGATAAGGGGGTAGCGTCTCGCCGCCGAGTTTGTCGACCCAGCCGGCGTGATGGTCGAAGACATCGGCCGCACACCCGGGCGACATCACGTAGGCGTCGCTGAAGCTCAACGGGACGCTGTTGTCCAGCGCCTGGAGCGCAAGCAGCTCGTCGGAGTGCTCACGGATGAGGTCAGCGATCCGCCGCAGGACCCGGATGCGTTCCCTCGCCCGGCAGCGCGGCCAGGGCCCCTCGTCGAAGGCGTGGCGGGCGGCCCGGACAGCGGCATCGACGTCGGCGGCGTCCGCGACCGCGAACTCACCCACCTCCTCGCCGGTCGCCGGATGCGTGTGCCGCCACGTCCTACCGTCGCGTGAGGATCGCCAGGCCCCGCCGACGAGCAGGTGGCCGCGGCCCAGTCCCACCGCGTCCCGCCGCGGCTTGATCGAGATAACCATGCCCACCTCCGCGGTCGACCATGTATAACGTGTTCTATTTATCGGCAGGGTACGCCGAACCCGTGACGGCTGCCAGGTACCCGGGCCACTCTCCCCCGCCGTGCAGAGCCAGTGCCGCTCCGCTGACGTACGAGGACAGCGGCGACGCCAGGAACAGGCAGGCGTCGGCCACGTCCCGCGGCAGGGCCAGCCGACCCATCGGGATCGTCCGGGCCACCGCCGCGGCACCTCGCGAGCCGCCGTAGTGCGGGTTGGACACCTCGGTCTGCGCCGGGCCGACCACGACGGTGTTCACCCGCACCTTCGGCGCCCACTCCATCGCCAAGCTGGCGACCAGGTGGTGCAGGCCGGCCTTGGCGGCGCCGTACGCCGCGGCCCCGGGCGACGGGCGCACCCCGCTGACGCTGCCGACCATGAGGATCACACCCCCGTGCCGTTGCCCCTGCATCACCGCGTTGGCGGCCTGTGCCACGTGCAGCGGCGCCACCAGGTTGAGTTCGATGACCTTGGCGTGCAGTCGGGGCGACGCGTCGGCGGCGCGGACGGAGGGCGCGCCGCCGGCGTTGTTCACCACCACGTCGAGCCGCCCAGCCACCTCGACCGCGAGCGCGACGAGTCGGCCGGCCTGCTCCGGATCACGGACGTCGAGCGCCGCGAACCGGGCCGCCCGCCCGTCCACCCGGGGCAGTTCGGCCGGTTCACGCCGGCCGCACACCAGGACCTGTGCGCCGGCGGCCAGGAATCCGCGGGCGATGCCCGCACCGATCCCGCGGGTGCCGCCGGTAACCACCACGCTTCGTCCGCCGAAGTCCAATGCGTCCACGGATTCCATGGTAGCTTCTCACCAAGCAAGCGTTAGGTTTGAGGCTGGTACGGGTTCCGAGAACGTCGGTGGATCCCGAGAACATCTGCGAGTCCTAGAGCATCCACGGGTTCAGAGGCACCCGCGGGGATTAGGAGCGTCTGCGATGGGCATCGACATTCGCGGCGACGGCCGGATCGCCGAGGTGGTCATCGACGTTCCCCCGGTCAACGCGCTCCCCGCCGACGACTGGTTCGCGCTGGCCGACGCCGTCCGGACCGCCGCCGCCGACCCGACCGTCGCGGCGGTGATGCTCACCGCCGCGGGGCGGGGGTTCTGTGCCGGCGTGGACCTCAAGGAACTGCACCACAGCACCGACAACGCGGCACTGATCGGCGTCAACCGAGGCTGCTTCGCCGCCTTCGCGGCCGTCTACGACTGCCCGGTTCCCGTGGTGGCGGCGGTGCACGGCTACTGCCTCGGCGGCGGTGTCGGCCTCGCCGGCACCGCCGACATCGTCGTGGCCGCCGACGACGCGACCTTCGGGCTACCCGAGGTGGACCGGGGCGCGTTGGGCGCCGCGACGCACCTGTCCCGCCTGGTGCCGCACCAACTTATGCGGGCAATGGTCTACACCTGCCGGACCATCACCGCCCAGGAGCTGCACCGATTCGGGTCGGTGCTGGAGGTGGTGCCACGGGAGCGACTGGCCGCGACGTCCCGGCGGGTGGCCGAGGAGATCGCGGCCAAAGATCCGCTGATCATTCGGCGGGCGAAGGAGTCACTCAACGGGATCGACCCCGTCGACATCCAGCGGTCCTACCGCTACGAGCAGGGCTTCACCTACGAGCTGAATCTCGCGGGTGTGTCCGACCGCGCCCGGCAGTCCTTCCTGGACCGAGATGGTCGGTGACGCGAGACCCAGCAGAGGGAAGGTGACCTGACCGGCATGGCCGACAAGGTGATGAGCATCGCGGAGGTGATCGGCGAGTTACGCTCCGGCATGACCGTCGGCATCGGGGGATGGGGGTCACGGCGCAAACCGATGGCGCTGGTCCGCGCCATCGCCCGGTCGAGCATCACGGATCTCACCATCGTGTCCTACGGCGGGCCCGACGTCGGGCTGCTGGTCGCGGCGGGGTGCGTACGGCGGGTGGTGTCCGGGTTCGTCTCCCTCGACAGCATCGCCCTCGAACCCCACTTTCGACGGGCGCGGCAGTTGGGGGCCGTCCAGCTCACCGAGCTGGACGAGGGGATGGTGCACTGGGGGCTGCTGGCGGCCGCGCACCGGC
This sequence comes from Micromonospora sp. WMMA1363, assembly GCF_030345795.1. Classification (NCBI taxonomy): domain Bacteria; kingdom Bacillati; phylum Actinomycetota; class Actinomycetes; order Micromonosporales; family Micromonosporaceae; genus Micromonospora; species Micromonospora sp. WMMA1363. The sequence continues at coordinate 1,540,865 of NZ_JAUALB010000001.1, forward strand.
TTCCCTACCTGCCGATCCGCGCCGGGCTGGGCTCGGACGTCCTACGGGTCAACGCCGGACTGCGCACGGTGCGCTCGCCCTACTCCGACGGCGAGGAGCTGGTGGCCATGCCCGCCCTCGCACTGGACGCCGCGCTGGTGCACCTCAACCGGGCCGACCGGCACGGCAACGGGCAGTACCTGGGCCCGGACCCATACTTCGACGACCTGTTCTGCCTCGCCGCCACCCGCAGCTTCCTCTCCTGCGAGCGGTTGGTCGACACGGCCGCGCTGCGCTCCGCCGGCCCCGCGCAGAGCCTCCTGCTCAGTCGGATGATGGTGGATGGTGTCGTCGAGACCCCGCACGGAGCGCACTTCACCAGCTGCGTGCCGGACTACGACCGCGACGAGGCGTTCCAGCGCGAGTACGCGGGCTCCGCGGCGAGTCCGCAGGCCTGGGACCGGTTCCGGGACCGATACCTCGACGGAGACGAGGCGCACTACCAGCAGGCCGTGTCGTGACCGGGGCCAGCCGGGCCGAGGTCTGCGTGGTCGCCTGCGCCGAGGCGTGGCGTGGCGACGGCGAGATCCTCGCCAGCGGCATGGGGGTGATCCCCCGCCTGGGCGCCCGGTTGGCCCGCCACACGTTCGCTCCGGACCTGGTGCTCACCGACGGTGAGGCCACGCTGGTCGGCGACGACGGGGCGGAGGGGTGGCTTCCCTACCGCGCGGTGTTCGGCATCGTCGCCGCCGGTCGTCGCCACGTCATGATGGGCGCCAGCCAGCTCGACCGGTACGGCAACCAGAACATCTCCTGCATCGGCGCCTGGGCAAGGCCCACCGCCCAACTGCTCGGTGTGCGGGGCGCCCCGGGAAACACCATCAACCATCCGACCAGCTACTGGGTGCCCCGCCACGGCCGGCGGGTCTTCGTGGACCAGGTCGACATGGTCTGCGGGATCGGGTACGACCGGGCCACCGCCATCGGCCCGCCGGGCAACCGGTTCCACGAGATCCGCCTGGTGGTGACCGACAAGGCGGTGCTCGACTTCCGGTCGCCGGACCGCGGGATGCGGTTGCGCTCGGTCCACCCCGGCGTCGGCGTCGACGAGGTCGTGGCCGCGACCGGCTTCCCGTTGCACATACCGGATGATCCGCCGGAGACCAGAACCCCCACCGACGCGGAGCTACGGCTCATCCGCGACCGGCTGGACCCGGCCGGGCTGCGGGATCGCGAGCTGGGGCGGTAGGTCCGCGGCGCCACCCACCCGGGAACCCGGTCCCGCCCACCGGTCCGGCGACCACCACCGAGGAGGCACCCATGTCCCCGGTACTGCGCACCCGGCTGACCGAGCTGGTCGGCGTCCGGCACCCCATCGTGCAGACCGGCATGGGGTACGTCTCCGGTGCCCGGCTGACCGCGGCGACGGCCAACGCCGGCGGTCTCGGCGTCATCGCCTCGGCCACCATGAGCCTCGACGAGTTGCGCTCCGCGATCCGCGAGGTACGTCGTCGCACGTCCGCGCCGTTCGGGGTGAACCTGCGCGCCGACGCGACGGACGCGCGCGAACGGGTCGAGCTGGCCATCGCGGAGTCGGTACGGGTCGTCTCGTTCGCGCTCGCGCCGCGGCGCGACCTCATCGCCAGGCTCCGGGACGCCGGCGTGGTCACCATCCCGTCCGTCGGCGCTCTCCCGCACGCGGAGAAGGTGGCCGCCTGGGGCGCGGACGCCGTCATCGTCCAGGGCGGCGAGGGCGGCGGGCACACCGGAGCGGTCCCCACCAGCCTGCTGCTCCCCCAGGTGGTCGACGCCGTCGACATCCCGGTGGTCGCGGCCGGCGGCTTCTTCGACGGCCGAGGACTGGTCGCCGCGCTCGCCTACGGCGCGGCGGGTATCGCCATGGGCACCCGGTTCCTGCTGACCAGCGACAGCACGGTCGGGGCGTCGGTGAAGCAGGCCTATCTCGACAGCGGCCCGACCGACACCGTGGTCACCACGCGGATCGACGGGCTGCCCCACCGGGTGCTGCGGACCCGATTCGTCGAGCGACTGGAGCGATCGGGACGGATCACCGCGGTGGCCGGAGCCCTCGGGCGGGCCGTCGCACTGCGCCGGATCACCGGAACGACCTGGCCGGCCCTGGTCCGCGACGGCTTCGCCGCCCGCCGTGGCCGGGAGCTGTCCTGGGCCCAGACGCTGCTGGCCGCCAACACTCCGGTCCTGCTCCGGGCGGCGATGGTCGACGACCGAGCCGACCTCGGCGTGATGTCCGCCGGGCAGGTGGTGGGGCTGATCGACGACCTGCCCTCGTGCGCGGAGCTCATCGACCGGATCGTGGCCGAGGCCGACGAGTGCCTGGCGCGGCTCACAACCGCTCGATGACGGTCACGTTGGCCTGGCCGCCGCCCTCGCACATCGTCTGCAACCCGTACCGGCCGCCGGTGCGTTCCAGCTCGTGCAGCAACGTGGTCAGCAACCGCGCGCCGGTCGCGCCGAGCGGGTGCCCCAAAGCGATCGCCCCACCATTGACGTTGACCCGGTCCAGCTCGGCGCCGGTCTCCCGTTGCCAGGCGAGCACGACGCTGGCGAACGCCTCGTTGATCTCGATCAGGTCGATCTGGTCGAGGCTCATCCCGGCCCGCCGCAACGCGACCTCGGTCGCCCGGATCGGCGCGGTCAGCATCAGCACCGGGTCGTCACCGCGCGCGCTCAGGTGGTGGACGCGGGCACGTGGGCGCAGCCCGTGCACCCGCAGCCCCCGCTCGGAGGCGACCAGCACGGCGCCGGCCGCGTCGGCGAGCTGGCTGGCGAGGGCCGCGGTGGTCGTACCGCCGGGGCGCAGCGGAGCCAGCGCGGCCATCGCCGCCGGGGAGGTGTCCGTTCGTGGGCACTCGTCGGCCGTGCACCCGCCGTAGGGCACGATCTCGGCGGCGAACCGTCCCGTCTCCCGGGCCCGGACCGCCCGCTGGTGGCTGAGCAGCGCGTACCGTTCCAGCTCCGGGCGGGTGATCGCCCACCTGGCGGCGATCAGGTCGGCGCTGCGGAACTGGGAGACCTCTTCGTCTCCGTAGCGCGCCGCCCATCCGGCGGAGCCGGCGTACGGGCCGTGCGGGGCCATCGCGCTGGCGATCGGCACCTGACTCATGCTCTGGACACCACCGGCGACCACAAGATCGGCGGTGCCGCTGAGGACTGCCTGGGCGGCGAAGTGCACCGCCTGCTGGGACGAACCGCACTGCCGGTCGACCGTGACGCCCGGCACCTCCTCCGGCAGGCCGGCCGCCAGCCAACACGTGCGGGCGACGTCACCGGACTGTGGACCGACGGTGTCCACGCAACCGAACACCACGTCGTCGACCGCCGCCGGATCCACACCCGCCCGGTCGAGCAGGGCCGCGACGACATGACCGCCGAGGTCGGCCGGGTGCACCCCGGCCAGCCCACCGCCGCGCCGCCCCACCGGGCTGCGTACCGCCTCGACAAGGTATGCCTCGCTCATCATCGATCCCTCCGGTAGGCTAGAACGTGTTCTAAATCTAGCCGGACGGGGGCGCACCGTGCACCTCACCTACTCGGCCGAGCAGCAACGGCTCCGCACTCGACTACGCACCTACTTCGCCGAGGTGATGAGTCCAGAGTTACGGGAGGCGCTCACCACAACCGGCGGCGAGTACGGTGACGGCACGGCCTACCGCGAGGTCGTCCGCCGGCTGGGCCAGGACGGCTGGCTCACCCTCGGCTGGCCCCGGGAGTACGGCGGTGGCGCACGATCCATGCTGGACCAGCTCGTCTTCACCGACGAGGCGGCGATCGCCGGCGTGCCGGTGCCGTTCCTGACCATCAACACCATCGGGCCGACGCTGATGCGCTTCGGCACCGAGCAGCAGCGTACGGACTACCTGCCCCGGATCGCGGCCGGCGACCTGCACTTCTCGATCGGCTACTCCGAGGCGGAGGCCGGCACCGACCTCGCCTCGCTGCGCACCACGGCGGTTCGCGACGGTGACACCTACGTCGTCAACGGCCAGAAGATGTGGACCAGCCTGATCCAGTACGCCGACTACGTCTGGCTCGCCTGCCGCACCGCGCCGGAGGCACCCCGGCACGAGGGACTCTCGATTCTCATCGTGCCGACCGACGCGAGCGGCTTCTCCTGGACCCCGGTGCGGACCGTCGCCGGGCCGACCACCAGCGCCACCTACTACACCGACGTCCGGGTGCCGCGCTCCGCGCTGGTCGGCGAGGAGAACCGGGGCTGGCCCCTGATCACCAACCAGCTCAACCACGAGCGGGTCGCCCTCACCTCGGCGGCACCGATCCGACACGCGCTGCGTGAGGTGCGTGACTGGGCCCTCGCCACCACCCTGCCCGACGGGCGACGCATCATCGACCAGGAGTGGGTCCAGCTTCACCTCGCTCGGGTACACGCCAAGGCCGAGTTCCTCAAGGTCTACAACTGGCGTCTCGCCGCCGAGTCGACCGGCGGCCCCGACCCGGCCGACGCATCGGCCACCAAGGTGTACGGCACCGAGTTCGCCATCGAGGCGTACCGACTGCTCATGGAGGTGCTCGGCGCGAACGCGCCGGTACGGCAGGGCTCGCCCGGTGCCCTGCTGCGCGGACGCGTGGAACGGCTGCACCGCTCCGCCCTGATCCTCACCTTCGGCGGCGGCACCAACGAGGTCCAGCGGGACATCATCGCCAGCGCCGGACTGGGCCTGCCTGCGGCCCGCCGGCACAGCCGACGGCAGGAGCGGTCATGAGATTCACCCCGAGCGAAGGCCACCGCGAACTCGCCGCGCTGACCAGGCAGATCCTCACCGACCGGGTCACCGCCGACCGACGTCGTGAGATCGAGGCCAAGGGAGTCTGCCTCGACCGGCCGCTGTGGCGGGAGTTGGCCGACGCGGGAGTACTCGCCGCCGCGCTGCCCCGCCAGGTGGGCGGCGACGGGCTCGGCCTGCTGGAGCAGTGCGGGATCCTGGTCGAGGTGGGCCGGACGGTCGCGCCCGTGCCGTACCTGTCCGGCATCGTCACCGCGGCGGCCGGACTGGCCGCCTTCGGCGACGACACGCAGATCACCCGCTGGGTCACCCCGGCCCTGGCCGGTACGGCGGTCCTGACCGCCGCTCTCGCCGAGGACGACGGCGTACGCGCCGAACGTGCCACCGGCCGTTGGGTGCTGACCGGTGCGAAGACCACCGTGCCCGCCGCTCCGGACGCCGATCTGTTGCTCGTGCCGGCCACGGTCGACGGCACGACCGCAGTGTTCATGGTCTGCCCCGACGACCCGGGGGTGACCGTGCAGCCGCAGCAGGTGGCCGGCGGCGAGGGTGCCGGGTGGCTCGACCTGGCCGGGGTGGCCCTTCCCGACGACCGGCTGCTCGGCGGCGTCGCGGACGGCAGGGCGGTCGCGTCGTGGCTCGCGACCCGGGCCACCATCGGCTCGTGCGCCATCCAGCTCGGGGTGACCGAACGGGCCCTGGAGCTGACCGCCGAGTACGCCCGCACGCGGGTCCAGTTCGGCCGGCCGATCGGCACCTTCCAGGCCGTGGCGCAGCGCCTCGCCGACGCGTACATCGACGTCGAGGCGATCCGGCTCACCCTGTGGCAGGCGGCCTGGCGCCTCGCCGAGGGGCTGCCGTGCCCGACTGAGGTGGCGACGGCCAAGTTCTGGGCCGCCGACGCTGGACACCGGGTCGCGCACACCGCCGTTCACATCCACGGTGGGGTCGGCATCGACCTCGACCACCACCTGCACCGTTACTTCCTCGCCGCCAAACACCACGAGTTCCGTCTGGGTGGCGCCACCGCCCAGCTACGGGCGATCGGGGCCGCCCTCTCCTCAGCGGACCTGGATTGAGTACCGCGTCCGCCGGTGGGTCACCTCGGGCACTTGACAGAACCTCCTGACCGCCCTGCGACCGCTGCCGCGCGCACGGTCGGCAGCCGAACTCGTCGTTGCCAGCCACTCTCCCGCGGCGGCTCGCCCGCCTGCCGTCCGGCGACAGCGGCGGCCGTGCAGGGACGACAAGGTCGCCGCTTCCAATGTCGCGGAGCAAGATTGACACTGGTACGGGCGAACGGCGCATCGCCGTCAACAACGAACCCGCGGTGACTGCCTGTCAGACGAACGCTCGGCTCAGGCCAGGAAGCTCAGGTAGGCCATGAGCCCGCCGTAAACGACGAAGGCGGCACCCATGCCACGCAGCCCCGACGGCGATCCCCGTCCCTGTTTCGCAGGTCGGAGCACCCGTTGAGGAATCCAGTAATATGCGATTCCACGGATAGCGAAGAAGATTCCCAGCAGGGTGACGAGCACCGCGAGGAGGCTACCCCAGGTGAAGTGGATAGCGAGCACGCCAAAACCGACGAAGAGGTGCACCATGCCAGATATGTTCACTGCCATCAAGTCTGACCGGTCCGCCACTTCAGTGAGTTGCAGATAGAACGGGGTTGCGACGATGAACGCAATTCCTGCGGTCAGCAGATACAGTGAAAGGATCTTTCCGAGGATCAGAGTCGTATTCATGTTTCACCCGGGTGTCAGCGGTGCAAGCGACATGCTCGCCACAGGCTACCGGCAACACGCCCCTTGATCCGAGATGGTGAATGATCAGGGGCAAATGCGCGCCGGCTACGACTGCTATGACACGAACCGGCGTGACGTTGCACCCTTTTCGGTGAACAGGGAGATGACAGCGTCACGAACAAACCCACAGTCAGTGATCTGTCGCCCCGTCGCCACACCCCATCCAACACGCCCAATACGTTAACCGAATGGTCCACCGTCGTCCAGCCCCACAGCCCCGGCGTCGTTCGATAGCGTCCGATGCGATCCGGGTCTGCGAGATGCCGTGGAGGGCGAAGACGCCAGGATGGACCGCCGCACGAGCGCCAGCGCCGCGGAGTTCGGGGAGGCTCTCTCTCGGCTCGGGCGGTTCGTGTATGCGACCCTCGGTCACCGGCTGGTCACCCACACCATTCGCAACCGCACCGGGCGTGGCGATTGGGGCTTCGAATGGGCTGGCGGGCGCGTGCTACGGTCGCCCGCGTCATCGGTGATCTCGCAGAACGAGGGGGACGCGATGGGGCTGATGGACAAGCTCCGGGGCGAGTTCGTCGACATCGTGGAGTGGTTGGACGACAGCCGGGACACGATCGTCTGGCGCTTCTCTCGGTACCAGAACGAGATCAAGATGGGCGCCCAGCTGGTCGTCCGCGAATCGCAGACGGCGGTGTTCGTCAACGAGGGGCAGATCGCCGACGCATTCGGCCCTGGCACCTACACGCTCGAGACCCGGAACCTGCCCGTCCTGGCCACCCTCAAGGGCTGGAAGTACGGCTTCAACTCACCCTTCAAGGCCCAATGCCACGTAGCCTAGTTTGATCATGCTGCGTGGGGTTGAAGTCGGTAGATGTGGACGGTGGCTGAGCCCTGGTGGCGGATGCTGGCTGGCTCGTCGCGTTTCTTGACGCGGTAGCTGTTGTGGCGGGCGCGTTTGACGGCGCGGGGGCAGGTGCGTTCGCGTCGGGTGGGGATCAGGAGAGCGGCGATCTGGGCAAGGTGGGTCGGTAGTCGGTCAGTCCAGTCCTGAGGGGGGAATGTCCGCCGTCCCGGTGGCGGTGCGGCGGATCAGGCGCAGGGCCTTGGTGAAGGAGATCCGATCTGGATCGAGGTCAGCGGCGGCGGACGCTTTCGCGGTCAGTGCGCTGATCGCGTGGTGGACGATCAGGTAGGCCCAGATCTCCTGATGGGCCAGGTCCGGCAGGCGGGACCGCAGCACCCGTCCGGGACCACGGAGGTGGGTTTTGAGCTGGTCGTTGGCGGTTTCTTCCTCCCAGCGTTCGTGGTACGCGGCGGCCAGTTCGTCGGCGCGGGCGTCGGCGGGGTCGATGATTGTGGTGATCAGGGCGATCAGTTCGCCGGTGCCGTTACCGACGCGGTCGGGTACGTCGTACTCGACCACTCTGGCGAGGTGGACGACCGGCAGGCCCTGGTCGTCGAACGCGTCGGGAACAGTGTTGATGTCGGTCAGATCAGCCTCGCCGCGGGCGGCTGCGAGGAGCCGTTCCCGTCGACCGCCATGGACAGTCGGCTTGATCAGGACGGTGAGATAGGTGCCGTCGGACAGGACCTTGACCACGGGCAGGTCGAGCTGGTTCGGGGTCCGCCACAGCAACGCCGCGCCGGTGGCCTGGGCGGCATCCCACGCCTGCCAGGAGTAGAACCCCCGGTCAGCGGTGAGCAGTTCGTCGGACCGCAGCCGCGGGTACAGGCGCTGCGCGAGGGTCTTCTCTCCCACGGCGTAGCCGCCGATCTCGGCGGCGACGAAGGCGTGGGTGCCGCACTCTGCGAGGGCCACTACCCGGGCCTTCGGGAACGCCGAACGGTTTTCCCCCGACCCGGCGTACCCCAACTCGGCCGCGTTCTCGTCGCTGTCGGGCAGGTCGACCTCGAACCCGTCGATCGCCAGCAGCCGCCACCGGCGCAGGAAAGACCCCCGCGCGGTGCCCAGCGCGGCCACCTGCACGTGCGGGCCCGCCTCACCCGCGACCGGCCCGCACGTGCGCTCGAACACCTCGGCGAACACCTGGCGACCCAACCGTTTCCGCGCCTGAGTGATGGCGCTGGACGTCGGCACGCTCCACCCCGCACTCCAGCACCCGAACCGGTCCAACGACCCGGTGACCCTGCTCGCGACCTCGGTGTAGTCATCGTCGGGGAACAACGCCAGCCCCAACGTCAGATACGCGGTCACATGCGCCGGCAGTTTCCCGTCCGACCGCTTCTCCCGCACCCCGCACACCTCAACCGCCGCGTCGACCTCCTCCCGCGACACCTGCGAGATCAACACCCCGAGCGTGACCTGATCCGACCGCACCGCCGGACGATCCACCACATCCACCGACATGACCCGAGATCAAAACAGCCCGCCGAACCACGGCCACCCCGCCACGCCGCACCACCCGCGAGTCCACACAAAACCGCAGGCCACACCCAAGATCAACTTAGCCTACGTGGCATTGCTTCAAGGCCGAGGTGTACTTCGTGAACACCCGGCAGTTCACCGACCTGAAGTGGGGTACCCAGAACCCGGTGATCCTGCGGGACGCCGAGTTCGGCGTGGTCCGGCTGCGGGCGTTCGGAGCGTACGCGGCGCGTGTGGTGGACGCGCAGCGGCTGCTGCGCGAACTGGTGGGCACGGATCCGCAGTTCCGCACCGAGGAGGTGCAGGACTACCTACGACAAGTCATCGTGGGGCGGCTCGCCGGCGCGCTGGCCGCCGCCGGCGTGCCGCTGCTGGACCTGGCGGCACACCAGGACGCGATCGGCCGACGGCTCGCAGCCGTGCTGACCGAGGAACTCGCCGGCATCGGCATCGCGATCCCGACGTTCGTCATCGAGAACATCTCCGTGCCGCCGGAGGTGGAGCGGGCACTGGACAGGCGAACCGGCATGAGCGCCGTCGGTGACCTGGACCGGTTCACCCGCTACCAGACGGCCACCGCGCTGGAGGACGCGGCGAACAACCGCGGTGGCGGCGCGGGTGCCGGAATCGGGTTGGGCATGGGCATGGCGGTGGGCCAGCAGGTCGCCCGATCCATGGTCGGCAGCTCGGGCACCCAGCCGCTGTCGTCGGCCCCCACGCAGCCGGGCGGTGCCGAGCCGCCACCGTTGCCCGGCCAGCCGCAGTGGTTCCTCGGCATAGCCGGGAAGCGGCAGGGCCCGTTCGACCTCGGCGGGCTGGCCCAGCAGGCGGGCGCGGGCAGGGTGGGCCCGGACACGCTCGTCTGGCGGGCCGGCATGGCGCAGTGGCAACCGGCCGGCCAACTGCCGGAACTCGCGTCGGTACTGGCCAGCGTCCCGCCGCCGCTGCCGCCGCAGTGAGCACGCGACGCCGGGGCGGAACGCGCAGTGCCGGAGTCATCGGAACGCGCAGTGCCGGAAAGGTGGCGCAGGGTGGGAGCGGGCCGCGATGAGTGACACGGCTGTCTCTTCACCGTCGTACCAGTGCGGGGGCTGTGGTGCCCGGACGGAGTACGCGCCGGGTACGGCGGTGCTGCGCTGCCCGTACTGCGGGCACCGACAGCAGATCGCCGGCGCCGGTCGGCAGGTACGCGAGCACGCCTACGACGAGCTGACCGCGCTGCCGCGTAAGCCGGTTGCCAACGTCGGGTCGCACAGGTTCGTCTGCCCGGGCTGCGGCGCCCGGACCGAGAGCGACGCGCTTGCCCAGCGCTGCCAGTTCTGTGCCACCCCGCTGGTGGCCGACGTTGCGGCGGGCGAGCTGATCGCGCCGGAGGCCGTGCTGCCGTTCACCGTGGACCGGGCGGGTGTGCGCACCGCCCTGGGCCAGTGGTGCCGCAGCCGCTGGTTCGCGCCGAACAGCCTGAAGAAGATCAGCGACGCGGAGACGCTCAAGGGCACCTATCTACCGCACTGGACGTTCGACGCGCGGACCCGAACGGACTACCACGGCCAGCGCGGCGAGCACTACTGGGTCACCGAGACGTACACGGTGACGGTGGACGGCCGAACCGAAACACGCACCCGGCAGGTGCGGCGGACCCGGTGGTATTCGGCGAGTGGCACGGTCGGCAGGGACTTCGACGACGTCTTGGTGCCGGCCACGACCTACCTGCCGGACAGGCAGTTGGATCAGCTGGCCCCGTGGCCGCTGGCCGAGGCGGTTGCGTACCACGGTGATTATCTGGCCGGGTATCACGCGGTGCGGTACGACACCGAGCCCGAGGCGGGGCTCGTCGCGGCGAAGGCGAGGATGGTGCCGGTCATCGAGCGGGACTGCCGGTCGGACATCGGCGGCGACGAGCAGCGGGTCACGTCGACGCATACGACCTACGCGGACGTGACGTACAAGCTGCTGCTGTTGCCGGTGTGGATCGCCGCGTACCTGCACGGCGGCCGGTCGTACCGGGTGCTGGTCAACGCGTGTACCGGTGAGGTCGTCGGCGAGCGCCCGTACAGTGCCGCCAAGATCACGGCGGCGGTGCTCGCCGCACTGGCGCTGGTCACGGCGATCGTGGTGGCGTACCTGATGGTGCGCTAACGCCGCCGTCGACGAAGCGGGCCGACCCGGCCTCACCCGTGGGGGCTACGCCAGCACCACGTCCGGGCTTGACCAGGACGCAGCGTCGACCCTGCATGCTGGGGCCGTGTCGATCGCCCCCCGGATGGCAACCGAGCAGGTTCCGGCACCCGTGATCCAGGTCCAGGGCCTGACGAAGTCCTACAAAGATCTGCACGCGCTGCGCGGCGTGGACCTGGATCACCCTAGCCGGGTTTGCCGGAATTACGATTGTGGAACCGGTACGCGGGCAAGGAGAGGTCATGAACGACTGGAACGACACGATCATCGAAGAGTTCCGCGCCAACGGCGGGCAGGTAGGCGGTCAGTTCGCCGGTGCGCCGCTGCTGCTGTTGCTGTTGCACACGGTGGGCGCCAAGAGCGGCCAGCCTCGCGTGAACCCGGTGATGTACCAGAAGGTGAATGGGGGCTACGCTGTCTTCGCGTCCAAGGGCGGTGCTCCCACCGATCCCGACTGGTACCGCAACCTGCTTGCCCATCCGCAGGTCAAAGCGGAGATCGGTACGGGCACGGTCGAGTTGGTTGCCCGAGTCGCCGTCGGGGACGAGCGGGAACGCATCTGGAACGCACAGAAGGCCGCCTATCCAGGCTTCGCGGACTACGAACGGAAGACCACCCGCCAGATCCCAGTCGTCGTCTTGGAGGCTACGCCGTAGGGTGCGACAGGTGCCGATGAGAGGATGTCGGACCGCACGCCGTCGCCGGTCACTGCTGCATGACCCAGATGGGCAGGGGGTCCGTCACGCTGCGCACAACGTTCCATCCGGCGCGGCGGTAGACCTCGACGTTGGCCGGGTTACTGGTCTCCAGGACCGCGGGTACGCCGTCGGCGGCGGCTCGGCGCAGCCCGGCGCTCATGACAGCGTGACCCCAACGACGGCCGGCGCTGTTGGGATGAGTTCCGAGGACACCGAGGTACCAGAATGGGACCTTCGGCAAGGCGGCGTGGACCGCCCGGTCGTAGGCGCGGACGCGGTAGAGCGCGTCGGCTGGCAGTTGAGCCGAGAGGTCGTCGTCCGAGGACATGTTCTCCGCCGCGGGCGGTTCCCAGATGGCAGCCGATAGGCCGCGCTCGATCATCCAGATGGTCTCCATCTGCACTCGCCTGTCGAAGAGGTGCCCGAAGAAGGCCGTGGCGAACTGTGAGTACGCGCGCTCGCCGGGAAAGAGGTATCGCAAGACAGGGTCTTGAGTAAACGTGGCAGCCAAGGAACTGACCACCCGGCCACGATCCGCCGGGGTGGCAACGGTGATCTCTGGAGTCGACACGGAGTCGAACTCTATCCACTCGGCCGCACTGCGTCGATCGACTACCGACTCGGTCCGGGCAAGGCGCATCGACCCATGGGACCCGGGGCGCGTCGGCCGGAGATCAGGTGCGCTCGCCTGGCGCCGTTGTAGGGGTCAGCGTCGACGTACTGGTACATGGAAGCCGTCGGGTCGGCGGGAAAGATGCACGCCGCCTCCTGGGGCGTCCGTACGATCCGATCGCCGCAGCTGCCTCTTCAATCCACCCGTTGAGGTGAAACCTTCGGCGGGCAGCTCCTCCGAGTCCGGCACGTCATTCCGGAACGGTCGGACCAGGTCGTCCCCCGGGCCGGCAAGGGCAGCGCCGGCGGGCGACCACCAGCCTTCGACGCAGTGGTCCACAAGAAGCGCAACGTCGTGGACCGCTACGTCGACCGGCTCGAGCAGTGGCGTGACCTGGCCACCCGATACGCCAAGCGCGCATCCCCCTACGGGCCAGCCTTGTCCTCATCACCGCCATCGTCTGGCTTCCATGATCGGCAGGACACACCTAGCCGGTGCTGGATGCGACACAGTCCGACCGTTCCTGGACAACGCCGGGAGCCCTTGCGGCGGTGTTCGGGGCGGACACCGCCGGGTCGAACACAGCCGGCGATCAGCGGCTCAGGCCCGCCAGCCGGTGTAGGGTCTCGTCGGCCTCGGACACCAGCGCCGTCATCACCTCGGCCACCGGGCGAACCTCGTTCAGTCGGCCCACGACCTGGCCGACCGGCATCGCGACCACGGTCGGGTCACCTGACCGCAGCAACCGTTCATGCGCCTCGCTGACCAGCATGTTCTGCAGCGGCATCGGCAGCGGCGCCGGCGCACCCGGTTGATTCCACGCCTCGGTCCACCGGCTGCGCAGCAGCCGGGCCGGCTTGCCCGAGTAGACGCGGGAACGGACCGTGTCGGCGGAGGTCGCCGCCAACAGCGCCTGCCGCAGCGCGGGCGGCGCCGAGGTGTCCAGGTACTCCCGCGTGGTCAGCCAGCAGGATCCCGTCCACACTCCGGTCGCGCCGAGCGCCACGGCCGCCGCGACCTGACGCCCGCACCCGATACCGCCGGCCGCCAGCACCGGAACCTGGTCGCCGACAGCGTCCACGATCTCCGGGACCAACACCATGCTGGCGATCTCACCGGTGTGCCCGCCCGCCTCGTAACCCTGGGCGACCACAATGTCGACGCCACCTGAGACATGCTGGCGCGCGTGCTCCACCCGACCCGCCAGCGCGGCCACCACCAGGCCACGGTCGTGGGCCCGGGCGATGACCTCCGGTGGCGGTGGGCCGAGGGCGTTCGCGATGAGGCGGACCCGATGCTCCAGCGCGACCGTCACGTGCGAGTGGGCCACCGAGTGCAGCCACCCCCGCACACCCGCTCCGGTCGCCGGTTCGGAGGTGAGCGCCGGGACGCCCAACCTGTCCAACGTGTCCGCCACGAACTCCCGGTGCCCGTCCGGGATCTGGCGTGCCAGGTCGGCCGGCTCCCCCTCGGTCGGACGGTGGGCGGGCAACACCACGTCCACCCCGTACGGCCGGCCGTCGGTGTGCTCGTCCAGCCAGGTCAGGGCGGCGTCGAGGGCGGCCGGGTCGCTGAACCGTACGCAGCCCAGGACGCCCAGCCCGCCGGCCCGGCTGATCGCCGCCGCGACATGCTCGGACGGGGTGAAACCGACGATCGGATGCTCGATGTCGAGCAGCGCGCACAGCGGTGTCCGCACGGTACCCCCTCGGCTCGTCAGTCTGCCTTCTGGTCATTGCCTTGCGCGTAGCGGTGCGCCCAGCGGTAGTCCGCCTTGCCGGCGGGGGTGCGGCCGATCTCGTCGACCAGCCAGATGCTGCGCGGCACCTTGTATCCGGCGATCCGCCCACGGAGGTGTGCGTCGAGTTCGGTCAGATCGAGTTGGCGGTCGCCCCTCGGCTGGATGAGCGCGGCCACCCGCTGCCCCAGCCGTTCGTCGGCGACGCCGATGACCAGCGCGTCGAACACGTCGGGGTGGGACTTGAGTGCGCTTTCCACCTCCTCCGGGAAGACTTTCTCGCCGCCCGTGTTGACGCAGGTGTTGCCGCGTCCCAACAGCGTCATCGTGCCGTCGGGCTCCATCCGGGCCAGGTCACCCGGCACGGCGTACCGCACCCCGTCGACCTCGGTGAACAACTCGGCGGTCTTGGCCGGGTCCTTGTAGTAGCCGAGGGGTACGTGTCCGCCCCGGGCCAACCGGCCCACGACTCCCGGCCCCGCCGGCCGACCGTTCTCGTCGAGCACGATGGTCTGTGGGCCCGGGGTGACCCTCGGGCCCACGGCGGACGGCGGTGCGTCGCTGACGATGCCGATGCCGGTGAAGCCGGTCTCCGAGGAACCGATGGACTCGGTGACCATCACCTGGGGTAGCGCGGCGACGTACTGCTCCTTGACGGCCGGAGAGAAGAGCGCGGCACTGCTGGAGATGGCGACCAACGACGAGGCGTCGTGGTCGCCCGTGCGGTACGCCTCGATGAGAGGCCGGGCCATCGCGTCCCCGACGAGCACGACCACGTTGACCCGACGGCGTTCGACGACCCGCCAGACCTCGTCCGGGTCGAAGCGCGGCAGCAGGACGACGGTGTCGCCAGCGAAGAGCGCCGCGAGGGCGGCCCACTGGGCGTTGCCGTGGATGAGCGGTGCCAGACACAGCCGGACCAGACCGACGCCTTGTTCCAGACCCCGCCTCGACTGAGCCCACTCGTCCGGCATCGGTAGGCCGGTCATGAAGTCGATGCCGCCGCCCAGCACCCGCCACACGTCCTCGTGCCGCCAGAGAACCCCCTTGGGGTAGCCGGTGGTGCCGCCGGTGTACAGCAGGTATCGATCGTCGGAACTACGTTCACCGAAGTCGCGCTGCGGCGAGGCGGCGGCGAGCGCGGTCGCGTAGCGCACCCCGCCCCCGGTGTCGGCGTCGGCGTCGGTGTCGGCGTCGGCGTCGGCGTCGGCGTCGGCGTCGGTGTCGGCGTCGGCGTCGGTGTCGGCGTCGGCGTCGGCGTCGGCGTCGGGGACAACGACGATCGAGTGCAAGTGCGGCACGTCGGGCACGACGGCGGCGACCAGATCGGTGTACCGGTGATCGTGCACCAGCGCGACCAGGTCCGCGTCCCGGAACAGGTACCGCAGCTCGTCCTCGACGTACCGGTAGTTGATGTTTACGGGGACCGCGCGCAGCTTGTACGCCGCGAGCAACGACTCGATCGCCTCGATCGAGTTACGGGCGTACACCCCGATGTGCTCCCCCGGCCCGACTCCGCGGTCGGCCAGGTGGTGGGCCAGCCGGTTCGCCTGGGCCTCCAACTGCGCGAACGTCGCCTCGCGGTCCCCACAGATTACCGCGATGCGCTCCCCGAAGGCATCGACGGCATGTTCGAAAAGATCCGCAATATTGGCCGCCATCATTTAAAAGTAGAACGTGTTATCGTCGAGCACAAGAGCATGCCGGCGTTTGCGAGGAGTATCGTGGAGCCGTCCACCGAGCCACCCCACGCCCTGGTCGAGCGACGCGGCCACGTCCTGGTCGTGACCATGAATCGGCCCCAGGCCCGCAACGCCCTGTCCGGGCCGATGTTGGCGATCATGCGGACGGCCTGGGACGAGGTCGACCAGGACCCAGACATCCGGGTGTGCGTGCTGACCGGCGCGGGCGGTGCGTTCTGCGCGGGAGCCGACCTCAAGGCGATGACCAACGCCCACCCGGGCGACCACCGCCGCACCGGCACGTTCGACGCGTCGGTGCTCGAACCGCTGCTCAAGGGGCGACGGCTACGCAAGCCGCTGATCGCCGCGGTGGAGGGCCCGGCCATCGCCGGCGGAACCGAGATCCTCCAGGCCACCGACGTGCGGGTCGCCGGTGCCAGCGCCCGGTTCGGCGTCTCCGAGGCGCGGTGGGGGCTGTTCCCGCTGGGCGGCTCGGCGGTCCGGCTACCCCGGCAGATTCCCTACACCGTCGCCGCGGACCTGCTGCTCACCGGACGGCACCTCACCGCCGCCGAGGCGAAGCAGGTGGGCCTGATCGGGCATGTGGTGCCGGACGGGCAGGCACTGACCAGGGCGTTGGAGTTGGCGGAGCTGATCGCCGGCAACGGCCCACTCGCCGTGCAGGCGATCCTCCGCACCATCCGGGAGACCGAGGGCATGGCCGAGAACGACGCGTTCACGGTCGAGTCCCGGCTGGGCATGGAGGTCTTCCGCAGCGCGGACGCCAAGGAGGGGCCGCGGGCGTTCGTGGAGAAGCGCCGGCCCGAGTTCCACGGCCGGTAGTACCGCGACCGGCACGACCGGCCGCGGCCGGGTGGACATGATCAGATCTGCCGGTCCCGCCCCGACCAGTACGGCTCACGCAGCAGCCGCTTGTAGAGCTTGCCGTTCGGGTCCCGCGGCAGTTCGTCGGTGTAGTCGACGCTGCGGGGCAGCTTGAACCGGGCTAGCCGTCCAGTCAGGAACTCCATCAGCTCCGAGGTCAACTCCGGGCCGGGTCGAATGCCCGCGGCCGGCTGCACCACGGCCTTGATCTCCTCGCCCCACTCGTCGTGCGGGATGCCGAACACCGCGACGTCGGCGACCTTGGGGTGAACCGACAACTCGGACTCGATCTCCGCCGGGTAGATGTTCACACCACCCGAGATGATCATGTCGGCACGTCGGTCGCACAGGTAGAGGTAGCCGGCCTCGTCCAGATAGCCGATGTCACCGACGGTGAACAACCGACCCACCCGAGCAGCCCGGGTCTTCTCCGGGTCACCGTGGTATTCGAACGTGCTGCCCTCCATCTCCAGGTACACCTGGCCGTGCGCACCCGCCGGCAGGTCCCGGCCATGCGAGTCGAGTATCCGCACCCGCGACCCGGGCCAGGGCCGACCCACCGATCCGGGACGGCGCAGCCACTCCTCGGCGCCGATCACCGTCCCGCCGCCTTCGGTGGCCGCGTAGTACTCGACCACCACCGGCCCCCACCACTGCATCATCCGGCGTTTGACCTCCGGTGGGCACGGGGCCGCACTGTGGATCACGGCCCGCATCGACGAGAGATCGTAGGCCGCCCGAACGCTCTCCGGCAGGGCGAGCAGCCGCCGGAACTGGATGGGCACCAGGTGGCTGTGGGTCACCTGGTGCCGCTCGACGAGCCGCAGCGTCTGCTCCGGATCCCACCGGTCGATCAGCACCGCCGGGTGGCCGAGTTGGACGGCGATCGTGGCGAAGGAGAGCACCGCCGTGTGGTAGAGCGGAGAGCAGCACAGGTGCACGTGACCGGCGAAGGGTCGCAGCCCGAAGACCTCGAAGAACCGGATGGCGTGCGGCGGCACCTGATCGGGGTCCGCGCCGCTGAGCGGACGACGCACCCCCTTGGGTCGGCCGGACGTGCCGGAGGTGTAGACCATGGGCGCGCCCAGCGTCCGGCCCGTCGGCCGACCCGACCCGCCGGCACCCAGCTCCGCCAGGGGCCGGAACCCGGGAACGGACCCGACCGCGAACCGCCCGGACGGCGCGATCCGGGCGGCCTCGGCCGCCTCGGCCGCCACCCCGGCGAATCGCTCGTGCACGATGAAGCACCGCGCGGCGGCGTCGGTCAGGATGTGCGCCACCTCGGCGCCGACCAGATGCCAGTTCAGCGGCACGACGTAGAGCCCGGTCTGCAGGGCGGCGAAGTAGACGGCGAGCAGGGCGGCGCTGTTCGGCAGCAGGACGGCAACGCTGTCCCCGGTCGCCAGCCCCGCCGTCCGCAGGCCGCGACCGATCCGATCGGCCTCGGCCGCCAGCTCGGCGTACGTCACCTGTCGGCCGTCCGACTCGACGACGGCGACCGAGCCCGGCGCCGCGTGGGCGATGTTCCACACCCCGGGATTAGCCATACCCACAACCTATAACGGTTCAACGCGCCACGAAAGCGTTGATCTTCAATACTATTGCCACCAACGTTGAAACATGTTCCACTCGTTGACGTGGAGCCCGCGCTGAGCGCACCGCTGAATATCGGATTCGACTACACCCGATCATTGGGGCCGGTCCTCAGCCGGTTCGTGACCGGTCTGACCGAACGCCGCATCGTCGGCACCCGCGGATCCGACGGCCGGGTGCACGCTCCGCCCGCGGAGTACGACCCGATCACCCACGCGCCGTTGACCGACCTGGTCGACGTGTCCACCGTGGGCGTCGTCGTGACCTGGACCTGGGTACCCCGGCCGCTGGAGGGGCAGCCGCTGACGCGACCGTTCGCCTTCGCCCTGATCCGGCTCGACGGCGCGGACACCCCCATGCTGCACGCGGTGGACTCCGGATCGGACGAGCTGATGCGCACCGGGATGCGGGTGCGCGCACGCTGGTGCGCCACCCCGGTCGGCAGCATCCGTGACATCGAGTGTTTCGAACCGACCGACGGCCGCGTCGCGACGCCCCCGCCACCCCGGTCGGTCGAGGCGCCCCCGACCGGGACGGCGGACGCCACCGCGACGACCGCAGCCGAACGGGTGACGATGGTGACCACACCCGTCCACCTACGTTACCGGCACACCGCCTCCCCCGAGGAGAGCCGCTACCTGCGGGGCCTGGCGACCGGCCGGTTGCTCGGCCAACGCTGCCCGGCCTGCGGCCGGGTCTACATCCCCCCGCGCGGCGCCTGCCCCACCGACGGAGTCCCCACCACGGACGAGGTCGAGCTGCCCGACCAAGGCACGGTGACCACGTTCTGTGTGGTCAACGTGCCTTTCGCCGGTCAGCGGGTGGCACCGCCGTACGTCGTGGCGCAGGTGTTGCTCGACGGCGCGGACATCCCGTTGCCGCATCTGGTCCTCGGCGGACCGGCCGGCGACGTACGGATGGGGATGCGGGTCGCGGCGGTCTGGCGACCACGTGACCAGTGGAGCACGAGCCCCGAGAACATCGATCATTTTCGACCGACCGGCGAACCCGACGCGCCGTACGAGTCCTACGCCCACCACCTGTGACCGGAGGAACCGCCATGACGGAGGTCGCCGTGGTCGGCTTCGCCGAGGCACCCTGCGTACCGCACGGCGGCACGACCAACGGGGTGGAGATGCTCGTGCCGATCTTTCAGGAGGTTCTCGCGGCCAGCGGTCTGCCCCGTCGGGACGTCGGCTTCTGGTGCTCCGGCTCGTCGGACTACCTCGCCGGCCGGGCGTTCTCCTTCGTCAGCGCCGTCGACGCGATCGGTGCCTACCCACCGATCGTGGAGTCGCATGTCGAGGCCGACGGCGCGTGGGCACTGTACGAGGCGTTCGTCAAGCTGCTCCTCGGCGAGGCGGACACCGCCCTGGTCTACGGCTTCGGCACGTCGTCCGCGGGTGAGCTGCGACGCGTGCTGGCGATGCAACTGGACCCGTACCTCGTCGCTCCACTGTGGCCCGACTCGGTGAGTGTCGCGGCGCTCCAGGCCCGCCTCGGCATCCAGGCCGGGCTGTTCACCGAACGGGTCATGGCCGAGATTGCCGCGCGCAGCCGTGCCGCGGCGATGGAGAATCCCAACGCCCAGGTCACCGGGCACGCGACGGTCGAGGAGCTACTCGACGCGCCCTACGTCGCCAACCCGTTGCGGGCGCACGACTGCGCACCCGTCGGCGACGGCGCGGCCGCCGTGCTCCTGGCCCGCGGCAGCCGCGCCCGCGACCTGTGCGAGCGCCCCGCCTGGATCACCGGGATCGCCCACTACGTCGACCCGCCGGGGCTGGGCACCCGCGACCTCACCACGGTGCCGTCGGCGGCGGCGGCCGCGACGGCGGCCGGCCTCGACGGCGACGTCCAGGTCGCCGAGGTGCACGCCCCCTTCACCCATCAGGAGATCCTGCTCACCCGCGCGCTGGCGCTGGGCGACGGGGTCCGGGTCAATCCCACCGGCGGAGCGCTGTGCGGCAACCCCCTGTTCGCCGCGGGGCTGGCCCGCATCGGCGCCGCGGCACGCCAGATCATCACCGGCGCGGCGACACGGACGGCGGGCCATGCCACGAGCGGCCCGGCGTTGCAGCAGAACCTCGTCTGTGTCATGGAGGCGCGATGAGCTCACCGCCCCCGTACCGCGCCGCCGTCCTCGGAGTCGGTCAGACCCGGCACCGCAGCCGCCGGGCCGACGTGTCGATCGCGGGTCTGTGCCGGGAGGCGATCGACCGGGCGCTGGCCGACGCCACGACCGACACCGCGGACATCGACGCGGTGGTCGTCGGCAAGGCACCGGACCTGTTCGAGGGCGTCATGATGCCCGAGCTGTTCCTCGCCGACGCGCTCGGCGCCACCGGCCGACCGCTGCTGCGCGTGCACACCGCCGGCTCGGTCGGTGGCGCGACCGCCATCGTGGCCAGCAGCCTGGTCCGCGCCGGCATCCACCGGCGGGTGCTCGCTGTCGCGTTCGAGAAGCAGTCCGAGTCGAACGCGATGTGGGCGCTGTCGATCACGCCACCGTTCACCATGCCGATCGGTGCCGGCGCCGGCGGGTACTTCGCTCCGCACATCCGGTCGTACCTGCGCCGTTCCGGCGCGCCGCCACACGTCGGCGCGCTCGTCGCGGTGAAGGACCGGCGCAACGGAGCACGCAACCCGTACGCACACCTGCGCCAGCCGGACATCACCGTGGAGTCGGTCTACGCGTCGCCGATGCTGTGGGACCCGATCCGCTACGACGAGACCTGCCCGTCCTCGGACGGCGCCTGCGCGGTGGTGATCGGTGACCAGGCGGCGGCCGAGGCCAGCGGCCGGCCGGTGGCCTGGATCCACGCCACCGCGATGCGCACCGAGCCGACCGTGTTCGCCGGCAAGGACCACGTCGACCCGCGGGCCGGCCGGGAGGCGGCGGCGGCCCTGTGGCAGGCGGCCGGGATCGACGATCCGTTGGCACAGGTCGACGTCGCCGAGATCTACGTGCCGTTCTCCTGGTTCGAGCCGATGTGGCTGGAGAACCTGGGCTTCGCGGAGCAGGGGCAGGGCTGGCGGCTCACCGAGTCGGGACAGACCGGGCTGGACGGCGTCCTGCCGGTGAACCCCTCCGGCGGTGTGCTGTGTTCCAACCCGATCGGCGCCTCCGGCCTGCTGCGGTTCGCCGAGGCCGCGTTGCAGGTGATGGGCCGGGCCGGGGCGCACCAGGTGCCGGGCGCGCGGACCGCCCTGGGCCACGCGTATGGCGGGGGATCTCAGTTCTTCGCCATGTGGGTGGTCGGAGCCGACCCGGCCGGTCGACGGAATCGACCAGGCCGGAGGCCACCCGACACCGACCAAGGCTAGCGAGATGGAGAGGGATCGAGCATGACAGGTACCAGCTTCACCCGACGTGACCTGCTACGGGTCACCACGCTCGGTGCCGGCGCCACCGTGGCCGGTGCCGCACTGGGCCAGCGGGCGGCTCCGGCACTCGGTGCCGTCCCCGCGCTGGTCGGCAAGACCGCCGTGGTCGTCGGCAGCGGCTTCGGCGGGGCGGTCGCGGCGTACCGGCTCGGCCAGGCCGGGGTGGTCACCACCGTGCTGGAGCGCGGCCGGCGCTGGGACGTCGACGGCTCGGGCAGCACGTTCTGCGGAATCAACGCGCCGGACTGGCGGTGTGCCTGGTTCCAGGACCGCCCGCCGCTGGGCATCAACGTCGGTGCGAAGATCGAGCGGCGCGCCGGTCTGATCGCCCGACACGCCGGCGACGGGATCAATGTCCTCAGCGGAGTGGGTGTGGGCGGCGGCTCCCTCGTCATCGGGATGTTCCTACCGCAGCCCCGACGCAGCGAGTGGGAACGCGTCTACCCGGCCGAGATCGGATACGACGAGATGGACGGTGTCTACTGGCCGCGGGCCCGGCAGAACCTCGGCGCCACGCCGATACCCGACGACGTGCAGGGCGCCGGCCCGTACCGGGGAGCGCGAGCTTGGCTCGAGTACCTGGCGGAGTTCAAGCAGACTCCGCTACCCATTCCGTTCGCGGTCGACTGGGACGTGGTCCGCGCCGAACTCGCCGGTTCCGCTGTGGCGTGCCACACAATCGGCGAGGGGCCCTACGGCAGCAACTCCGGGGCGAAGAACAGCGTGGACCGCAACTACCTGGCCTGGGCGGCCGCGACCGGCAACGTGACGACGCTGCCGCTGCACGAGGTCACCGAGATCCACGAGGTGTCCGGCCAGGACACGTTCGAGGTCAGGTGCCGGCAGATCGACGAGCACGGAACGGTGCTGGCGACCAGGACCTTCGCCTGCGACTACCTGTTCCTGGCCGCCGGCTCCGTCTACACCACGTCGCTGCTGCTCACCTCCCGGGCCAAGGGCTGGCTGCCCCGCCTGGTCAGCCCCGAGGTGGGCAAGGGCTGGGGAAACAACGGCGACTTCCTGGTGACCCGGTTCAATCTGCGCAGGGACGTCGGCTACGCCCAGGGCGGCCCGGGCAACGTGAAATACATCGACGACGACAATCCGTTCGCCGTCACGTCGATGGCGTGGGAGGCGGCACCCGTCCCGACCTGGATGCCGCGTACCACCGCGCATCTGGTGACCAGTGTGGTGCCGGAACGCGGGGAGATCCGCTATGACGCGACGACCGGGGCGGGCAAGGTCCACTGGCCCTACGGGCTGCTGTGCACCACCGCGGAAAAGGCGGCGGTCAACCTGGTGACCCGGCTGTGGTGGAAGACCGAGGGCAGCAAGGGATACCTGCTGAACGGCCTGCCGGCCTACGACCGGAACATCGGCACCGGGCTCGGCGCGGCGAACACGTGGCACCCGCTGGGCGGCATGGTCATGGGCAAGGCCACCGACTTCGGCGGTCGGTGCGTCGACTACCCCAACCTCTACTGCGTCGACGGGTCGGTGCTGCCCGGATCGACCTGCCTGGCTAATCCCTCCTTGACCATCACCGCGAACGCCGAACGCTGCATGGACAGGTTCGTCGCCGCGCATACCTGACACCGCACGGGGGTCCCGGTTGTCGGGACCCCCGCTCAGCGGTACCGCACCGGCAACTGTCGGATGCCGTTGATCCAGCCTGACCGCAGTCGCTGCGGATCGGCCACCTTGCGGATGTCCGGCAGCTGGTCGGCGATCGCGTTGAAGATCAGCTCGATCTCCAGGCGAGCGAGGTTCGCGCCCAGGCAGAAGTGCGCGCCGCTACCACCGAATCCCAGGTGCGGGTTGGGGCTGCGGGTGATGTCGAACCGCTCGGGATCCTCGAACACCGCCTCGTCGAAGTTGGCCGACCCGTAGAAGAGCGCTACCCGTTGGCCGGCGGAGATGCCCTGGCCCCCCAGCACGGTGTCGACCAACGCGGTGCGTTGGAAGACGTTGACCGGGGTAGCCCAGCGGATGATCTCCTCGACCGCACTCCTGGGACGCTCGGCCTTGAACAGTTCCCACTGCTCCGGGTGGTCGAGGAAGGCCAGCATGCCGTGGGTGATCGCGTTGCGGGTCGTCTCGTTGCCCGCCACCGCCAGCAGCATCACGAAGAAGCCGAACTCGTCGGTCGTCAGATGCGTGCCGTCGATCTGCGCGTTGACGAGTTTGGTCACCAGGTCGTCCCGCGGGCTGCGCTGGCGCTCCTCGGCCATGCCCATGGCGTACGCGAGCAACTCGGCCGCGGCGGCCAGTGGATCCACTCCGTAGGCCGGATCGTCGTACCCGATCAGCTGGTTCGACCAGTCGAAGACCTTGCGCCGATGGTGTTGCGGGACCCCGATCAGTTCGGCGATCGCCTGCAACGGTAGTTCGCAGGCGATGTCGGTGACGAAGTCGCCGCTGCCGTGCCCGGCCGCGTCGCGCACGATGCGCTCGGCGCGCTCCGCCAACGCCCCGCGCAACGCGTTGATCGCCCGGGGGGTGAAGCCACGGGAGACGATGGCCCGCAGCTTGGTGTGCTCCGGCGGGTCGGTGTTGAGCATGATGACCCGCTGGGTCTCGATGTCCTCCCGGGTGGTGCCGGCCCGGAGCCGGGCTATCGCGGTGTTCTCCCGGGTGGAGTAGGTGTCACTGTCCCGGGAGACCGCCATGACGTCGGCGTAGCGGGTGACCACCCAGTATCCGTCGTCGTCGAAGCCGGCCGATCCCCTCGGTTGGGCGTTCCACCAGACGGGGGCGGTCCGGCGAAGCTCGGCGAACTCCTTCCGGGGCACTCGGCGCACCAGGACGTCGGGATCGGTGAAGTCGAATCCCGCCGGGATGCACGGCTCAGTCATCAGACCTCCTATCATAACTTGTTCTAATATTCAAGCAGATCGAATGTCGTGTCGCCAACGAAGGATGTGCTTCGATAACGAGAACGTGTTCTCTTCCAGAAACGGGGCGGTGCGATGGGTACTCCGGTGATCGTGGACGCGGTTCGAACGCCGATCGGCAAGCGCGGCGGCTGGTTGGCGGGACTGCACGCCGCCGAACTGCTCGGCGCGGCGCAACGCGCCCTCGTCGAGCACGCGGACCTCGACCCGGACACGGTCGAGCAGGTCATCGGCGGGTGCGTCACCCAGAGCGGCGAGCAGTCCAACAACGTCACCCGCACCGCCTGGTTGCACGCCGGCCTGCCGTACCGGACAGGCTGCCTCACCGTCGACGCGCAGTGTGGATCGTCGCAGCACGCCGCTCATCTCGTCGCCGGTCTCATCGCCACCGACGCCATCGAGGTAGGCATCGCCTGCGGCGTCGAGGCGATGAGCCGGGTACCGCTGCGGGCGAACCTCGGCGTCGACGTCGGCACGCCCCGCCCGGCCTCGTGGCTGATCGACCTGCCCAACCAGTACGTCGCCGCCGAGCGGATCGCGGTGCGGCGCGGGCTGTCCCGCACGGCGGTCGACGAGTTCGGTGTGCGCTCGCAGGCCCGTGCGGCCCTGGCGTGGGCACAGGGGCACTACGACCGCGAGGTCGTGGCGGTGACCGCACCGACGCTCGACGCCGAGGGACGCCCGACCGGAGGAACCCACCCGGTCGACCGGGACCAGGGCCTGCGGGACACCACCGTGGCGGCGCTGGCCGGGCTGCGACCGGTGGTCGAGGGCGGGGTGCACACCGCCGGCACCTCGTCGCAGATCTCCGACGGAGCCGCGGCGGTGCTGCTCGTGGCCGCGGACCGGGCCCACGCGCTCGGTCTGCGCCCCCGAGCCAGGATCGTCGCCCAGTGCCTGGTGGGCGCCGAGCCCTACTACCACCTGGACGGTCCCGTGCAGGCGACCGAGCGGGTCCTGGCCCAGGCCGGCATGAAGGTCGAGGACGTCGATCGGTTCGAGGTCAACGAGGCGTTCGCCGCCGTCGTGCTGTCCTGGCTGGCCGTCCACCGGGCCGATCCGGAGAAGGTGAACGTCAACGGTGGCGCGATCGCGCTGGGGCATCCGGTGGGCAGCACCGGGGCTCGCCTGCTCACCACCGCCCTGCACGAGTTGGAACGGACCGATACCCGCACGGCGCTGATCACGATGTGCGCGGGTGGCGCCATGTCCACCGCGACCATCATCGAACGACTCTGACCGCTCCCGCCACGGCCGCGCGCCGGGCTGGTGATCGGTGGCCACGGGTCAGCCGTCGCGTGCCGCCGTACGGCGCACCACCAGTGCGCCCACGGCCAGGCCGACCAGCCCTACCAGGACGAGACCGGCGGGCAGGTAACGCCGCACGAACAGGATGCGCTGCCGCCCGCTCGCCGCGTCGTCGGTGACGCGACGCAGCGTCTCCGGAGCGAACTCGAACCTGGCGTCGAGCAACACCACGGGCTGCCCGACGTCCGGGACCAGCGTGCGGTGCGGCTCCTCCCGAACCCCGACGATCGTCCCGGTGACCGGTTCCACCCAGACCGTACGGTGGTTCCGGTAGGTTACCGACCCGGTCGTCGCACCGGGAGCGAACCGCGCGACGAGGGCCCCGACGAACTGCGGACTGGTCCGCACCGGCCGCTCGTCGACGACCTGCTCGAAGCGGTACGCCTGGAGCCCCTCGATGGTCTCGGTGCCCCGGTAGTGGATCGGCAGTGCCTCCCCGAGGTCGCTGTCGTAGTACTGGTACGTCGTTCGTTCGGTGTCGAATGGGAACCGGTAGAGCTGCCCCGAGTACCGCACCGTGCCCGGCTGGCACTCCTCGGCGGCAGGTCCGTCGACCCGGCACTGTCCACTCCAGTCGACCGCCGCGCCGGAGGTGCGATCGAGTGCGATCGCGCTGCGCACGGCGCTGACGAGCTGTCCGGTGTCCACCCGAGTCGTCTGCTGGAACACGTTCCAGACCACCGCATCGTCCCGGATCGCCTCGGCCAGCGTGGCGGTCGTGGCGGCGTCCGACTCGATGCGTGTGGTGGCCCGCAGGTCAGTCGTCACGATCTCGATCGACGGGCGTTCACCGGTCAGTTCGGCGTGCACGACCGTCGCGCCCGACGCCTCGGTGACAGACTCCGTCGGGGCCAGGTCGACAGGGATCCTGGTAACTGTCGGAGCGATGCCGAAAGCCAGCCCGAGACCGGCCAACAGCCCGACCAACCCGGCGCCGGCCAACGCAATTCCCACAACCCGCCTACTCATGTCGCCACGTCCTCTCAGTCGAGAATGAGTTGGCAACTATCAATGTAGAACGGGTTACAGTTCGGTGTCCGACCCCCCGGTTGGCGCCAGCGACACAAACCGACCAATCGGTCAGGGATGTTGACTGCTCACCGACACCACCTCGCCCGTGAGGTACGAGGCGTAGTCGCTGGCGAGGAAGACCATGACGGCCGCGACCTCCCAGGGCTGCGCCGCCCGGCCGAACGCCTCCCGCCCGGCGAGCTCGGCAAGCAGGTCCGAACTGGTCACCCTGGACAGGAAGGGATGCATGGCGAGGCTGGGCGCCACGGCGTTGACCCGGATGCCGTACGGCGCCGCGTCGAGCGCCGCGCACCGGGTGAACGCCATCACCCCCGCCTTGGCGGCCGCGTAGTGCGCCTGGCCGGCCTGGGCGCGCCAGCCCAGCACCGAAGCGTTGTTGACCACCACACCACCGCCGCCCTGCGCCAGCATCTGCCGCACCGCCGCCCGGGTACAGCGAAACGCGCCGGTCAGGGTCACGTCCAGCACCCGCGACCACTCGTCGTCGGTCATCTCCACGACCGGCCTGGTGCCGCCGAGCCCGGCGTTATTGATCATGATGTCCAGCCGCCCGAATTCGCGCACGGCGGTGGCGACGAGCGCCCGTACGGCCCGCTCGTCGGTCACGTCGCAGGGCACCGACCGGACCCGACCCGGGTAGCCGGCCGACAGCCGCTCGTGGCTCTCGGCGAGCCGCCGGACATGCTGGTCGCTGATCACCACGAAGCCGCCCTCGTCCAGGCAGCGTTCGACCACGGCCGCCCCGATACCGGTCCCAGCCGCCGCGGTCACCGCCACGACCTTGTCCGCGAGCAGGTTCCGACCGGCCGGGCGGCCCGGCGGTGGCGGCGCTTCCGGCCTCATCCGCGGGCCTGTCGGGGCAGGCCGAGAACCCGCTCGGCGATGATGCCGCGCTGAATCTCGTCCGACCCGCCGTAGATCGTGTCCGCCCGGCTGAACAGGAACAACCGCTGCCACTCGTCCAGGTCGTACGGCGCCGCACGGGCGACCGCACCGGAGGCACCACGCACCTGCATGGCCAGTTCGCCGAGTCGCCGGTGCCACCGCGCCCAGAGCAGCTTCACCGCCGACGCCCCCTGCCCCGGGCCGTGCCGGTCGGTCTCGGCCATCGTCCGCAGGGTGTGCGCTCGCAGCGCCCAGAGCCCGATGAAGGCGCGGGCGAGCGCGTCCCGCAGCAGGGGGTCGCCGGCGACACCGAGTTGGCGGGCGAGCGACACCAGACCCTCCAGTTCCCGCTGGAAACCGACCTGCTGGCCGAGGGTCGCCGCGCCCCGCTCGAACGCCAGGGTGCCCATCGCCACCCGCCATCCCTCGCCGACCTCGCCGACGACCAGGTCACGCGAGGTGCGCGCGCCGTCGAAGTAGACCTCGTTGAACTCCGAGGTGCCGGTCAGCTGACGGATGGGCCGCACCGTGACGCCGGTTTGCCGCATCGGCACGAGGAGGTAGGACAGCCCGGCCCGGCGGGACTCCGCACCCGGGGGCCCGGTCCGGGCCAGCAGAAAGCACCAGTCCGCCACGTGCGCCAGCGAGGTCCACACCTTCTGACCGTCGACGATCCACTCGTCGCCGACGAGCCGGGCTCGGGTCGCCACCGCGGCGAGATCGGATCCCGCCCCGGGCTCGGAGTACCCCTGACACCACAGCTCCTCGACGGCGCGGATCCTGGGCAGAAAGCGCCGGCACTGCTCCGCCGTGCCGTAGGCGATCAGAGTCGGGCCGAGCAGTTCCTCGCCCAGGTAGCCGACGCGGGCCGGGGCGCCGGCGCGGGCGTACTCCTCGTGGAAGGCGACCTGTTGGGCGAGTGTGGCGCCACGACCGCCGTGCTCGACCGGCCAGCCCAGACACGTCCACCCGGCGGCGGCGAGCCGCCGGTCGAAGGCCAGCCGTTCGCGGTACGCCTCGTGTTCCCGGCCCGGTCCGCCCGCGCCCCGCAGTTCGGCGCTCACGTTCTCCGCCAACCAGGCGCGCGCCGCGCGCCGGAACTCCTCGTCGTGCACTGGTGTCACCTCCCGACGCGCGCGTAGGCTCACCCTACCAAGCACTTGCTTGTGTGAGGAGGTGTCGATGGAGCCCACCATCCCCGCCGTCGTCGCCCGAGCGGCCCGGACGTACGGTGACGCCCTGGCCCTGGCCGAGCCGGACGGGCCGCGGCTGACCTTCGCGGCGCTACACGAGGCGGTCCGCACCGTGGCGCGGGCACTCATCGCGACGGGGGTGCGGCCCGGCGACCGGGTGGCGATCTGGTCACCGAACACCCACCACTGGGTGCCGGCCGCGCTGGGGATCGGCTACGCCGGTGCGACGCTGGTGCCGGTGAACACCCGATACACCGGGCCGGAGGCGTTGGACGTGGTGCGCCGCAGCGAGGCCCGCGCGCTGCTCGTGGCCGGCACCTTCCTCGGCGTCGACCGGCTCGCCACGCTGCGCGCGGCGGCGGCCGAGCAGGGCGCCGCCCTACCCGAGGTGATCGTGGAGATCCCGGTCGAACCCGGCGCCGCAGCGGCCACCGACGCGACCGGGTGGCCCGCCTTCCTGCGCCTGGCCGACACCGTACCGGCGGCCCGCGTCGACGCACGGGCGACGGCGGTGACGCCGGAATGGGTCAGTGACATCCTCTTCACCTCGGGCACCACCGGGCGCAGCAAGGGGGCGATGAGCGCGCACCGGCAGACGCTGGCCGTGGCAACGGAGTGGGCGCGGATCGGCCGGCTGTCCCCGGCCGACCGGTATCTCGTCGTCAACCCGTTCTTCCACAGCTTCGGACTCAAGGCCGGAATCCTGTCCTGCCTGGTCAGCGGCGCCACCCTCGTGCCGCAGGCGGTCTTCGACGCCGGGCGGGTGCTGCGCCTGGTCCAGCAGGAGAACATCACCGTCCTGCCCGGCCCGCCGACGATCTACCAGAGCCTGCTCGACCACCCCGACCGGGCCCGGCACGACCTGTCCACGCTACGACTCGCGGTCACCGGAGCGGCCACGGTGCCGGCGGCGTTGATCGAGCGAATCCGCGACGAACTGGGCTTCGAGACCATCCTGACCGCGTACGGATTGACCGAGGCGGTGGTGGCGACGATGTGCCGCCCGGGTGACGACCCGCGGACCGTGGCGCGGACCTCGGGACGGGCCGCGGCCGGCTTCGAGGTGCGGGTGGTCGGCCCGGACGGAGCGCCGGTCTCCACCGGCGAGCCGGGTGAGATCCTGCTGCGCGGTCCGAACGTGATGCTCGGCTACCTCGACGACCCGGCGGCGACCGCCACCGCGGTCGACCCCGACGGTTGGCTGCACACCGGTGATGTCGGGCGGCTCGACGAGCGCGGCTACCTGAGCATCACCGACCGGCTGGGGGACATGTACGTCTGCGGTGGGTTCAACGTGTACCCGGCCGAGGTCGAGCAGGTGCTCGCCCGGCTGGTCGGTGTCGCCGAGTCCGCGGTGGTCGGCGTGCCCGACCCGCGGCTGGGCGAGGTCGGCAAGGCATACGTGGTCCTTGCGCCCGACCACCTGCTGTCGACCGAGGACGTGCTCTCCTTCTGCCGCACCCGGCTGGCCAACTACAAGGTCCCGCGAGTGGTCGAGTTCCGCACCGCACTGCCGCGCAACCCGACCGGCAAACCGCTCAAGCAGGTACTTCGGCAGGAGGCAGCGCAGTGACAGACGACGAGCCGGTGCGGTTCGAGCGCCGGGGACCGACCGCCGTGGTGACGATGAACCGGCCCCGGTACCGAAACGCCCAGAACTCCGCGATGACCTACGCCCTCGACTCCGCTTTCGCCCGAGCCGTGGACGACGACTCGGTCGCGGTCATCGTGCTCGCCGGCGCCGGTGAGCACTTCTCCGCGGGCCACGACATCGGCTCGCCCGGCCGAGACGTCGACCAGACCTTCGATCGCCGGGCGGTGCTGTGGTGGGACCACGTCGGCAGGCCCGGCGCCGACCAGCGGTACGCCCGGGAGATGGAGGTCTACCTCGGCATGTGCCGGCGCTGGCGGGAGCTGCCGAAGCCGACCGTCGCGATGGTGCAGGGGGCCTGCCTCGCCGGCGGGCTCATGCTGGCCTGGGTCTGCGACCTGATCATCGCGGCCGAGGACGCGTACTTCGCGGACCCCGTGGTGCGGATGGGCATTCCCGGCGTGGAGTACTTCGCCCACCCGTGGGTGCTGGGGCCACGCTTCGCCAAGGAGATCCTGTTCACCGGCGACCGCTTCGGCGCCCGGCGGGCGTACGAGGTCGGCATGGTCAACCAGGTCGTTCCCCGCGCGGACCTGGCGTCGCACACCCTCGGCGTCGCCGAGCGGATCGCCGCGATGCCCCGTTTCGGACTGGCCCTGACCAAACGGGCGGTCAATCAGTCGGAGGACCTGATGGGGATGCGTTCGGCGATGGACGCAGCCTTCGGTCTGCACCACCTCGCGCACGCGCACAACGCGGAGGTGTCGGGCGATTCGCTGGCCGGAATGGACGCCGGCAGCATGAAGGCGAGGGCGACCTCGTGAGGCAGGCCGGCACGATGAACCTGGACCTCGACGACGAGGTCCGCGCGTTCCGGGCGGAGGTCCGGTCGTGGCTGACCGCGAACGTGCCCACCGGGCCGCTGCCGCCCATGGACACGGCCGACGGCGACGCGGCCCACCGGGCGTGGGAACGGCACCTCGCCCAGGCCCGGCTGTCGGTGGTGTCGTGGCCCACACGCTACGGCGGCCGGGCCGTCCCACCGCTGTACTGGCTGATCTTCGAGGAGGAGTACCACGCCGCGCGCGCCCCGGCCCGGATCAACCAGAACGGTCTCTTCCTGCTCGCGCCCACCCTGTTCACCCACGGCACCGCCGAGCAGCGCGGCCGCCTGCTGCCCCGGATGGCCCGTGCCGACGACGTGTGGGCTCAGGCCTGGTCGGAGCCGGACGCCGGCAGCGACCTGGCCGGGATCCGATCCCGTGCGGCACGCGCCGACGGCGGATGGCTGTTGTCGGGGCAGAAGACCTGGAGCACCCGCGCTACCCATGCGGATCGCGCGTTCGGGCTCTTCCGCACCGGCGCGGACCGCCACCGGGGCCTGACGTACCTGATGTTCGATCTGCGCGCCGAGGGCGTCACGGTCCGCCCGATCCGCCAGCTCGGCGGTGCGGCCGGCTTCGCCGAGATCTTCCTCGACGGGGTGTTCGTGCCCGACGCCGACGTGCTCGGCGAGGTGAACCAGGGCTGGGCCGTCGCGATGAGCACCGCCGGCCACGAGCGTGGGCTGTCGCTGCGCAGCCCGGGACGGTTCACCGCCGCGGCCCGGCGACTCGTGCGGCTGTGGCGCCAGACCGGTCACCCGGCCGACCCGACCCTACGCGACCGCGTCGTCGACGCCTGGGTCGCCGCCCAGGCGTACCGGATGCACGGCTACGGCACCGTCAGCCAGCCCGCGGGCGACCGGGCGACCGGCCCGACCACGTTCCCGAGCGGCTCCGCCGCCAGCATGACGAAGGTCTTCTGGTCGGACCTGGACGTCGCGCTGCACGAGGTGGCGCTCGACCTGCTCGGGCCGCACGCCGAGACCGGCGGCGTACGAACGGACACCGGCGGCGGGGCGGACGCCTGGCTGGACGGCTACCTGTTCTCCCTGGCGGGTCCGATCTACGCCGGCACCAACGAGATCCAGCGCACCGTGATCGCCGAACGGGTACTCGGCCTGCCCCGGGATCCCCGATGAGACTTGCGCTCTCCGCGGAGCAGGAACAGCTCGCCGCCGTCCTGCACGCGATGCTGGCCGAGGCGGACATTCCCGCCGTCGCCCGGCGGTGGGCCACCGACGACCACGCTCCCGGGCGGACGGTCTGGCGCCGCCTGGCGGACCTGGGAGTGACCGGTCTCGCGGTGCCGGCCCGGTGGGGCGGCCTGGCCGCGCACCCGGCGGACGTCGTCGTCGCGTGCGAGGAACTCGGACACCACGCCCTACCCGGTCCGGTCGCCGAGTCCGTCGCCGCCGTGCCCGTGCTGCTCACGACACTCGGCGACGAGGCGCTGTGCGAGTCCTGGCTGCCACGCCTCGCCGCCGGCGAGGTGGTCGGCACGCTCGCCGTGGCACCCCACCTGCCGTACGCCACGGACGCCGACGTCGCCACCCTGGTGCTCCGCGCCGACGCGCGGACGCTGCGCCTCGGGGTGCCCGGAGTACGGCTCCGCTCGGTGGACGACACTCGGCGGTTGGTCGAGGTGGCCGACGGCGCGCTGCTCGCAGCCGGCCCGGCCGTCACGCAAGCCGTCGCCCGCGCGCTCGACGCCGGCGCGTTGGCCTGCGCGGCGCAGCTTCTCGGCGCGGGCCACGCGCTGCTCGAGACGACCACCCGGTACGCCGGCGAACGTACCCAGTTCGGCCGGCCGATCGGGCAGTTCCAGGCGGTCAAGCACATGCTCGCCGACGTGGCCGTCGGACTCCAGTTCGCCCGGCCACTGCTGTACGCCGCGGCGGTGGCCGTCGCCGACGACACCCCCACCGCCGTCCGGGACGTCTCCGCCGCGAGGGTGGCGTGCGCGGACGCCGCCCTCCGCGCCGCCCGTACCGCCCTCCAGGTGCACGGGGCGTTCGGGTACGCCCGGGAGTCCGGTCTCGATTCCTGGCTGACCAGGATCTGGGCCCTGGCCCGCTCGTGGGGCACCCAGTCCTGGCACCGTGGTCGGATCATGGCCGCGCTGACCGCCGATGACCTGGCATGACGGCGGAGCAGGAGGCCCTGCGGATGGCCGTACGCGGGGTGCTGGCCCGACACGCGTCCGGCCGGTCCGTCGCGGAGACGACCGAATCGACGGCCGGGGATGACACCGAGTTGTGGCGGGTGCTGTGCGGCCAGATCGGTGTGGCGGGTCTGGCGGTACCCGAACGCTTCGGCGGGCTCGGTGCCGGCCTGGTGGAGACCCACGTCGTGTTGGACGAACTGGGTCGTACCCTCACCCCCTCGCCGATGCTCGGCTGCGCGGTTCTCGCCGGCCAGGCGTTGCTGCGCACCGGTGACGAGTCCGCCTGCCGGCGGATCCTGCCCGATCTCGTCACCGGGCGGCGGCTGGCGGCCCTCGCGTGGACCGACCACCACGGTGACTGGGACCCGCACCGACCGGCGTACTCGGTCACCGAGGGCGGCCGCCTCACCGGGGAGGCACACCACGTGCTCGATGCGCACCTGGCAGACGTGCTGGTGGTCGCCGCCGGCACGCCGGCGGGGACCCGGCTGTTCGAGGTGGACCCCCGCGGCGCCGGCGTGCGTCGGCACCTGGTCACCACAATGGACCTCACCCGGCGACTGGCGGTGGTCACGCTCGACGGGGCACCGGGACACCGGTTGGGCGACACGAACCCGCTGGAGTGGGTCCGTGACGTCGCCTGCGTCGCCCTCAGTGCCGAGCAGGTCGGTGCCGCCGCTCGGGCCCTGGAGCTGACCGTGGCCCACGCCCTGACCCGGGTGCAGTTCGGCCGGCCCATCGGCGGGTTCCAGGCGCTCGCGCACCGGCTGGCCGACCTGCGGGTGGTGGTGGACAGCGCCCGGTCGCTGTCGTACGCCGCGGCGTCGAGCCTCGACGCCGACGCGCCCGACGCCGACCTGCTCGCGGCCGGAGCCGCGGTCTACTGCGCCGAGGCGCTGGAGCAGGCAGCCGCCGAGATGATCCAGCTCCACGGGGGGATCGGCATCACCTGGGAGCACGACGCCCACCGCTACTTCAAGCGGGCGCACGGAGCGGCCCACCTGTTCGGTCACGCGCGGGCGCACGTCGCCCGCCTCGCGGAGACGGTCGTCGGGGGCGGCGATCAGATCCAGTCGGTGTGCCGGGGCCACGCGAGCAGGGTGTCCACCACCTCCGGCGGCGCGTGTGACGAGACCGGCGCGGCATCGGTGTAGCGTCCGGTGTAGAACAGCAGCGGTCGGGCGTCGCGGACGATGGCGAGGTCGGTCACCCGCCCGATCACGATGTCGTGGTCCCCGCCCGACCACACGGACTCGATGCGACAGTCGACCCAGGCGAGCACGGCGTCGATGATCGGCGCGCCGCCGGGCGACCGCACCCAGGAGACACCGGCGAACTTGTCCGCGCCGCTGACTCCGAAGACCCGCGACACGTCGCGTTGGTCCTCGGCGAGGATGTTGACGCAGAAGTGGCCGGCCCGGGCGATCCGACGCCAGGTGGCCGATCCCCTGCCCGGGCAGAACAGCACCAGCGGCGGATCCAGGGACAGGGCGGCGAACGACTGACAGGCGAAGCCCACCGGCGTCTCGCCGTCGACGCTGGTCACCACGGTCACCCCGGTACAGAAGTGACCGAGTACCCGGCGGAACCGCAGCTGGTCCACGGCAGTCTCAGCGCGGCCGGGCGAACCGGTGTCCCCAGAGACTGTGCGCCGTTGTCTCCCGCGACACCCAGGTGGCATCGTCGACGAGTAGGCCGTCCGTGCCGTACTCGATGTCGAATCCGCCCGGTGACCGAAGGTAGAACGAGACCATCAGGTCGTTCGCGTGCCGGCCCAACGTGGCCGCGACGGCGGTTCCGTTGCGCTGGCATCGGTCGATCGCACGGCCGACGTCGTCGAGTGTGGTGACCTCGACCATGACGTGCACGATACGGGTGCTCGTCGGGATGGGGGCGATCGCCAGGCTGTGGTGGCGCGGTCCGCAGCCCAGGAAGCGGATCCACAGCGGGTCGCCGCCGGGCGGCAGGCCGACCAACTCCGGCGCCAGCCGCAACGAGTCGCGCAGTCGGAAGCCCAGCAGGTCGGTGTAGAAGCGCAGACCCTCGGCGTCGTCGCCGGCGGAGAGCACGACGTGACCGAGCCCGCCGGCACCGGTGACGAACCGGTTGCCGTACGGGCTGACCGCCGGGCGGTCCGCCAGTGCCACTCCCGAGAACAGCTCCAGCGGATTGCCGAAGGGATCGTTGAAACGGACCAGATCCGCCACCCGGCGCTCGGCGAGATCGCCCGGGGTGCCCTGCTCGGTGGCGATTCCGGCCTTTTCCAGTCTCCCGGCCAGTTCGGCCAGCGACTGCCGGTCCGGCAGCTCGAACCCGGCGGCGAGCAGCGTGTCACGTGCGCCGGGAACGATGACGAGCCGGGCTGGGAAGTCATCCATCCGCAGGTAGAGCGCTGACGAGTCCGGTCCGCTGTCCGGCACCATTCCGAGCACGGTCTCGCCGAACTCACGCCACGCGTCGACGTCGGTGGCTTCGATCCGGAGGTATCCCAAGGAACGGAGTCCGCTCATGCCGTCTCTCCCGGTAGGAAGCCGATCACCAATCGGTTGAACTCGTCGAACCGTTCCAGCTGGGCCCAGTGGCCACAGCCGCCGAACACGTGCAGCCTGGCCCGTGGGATGAGCTTGAGCGCCACCAAGGCACCGTCGAGCGGGTTGACCCGGTCCTCCCGGCCCCAGACCAGCAACACCTCGTTGCGCAGTCGGTGCGCCTCCCGCCACAGCAGCCCCTCCTCGACCAGCGTCGGGTCCCGGAAGGAGGCACCCATCGACGCCATGGCGCGCAGCGCCGCCGGATCGTTGGCCATCGCCCAGCGCTCGTCGACCAGTTCGTCGGTGACGAGGCTCTGGTCGTAGACCAGCGTGCGTAGAAAGGCGACCAGCTTCTCCCGGCTCGGTCCGGGTGGGGCCGCGAACTCGACCAACCGCCGCACGCCCTCGGTCGGCTCGGGTGCGAAGACGTTGAGACTGAGCCCACCCGGCCCCATCAGCACCAGCCGGTCCGCGCGGTCGGGGTGGCGCAGGGCGAACCGCACGGCGGTGCCGCCGCCCAGCGAGTTACCGATCAGGTGGACCCGGTCGACACCCAACCCGTCGAGCAGCCCGGCGAGCGTGTCGGCGGCGTAGGTGAAGAAGTGGCCGGCGACCCCGGCCGCGTCCGACCGACCGAACCCCGGCTGGTCCACCGCGAGAACCCGGAACCGACTCGCCAACACGGGCACGTTGCCGCCGAAGTTACTCCAGGCCGACGCCCCGGGACCGCCACCGTGTAACAACACGATCGGGGTGCCACCCGCAGTGCCCGCGTCGTGGTAATGCACGAGTGAGTCGCCGACCCGCGTCGACCGGCTGGTCGACGTGGCGTCCGCGCTGACCACCACCGTCATCGAACCTCCTCGATCACAGCATCGCGTCGGCGATGTCGAGGCCGAATTCACCCTTGCCGAACATCACCATGGCCCGCTCCGGGTCGTTGATCGCGTGCACCCGGCCGGCGTGCGCGTCCCGCCAGAACCGTTGGATCGGGGTACCGGCGACGAGCGCGCGCCCGCCGGAGTTCTCGAACAGCCGGTCCACCGCGCCGATCGCCTGGCCGGTGCCGCGCACCTGGTCGCGACGGATCCGCAACCGCAGGGGCAGCGGTATCCGCGTGTCGGCGGCGACGACCTCCATCAGCTCCCGCATGTTGTGCTCCATCGCGAGGACCGCCGCGGCCAGGTCGGCCGACGCCTCGGCGACGCGGACCTGGGTGAACGGGTCCTCCGCCGCCCGCGATCCGATGTAGGCGGCGCGCACCCGCTCCCGCTGGTAGGACACGTGTGCCTGGTACGCGCCCTCGGCCATCCCGATGATCGGAGTGGTGATCGCGTACGAGAACAACGATCCGTACGGTATGCGGTAGAGGGGCGCGGTGTTGCTCCGTTGCCCGGGGCAGACGCACCGGGCGGTGTCGGCGAAACTCAGCGACCGGTGTTCGGGCACGAAGGCGTCGGCCACGACGATGTCGTTGCTGCCGGTTCCCCGCAGCCCGACGGTGTCCCAGACGTCGTCGATCACGTAGTCGTCCGCCGGGAGCAGGAAGGTCCGGAAGTCGCCGGGTTGACCGTCGGCGCCGGGAACGATGCCACCCAGCAACGCCCAGCGGGCGTGATCGCAGCCGGAGGAGAAGCTCCACCTGCCGCGGAGTCGGTACCCACCGTCGACCGCCGCGACCGTGCCGGTCGGCGCGTACGACGAGGACATCCTGACCTCGGTATCGGCCTCCCAGACGTCCGCCTGCGCCTGGTCGGGGAAGAGGGCGAGCTGCCAGTTGTGCACGCCGATCACCGAGGACACCCAGCCGGTGGAGCCGCAGGCGCTGGCGATGAGCCGGACCGCGGTCAGGAAGGTGACCGGGTGGGCCTCGTGTCCGCCGTACCGGGCCGGTTGCAACAGCCGGAAGACGCCGCTGTCCGCCAACGACTTGACCGTCTCGGTCGGCAGCGCCCTGCGGTCCTCGACCTCCTGCGCCCGTTCGCGAAGGACGGGCAGCAGGTCCCGGACCGCGTCGATGACCGCCTGAGGTGAGTGGCTCATCCGTCCTCCCCTTACCCTGCGGTGGCGCCTGGACCTGGTTGGCGTCTCCGCCGGGAACTATACTAGAACATGTTCTACTTGAGCCACCTGCATCGACGATTCGACGATTCCGCCAGGACGCGACCTGCCACCGATCAGCGGGCGGAGCGGGAGGGACCACATGAGCGACCGGGACGGCGTGCGTACCATCGATGCCGGCAGACCGCCGGCCAGGTTCGCCCGCGGCTGGCACTGCCTCGGCCTCGCCGAGGGTTTCCGGAACGGCGGGCCGCACGCGATCGAGGCGTTCGGCACCAAGCTGGTGGTCTTCGCCGACTCCGCCGGCCGCCTACAGGTGCTCGACGCCTACTGCCGGCACATGGGCGGAGACCTCAGCATGGGCACGATCAAGGGAGATGCGATCGCGTGCCCGTTCCACGACTGGCGGTGGGCTGGCGACGGCCGGTGCGCCCTGGTCCCCTACGCCCACCGGGTGCCCCCACGCGCCCGCACTCGGGCATGGACCAGCCGGGAACAGAACGGGCAGCTGTTCGTCTGGCACGACCCACAGGGAGCCCCACCCCCGGCGGAGGCCGTCATCCCCCGCGTCGATGGCGCCTACTCCGACGACTGGAGCAACTGGTCATGGAGCTCGGTGCGCATCGACGGTGCGAACTGCCGGGAGGTCATGGACAACGTGGTGGACATGGCCCACTTCTTCTACATCCACTTCGCCTTTCCCACCCGTTTCCGCAATGTCTTCGAGGGCCAGACCGCCGCGCAGTACCTGGAGACCAGGGGTCGCCCCGACGTGGTCACCGGCTCCACCTACGGTGACGCCGACGTCACGTTGCGCTCGGAGGCCGCGTACCACGGACCCGCGTACATGATCGACTACCTGTGGCACGACTACCACGGCACGACGGTCGAGTCAGTATTGATCAACTGCCACTACCCGGTCACGCCCACCTCCTTCGTCCTCCAGTGGGGGGTGATCGTCAAGCGGTTGCCCGGCCTGTCGACCGAGCAGGCCGACCGAGCCGCGGCCAAGATGGCCCGCAGCATCGGCGTGGGGTTCCTGCAGGACGTCGAGATCTGGAAGCACAAGAGTCGCATCGACAATCCGCTGTTGTGTGCCGAGGACGGACCGGTCTACCAGTTGCGGCGGTGGTACGACCAGTTCTACGTGGACGCCCAGGACGTCACCGAAGACATGGTGGCGCGCTACGAGTTCGAGGTGGACACCACCCGCGCGGTGGCCGTCTGGGAGGCCGAGGTCGCGCGGAACCTGGCCGCCCGGCAGACCGGAGCCGAGCCGTCGTGACCCGACCGGGAACCCCAGCCGACCGACGCGCGCAGCTGACGGCCGGACTCACCGCCCTCGCCTGCGAGGGCTGCGGCGCACAGGTGCTCGTCGGCAAGAGCAGCCCGCCGCAGACCAGCGTGCAGTGGACCATCCAGGCCGCCCTGGACTGCGCTGCCCGGACGCCGCCGGAGCACCGGCCGACGCTGACCCACACCTGCGTCGCCCTGCGGGACACCATCGAGCGGGCGGTACGCGACGGTCGGCTCCGGATATCGGCTCCCGCATGACCGGCCGGGACGCATACCACCGGATCAGGGTCAGCGCCGTCGTCGAGGAGACCGCCGACGCCCGCTCGCTGGTGCTGGCGGTGCCCGACGACCTGGCCGGCCGCTTCGCCTACCGGCCGGGGCAGTTCCTGACCGTACGCGTCCCACGCGGCGGTGGGGGTACGCTCGCCCGCTGCTACTCGCTGTCCAGCGCCCCCGAGTTGGGCGAGCCACACACGATCACGGTGAAGCGGGTGCCGGGTGGACACGCCTCGAACTGGCTGTGCGACCAGGTCACCGCGGGCACCCACCTCCAGGTGTCGCCGCCGGCTGGCCGCTTCGTCCCGGACTCGCTCGACGCCGACCTGCTGCTGCTCGCCGGCGGTAGCGGCATCACACCGATGGCGTCCATCCTCAAGTCGATCCTCGCCCGCGGCCGGGGACGGGTCGCCCTCGTCTACGCCAACCGCGACGAGGACAGCGTCATCTTCGCCGCCGCGCTGCGGGACCTCGAGACCCGTCACCCGGACCGGCTGTGGGTACGACACTGGTTCGACGCGGAGCGGGGTCCGCCGACCGCCGACGCGCTGGCCACACTCACCCGTCCGTACGCCGACCGGGACACGTTCGTCTGCGGACCCGAACCGTACCTGGTGGTGGCGCGGGACGCCCTCACCGGCCTGGGCGTGGCCGCCGAACGCATCCACGTGGAACGGTTCGAGGCGATGTCCGACGACGAGCCGCCCGCCGCCGCACCCGCCGCCGGCGCGACGGTCCAGGTGACGCTGGACGGCCGGACCCTGCGGCTTCCCTGGCCGGCGGGGACTCGCCTGCTCGACCTGCTCATCGACACCGGCCTCAACCCGCCGTACTCCTGCCGGCAGGGGATCTGCGGAGCCTGCGCGTGCCGGTTGGTCGACGGTGACGTCGTGCTCCTGCACAACGAGGTGCTCGAGGAACAGGACTTCGCCGAGGGCTACACCCTGGCCTGCCAGGCACTGCCGCTCACCGCCACGGTCGTCGTCGACTACTCGTGACGGCCGGTCCCGGTGTCGGCCGGCGACACGCCGCAGGACTCCGACGGGTAGCGACCCAGGACCCCGCCGGTATAACCTGTTCTCGTTTCCGACCGGTCGAGAGGGGACCCCGATGCCGATCGACCCGACCATGGCCATCGGCGCCGAACTACCCACCCGGGACCTCGTCTGGGACACCACCGATGTCCTGCTGTACCACCTCGCGATCGGCGCGGGCCCCGCGGACTTGCACTACGTGTACGAACGCGACCTGCGGGTGCTACCCACCTTCGCGGTGGTGACCGGCACGCTGCGCAACACCGCACCTCCCGTGCTCACGATGCCCGGGATCGACGCGGATCTCGCCCAGGCGCTGCACGGCCGCCAGGAACTCGTCGTGCACCGGCCCCTACCGCCCAGCGGACGGGCACCCGCCCGGTCCCAGATCGTCGAGGTGCAGGACAAGGGAACGGCCGCCGTCGTCGTGACCGAGACCCGCACCACCTATTTCACCAGTCGGTCCAGCGTGTTCCTCCGCGGCGAGGGCGGGTTCGGCGGCGCCCGTGGCGCGTCGACGCGGGTTCCCCCACCGGACCGCGCCCCTGACGCGGTCATCCACACTCCCACGTCGCGGCGGCAGGCACTGTGGTATCGGCTGTGCGGTGACCGCAACCCGCTGCACGTGGATCCGGCGTTCGCGGCGACAGCCGGGTTCCCCCGCCCGATCCTGCACGGCCTGTGCACGTACGGCATGGTGGGCAAGGCGGCCGTCGACGCCGTGTTGGACGGGAACCCGTCTCGGTTGGCCGGCTACGACGCTCGGTTCGCCGGCGTGGTCTACCCCGGTGAGACGCTGCTCACCCGGCTGTGGCGGGAGGACGGGCGACTCGTGCTGGCCACCTCGGTGGTGGAACGCGACAACGCCCCGGCGCTGTCCGACGCGGTGATCACGCTCCGGGACGGGTGACACGTCGCGGCGGAGCACCCGATCAGTCCCCGCGCGTCAGCAACAGGCCGCTGGTCGGCACGCCGGTGCCCGCGGTCACCAGTACCGGACCGGTCCCGCTGACCTGGTTGACCGCACTGCCCCGGAGCTGCCGGACCGCCTCCGCGATGCCGTTCATCCCGTGGATGTACGCCTCACCGAGTTGCCCGCCGTGCGGGTTGACCGGGAGTCGACCGCCCAGCTCGATCGTCCCGTCGGCGATGAAGTGCCGTGCCTCGCCCCGCGGACAGAAACCCAACTCCTCCAGCTGCATCAGCACGTACGGGGTGAAGTGGTCGTACAGCACGGCGACCCGCACGTCGTCGGGGACGAGACCCGACTGCCGCCAGAGCTGCTGCCCGACCACACCCAGCTCCGGCAGCCCGGTCAGGTCGTCCCGGTAGTAGCTGGTCATCACGTACTGGTCCGCCCCGCTGCCCTGGGCGGCGGCGGTGATCACGGCCGGGGTCGCCGGAAGGTCGGCGGCGCGTTCGACACTGGTCACCACCAGGGCGACCGCGCCGTCGCTCTCCTGGCAGCAGTCCAGCAGCCGGAGCGGCTCGGCGATCCACCGGGACGCCTGGTGGTCGGCGAGTGTGATCGGTCGTTGGTAGAACCATGCCCGCGGGTTCGTCGCGGCATGTCGGCGAGCCGCCACCGCCACCCGGCCGAAGTCCTCACCCGTGGCCCCGAAGACGTGTTGGTAGCGCCGGGCGACCATGGCCACGGTCGCGGCCGGGGTGCTTAGTCCCATCGGGTAGTGCCAGCCGTTGTCGACACCGGAGGAGGTCGGCGCGGTCGCAGCGGCCCGGGACACTCGGCCGAAGCGGCGACCGGACCGTTCGTTGAGCGCGCGGTAACACACCACGACCTCCGCCACCTTGGCGCCGACCGCCATCGCCGCCTGCTGCACCGTGCCGCAGGCCGCGCCGCCGCCATACCCGACCTGACTGAAGAAGCGCAACTCCCCGGCGCCGATCTCGCGGGCGAGGGCGACCTCGGCGGTGCTGTCCATGGTGAAGGTCACCAAGCCGTCGACGTCGGCCGCCGACAGCCCGGCGTCGGCGAGGGCGGCGCGCACGGCCTCCACGGCCAACCGGACCTCGCTGCGGCCGGACTCCTTGGAGAACTCCGTCGCTCCGACACCGACGATCGCGGCTGCTCCCGAGATCACTGGACCCCCCCGACCCGAACCCGACCCGTCACGTGGTCGCCCCGGCCGACCCGTCCGACCACCGCCACCACACACCCACCGGACCACACTTCGGCGACCTGCCCGGTCAGGACGAGAGTGTCGTACACGTAGCACGGCGCGCCGAGCCGCACGGAGATATCCCGCACCACCGCCGCCGGCCCCGCCCAGTCGGTCACGTACCGCTGCACCAGCCCGGTCGTGGTCAGGATGTTGACGAAGATGTCCTTCGAGCCCCGCCGGGCAGCCTGGTCCCGGTCGTGGTGCACATCCTGGAAGTCGCGGGTGGCGACGGCGGTGCTGACCACGAAGGTAGGGGTGGCCAGGATCCGCAGTTCGGGCAGCACGACGCCCACCTCCGTGTTCATGGCAGCAGCCGCCACGCGGGCAGGGTCAGCTCGGCGTCCACCCGCACGAAGTCGACCCGTACCGCGGCACCTATCCGCACCCGCGCCGGGTCTGCCGCCAGCACCTCGCCCACGACGCGGACCCCTTCGGTCAACTCGACCACGGCGACCACGATCGGCAGCCGCCGCCCCGGCACCGGCGGGTGATGGTGCACCACGAAGCTGAAGATCTCGCCCGTTCCACGCGCGACCACGTGCTCCGGCCGGTCGGTGCCGCACCGTGGGCAGGCCGGCCCGGGCGGATGGCGCAGCGCGCCGCATCCCCCGCACCGCTGGATACGCAGTTCACCAGCCGTGGTGCCGGCCCAGAAGAAGGCGGTGTCCGCCGTGACGACCGGCCGCAGCACGTCCGGTGCCGCCGCCGGGCGTGGTGGCGCC
Organism: Micromonospora sp. WMMA1363; assembly: GCF_030345795.1. Taxonomy (NCBI): domain Bacteria; kingdom Bacillati; phylum Actinomycetota; class Actinomycetes; order Micromonosporales; family Micromonosporaceae; genus Micromonospora; species Micromonospora sp. WMMA1363. Next base: position 1,584,605 of record NZ_JAUALB010000001.1, read on the forward strand.
CCGGTGTCCGCGACGGCGGGGGAGTTTGGCGGCCGGAACTTCAGGACCCGGAAGGTCATCGACGCCACGGCCTCCTCGCCGACGTACCAGGTGCTCTCGGTGGTGACGAACCAGCCCTCACCGAGCGCGGTTCGTTTCGGTCCGATCACGTCCACCAGCCGGCTACGCACCTCGAGCCGCTCACCGTGGCGCAGGTACCGGTGGTATGTCTGTTCGCAGTTCGTCGCCACCACCGAGGTGAACCCGGCCTGGTCGAGCACGGCGGACATGGCGGTGAGGGGATCGGCGGGCTCCGCGGCCGGACGCAGACCCCGCATGGTCCACACCTGCGTCATCGCCGGAGGCGCCACCGCGGTCCGCTCGTAGACGGGATTGCCGTCACCCATCGCCTCCAGCCAATTCCGGATCATCGGCAGGTTGACCGGGTCACGCGCGTGTCGGGATGGCCCCTCACCCGCAGCCCGGATCCGCTCCGCCGCGGCGGTGATGACGCCTTCCATCGGTTCCTCCTCCTACCGAGGTACCCGGGGCAGCCCGAGTCCGGCCGTCGCGATGATTTCCCGCTGGATCTCGTTCACCCCGCCGCCGAAGGTCAGCACGAGGTTGCGTTTGACCTGGATGTCCAGCCAGGCCAGCAGCTCACCGGTGGCGGGGTCGGCCGGGTCGCCGTGGCGACCGACGAGTTCCTCCAGTGCCTGGCCGATCCGCTGCAACCGTTGGGAGCCGAAGACCTTGGTGACCGAGGCGTCCGCGGCCCGCACCGTGTCCGTCGCCACCTGCCAGTTGAGCAACTCGTTGACCCGCACGTCCGCGTAGGTCTGGGCCAGTACTCGGCGTACGTCGGCTCGGTCCAGCAGGTCCCGTTGCACGGCCCAGCGGCGTACCCGGTCGTGCACGACGGCCAGCCGGCCGGCCGGGCCGAGCATCACCCGCTCGTGGTTGAGCTGGGTGGTCATCAGCCGCCAGCCGGCGTTCTCCGCACCGACCCGCATCCCGACCGGTACCCGCACGTCGGTGTAGTAGGTCGCGTTGACGTGGTGCGACCCGTCACAGGTGATGATCGGCGTCCACGAGTAACCGGGGTCGGTGGTGTCCACGATCAGGATCGAGATCCCCTCGTGTCGTCGCGCCCCCGGTGCCGTCCGGCAGGCGAGCCAGACGTAGTCGGCGTCATGCGCGCCGGTGGTGAAGGTCTTCTGACCGTTCACGACGTAGCCGTCGTCGACGCGGACCGCGCTGGTGCGCAGGGCCGCCAGGTCGGTGCCCGCGCCCGGCTCCGTGTACCCGATCGCGAAGTGCGCTTCGCCGCGCAGGATCCGGGGCAGGAAGAACTCCCGCTGCTCCGTGGTCCCGTACGCCTGGAGGGTTGGCCCCACGGTCTGCAGGGTGACGGCCGGCAGCGGTACGTCGGCTCGGGCCGCCTCGTTGACGAAGATCTGCTGCTCCAACGGGCCGAACCCACGACCGCCGTAGGCGGTGGGCCAGCCCACGCCGAGCCAGCCGTCCCGGCCCATCCGGCGGACCACGTCGCGGTAGAGCGGACCGTGCCGCTCGGTGAGCAGCGTGGCCCGTTCCGCCGGCGAGAGCAGACCGGCGAAGTACGCCCGCAGCTCCGCCCGCAGCGCCTGCTGCCGCTCAGACAGCTCGATGTGCATGGCGGCTCCCGAGTCTCTCCAGGCATGCCTCGGTCCCGCCCAGGGACCGCACCAGGTCCCGGGCCAGCGCCGAGTACCGGTGCAGGGGGTAGGCGACGTCCAGGCCCAGCCCTCCGTGCAGGTGGTGACAGGTCCGTAGGGCCGGCAGGGCCTCCCCGGCCAACCAGTACGCCGCCACGTCCAGATCACCGGTCGCGTCGAGACCGGCTCCGAGTCGCCAGCACGCCGAGACGGTGGCGAGGTGCAGGGTGCGGGACGCCACGTAGACGTCCGCGATCTGTTGGGCGACAGCCTGGAACGCCGCCAACGGCCGACCGAACTGCTCGCGGGAGCCGACATGCGCCGAGGTGAGGGCCAACGCGCCGGCCAGCAGGCCGTCGCCCGCCGCACACGCCGCGGCCACGACGTGCCGGTAGAGGTCCTCGACCGCCGCTGCGTCGAGCAGCCCCGTGGCGGGCGCCCCGTCCAGCTGAAGTGAGTACTCCGGGGCCGAACCGCAGGTGGGTGTCCGGACCAGCGTCACCCCGGTGGCCCTCGGGTCGACGAGGGCGACTCCGACGCCCCCGGCGTCCAGACTGACGGGCGTCAGGATTCGGTACGCCTGCGCCGCGTAGGGAACGCCGAGCTTCTTGCCGGTGACGGCCCGACCACGGGTGATGGTGGTCCGGGGCGCGGTGGGCATCGGCTCGGAAGGCTCGCGCCATCCGGCCGTGAGCACCGTCGATCCGGTCGGTACGCCGGTGAGCAGGTCCCGTTGCTGCTCCCGGGAGCCCCAACGGACCACCGGGAGGACACCCAGCGCCAGGGTGGCCAGCGCCGGCAGCGCCTCGGCCCGCCGCCCGATCTCGGTCAGCACCGCTGCCACCTCGGCCGTTCCGAGCCCATCCCCGCCGAGCCAGGTCGGCATCGCCAGGGCCGGGATTCCGGCCTTGCCGAGGGCCGTCCACCTCCGCTCCGGCCCCCCGTCACCGGGGCCGTCCAACGCCGCCTCGACAGCCTCGACGACCGCCCGCTGCCGGTCGTCCGGTGCGAACCGCATTCAGCTCCCCTCCCCCTTGGGCAGGCCCAACACCCGCTCGGCCACCAGGGACAGCAGGATCTGGGTGGTGCCGCCGGCAATGCTGAGGCATCGGGTGAGGAGGAACTGGTAGACGGGCTCGACGCTCGTACCGTCAGCTGCGGCACCGTCGGAACCGCACACCGACAGCGCCGTTTCGGCCACCGCCTGCCGATGGCCGACACCGATCAGCTTGGCCACCGCCGACTCCGGACCGCCCCGGTCACCGCCGAGTCGGCGCAGCATGGCCCGAACGTCCACCAGGGACACCGCGAGACCGTCGGCGACGTGGCCGCCGAGGCGTTCCCGTGCGCCCGGCTCGTCGACGACACCGTCGGCGCCGACCATCCGGACCAGCCGCTCGACGTCCGCGCCGAAACCCGGGCCGCGCCCCATGGCGACCCGCTCGTAGGAGAGCGTCGCCCGGGCCAGCCGCCAGCCCTGCCCCGGCTCGCCCACCACACCCTCGTCGGGGACGAAGACGCCGTCCAGAAAGACCTCGTTGAAGACCGACCGTCCGGTGATCTCACGCAGCGGGCGGATCTCGATGCCGGGACTGCGCATGTCCAGCAGGAAGTAGGTCAGCCCTTGGTGTTTGGCGGCCGCGGGGTCGGTGCGGGCCAGGCAGATCGCCCAGTCCGCCTCAGCCGCCAGCGAGGTCCACACCTTCTGGCCGGACAGTCGCCAACCGCCGGTCACCCGGTCCGCGCGGGTGCGCAGCGCGGCCAGGTCCGAACCGGCCTCCGGTTCGCTGAAGAGCTGACACCAGGTGATCTCACCGCGCAGGGACGGGCCGGCGAACCGGTCACGCTGGGCGGTACTGCCGTGGCGCAGGATGGTGGGGACCGCCCAGCCGCCGACTGTCAGGTCCGGCCGCGCGACGCCGGCCCGGTCGAGCTCCTCGTCGATCAGAAGTTGCTGCGCGGGCGAAGCATCGATGCCGTACGGCGCGGGCCAGTGCGGTGCGAGGTAGCCCACGGCGGCCAGCCCGGCGCGGCGCTCGTCCTCGGGCAGCCGCGCGATCGCCCGGATACGGCCACGTACCGCCATGCGGTTCGCGGCGTCGGTGCCGGATCCCGCCGCCGACGGTGCTGCCGTTGCCGCCGGTGCCCGGTGCTCGTCGTCGACCGTCCACAGGTTGCGCCGGGCCCCGCCCAGTGTCAGCTCCGCGCAGCGCTCCCGCCACCCGGCGCCGCCGCCGAGCAACTGCCGCACCGCAAGCGCCCGACGCAGGTAGAGGTGGGCGTCGTGCTCCCAGGTGAAGCCGATCCCGCCGAGGACCTGGATGCAGTCCTTGGCGTTGTCCACGCCCGCGTCCAGGGCGATCGCCGCGGCCGCGGCGGCGGCCAGGGGGAACTCCTCCGGCGCCTGGTCGTAGGCGCGTGCCGCGTCCCAGGCAACGGCGGCGGCCCGCTCGGCCCGGCACAGCATTCCGGCGCACAGGTGTTGGACCGCCTGGAACGATCCGATCGGCCGACCGAACTGGTACCGCACCTTGGCGTGATCGGTGGCGGCCCGCAGGCACCACCCGGCCACCGCCGCGGCTTCCACCGCTCCCAGCAACGCCGCGACGTCGCGTACCCGGGCCTGCCCGGACGAGGGCAGGAGCTGGTCTGGCCCGACGTGCGCTCCGACCATCCGCACGTCGGCCAACGGTCGGGAGAAGTCCACCGGCGTGCGGGACGTGACGCGGATTCCGTCGTGGTCCGTGTCGAGCACGAACCACACCGTGTCGGTTTCGGTGGTGGCGGCCAGCAGCAGGTGAGTGGTGGCTCCTCCGCCGAGAACGGCGCCGACCCGACCGGTCACCCGCAACGCTCCCCCCTGCACCGGCACGGCCGTCAACGTTCCCGGGGTGAGCGCGACCCCGACCGACACGTCACCGGCCGCCATCGCGGGCAGCAGGGTCCTGGCGGCGGGCACCCGCTCGTGCGGCGCGAGCGCCAGCACCGCGAGCAGGGTGGGCATGACCGGGCCTGGAACCAGGGCGTCGGTGATCTGTTCGAGCGCGGCGACCAGGTCGCTGACGCGACCGCCGTCACCACCCAGCCGTTCGGGCACGGCCAGGGCGAAACAGCCGAGGTCGACGAGGCCGGGCCAGTGCCGGTCGGCCTGCGATGACGGTCCGTTCTCCAGCGTGCGTACGGTGGCCAGGATGTTGGCCCCGGCGGCCCACCGCCGGATCGCGTCCTGGACCGCCAACTGGTCGGCGGTCGTCGCGATCGGCATCGACCCTCCCCACTCCGAGCACCGCACCACGCTCCGGACACCTCGCAGCAAGTAGAACACGTTCTATGCCATCGCCGCCAGCCACCCCCGAACATGCGTCAACCCGGACACTGCTAGGCTGGTGATGACGGCATGACCGCTACCAGTTCGACACAACACCACGAGAGGCACGGATGGCGGCGTCGAGAACACATACCAGAAACATAGGTGCCGCCGGCGGCTTGGTCGACGCCGAGCAAGGGTCAGCGGCCCAACGCGAACGCCGACGGCGCATCCTGGACGCCACCCTCGCGCTGGCATCCAGAGGCGGGTACGACGCGGTGCAGATGCGCGGCGTCGCCGAGCACGCCGACGTCGCACTCGGCACGCTGTACCGCTACTTCCCCTCCAAAATCCACCTACTGGTGTCCGCCCTGGCCAGGGAGTTCGAACGGACGCAGGACAAACTGCGCCGCACGGCCATCCCCGGAGAGACGCCGCACGAGCGGACCGTGTTCATCCTCGGCCGGGTCACCCGCGCCATGCAGCGCGACCCGATGCTGACCGAGGCGATGACCCGGGCGTTCATGTTCGCCGACCCCACCGCCGCCACCGAGGTCAACGCCGTCGCGCGATTGATGGAGGACATGTTCATCATGGCCATGCGCGACGGCGAGCCGTCGGCGGACGACCGGGCCAAGGCCCGCGTCATCGGCGACGTCTGGCTGTCCAGCCTGGTCGCCTGGGTCACCAGGCGGGCCTCGGCCAACGACGTGCACGACCACCTCGAGCTCGCCGCGCGCCTGTTGCTGCGCTGACCCGGCAGTGGCGCCGTACCGTGGGCGCGCCGGAGAACGCGCCCACGGTTGGGCCGGGGGTCGCCCGCCCGACATCAGGCCAACAGCGCGGAGAACCTGTCCAGTGACTGCCGCGCCGCCGTTCCGGCCTGCTTCTCCAGCATCCCCGCCATCGGGCCGGCCAACGCCGGTCCGATGAACTCCATCTCGAAGGTGATCTGCGAGCCGGTCCCACTCGGCTCGATCACGAATCGGTTGTGTGCCTTGACGCCCATCGGCCCGTCGCCGGTGAGTTCGAGTCGCCCCGGGGCCACGGCGGTCGTCACCTGCCATGCCATCTCCGCGGGCATTCCCATCAGCTTCACCCGCTGCCGGTAGGCGATTCCCTCGGCGAGGGTCGCCGGGATGTCACCGGGAAACGCCTCGTGCATGGTGAGCCACTCGGCATACCTCGGCAGATCCACGGCAAGCCGCCACACGGCTTCCGGCTCTACTGTGGACTCCGCGGACACACTGACCTTCGGCATCACGCACCCTCCCAACTGGGAACCCACCGCCGCCAAGCCCTTGACGACGGCGAAGCAACCATCACCCGCCGGACGATCCGGCGATGTCCAACGCGGCCAGGTACCCAAACGTCATCGCCGGACCGATCGTCGACCCCGCCCCGGCGTAGCCATGCCCCATCACCGCGGCGCTCGCGTTCCCCGCGACGTAGAGGCCGGGGACAAGGGAGCCGTCCGCACGCAACGCCCGGCCCCGGGCATCGGTTCGTACGCCTCCGTTGGTGCCGAGATCACCCGGGACGATCCGCATCGCGTAGAACGGTGGCAACCCCAGTGCGGCCAGGCACGGGTTCGGGCGGTTCGTCGGGTCGGCGTAGTAGTGGTCGTAGCTACTGTCGCCCCGATGGAAGTCGGTGTCCCGGCCGGCCTCTGCGAGGTTGTTGAACCGATTGACGGTGGCGCGCAGCGCCGCCGGCGGCACGCCGATCTTGCCGGCCAGGCCCTCGATGGTCCAGTCCCGGAACAGGACACCCGATCGATACCACTCGTCCGGATAGGGCAGCAGCGGCGGGATGTCCCGGAACAGGTAGCGGTTGCGGTACCGCTGGTCGGTGATCATCCAGGTTGGAAAGGCGTCCTGTGCGTACATCACCCGCACCACGTCGCCGTACGGAGCGGCCTCGTTGACGAACCGGTCGCCGGCCGGGTCGACAAAGATGTTGCCGGGGAGGGTGCGCTCGGAGAGGCAGAAGTAGGGGCCGGTCGGCAACGGTATCATCGGCCCCCACCAGGCGCTGTCCATCAGGTCCAGAGCCGCTCCCACCTGGGCGCAGGCCTGGATTCCGTCGCCGGTGTTCGACGCCGCGCCGACCGTCCAATCCACACCGATCGGCTCCTGTTGGTACTGCTTGCGCATAGCCTCGTTGTGCTCGAAGCCTCCCGACCCCACGATCACCCCGCGCCGGGCCATGAGGAGCATCTCGTCACCATCGCGGACCACCCGCACCCCGGCGACCCGCCCCCCGTCCACGTGCAACTCGGTCAGTGGGGTGTTCAGCCACACCGGCACGTCGGCGGCGAGCAGGCCGGCCCGCAGCCCTCCCGCCAGGGCCTGGCCCATCGTGATCGGCTTCTGCCCCCGGACCCACGCGGCCAGGTAGCGGCCGACGATCTCGGTAGCCGTGGTCAGTCCACGCGGATGGCGGGCGATGAGGGCAAGCCACTTGTAGTCGACATCCATCACGACCGTGCCCGGCGGGGTGGCCATGTAGGGACCGTTCAGGGCGGCGTACTCGGCGCCGAGAAGGTTGGCGTCGAGTGGCTGCGGCTCGATCGACCGGCCATCGGGCAGACCACCCGGCAACTCGGGGTAGTAGTCGGAGTAGCCCTCCATCCAGGCGAACCGCAGCGGCGTGTGTTGTAACACGAAGGAGATCGTGGCGGGTCCCGCCGCGAGGTATGCCTGCAACCGCGAGGCGGGCACCTCATCTCCGACCACGGCGGACAGGTAGGCGGCGGCCTTGTCGGGGGTGTCCGGCACCCCGGCAGCGAGGATCACCTCGTTGTTGGGCACCCAGATACCCGCCCCGGACCGGGCGGTGGAGCCGCCGTAGACGGCGGCCTTCTCGACGACGACGGTCCGCAGACCGTGCTTCGCCGCGACGAGAGCACCGACCATGCCCGCCGCGCCGGCACCCACCACCACCACGTCGTACTCGACCACGGTTGTCATCGGACCCCCAGCCAGCGGAACCAGACAGTAGAACACGTTACATCACTTGCACCGCTCAGGGGAGGGCGTGATGCGGGCCGAACACTAGAACTTGATTCAGTCGTCGATGCTGGGACGCCGCCCGGCCGGCGGTCGCCACGCCACCGGCCACGGGTACCCGCCCGGGATCTGCGCGTCCAGACGGTGTAATGATGACCGTCGACAGTTCGAGGACGAGGGACACGACGGTGACGATGAGTAGGTCGAACGACGAGCGCTGGCGCAGCCATCATCCGACGCGGGAGCGACGGGCCGACAGCCCGTCCCTGCTGGACCGGCGCGAGGCCATCGCCGAGCTGGGGGATGCCCTACGCGACCTGGTCGAACAGGCGGCGGCCACGGAGGCTCCGGCCGACCAACTCCGTCAGGTCGCCACCGAGGTACGCGGAGCGACCCGCCCGCTGGCCACACATGAGCGCGAGCGGGCGCGGATGCCGAGCGCCGACGACCTGTTGGGCGGAGTCAGAATGTACAACCCGGTGACCGGCGCCGGCAGCGCACTGGCCCCGCCGCTGCGCATCGACCTGGTCGACGGGGTGGCAATCGGTGCGTGCACGCTCGGGCTGGCATTCGAGGGGCCACCCACGTACGCCCACGGCGGCGTCAGTGCGCTGCTGCTCGACCAGATGCTCGGTTACGCGGCGAGCGCTACCGGCCACGCCGGCATGACGATCCGGCTCGACACCCGATACCACGCGCCCGTACCATTGCGTACCCCGCTACGCCTGACCGCCCGGGTCACCGCCGTGTCCGGCCGCAGGACCACCGCCCACGGCGTCATCACCACCGCCGCCCAACCGGGCGACCTGCTGGTCGAGGCTACCGGGGAATTCGTCGCGCCACGACCGGACCAATCTCGACGGCTCTTCGGCGCGGCACTCCACCCGGACGCCATCGACCCGTCCGTCGAGCACGACTGAGGACACCACGCCCGATCGGCCGTCACGGACCCCCACTCGTAGGGCCACCCGCTCGTCTCGGCCAACCGCCCGTCGTCCGACGCAGTGGACGCAGCCACCTGCGGTGACCGTAGCCGGCTGGGGTCCCCGGCACCGATGCCGCTCCGCTGGACCGCCGAACCCGCGCCGCCACACTCGGCACCTCACCGATCCCGATCCGTGGCGCACCTGGTCGGCGGTAGGCTGCGGCATGTGCCGGTGCGTGACGGGCGCCGCGACCATCGTGGCAGGCTGACCGGCCAGGGGCCGGCGGCGGTGCCGGACGGTGTCCGTGTCGTCGGGCCGCCTACAGGTGGTGTCAACCGAGTGGTCGCGCGGTCGGGCCTGCTACGCCCGGCGCTCGTCCTGGCCACGGTGGGATTCCTGGCAAACGCCGTCCCGGCGGTGGCGTCCGTACCGGCGGTGCGGCAACGGGTGTTTCCCGCACTAGCCGGGCTCGGTCGGACCAGCCACGTCGCACTGACCTTCGACGATGGACCTGATCGGGCATCCACACCGCGGTTCCTGCGACTACTCGCCGCCGCGCGCGTCCGGGCGACGTTCTTCGTTCTTGGTCACATGCTCGACCGCGATCCCGGGCTGGGCCGGGAGATCGTGGCGGCCGGGCACGAGATGGCGGTACACGGGTGGGAGCACCGAAACCTGTTGCTGCGTCCGCCCTCGGCCGCCTACGACGACATCGCCCGAACCCGGGAGCGAATCGCCGAGATCACCGGCAGCGTGCCCGTCTGGTACCGGCCACCCTACGGAGTGTTGACGGTAGGCGCCCTGGCCGCCTGTCGGCGTCTGTACCTGACGCCCCGGCTGTGGACGGCGTGGGGACGTGACTGGAGGGCAGGGGCCACACCGGCTTCGGTCTACCGGACAACGACGAGCTCGCTCTCCGGCGGAGGGACCGTGTTGTTGCACGACTCCGACTGCGAGTCACACCCGGGCGCGTGGCAGGCCACCCTGGGCGCCCTTCCGTTGCTGCTCGCCTGGGCGCACGACCGGCACCTGACGGTGGGCTCGTTGGGCGAGCATGACGACTCACCAGGTGAGGGTCGCGACCAGGAACAGCCTCGATGTCACCGAGGCGAGGAATAATCCCGAGGCATCTGGGTAACGGCGCGGGATGGAGCGCTCGGACCCCAAGGTGACAGCGCATCCCGGGACGACAGCCTGGGGCCGATGGTCGGATGTCGGTGATGTTTCGGCGCTGGTTGGTTGCCCGACTGCCGATCCCGTGGCGGGTGGTAGCGGCCGGGTGGTGGTGTTGTCGGCGGATATCGGCGCCGGCCACGATGCCGCCGCCGCGGAGCTGACTCGCCGGTTGACCGGGTACGGGCTGCGGGTCGAGCGGCTGAACGTCCTGTCGCTGCTGCCCGGTCCGCTACCGACGATGACGCGGGAGGCGTACCGGTCCCTGCTGCGCTGGTTTCCGCTCGGCTACAAGGCGCTGTTCGCGCTGACCGGTTGGTCCCAGTCGCCGGCCCGGGCGATCGGCGCGGTGCTCCGTCCCGCTCGCCAGCGGCTCCTGGCCAGGCTGCCGGCCGACACCCTGGCGGTGGTCACCACGTTTCCGTTCGCCAACCAGTTGGTGGGACCGCTGCGCCGAGACGGACGCCTGTCGGCGGGTGTGCTCACCTATGTGACCGACTTCGCGCTCCACCCGGCGTGGGTGGCACCGGGTATCGACGTCTACTGCGTCATACACGAGGCGGTCCGAGCTCAGGCCGAGCCGTTGGGAGCGCGACCGGTGCAGGTGGTCGACTCACTTGTGGCACCACCGTTCGTCCGGTCGAGCCGGCTGAGCAAGGCTGAGGCACGCCGCCGGTTCGGATTGCCGGAGAAAGACCGGCTTGCGCTGATCGTGGCCGGGTCGTGGGGCGTCGGACAGGTCGAGCGCACGGCGGCAGAGGTGCTCGCCAGCGGATGTGTCCGGCCGGTGGTGGTGTGCGGACGCAACGAGGCGTTGCGTCGACGGCTACGCGGATATCCGGGGCACGTGTTCGGGTGGGTGACCGACATGCCGACCCTGATGCGGGCCTCGGACGTTGTGGTCGAGAACGCGGGCGGGCTGACCTGCCAGGAGTCTCTGGCCGCCGGCCTGCCCACGGTCACCTACCGCCCGATTCCCGGTCATGGGCGGGCCAACGCCGCAATTCTCGACCGGCACGGACTGACCCAATACGTGGCCACCGCGGCGGAGTTGCCCGGCGCGTTGGCCGATGTGGTCGAGGCCGGGAGATCGGTGGTGCGCGCTCCGACCGGAGCGGACGTGGCCGCCATGGTGGCGAGATTGGTCGCCCCGCATCCATCCGCACAGCGGTTCGACGTCGCGTCCGTCGGGGATCGGATCCGCACTGATCGGAGCCCGTAACACCCGGCTGCTGCTCGAGCTGACTCCACGCGACGTCGAACCGCTTGTGCTACCTGCCTCCCGCGTGGGCGGGATGGCCACGCCCGGCCGGACGAAGCGCTAGCGCTGGCTCGCCCTGCTCGTGGCGCCCACGACGTCACTCGTCGTGGTGGTGTTTCTGGTTCCACTCGTCCTGCTGGTCGGGGCGCCGCAACGGACGCGGCGGTCAGCGGTGCTCTCCATCAGCGGATACGACCCCCATCCCGGCCCTCCCCATCGTTCACCGCCCTACTTCGCGGCAGTGCGATACCCGCTGGAGCCATCGTGATGGGATTCACCACTCCCGAGTCTTCGGGTGACTCTTGTCTACCAGGTAGATGGTGATGTCGTCGGAGGTCGACATCTCGGACTCCTTTTCGGTCACCACAATACCCGACGCCCCGAAGAATCGCTTGCTCCCGTTGTTGATCACCGACGTCCACGTTCGCGGACCGGGCATGGCCGACTGAACGGTCAGGGCCTGGGAGGTCAACTCACCGACACCGTCGAGGGACCAGGTTTCCTGACATTGGAGCGTCTGTTCCGTCTGTTCCGCACTCGCCATGAGGAAGACGCATTGGTTGCCGAACCTACCGACCCTCTCGCCGCCCTTCAACAGATAGCCGGTGGACAGGGTCACGTCGCCAGGAGTGGGCCCATCCGGCCCGATGTCGTTGTACCTGCTGGTCGTTTCGGTCGTCAGTTCGATGCGCTTGAAGCGTGGCGAGTGAACTGGGCGTGAATGCTTGCCGTCCTCGAATTCGGGACGGTTGCCGTAGGCAGCCGACGCAGGGCCGTCATCGTGGGAAGGGCCGGCGTGGGCAGCCGCCGCCGTCGGAGTCAGAGCGGCGGCGCCGGCGAAGCAGATCGATGCACCAAGGCGAAAGATTCCAGAGGTACGCATGGTCGTTCCTTTCACTCGGATCGGAGTTGCGGTACACGGTTGAACACAGGGAGAAGTTACTTCACCTTGCACCCCAAGTGAGGCAGTTTCGACAAGCAGGGCACGCGTGGGTGAGATGATCGCTTCTCGAGCGTGCGACAGCGCACCGAACGATCGGTGACACCCGCCCGGACATGCTCGTTCGCGCCCTGAACTCGATCTTTATGCGCGGTGCGACCACCACCGTCGCCGGGTCGCCTGGGTCCGCCGCCGGCCGGCGATGCTCCGGGAGCACCGTCGGGTCCCACGGTCCTCGTCGGGCACCGACGTCGCCGTGGTCGGCTGGAAACCCTGGCCACTCGGATACCCGTCCGTCGACGCATGATCCGTGACCTGGTGGGTAGTAGCCGCCCGTCCGCACAGGGTTTCGCACGGCCGTGGTCCGTGGTGACGGGTGTAGAGCAGCTGTGCGGCAGGCGGCGTAATCGGGGGCTGATCCGGCGGCCCGGGTCCATCCGACGTTCTCGTGGGCGGTGCCGGGCACCGGTCAGGACGACTTGCCGGCCCGGACGGAGGCGCGCGGTGGACAGCGTACGGGCCGGAAGGCCGACCCGGCGGTGGGCGGTGGTGGGCGTCGGCCAGATGGCCGTCTTTCTGGCGGTCGTCACCGGCTCGATGCTGATCATCGCGGTGCCCGAGATCGCCCGGACTCTCGGCGCCGACGACGACGAGCAGGAGTGGCTCGTCGCCGGCTACGCCCTGACGTTCGGACTGCTACAGGTACCCGGTGGCCGGCTCGGTGACGTGTGCGGGCGGCGCAGGGTCTTCGTGGGTGGGCTCGTGCTGTTCGGTGTGGCCGGCGTCGCTGCCGGTCTCGCCCCGGTGACGCCCTGGCTGCTGACCGCGGTGGTGGTGCAGGGCGGTGCGCTCGGGGCGGCGATCCCCCAGATCTACGGGTTGATCCAGCAGCAATTCACCAACGAGGAGAGGGGCCGCCCCTACGGCCTGCTCGGGGTGGCGTTCGCCCTCGCCATCGGGTCGGGCCCGATCCTGGGCGGACTGCTGGTCGACGTCGGGGCGGAGATCGGCTGGCGGCTGGTGTTCGCCGTGACCGCCCCTATCGCACTCCTGGCGGCCGGCCTGGGATGGTCCCTGATGCCAACGTCGTCGACGGCCCCGGATCGTTCCTGGTGGCGCGAGATAGACCTGGTAGGCATCGTCTTGCTCATCGTCGGCGTGGCCACGCTGTGGGCGGCGATGGTGGAGGACGAGTCGCGCACCTCCACCCTGTGGGTGCTCGGCCCGATCGGCCTTGTCGTCCTCGCCGGCTTCGTGTTCTGGGAGCGTCGGCGAGCGAGACACGGTTCGCCGCTGTTCGACCTGGGCCTGCTGCGGATCCGCTCGTACGGCCTGGGCACCCTCATCGCGCTGCTGTTCGGTGCCTACGACGCGCTCTTCTACGTCATGGCGCTGTACCTGCAGAACGGCGTGAACCACGAACCGTTCACCGCCGGTCTCGTGATGACACCGATTGCCGTTGGCTCGGCTGCGGGGTCGCTCATCGGGGGCCGCGTGGTCGGGCGGGTGGGTCGCCGGGCGGTCGTTCTCGGACTGCTGATGGTCCTGGTCGGGTTGGCGGCGGTCGTAGTCGGTGATGTCTTCCTGCCGACCTTCGACAGCCCGCACTCGGCCGCCCTGCCGCTGCTCATCGCCGGCCTCGGCGGGGGCTTTGTCCTCAGCGGTGCCGGCAGCAGCCTGACCGTCGTCCCGAACCAGACGATAACCATGTCGCAGGTGCCGGAAACACAGGCCGGCAGCGCCGCCGGGATGTTGCAGACCGGGTCGCGACTCGGAAGCTCGGCCGGGACGATCGGCGTCAGCACCGCGCTGTTCGTGACCGTGGACCGAACGGGCGGCAACTGGCTGGCGGCGTTTCGGGTGGCGCTGCTGATGATCGCGGCGTTCATCATCGCCGCGCTCGTGACCACCCTGGTCGACGTCTACACCAACCACGGCCGGGACAGCTGCCGTCCCGGCGGCCGCCGGCACTAGCTTGGTCTCATGACCTGTGCGGCGTCAGCGACAACCAGTGCGCCTCCTCATCCTCGTGGCGGGGTTCTTCGCGGCCGCGCAGTGGTCGTCGTAGCGCGAGCTCCGGTGGCCGTCCCGGCCCGGTCTTGTGCCGCTGCTGCGAGAACGAGTGGCTGAGGTGATGCTGGAGACGGGCGTGGCGGAATTGGTAGACGGCGCCGGTTTGGCGGAACACGCCTCGGTGGTAGGCGTCGTCGAGAAAGGCGACGATGTGCCAGGGCAGCCGGCCGGTGAGCGGGAGCCACACGCGGGACAGGATCGTCCACTGCCCCCACACGGTGAAACAGAGCACGTACGAGAGCGCGCCGCCTAGCCCTCCGGCAGTTCCGATACGGAGCGCGTCCGGCAGGTTCCAGCTCAGTGGCCCGACGACTCCCTGGAACAGGTCGATGACCAGGCGCCCGCCGAAGGTGATCGCCAGGGCGAGCGCGGGTGCCAGGATGAGGATCTGTTGGTTCGCCATCGTGCGGTTGGCGGACAGGAGGCTGACCGGGGTGGCGGCGCAGGACACATCCACGGGTGTTTCGAGGGCGGCGATGAGCCCGAAGACCACTCCGGTGGCCGTACCGAAGATCAGTCCGAAGATCAGCATGTTGATGAGCGTGCTCCTGATCACCTCAGGGCTCGCGAGCGCAGTCGGCCAGTACAACGCGCGTTCGACGGTGATGGCCGATGCGTAGCCGACCCCCATCACCGCTCCACCGAGCAGCACGACGGCGAACCGGGCGGTGAACGTGCGGATCGGGGTGTGGGCGAAGCCGGCGCGTCGACGGTGCGACCGTATCCGCACACGGGTCGGCTCGAACCTGCCGCCGAGGGCGGTCAGCACTGCGTAGACGGTTCCGAAGGCGAGGCCGGCGGCTGGTCCCAGCATGGCCCCTTGCGCGAGGACCTGTTCGGGGCTGACCGGAGCAGCGAGCAGTCCGACCAACCAGGTCGACACGGTGATACACAGCGCGGATACCAGCATGACCGTCGTGATCCGCGTCGATCGTCGTAGCGAGTTGCTGAGCTGCCACCAGGCGAGGTCCCGTCGCTCCCGGCCGTTTCGTACCAGGTGGTGAGCGAGGTAGCCGAGCCAGCGCTCGGCACGCCGCGGGTCCCAGTCGCGCCGCCGGCGCCGGGAACCGCCGGGGTTCCGCTCGGCGGGGCGTGACCAATAGACAGCCGACACGAAACCCGCCAACAGGTGTTCCTCGAGGGAATCCGAGGTGGGAAAGCGGGTGCTGTCCAGCAGTTCGGCCGGATCGGTGTCCGGCGTTTCGCTGTACATCGTTCGCGCCAGGATGACCATCAACGGGGTGGTCAGCGCCCTGGCGAGGTTCACACTCGCCTGGGACTCCTGGGTTCGCAGTTGCGCCAGGACCGGATCCCACACGGTCATGTGACGGCCGGTGTCGTCGGTGACCCGCCGAACGGTTCGGGGCAGGTAGGCCGTGAGGTCGTCGAGGGTCAGCTCGGCAAGCTCGATGCCGGCCGCCCAGTTCAGGGGCCGACCTGCGGCGTGCACCGCCTCGGCGTACTCGGCGTGCCGGCTGGTCAAGATGAGCGGCAGCGAGGTCGCGTTGAGCGCGTCGAGCGCCTGCCGCCGCAGGCCCTCGGCGATCTCGTCGAACCCGTCCAGCACGGGCAGGATGAGGCCGGCGTCGACCAACGCGGCGGCCAGTGTCGGCCCGCCGGCGGCCCTGCGGGCCAGATGCGGATGATCGCGCAGCAGCCGACCGATCAGCCAATCCCGCAACGTGGTGGTCGTCGCGTCCCAGGATCCGACGCTGAAGATCACCGGCACTCGGTCTGGGCCGGCGGAGGCCGCGAGAAAATCCAGAACGAACCTGACCGTCAGGACGGACTTGCCCGAGCCCGCCCGGCCGAGGATCACCAACCGCCCGGACGGGATCCTCCGGTAGACCTCGGCGACGCTGCGCACATCACCACTCAGGTCCAGGTGAGCCGCGGCGCCCCCCGGCGGGAGGCGCTGAATGTTCTCCGAATGATCCGTCAGATCAGCGGACGCCTCCTGCCACCGCACCGGCAGTGGAAACGGATCGTGGACCTGACCCTGCTCTTCCTCACCCTGCCACCGACGTCTGACTTCCCGCGCCAACTCGTCGGCCGCGGCGAGCACGGTGGGCACCGCCGACGAAACAGCAGCCCGGTTCGGCAGCGGCACAACCGACCCACGAACCGGCACTGGCACATCCGCAACCACCCGGTCGGGTCGGGCGACCGCCGATCCGTCCGTCTTCGCGATCGTGGCCGCCAACAGCTGACGGTCCGAAGACGGGAGCTCCAGGGCATCAGCCAACAGGCTCACCGTTCCCAGCCGGTGATCAACCGTCTTCGCGGTCTCCAGTCGACGGATCGTCCGAACGCTCACCCCGGACCGCTCCGCCAGCTGCTCCTGCGTCAACCCCGCCTGGATCCGCAGCCGGCGCAACAGCCCACCAGGCTGATCCACCACGCCGCAGCACCTCCCCCGAGCACCGACAGCGATCAGGCTACCGTGACCGTCCAGTCACGACTCGTGCGGGGTTGGCCGCAGCACCCACGCGCAGCCAGTTGCTCCAGCCACGAAATACGACTGGGCGGCCCTCCGGGACCGGCCTCGGGCAGTGCCAGAGATGGTCGCGAAGGGCCGCCGGCCGGTGATTCGGCCCGGGTGGGTCAGCCGAAGCAGGTGGGCACCGGGTTCGGGCTACCGACGCAGTTGGTGGGCGAGTTGTCCACGATGAGCGCCTTGCCGACCGCGGTCACGGTGCCGGCGTTGTAGACACCACCAGGCGGCTCGGCAGAGCCGTTCTTGGTGATCTTGACATCGCCGAGCACCAGGACGTTGTTGGCGCCGCTGTAGACGCCGCCGGCCACCGCTCCGGCGCCGAGAGCCCGGTTGCGGGAGATTTCGGTGTGCCGAATGGCCACCTGGTTGCCGGCAGCGCCCTCGTTGACGAACACCCCGCCGCCGCCCGCGCCCCCGACACGGCAAGGTCAGCAGCCCCCGCGACCACCAACCCCGCGGGGGTCGCCACCACCACACCAACCGCCACCGGCTACCCGGCTGCCGCACCACGGACTTCTGCTCTCCGTCACGCACCACGAACACCTCACTCCGATCGAACGCCCCATGAACGAGCCCCCAGTCGCCGGCCATCCACCCAGCCAACAGACCACCAGGGCAAAGTGAAACACCCCACATACGGGATACATAGGCATCAGTACGAAGAAACGCTCGAATGAGCTGATTCCGGTGCGGACACCACGTCGTGGTGGCTGCCGGTAGCCGTCTTCCACGGCGCGGATCCGCTCGCGCACCGCGTTGTGTTGTGGGTGTGGTCGATGGTGCCGTCGACGGTGTCCGCACCCACCACGGGCGCCAAGACTGGACATTCCATCGTCACTTCGGGCTATCATCACTGGATGGCGATGACTGATGGAATGTGCGTCACCGCGAACATCGCGGCCGGGGTGACGCCGGCCGTCGCACTGTTCCGGTCCCTGGCCGACGAGACGCGACTGCGGATCGTGCGAACACTCGCAACTGGCGAGGCACGGGTGGTGGACCTGACCAGTGAGCTCGGGCTGGCCCAGTCGACGGTGTCCAAGCACCTGGCCTGCCTGCGTGACTGCGGCCTGATCGACTACCGGGTCGAGGGACGGCAGTCGTTCTACTCGCTGACCCGCCCGGAGTTGATGGACCTGCTCCGGGCCGCCGAAGGTGTCCTGGCCGCGACCGGCTCCGCTGTCGCCCTCTGCCCGACCCACGGCGCTCCGGCCGAGACGGCGACCCGGTGACCACCGCGACCGCGTCGCTGGGGCCGCAGCGGCGGGCCCAGCTCAACCGACGCAGCCTGCACCTGGCCTACGCCACCGCCGGATACAACCTGGTCGAAGGTGCCGTTGCCGTCGCGGCCGGGGCGGCGGCCTCGTCGACCGCATTACTCGGCTTCGGCCTGGACTCCTTCATCGAGGTCTCGTCCGCCCTGGTGGTGATCTGGCAGTTCCGGTCCCGGGTTCCCGAGGCCCGGGAACGGCTCGCGCTACGGCTGATCGCCGTTTCGTTCTTCGCCCTCGCCGCTTGGATCGGCGTCGATGCCGTACGGGCCCTGCTCAACCGAGGCGAAGCCGAGCCATCGCCGGTCGGCATCGGTGTCGCCGCCGTATCGGTGATGGTGATGCCGCTGCTGGTCTACCTGAAGCGCCGCACCGGTCGGGAGCTCGGCTCAGCCACCGTCGTCGCCGACTCCACCCAAACCCTGCTCTGCACCTGGCTGTCCGTCATCCTGCTCGTTGGGCTGGTCCTCAACGCGCTGCTCGGTTGGTCCTGGGCCGACCCGGTCGCCGGTCTGGTCATCGCCGCCGTCGCCGGCCGGGAAGGGGCCGAAGCGTGGCGCGGCAAGCAGTGCGGCGACTGCGCCGCCCCCACCAGCCCGAACGTGGAGACGCCCGGGTGCGGTTGCGGGCCGGGCTGCACCGACATCTGCTGCGCCGAGGGTGGGAGCCGGCGCTGATCGCGGCGGCTGCCCTGGCCTGACTGGTGCTGGCGCTCGTCAGCGCGTCCATGCCCTGCCGTGCAACGGTCACGAAGCGGCGACGGAGGAGGTGACAAGCTCGCTGACCAGGGTCGGCCCGGCGGTGGTCGTCTCCTGCCGGACGAGCCCGAAGCCGGGTACGAACCAGTACCTGGCGGTGTAGGACACCATCGCAAGGCCAACCGCCCCGCCACACGCCGTGCGTCTCACCGTCGCTGACCAGGGAGTTCTCGGATCCGAGCGGGAAGGGAGCGACGGCTCCGGGCCGACCGGGGCTGGGGTGGCTGCCATGGGCCACCACATGTGCACGATGCTCGTGAAAGGACATGAACGAGAAATAAGCCACGTTAACCCGACAAGGGCATCATTGGGATTGTCAGTGGCAGCCAGCACACCCGCCCCAGGAGGTGCCCCTCATGTTGCACGACTACCTGATCTCTCTGGTCCGTACCGCGGTTCCCGTCGCCGTCGGCGCCCTGCTGGCATGGCTCGCCTCCGAAGCCGGGATCGTCCTCGGCACCGAATCCTCGACCGCGTTCACCAGCGGTGTGGTGGCCTTGACGGTCGCCGTCTACTACGCGCTGGCCCGTGCCCTGGAGACGCGCTGGCCGTGGCTCGGCGTCCTGCTCGGCAGGCCGACCGCGCCGACGTACGCGGATTCACCCCGGTAGGAACATCGGTGCGGTGCCGCCGACCCCGGGACCGGCCGGGACCGTCCCGCCACACGACAGCAGCGGTGGCGGCCTGCGCCAACACCAACAGGGGGTTGGCAGCAGACGACGCGCGGCGGCCCTGCCCTCCCGGTTCGGGAGAGCAGGGCCGCCTGCGTCACACTGCGCGTCGGCCCTGACGCCCGTACGTCGCAATGTGTCCCACCCTCGTCAGTACGGTCGGATGCTCTGTTCGTATTGGAAGAACTCGTGCGGATCGTACTTGGACTTGATCCGGCGTAGTCTGGCGTAGTTGTCGCCGTAGTATGCGGTGGCCCAGTCGCTGATACTGGTGTCCGGGACGTTGACGTAGGAGCCGTTGACGTAGGGCAGGAGTGCCCGCCGGAACTGCTCCGTCCAGGAGTAGACCGTCTTCTGTTCCGCGTCGGTTTCCCAGTCCCCGCTCCACTCCATGTAGAACTTCGGGCGCCGGTGGAAGAACGCGGTGGCGTCGGTTGGCACCCGGGCCACCGCACCGCCCCAGTTCAAGCACCAGACCTCGCCGTTGAGGCCGGGAAGTTCGGTGAGATACCGGCGGATGGTGTCGATCCCCTCGTCCGGGATCAGGTCGTACACCCAGGCCGAGGGAATGTGAGTCTTCCTTGGCAGGTCTGTGGTTCCCGCGAGTTGGTTCCACGCCTCCAGGTAGGACGTGGTCGTCATGGTGACCTGCGGGTTACCGACGTCGATCAGTGGCTGGATGATTCTTCGCAACCTGTATTCGGGCCCGCGATAGATGCCGCTGCAGTAGATGTGACCGTTCGCCCGGGTCTTCGGGTTGAACACGGAACCGAAGCCGTCGTCGGCAGCGGGTGCGATATCCTGCCAGATCCGGAACAGTTTGCCTACGTGTCGCCAATCGTCCCACGTTATCTGGTAGACCGTGACGTCCGAGACCGGATGAATGCGGAAGGTGTAGCTGGTCGCGATGCCGAAGTTGCCGCCGCCGCCCCCACGTGAGGCCCACAGCAGGTCGGAGTGCTGCGTTTCGTCCGCGCGGATGAGCCGGGCACTCCGCTCGCCGTCGGGAACAACGATGTCGAGCCCCGTCAGACTGTCGCTGGTCACGCCGAGACTCCGGCAGAGCTGGCCGATCCCGCCACCCAGCGTGACGCCGGCCACGCCGACACCGACCTCGGCTCCGGTGGGAACGGCGAAGTTCAGCTCTCCCAGCGCCTTGACGATTTGGTCCTGGGTGACACCCGTCTGCACGGTCGCCAGGCGCGCGCGTGTGTCGACCTCGATCCTCCGCATGTCGCCGACGTCGATGATGACGCCGCCGTCCACCGCCGACCACCCCTCCAAACAGTGACGACCACCTCGAGCGCGGAAAGCCGTGTCGTGTCGACGACACCAGGTGATGGCGTTGATCACGTCCTGGGCGTTCTGGCAGAAGACGATCACAAGAGGATAGGGGTTGAACTGCCGATTCCACCCGAGCCGGGCGGCGTCGTAGTCGACATCGTCGGGAAACACCAGACGTCCGGTCAGCTTCCCCGGGTCCGGATAGCGACTTCGCCCATCCAACGGGGCGCGTAGCGCAGTTTCGCTGCCGTAGGCCGCCAGTGCGGCGGGCGAGATGGTGGCAGCACCGGCAACGCCGGCACCCACTGCCAGAACACGCAGGACATCTCGTCGGGTGGTGGTTTCCATTGTTTCTTTCTCCTTCAGTGCCGGGACAACGATTTCAGTGCCGGGACAACGATCTGGCAGCGCGATGTCCGCGCTGATACCTTCTGGGGCTGTTCGAAAGAGCGATGGTAGATTCGAGGAAGCGATGGAGATGCGCTGCCTACGACTCGGCGTCCGCCGGCCGCTTGTCGGGCACGGCCGGCGAGGTCTCCTCTGGTGACGCGGTCCCGCCAACGGCCGCCAGGACCGCGTGTTGGAAGTCGGCCGCCGCCTGCGGGCTTGTGAACCCCGTGCGTGCGGTGACCTGCCGGCTGTCGGTGAATTCGGGGGCGAACCAGTCGGTGACGTCGTCGGCGCCGGGTTGGGTGATCGCCGGTGATCCGGTCTTCAGGCGGAACCCGACCTGCTCGCAGACGTGGTCCTCGGGTCGGATCAGGTGCCAGACGACGGCCGCGTCGAAGATGGGGTAGCCCGGGAAGTTGTTCGCGGCCAACTCGGCCACAAAAGGCTGTGACGCCTGCCCGAAGAACCGGGCGAGCGGGTCCGGACTGGTGGTCAGCGCCCGCAACCGGGACAACGGGACCGGCACAAGGGACGACAACTCAAAGTTGATGGCGGTGAACGGGATCGACGTCTGTTGGAGCACCACCGCTTCCGCTCGTGGATCCATAATGTAGTTGAAGTCCACCACCGGATGGCCGAATAGTTCCAGCGGCGTCGTCGGCTTGCTGCCGACCAGAGCGACAACCCGCTTGATGCGGGTAGCCTCCGCCGGATAGTTCATAGCGAGACAGGCCACGTCGGTCAGCGGTCCGATGGCGAGGATCGTCAATCCTCTGGTCTTGCGCAACTCCTTGGCCATGAATCGGACGCCATCGTTGACACAGGTGTCCTTGAGATCCGCCCCGCTCGTGGTTTCCTGCGGTTGGTCTGACAGCCAGACGTCTGCTCCCTGGACCACGGGCACGTGGGCACCGAGCGCCCTCACCGTGGCTCGGGCGGTGACCATCGACGGTCTGACCATCGAGTTTCCCATCGTCACGACGACACCCCGAACGTCGAGGTGGTGCGCGACAGCAAGGGCCATCGCGTAGGAGTCGTCGATGTCGGGAACCAGCGGAAGGATACCGTTACGCCTTCCCGTGGTCAGTCCCATCGTCATGTCGGTGGAGATGATGACTGGCTCACGATCGGGACGCTTCCGCCCCTGACCGCCGTCATGATCAGGATGCTTCCGCTCACGACCCTCGACGTCGCCCGCCGGGGCACCGGAACGAAACCCGACCTCGCTCCCGCCGCTGAACGGGAGGGCATACCTCTTTGCCGGTGCCGGGGCGACGACGGTGTCCGGTACGGCACGCGCCTTCGCGTGCGCCACCGCCGGGGTGACGCCCGCACCAATAATTGCCACGGGTACCAGTAACCCGATACCCACCACCATAGTGCGCTTGACCGCAGCCCAGTGATGTCTATTCACAGCCGACCCTTTCGTGCAGGGCCCAGGCAGCCGGGACCGCCCGAGTCACCGGAATGAGAAACAGAACGCAGGCCGATCCGGCCACCTATTGGCCGAATCGGGCGACAGACGCACGCTGTAACGCCTTTGAGGGATTGCACTCCCGCAGTGCTGGCTCGTCTCGTTTGACCGTATCAGCCTGGGTTGCTTCACGGGGTGCGCTTGGTTGGATCGTGAATAGGCGGTGGAACTCGCGGGGCTGGTGTGAATTCTGTCGTGCATCGGGAAAAGCTGTTGTTCCCCACGCCCAGCCGATCCGGCGTGGACCGGCTCGACTTCGACCAACCGCCGAAGCCGGCATGGAGGCGCAGATCAACGGCGTGGCGGTCTACCGCCCCGCGGATCGAGCGGTCACACATCACCGGCTCGGTGCACGGGAAGGGACACCGGCGCCCAGCCGGTCATCCCACCTGGGATCGGACCGCACGACCGGCGACGCGGCCGGAGAACAGACAACCACCGAGGAAGCTGCCCTCGAGGGCGTTGTAGCCCATCATCCCGCCACCGCCGAACCCGGCGACCTCGCCGGCGGCGTACAGGCCCGGAACGACGGTGCCGTCGTCGGCCAGGCAGCGCCCATCGAGGTCGGTCTCGAGCCCACCGA
This sequence comes from Micromonospora sp. WMMA1363, assembly GCF_030345795.1. NCBI lineage: Bacteria > Bacillati > Actinomycetota > Actinomycetes > Micromonosporales > Micromonosporaceae > Micromonospora > Micromonospora sp. WMMA1363. The sequence goes on from NZ_JAUALB010000001.1 coordinate 1,607,900, forward strand.
GGGTCTTGCGAGAGAGAATGTTGAGCCGGACCGCGATGAGGGGCCCAGCCTTCGGGTCGAGGATTCGGTGCGGCGCGGCGACGCGGATGAGTCGGTCGCCCCGGTACGTGCGGGCGGAACGGATCGCGACGACCTGCGCGTCCTTGCTGAACGTGTTGGTGAGCTGCCGGTCGCGGTTGGCGATGAGGGTACGCAGCGGCTCGAGCGCAATGGCGGGCGCCTCCGGGTCGGCGAGACGGTTCATGCCGATCACCAGATCCTCGAGGGTGTCGGCAACGACGAAGTCCTCGCCGTGCTGCTTGAACGCCTCGACGGGGCCAGGGGCCCCGGCTCTGACCCGGGACAGCAGGAGCATCAGGTCCTTGCCGGTGAGGTCGGGGTTCTGCTCGGACCCGGAGAGCGCGAACTCCTTCTCGATGATCTTCTGTGTGAGGATGAACCAGGAGTAGTCATAGCCGGTCTGCCGGAGGTGGCGCAGGGTGCCGAGGGTGTCGAACCCGGGGAAGTACGGGGCGGGCAGCCGGTTGCCCGCGGCGTCGAGCCACAGCGAGGAGGGGCCGGGCAGGATGCGGATGCCGTGGTTGTCCCAGACCGGATTCCAGTTACGCAGGCCCTCGACGTAATGCCACATCCGGTCGGGATTGATGACGCGGGCGCCGGCGTGTTGACTGATGGCCAGCATCCGGCCGTCGACGTGCGCGGGGACGCCGGAGACCATCCGCTTCGGCGGGGTGCCGAGGCGGGCGGGCCAGGCCGCGCGGACCAGGTCGTGATTGCCGCCGATGCCGCCGCTGGTGACGATGACCGCCTGCGCGCGGGACTCGAAGTCACCGATGACGGTGCGGCTGCTCCGCTGACCGCGCTCGGCGGTGCTGGGTTCGAGCACGACGCCACGCACCCCGACCACGGCACCAGCCTCGACGAGCAACTCGTCGACCGGGTGCCGGAACGCGAACCGGATCCGCCCGGCGGCGGCGTGCTCGTGGACCCGCCGCGCGAACGGCGCCACGACGCCGGGCCCGGTGCCCCAGGTGATGTGGAACCGGGGAACCGAGTTGCCGTGTCCGCCGGCGCGGCCGTCGCCGCGCTCGGCCCAGCCGACGACCGGGAAGAGGCGGTGTCCCATCCCCCGCAGCCACGACCGCTTCTCGCCGGCCGCGAACTCCAGGTACGCCTCGGCCCACGCTCGGGGCCAGTGGTCCTCCTCCCGGTCGAACTGGGCGCTGCCGAACCAGTCCTGCCGGGCCAGTTCGAGCGAGTCGGTGACCCCCAGTCGCCGTTGCTCGGGGCTGTCGACCAGGAACAGCCCGCCCAGGCTCCAGAACGCCTGGCCGCCCAGGTTCTGTTCACCTTCCTGGTCGACCAGCAGCACCGTGCGGCCCGCATCGGCCACCTCGGCGGCTGCGGTCAGACCGGCGAGACCGGCTCCGACGACGATGGCGTCAGCGTCCACGAACGTGCCCTCCGATAGCGGTCGACGATTGGTCCCGTCCTCCGACCGGCGTTACCGCCGCTGGCCGACGGCTGCCCACCTCGATCTCCCCGTCCAGTGCGCTCGCCGAGCATACCCAGCCCCTCTCCGAGCGGGTCGCCGCAGTGGTCGACCAGATACCGGCCTGACGACACACGCCTGCCGCGCCGTCCGTGATGTTGTCGACGCCGCGCGATCCACCCGTGCAAAGCGCGACCACTGGCGGCCACGCCGCAGACCAGAAGCACCCCGCGGGCCAGGCGCACTCGTCGCAGCCAAGCCTGGATGGCGTGTTCCGACGCGAACAGCGCCCCGAACCAGGGCCGACGGGCTCGGGCACAGACAGGTCACGGTCTACCGGACGGCTGAGCGTGACTGACGATATAGCGTCGAAGCGTGAGCCCCGCCCCTGAGATCGTCGTTGCCGCCGTCGGCGACCTGATCATCATGCGCGACAATCCCACGACATGGTCCGACACGTGAGCGAGCGGCTGCGCGCCGCCGACATCACGTTCGGTCAGTTGGAGACCGCGTACTCCGACAAGGGCTGCCGCGGGCGTTCCGGTTCTACGAGCCGGTCGATCCCCGGCACGACCTGAGAACTACAGGTCGGATGTCAATGATCGTCCATCCATAGTCACCGGCAGCCGCGTCGCCAGGGTGAGCTTCCAGGCCGATCCGGCGTGGTGTCGCCGACGGCGCGAGGTGCTCTCCATCCGCCCACCGCTCGATCATCCAGGCCCCTGGCCGCGGCTGCCGCACGAGTGTCGACATGCGACAGCCGCCCGCAGAGACTGCCGACTACGCACGGACCGCTCGACGTCGAAGGCTCCCCATTCCGGTTGTCCTCAACCCGAGTCGTCCCTGCTCACCGGCCGTCAAGCGATGAAGTCCCGGACCTTGGTGTAGTTCCCGGAGTCGTCGTTCATGTCGGTGTGCCCCTTGCAGCCCACGGACGTGTTGACCGCGCCGTCCAGTTTCGCCGACTCATCCGGGTTGATCAAAGCATCGCAGGTCGACCAGAGGGTGGCGTAGTCCACGCTTCCGGGAGTCTCGTCGCCGGAGTTGAGGGTCTTGAGGAAGCTGCTGCCCAGAACCATCTCCTTACAGGAGGTGTAGAAGGCGCAGAACACGGCCACGTCGGTTCCGTGGTTCACGCCGGCGACGGAGACGAAGTCGTCCACCGCGGATGTCCCACCGCCGTACTTCAGGTACCAGCGGGAGCTGAGGGCACCCATCGAGTGGGCAACGAGGTCGACCTTGGCGGCGCCGGTCGCCGCGAGCACCTCCTGCACCTTGGTCTTGAGCTGCGTGGCGGTGGTCGCGTTGGACTGCTTCCAGTCATAGGACCAGGTGTGCAGCTCGGAGCTCGTGTAGCCATCCGCCTTGAACTTGCCGATCCAGGTGTTCCAGGTACTAGCGGAGCTGCTCAACCCGTGGACGAAGATGACAGGGTTCCGGGTCGCGGCGTGCGCGGGCGACGGGGCGACCAGCGACGCCGCCACCACCAGGGCGGCAACGAGGACAGTGCGGACGAAGCGTCTCATGGGGGATCTCTCTCGACTCAGCCAGGCCGGAGGTTGCCGGGCTCTGGATCTGACGGGGGGGATGAAGCGCACCGGCCAGTGATTCCCGTCAATCTGCCACGGGAGCCTTGTTACCGCTAGGTAGCGCCATGTTTCGATCAGGTAACGCAGGCCACGATGCCCCGCGACGGGCACCGTCGCGCCCAGCTGAGTGGCGGCACCGCACCGGTCAACGCTGCCCCGCACGCTCGCCACCGCCCGTCGACGGAAGCCAAGCCCGGGCAGCCACCGGGAGGCGGCCCGACAGCCACCCGAACCCACCGCCATCGCCCACCTGAGGGCAGTCATCCGCACCGGACCGGCCACGCCGCGTCGACACCCCGACCGAGGCCGCGACGGCACGATTCGCGCCCACCAATGGCCGGCCAACCAGCCACGGATCTCCGGTGGTCGATCAGACGGCACTTGGTCTGGACCTGTTATTAACTTATATTTATCGATGCCACACTAGCCTTGGCTGTCCCGAAACATCGAGGAGGATAAGTGCTAGCACGTCGCGCGTCGACCGTCGCCGCCCTCATGATCGCAAGCCTGGCGGTGCCGCTCCAACAAGCCGTGGCCGCTCCGGCCAACGACACGCCTCTCGCGTCCGCCACCACTGTCGGCATTCACAACACCTACGAGCAGACGTCCTTCGACTATCTGGCTGCGGCACTGGACACCGGCACCAGCATGATCGAGATCGACATCTGGCCGAACATCTTCACCCAGAAGTGGAAGGTCAGCCACGACGAGCCACTGAGCAACAACAACAACTGCACCACCGGGTCAACCCTCGCCGACCTCTACACCGGCAGCAGGAACAAGCACTTCAGTGACTGCCTGGACAACGTCCGGGTCTGGCTCGACGCCCATCCCGACAGCGGCCCACTCATGATCAAAATTGAGCCGAAGCTGGGCCTCGCCACCGCCTTTGGCATGGGCGCGGATCAGATAGACAGCCTTATCCGCAGTCACCTCGGCGACCGCGTCTTCCGCCCGGCGGATCTCCTGGCCAAACCCGGCGGAGGCTGGTATCAGACCCTCGACCAAGCCGCCCGGGCGGGCAACTGGCCCACCCGTGAGCAACTCGCCGGACGCGTACTTTTCAACATCATCCCCGGCACCGCGGAGAACCGGAATCCATTCGACTGGTGGCCCACCAACGAGCAGTACGCGGGGCACCTCCGCAACCTCGCGGCAGCCGGAAAAATCGACAAGGCGCAGATCTTTCCCACCGCCATGGGAACCTCCGGCGGCGACCCCCGCGACCGGTACGACGCCACCGTCCGGCCCTGGTTCGTCGTGTTCGACAGCGGAGCCTCCGGGTGGCTCAACCGCGACACCACCTGGTTCGCCGACAACAACTACCTGCTCGTGATGACCAGCGCCCACGCGGTCCAGCCGGCCATCAGCGGCACCAACCCCACCGAGGACGAAGCGCGGGACCGGCTGCTTCTGCTGGCCGCCGCCAATGCCAGCATCATCACCAGTGACTGGACAAAGCTGCCACAGATCCAGTCCATGGTTGTTCCGCGAGGGGCCCAGCACGGAACAGCGTAGCTCCCCGGTTCGACCCCGGGCGTGGTCCACTGCGGATGCACCGAGCATCCGCAGTGGACCACCTCACGGCGACCATCGCGTGATCGCGGGTCACTCCCTCACAGCACGGTCCACTCGGTGAACACCGCCGGGCCACCGTCACCCGGCGTGCACACCAGTCGGGTCGGTCCCGGTGCCACGTTCTCCAGCATGAAGCGACCCAAAACGTCGGCATCGGTGCCGGCGTCGGCGTCCAGCTGCTCGACCCGCACCCGCGCGGGCTGCGGCGGCACCAGCTGACCGACTATGCGCAGGCGGTCACGGATCCGGGACATCTCGACCTCGATGGTCAACATGTCGGCCCGGAAGGTGAGCAGCCGTGCCCCTGCGCCGCGCACCCCGGCCACGGCGGACGGGCTGTCGTCGACCAGTCGGGCGAGCTCGGTGTCGAGCGTGCGCCAGTCATAGCTCGCGATGGCGGAGGCCAGCACCGGCGCCGGGACCGGGTCGACCTCGGCCAGCAGGTTGCCCAGCCGGACGAGCAGATCGTCGTCGGATGTGATCGCTCGGTCGTCACTCATACGTCCGCACGTTCCTCTTTGGTCCGTTGCCTCGGCCCAGGCTCCCCCAGGCTAGCTCGGAGGGCGGCCAGGCACCGAGCGCGGGTGGGACCGAGACTGCCGATGGGTACCGAAAGCGCCGCCGCAGCGACCGCGTAGCTCTGCGTCGGCTCGAGCACCAGCAACCGCAGCAGTTCCTGGCAGCGGGCCGGCAGGCCACGAAACGCGTGCCACAGCTCGGCGTCGGTCTCCTCGGCAACGAGTCGCTGCCATGGCGCCGGCTGTGTGTCGTCGACCGGCTCGGGCGTCGCGGACTCCGGCATCGGCACCTCCCGCCGGCTGCGCAGCAGGGCGAGGGCCTCCCGGCGGGCGGTGGTCGCCAGCCAGGCCCCCACCGACGCGGGATTGCGGAGTTGGCCGAGGTTCTCCACGAGCCGCAGCCAGGTGGCCTGGCTGACGTCCGCGGCGTCGGCTTCACCGAGCCGGAACCCGCGCGCCACCGCCCACACCAGCCTGGCGTACCGGCGCACCAACGCATCCCATGCCGCCTGGTCACCGCCCGCCGCAGCGCGCACCTGGCCGGCAACGTCGTCGTGGCTCATGACGACACATCGTACCGGTGCGCCGAGACCGTTCATATCAGCCCAACATGACCGCCGAACCGCTGCCCGGCCGCTGCCACCTCCGCCCGCAGTTGGTCGGTGGCGGCCACCGCGCCGACCCCGCCGCCGATCCGCCCGGCGATCTCGGCGGCGACTCGCGGCGCGGCGAACGAGGTGCCGCTCCACAACGCCCAGCCCTCCGGAAAAAGAGTGTGGTCGATGAAAGTGCTTCTGACATCCTGACCGGGCGCGACGAGACTGACCCACGGCCCGCTGTTGCTCCAGTCACACAGGTCCGAGCCGTCGTGCGCGGCGACCGCCACCACCTGCTGGCTCCACGACTCGCCGGCACCGGCGAACGCGGCCGGCCAGAACGGCTCGCTACGGTTGCCGTCATTGCCGGCGGCGGCGACGACCACGCGGTCGGCGCCGGACAGGGCCTGGTGCAACGCCGCCTGCACGCCGACCGGTGCGGCACCGTCGACGGTGAATCCGCCGAGGGACAGGTTGATCACCTTGGTGTCCGGGTGCAGCCGTCCGAGCGCCGCGGCGAGTTGATCCTCAGTGCAGATGCCGAACGTGTCCAGTACCCGTACCACTCGCAGGGTCACCCGGTCCGTGTGCGTCGTGACCACGCCACCGATGAAGTTGGCATGACCGACGTCGCCGTCGAGAAGTCCGTCGTTGTCGACATCGGTCTCGGTTTCCAGCTCCACCCCGTCCGGTGCGAGGTAGTCGGTGGGAAGTGGGGTCTCGCGCCACAACCCGGTGTCCACGATGGTGACCGGGACTGGGTCGATGTTGCCCGCCGGCGGCTTGATCGTCGATGCGGCAGCCGGGATCGGTGGGCCGAACGGGCCGCCATGGTTGAACGGGCTGGACAGGAAGACGTGGTTGGGAGTGACCAGACGGGCGCCGACCGGGCGGTCGGCGTGCAGAGCTCGGACCGCGCCCCGCACGTCCAGCCCCGGTGCCCGGTAGCGACGCAGGCCCGGCAGCAGTTCATCGTCGCCGGAACCCGGCCGCGCCGCGTACGCGCGGCCGAGGTACCGCTCGACGTTCCGCCGGCCGTCGTCGACGCAGAGCAACTCGTCCGCCACATACCAGGCGCGAGAACCGCCGGCGGTGGCGTACGTCAGTTGTGGAAGGCTCTCCATCCGTGCCTGGCGGCGGCTGGCGAAGCGGCTGAGCCGTTCCGGGGACGTGGGCATTGCTATCTCCCTCTCTTGGCGATCGTCGCGGCAAGTATGAGAAGTCGATGCCCGCCCCTGATACGACGGGTATCCGACAGTCGACCACTGTGTCAGGATCGCCGGGTGCCAGGGAGCGTCGACAACGTGGGTGACAGCTCAGCGGATGAGGCGTTACGCCTCGTCACCGCCGATCCGAAACGTGCCTTCGACACGGCGAGCGCCGCGCTCGCCGCCGCCCGCGCCAGCGGTGACCCCGACCAGGAGACCTTGGCACTGCGTGCGCTCGGCCTCGTCGCCCGGGAACAACACGACGCGGTTCGCGCCCTGCACCAGTTGCGCCAGGCGTGCCGGGTGGCGGAGACGGCGGGACTGCGTGGTCGGGCGGCCGAGGCCCGGATGAGTCTCGCTCTGGTTCTCGACGAGGCCGGTCATCCGCGGCAGGCGCTGCGGGAGATCGACGCCGCGGCGCCGGCGCTCAGCGGGCTGCCCGCGGCGCGGCTGCAGATGCAGCGAGCACTGATCCTCGACCGGCTCGGCCGTTTCAAGGAGGCGATGGCCGGCTACACCGAGGCGCTGGCCGCGTTCCGCCGTGGTGACGACCGGCTGTGGCAGGCGCGTGCGCTGACCAACCGGGGGGTCCTGCACGCCTACCGCGGCAGCCTCCGCCAGGCGGAGGCCGACCTGCGGGCGGCCGAGCAGGGATACGCGGCGCTCGGTCAGGAGTTGGCCCTCGCCCAGGTCCGGCACAACCTCGGCTTCGTGTTGGCCCGGTCGGGCGACATTCCCGGGGCGCTGCGCTGGTACGACCTGGCCGACGAGTACTTCGCCCGCACCACCCGGCCGGCGATCGCCCTCATGGACCGCGGCGAGTTGCTGCTACGCGCCCGGCTGCTGCCCGAGGCCCGGGCGGCGGCCGAGGCGGCCCTCGACGCCGCACGGGCCAGCAGGATGGACCTGTTCGAGGCACAGGCCCGCCTGATGCTGGCCGAGGTCGCGCTGGCCGATGACGACCGAACGACCGCCCTGGAACAGGCGCGGGCGGCGCACCGTGCGTTCAGCCGGCAGGACCGGCCAGCCTGGGCCGCACTCGCCCGCTACGTGGGGCTGCGGGCCGCCGCCCCGGGTGGGGCGGCGCACCTGAGGCAGGCCCGGTCCGTAGCGCGTGCGCTGTCGGCGAGCCACTGGCCGGTGCCGGCACTCGACGCCCGCCTCTACGCCGCTCGTTTCGCCCTCGACCGGGCGCTGAGCACCGGGCGGTACACCGAGGTGGCAGCGGTCGCCGAGGAGCTGAGCGCCATCCGTGCCGCCAGCCGCAACGGCCCCGCCCAGCTCCGGGCCCGTGCCTGGCACGCCGAGGCACTCCGCCGGGACGCCACCGGTGATCCGGCCGGAGCGCGCCGCGCGCTGAACGTGGGCATGGCGCTGTTGGACCGCTACCAGGCGGCCCTCGGCGCCACCGAGCTGCGGGTGTTGGCCGGGGGGTACGCCCTCGACCTGGCCAGCACCGGGCTGCGGCTAGCGGTGCGCGGTGGCCGAGCCCGAGCGATCCTGCGCTGGAGCGAGCGTTGCCGAGCCGCCGCGCTGCGATTGCCGCCGACCCGGCCACCGGACGAGGCCGAGCTCGCCGCCGATCTCGCCGAGCTGCGTCAGACGGTCGACGCGGCCACCCAGTCGGGTGCCGCGCCCGCGGCCACCCTCCTTCGGCGGCAGCGGGCCATAGAAGAGCGGATCCGCGCGCGGAGCTGGCGGGCGAGCGGCACCGACTCCGGCACCACCAACGGTGTCCCGCTGGACCGGCTCGCCGCTGGCCTCGCCGATCAGACACTGGTCGAGCTGCTCGACGTCGACGGCACGCTGCATGCCGTCGTGGTGAACGGCGGCCGGTTCCACACCCGGGCCCTGGGCGACCTCACCGCCGTCACCGACGAGCTACGGGCGTTGCGCTTCACGCTACGACGAATCCTGCTGGCGCACGGCGCCGACAGTTCCCGGGCGGCCGCCAAGGCGGCGACCGAGTATGCGGTACACCGGCTGGACGCGATGATCTTCGGGAAACTACGCCCGTGGCTCGGCGGCGGCGGACTGGTACTGGTACCGGTTGGCGCGCTGCACGCGATGCCGTGGGCGCTGCTGCCGACCTGCGCCGGCCGGGCTGTCAGTGTGGCACCGTCGGCGTCGGCGTGGCTCACGGCGTACTCGCGGCGCCGGACCGCGCAGGCCGCTCCCGGGCGGTACCCGGTGCTGGTCGCCGGTCCCGGTCTCGCGCACGCGGCGGCGGAGGTTCGTCGGCTGGCCGAGGCGCTCGCCCCGGCCGAGGCGCTTCTGGGCGGGGACGCCACCGCGGAAGCTGTGCTCAAGGCGCTCGACGGCGCTCCGCTCGCCCATCTCGCCGCGCACGGCGAGTTCCGTACCGACAACCCCATGTTCTCGCACGTGCGCCTCGCCGACGGTCCGTTGACCGTGTACGACCTGGAGCGGCTGGCCCGCGCACCCAGCACGGTGGTGCTCTCCGCCTGCGACGTGGGGTTGTCGGCCGTGCACCCCGGAGAGGAACTGATGGGACTCACGGCCGCGTTGTTACACCTGGGGACGGCGACCGTGCTGGCCAGCGTACTCCCGGCGCTGGACTCGGCGGCGCAGGAACTGATGGTGGACGTGCACCGACGGCTGGCCGCCGGTGATCCCCCGGCGCGTGCCCTGGCCGGCGCCCAGGCGGAGTTCGGCGGCGGCGTGGACGCCCGCGCGGCCACCGCCGCCGCCTTCGTCTGTTTCGGAGCCGGCTGACCTCTGGCTCACCCGCGGTGGGCCGGTCGGTCCGAGTCCGGGTCTCGGGTAGCCGGCGCCCAGATGTCGTGGTGGCGACACCGATCCGATGTATCAGGCGGGCACCGCTGCCGCTCTTGTGCGGTGACCGACGCCGTGCGACTGGCCGGCCGGCACGGGCCTCGGCCCGCCTCGGCAGCTGGCCGCACAACGCCGTCATAACGGGTGGTTCCTAGCTTCGACCCCGGCACCCGATGAGAATGAGGTGTTGAACGTGCTCCAGGCAACGAACTCCGACCACCGGGTGGGTGCCGTCGGAGACCACACCGAGGCCACCGGCCCCCTTGTCGTTGGTATCGGTGGCACCATGCGCCCTGGCTCGTCCACGGAGCGGGCCGTCCGGGCGGTCCTGTCCGCCGCGGAGGCGGCTGGTGCCCACACGCTGCTCCTCGGCGCCTCCGCGCTGCAGCTGCCGCTGTACCTTCCCGGCGAGACCCGGCGGACGGTGCCGACCCGGCAGCTCATCGCCGCCGTGCGCCGGGCTGACGGCCTCGTGATCGGCACGCCGGCCTACCACGGTGGCGTCTCCGGGCTCGTCAAGAACGCCCTCGACTACATCGAGGACCTTCGGGAGGCACCGCGCCCCTACCTTCACGGCCGCGCCGTCGGCTGTGTGGTCACCGCCCGCGGACCACAGGCCGCGTCGGCGCTTGCCGGTCTCCGCGCGGTCGTGCACGCGCTCCGCGGCTGGCCGACGCCGCTTGGCGTGACAGTCAACATGGACGACGTCACCTTCGCCTCCGACGGTGCGAGCACCAACCCACACATCTCGTGGCAGCTGGCCACGATGGGCCGGCAGGTCGTCGAGTTCGCCCGTCGGCGAACCGGCGCACTGACCTGACTCGACGGGACACCCGGTCGACCGCTGCGCTGCGGCCCTGTCCCCGATCCGCCACCGCGCGGCCGGGTGGAACGACTTTCCCGTATCCACCGGCCGCCTGTCCGTTCTCCGCCAGGCCGATCAATTCCGGAATGGAGCAGATCATGGAAGACGTCACCCGCCCCGCCGAACCCGCACCAGCGACGGACGCCGCCGCACCCGCATCGTCCGGTCCGCAGTCGCCGAACGACACGCTGGCACCTGCGCCCGTCGACAGGCAGTCAGCGGACCCGCAGTCCCCTGACCCCGACGTGGAAGGGCTTGACGAACTCGACGATGTCGACTTCGACCTCGACGAGGTGGAGAACAAGATCGCTCCACTCGCCCTCGCGTCGACCGAGGCAGTCGGATGGTGACCCCGACCGTCGCCGCCGTCCGGGTCGACGTCAACACCGGCCCCGCCGCATCCTACGCCGGGCTACGCGAATGCCTCGGTGCGCTGCGCGCGGCGGGTGCCGACTTCGGTGACCTGCCGGCCCGGCACGCGTCGGAGTGGGCCGAGCTGTTCCCGGCGGACTGTGCGCGGAACAACCCGCCGCTGCTCGAGGAGATCGCACTCGCACCCTCCGAACGGCGGCTCCACCGAGAGAGCGAGCAGGTGTACCGGGTGCTCTCGGTGGCCGCCGCCGCCCTCTGCGCGGGCACCGCGGAACTGGGACGACCGCTACTGGTCAACGGCGTCGGTGGCACCGATCTGTCGTCCCTGCGTGGCCTGATGCGGGCGGTGGAGCACTCACGGGTCGTCCCCGGCGCCGCCCTGCTGCTGCACGCTCCAGAATCGGTCCGGGCCCCGCTCGGTCGGCACGCCGACTACCGCGCCGAACGGATCCGCTGCCTACGTCGGATGAACGTGCCGATCACCACCGACGACCTGGTGGCGGACCTACCGACGGACACCGAAGCGCGTTTCGAGCCGGTCACCGAGGAAGGCCAGCTCTACCGCCGGGCACGAGACGGTGACAGCTCCGCCGTCGACCGGGTCGCCGCCTCACTGGCCTACTGCCGCCGGGCGTTCTTCTCCGCGAACTGGGAGGGCATGGCGGTCGTGGCCGACGCCGCGATCGACCTGCTGTCCGGGATTCCCGAACCGGCCATCCCGGAGCTGTTGGCCAAGGCCGAGCGCGAGGAGGAACTCGTCCACGCCATCGAGTTCGAAACCGCGATCCTGCGCAGCACGGCCGACATCCGCGGGTTCCTCCTCAAGGTGCTCGGCATCCAGGCCGGATTCCGCGGCGACCAGGAGGCGGCCATCACGGCGTTCCGTGCCATCCGGGAGCGCGGCGACGGGCTCTCACCGGAGATCCGCGCGCAGTCGCACCTGTACGCGGCGCTCACGCTCTCCAAGCGCAAACACCACCTGGCCGAGGCGATCGCCGAGGTCGAGCAGGGATTCGAGGTCGTCCGGGAACGCCCGGACGAGGCCGACAGCGTCCGCCGTGAGCGGGGCTGGCTGCACAACCTGCGCGGGCTGACCCTGTTCGCCGAACGGCGCCTCGGCGCGGCATTCGAGCACGAGAAGCAGGCCCTGGCCTGTTTGGCGGACCTGACCGACGCCAGCTCCGCCCACCTGCGGATCAACCTGTACTCCAACATCAGCGTGTTGCAGGAGAAGGCCGGCAAGCACTGGTCCGCCCTGCGGACCTGGGAGAAGTTCCAGCAGGCTACCGGCTCCTCCAACGCGGGCTTCGCCAAGCACCACGCGTACCGCAGCGCCGGGCTGAGGCTGCTGGTCGGTGACCGCGACGCCGCTCTCGAGGACCTCGACACCACCCTCACCAACGCGGCCGAGCTGAACGACGTCTTCCACCAGGCGGAGGTCCGCCTCGAGCTGGGAAAGCTGCACGCCACGGCGGGTGACCGCGAGGCCGCGGCCGAGGAGTACGTGCGGGCCGAGAACACGGCCCGACTTCTCGGCGACCCCTACCGGATCGCCCTCGCACAGGCCGGGCAGGTGATGACGGGCGGAGCCTCGACCGTCGCCCGGTCCGCGGTGGCGAACGCCTCGCTGAGTCTGACCCGGCCCACCGACGCGGAGACCCTCGCGACGGCGGTGGCCGGCGGGAAGGACCTGGCCGGGCTGCTACCGGCACCTCGCACCAAACTCAACCGCCCCTTCGATCTGATCAACTTCCAGGACTGACCGATGACCGAACAACCGACACGCTGGCAGTTGTATCCGCGACTCCTGCTGCGACGGGCGGGCTTCGGCATCGATCTGCTGACCGTCCTGGCGGACGGCCCCACCCTCGCGGCGGCCGAGAGGTACCGCGGGGCGGAAAGACAGTTCGCCCGCTGCCGTAGCCGGCTACTCGAGGACATCGCCAAGACCGTCACGCGCGCCGACCGGCAGTCGGACCGGGCAAAGCTGCGCGAGTTGTCCCGGGCGCGCAGTCGGGCCGGGCGCGGGCTGTCCGTCGACCGGGGGTCGATGAACCCCGAAGTGGGCCCGGCGGTCCTGGACTACGGCACGGCGCACACCGCGCGGGAACAGGCCGCCCGGCGGCTGACCGACGTCCTTGCCCAGGAGGCGTCGCACCGGCCAGATCGGATCCACGCGCTGCTCGCCGACGATCGGGTGTGCGACGCGCTCCTGCAGCTGTCGCCCTCGTTCCACGGTGAGGTGGTGCGCTGGACGGACGGTTGGGCCCACCGCGGCGGTAGCCAGCAGCGCGGCCGCGCCAAGGACCGCGCCTTCTACCGTCGCGTCTACCTGTACGGGCAACGCCTCGCCGCGAAGAACGAGACGACGAGCTTCTTCGGACCACTGGTCCATGGACGGGTCGACCGCACCGCCGAGGGGATCGGGCTGGGTCCCGAAACGGCCACCGGCGTCCACCTTCTCGAGGCTCAGACCGCGTTCTGGGCCGTCTGCGAGTTGGCACGACACCTCGGCACCGACCCCGCCGTCCGGGATCGGCTGCCGGTGACCTGGGTGCCGTCCTGCCGCCGGCAGGACGGCGGCGCGGCCGGATCGGGCACGATCCACACCGCCGCCGACCGGCGGATCACGCTGTCCGGTGCCCGGTGGGCGCTCGCTCGCGGCGTCGACGACCGGCGCTCGGTGCGGGACCTCGCGGTCGCCGCCGGAGTCGGGGTCGTCGAAGCACGTCACCTGCTGGACCGGCTGCGGCAGGCCGGCGCGGTGCGCCTCTGGCCCGAGCCGCCTTCCACCACCGCCCGGCCCTTGGACTGGCTGGTCTCCTGGGCCGACCGGCACGCGGACGGCACCGACTGGCCGGCCAGGCTACGCCGCCTCGCCGGGCTGGCCGACCGGTACGCGGCCGCCGAGGGGCACCGCGCCCGGGCCACTGCGCTGACCGAGGTGGAGGCGGGCTTCACCGCCCTCACCGCGCGTGACGCCCGCCGCGCGGGCGGCCAGATGTACGCCGACCGGCTGGTGGTGTCCCTGGACGCCAAGGGCGACCAGAGTCCCGTCGTGGTCGGCGGCGACGTCGCCCGCCGCTGGGAGGAACACCTCACCCCGATCCTGGACGTGGCGGCCCGCTACGGCGAACTACACCAGCGGGTCGCGGCGGACCTGTGCGCGGGGATCCTCCGTGCGGCGGGCGCCGACGCCCTGCCCTACGACGAGCTGATCCGGCGGGTCCGGCCGGCCGTCGAGGCGGGCGCCCTGACCGATCTGTCGCATCCGGTCGACGAGTTCACGCGGGCCTACACGGCGCTGGTGCGCTCCGGTCTGCACGGACAGGAGGCGCGGCTGACGCCGGCGGACCTGGTGGCCCTGGCGCCAGATCCCGGCCGCGACCGGTTCGTCAGCCCGGATCTGATGCTGGAGCGCCAACCGGCGGGCCCGGAGCTGCTGGTCCTGGGTGAGCTACACCCCTACGTCTTCGCCTGGGGTTCGCAGGGGCTGTTCTGCGACGACCAGGACCGGATGTTGGCGGATTTCGCCGCGGGGCTCGAGCCGTGGGGTGGTCGCGGTCAGCTCGCCACGGTCATCCGGCGGCGGCGCCACAAGGGACTGGTCGCCGACTGGTTCCCCGGACGATTCATCGAGATCACCTCATTCGCCACGGAGGACCGGGACCGTACCGTACCGCTCACTGATCTGACCGCCGTTCTCGTGGACGGCGTACCGCGACTGCGCACACCCGACGGCGAACTCAGCCTCTACGCCGGCGAGGACGACCACGTCCACCTGCGAGCGTTCGCCGCACCCGGAGTGGCCCTACCACTGGTTCGGTTCGGGAACCTCGCACCCCGGATCCGGGTCGGTGATGTGATCGTGCAGCGGGCCCGCTGGTGGTTCGGCTCCGCCGACCTCGGGGTCGACGCGGTCCGGGACGCCACCGGCGCGTTCCTCGCGGTGCAGTCCCTGCGCGCACGACATGGCCTGCCCCGCTTCTGCTTCGCCTCGGCGGCGCATGAGCCGAAGCCCGTCGGAGTCGACCTGGACAACCCCCTGGCGGTGGACACCCTGGTGGCGATGACGTTGGCCGGCGAGGACCGGACGGTCTCGCTGGCGGAGATGCGGCCCGCACCGGACGCCCTGTGGCTGCGACACGGCGGGAGACCGGTGACCTCCGAATTCCGTATCGCCATGAAAAGAGCCTCGTCGTGACCACACCCACCGACGCCGCCCCGGTCGCCCCCCGCTGGGAGTTGCTGCCGACCCTCGTCCTCCGCAGCGCCGGGTTTCCCTGGCAGCTGGTCGAGTCCCTGGCCTACGAGCGGACCCGGGCGCTGCTCGCCGAGCTGTTCACGCTGGAGCAGCGGGCGGTCGAGGTGGCCGCGCGGCTGCGCCCCGCCGCGCGGCTCACCCGAGGCCAGCAGAGCAAGCTGCGGAACCTGCGGCCGCTGCCCCCCTCGGAGGCGTTCGGCGACGACTGGCTCGCCGCGTGGAATGACGTGACCGAGCAGGTGACGCGGGCCCGGGAGCAACTCCCGCCGACGGTCGAGGCCGATGCGGCGAGGGTCGACGCGGCGCTCACCGAGCTCCGCACCGATCCCCGGATCAACGACGCGATCGTCTGCTCCTCCCCCGCCGTCCACCGTGACCTGGCCCGGGGTGCGACGGGTGGCCGCATCCGCCGCCAGCTCGCCGCGTACGCGCAGCGTCTCGCCGCGAAGAGCGAGACGATGAGTTTCTTCGGGCCGATCAACTACGCTCGGGTCGACGTCGACGCGGATGCCCCGACGATGCTGTCCTGGTCGGGGCATCAGGCGATCCGGGTCCGGCGAGCGCACTGCGCCGCGCGCGTCAACGACGCCGTGCAGGCGTTGGTCCTGGGCGACGACGCGCTGGCCGCGCGCCTGGTCCCGGTTCGCAAGACCAGGTCGGGCCCGCCCCGCGGTGCCGACCCGGCCGCCGCACTGATCAGGGCCGCCGATGGTGAACGCACCGTCGCCGAGATCGCCTCGGCCGTGGGCAGCGAGGTAACGCGGACGCTGGCCGTGTTCCGCGCGGCCGTGGCCAAGGGAGTGCTGACGCACACCTGGTGCCCACCGGCGACGACGGTGGACCCGCTGCGCTGGACGCTCGATCGCATCGACGTCTCCGACGCCGAGACCGCCAGCCGCGCGGCCACCGTCCGGTCCCTGTTGGTCAAGGTACTCGACCTGCTCGACGACTACCCACGGGCACCCGCCGACCGCAAGCTCGTCATCCAGACCGAGGTGGAGGCCCTGCTACCGGCCGGCTCGGGGCCGGCGCACCACAGCCGCTTCTACAACGACCGGGTGATCATCCACGAGGCCGCGGTGGGCACCGCCCAGCTGGAGCTGCGCGGACACCTCGCCCGTGACCTGAGTGACGCGGTCGCCCCCGTCCTCGATCTGCTCGCCCACGAGGCGGAACTGACCCGGGTGCGCACCAACCGGGAGGTCGCGGCGCGCCTCGGCGCCGGCCGGATCCCGCTGGTCCAGGCACTGCGCGCCTGCGCCGACCTGTCCGTCGAGCCCGCCGGGAGGCTCGGCACCGAGCTCGCCCGGATCGTGGCGCGACAGGGGAAGGACGTGGCCGACCTGGACGTGGCGGGACTGCTGTCCGCGGTGCCCCCGCCCGCGGCACCCGTGCTGTGCTCCATCGACGTCCTGGTCGGGGCAGCCAACCTGGCCGACTACAGCCGGGAGACGACTCCACTGGTGCTCGGCGACATCCACGACGCGGCACTGCTCACCCCCTGGGCCCTCCAGTTCCATCCGGACGCGGCGGGACTGTTGGCCGCACGCGACGCCTCGGTACGCCGGGCGCTCGGCGACCAGATCGCCGTCAACGTGATCTCGCGCCGGACGACCGGGTTGCCTCCGCTGGAGTTCCCCGGCGTCGTGCTGGAGCTCGGTGGCACCGCCGCGGCGGGCCGACGCCGGATCGGCCTGGATCAGCTCTGGCTGGACAGCGACGGGGATCGGGTGGTCCTCCGCGGTGATCCCTTCCCCGGGCAGAGTCTGCTGTTCCACAACGGTGAACTCGACACCGCCGTGCACACCGCACTCGCCCTGCCCCGGATCCGCCGACTCGCCCTCCCCGACCTACCGCACGTGCCGCGACTGCGCTGGGGCAACGCCGTGTTCTCCCGACGCCGCTGGATCCTGCCGAGTGTCGAGGTGCGTGCGGCGTCGGCCGGTCAGCGCGAGGCTGACCTGCTGCTGGGGGCGGCCCGGCTGGTCCGGGAACGTGGTCTACCGGATCGGTTCTTCGCCAAGTCGCCGGCCGAACGCAAGCCGGTGTACGTGGACACCGCGAGCCCTGACCTGTTGAAGGGGCTGGCCAGGCTGGCCGGCACCGACGAACGGCTCACCGTCTCCGAGGCCCTGCCCGCGCCGACCGACGCCTGGCTACGGGACGGCGAGCTGCGGTTCGCCTCCGAGCTGCGCTGCGTGTACCTGCGGGGCGGTGGTCGGCGGTGACCCGGTGGTTGGTGCTACCTCCGCTGTTCGATCTGAGTCTCGAACCGGTCCTGGAGCCCGGGGACCACGTGCTGGACCTCAACGCCGACTTCGTCGACCGCCGTACCGGTACGGCCAACCTTCGCGCGTTGTCCACGACGTACGACCGCCACCGGCCCGGCACGGAGGCTGCCGAGCGGGCCACGAAGTCGCTGTTCGTCCGGGCGGCCGCGTCGATCATGAGTCGCGGGGCCTACGACTGGGGCCGGCTGCGGGCCATCGGCCTGGCGTTGCGGCTGTCCGCCGAGACCGACCCGGCGATCCGCCTGGCGGTGGACGACGTGGAGATCGTCGACGGGACCACCGAGTCGGCCGCCGACGTGGTGTCCGCCGCCACCCGAACCGCGCTCTTTACGCCGGAGGTCGACCGGGTCCGCGGCTGGGCGCCCGGAGCCCGGGTGCACCTGCTGGTCGAGACTGACCAGCAGCTGCCGGCCGCCGCCGCGCTCGTGGGGGCGCTGGGCGCCGACCGGGTCGTCCTGTGCGGGCGGTTCGCGGCCGCGCACCGGGCGGCACTGCGGGCGCGGCAACCGTTCGCCGCCGCCGACTTCGAGGACTGGGCTCCGTCCTGGCGGCTCCGGCGGGAATGGGTGCCGGACGGTGGAACCCCTCGCTGGGTACGTCGCGCCGCCGACTGGCATCCGGGCGGCCCCTGGGCCGGCTGGCTGGAACCCGCGCAGGCCGCGCTGCTGCCCGCGCGGGCATGGCGGGACTGCCGCGGGGTGACCCTCACGGTGGCCCGGCTGTCCACCTGGTCGGCGGTGACGGGCACCGATGGCACCCGAACCGACCTGGAGCCGGTACGCGCGGTCGCCGGCGACGACCGGCTGGCCGTCGAGCTGCTGGTCGGCTGCCCTGGGATGGCCGCCGCGGCAACCGGGACCACCGCCCGGCGGCTGCTGTCCGAGCCCGGACCGCGGCTGGCCGGACTGAGCCCCTTCCGGCTGCGTGCCACCGACGGCCAGCCGTACGAGCAGTGGGACGGCGTACCACTGACCCGGTTGGTGTCGCCCGAGCACGATCTGCCGCGCTGGGACCGTTTCCGCACGCCCGGCACGCTGGGCGACGTCGACCGGCACCTCGCCGTCAGCGCGCTGACCGCCGAGCTGAGCGCCGGTAGCGACCTCTATCCCGGGCGGCTCGCCTGCTGCGTGCTCGCCCGCCGGAACCAGCCTCCGCCGATGTGGGAACCGTCCGCGGCGGTCGTCGCCGAGGACGGGCCGGGGCCGGACGGGCGCGGGCCCGGAACCTTCGTGGCGAATCTGCGGACGGGCGGTGCCTTTCGACTGCACCCGAAGCTGACGCCCGTCGTCGACCGGTTGGCGACCGGCGACGCGGGCGTGTGGAACCACCTCAGCGACACGGTCCGTACGAAGCTGTCCGGTCAACTGATCCGGGCCGGCGTGATCCGGAGAACACAGTGAACAGACAATGGCGAATCGGGCGCGAGTTCATCCTGCGCCACGCGGGAATGCCGTTCGACTGGTTGGAGGAGCTGGGCGCACCCGGTCCGCTGCTGGAGCTGGCCGACGAGGTCATCCGGCACGAGGACACGCTGCTGGCCCTCGTGGACAAACGGTTCACCGGTACCCGGGCCGCGACGGTGCGTGCCGACGTGCGACGCGGCCGCGTCGACCAGCTGCCGCGGTCCGCTGGACCGGGCTGGGGCGAGGCGGTGGACGCCTGGGGCGACGCGGTGGCCCGGTACGTCCTCGCGTACCAGTCGGCGGACGAGCAGGCCGGCAAGCAGCTGCGGGATCTGCTGGCCACTCCCGAGGTGTCCGAGGCGGTGTTCCTGTCCAACCCGGACGTGTACCGCAACATGCTGCAGCTGCTACTGGCACACAGTGGGATGCTGACCTCCCGCTGGCGCCGGGTGCGCCGGCAGATGTACACGTACGTGCAACGGTTCTGCGCCAAGAACGAGACCGTGAGCTTCTTCGGCCCCATGGCGTACGGCTCGGTGCGTCCCGGCGGCGGCGCCGAGCTACGCGGGGACACCCCCCGAGTACGGCGGGTTTTCCTGTCCCACTGGGCGGCGCGCGCACTGGCCACCGCCATCGCCCGGGACTCCGCGGTCCTTCCGCAGCTCAGGTTCCACCCCACCGGACGCGGTGACGCCGCCGCCGAACCGCTACTGGCCCTGGTGGCTCCCGGCGGCACGGTCATGCGGGAGCTGATCCACCGCTCGGGGCAGCCCGCCGCCGAGGTGGCCCGGACGCTGACGGGGCTGGTCGCCGCGCAGAGTGTCACGATCGGTCTCGGTGGCGGTGACTACGACCTGGACCCCCTCACCACCCTGCGGGAACAGCTCGCCGCACTACCTGCCTCGCACGCCCGCGACCAGTGGCTGGCTCGACTCGGTGACCTCGCCACTCTCCTCGACGACCTGGCCGGGCAGCCGCTGGAACGCAAGATCGCGACGGTCGCCGCTCTGGAGGCACGGTTCACCGAGATCACCGGCCGGCCGGCCCGCCGCGGTGCCGGCGCCGCCTACGCCGACCGGGCCGTGTTCTTCGAGGAGTGCGCGTCCCCGTTCTCCCTCAGCGTGGGTGCCGACCTGGTCCGGCGCTGGGAGGAACAGCTCGCCCCGGTGCTCGAGGTGTGCGTCGCGCACGGCCGGGCCACGCAGTCCGCGGCGGTCGCCGCGGTCCGGGACAGCTTCGCCGGCGACGGACAGGAGGTGGAACTGGACCTGCTCGAGTACGCGACGCGCGCCGCCGCGCACCGCTCGGACTCCACCAGCACGTTCCAGGCGACCCACGCGCCGAGCTACCCGGGGGCGACTGGCGGGCCCAGGTGGCGCGACTCGCCCGGGAGGCGACCGCCCTCGACGGTGACCGCTACGCGATCGTCGACCTGTGCCCGAGCGCACCCGACGCCGCCCGACTCGACGACGCGCCGCTGGTGCTCTCCCGCGCCCATCACCATCTGCTGGTCGACAGCTGGCTCGGGACGATGCACCCGGACCCGCCACGCCTCGGCGCGGACGCCGCCGAGTGGGTCGCGCGGCAGGACGGCGCGGTGGTCGGCCTCGACTTCGGCCGCCGCAACAAGGGCTACTACCGCTTTCCCGGCCGCGAGGTGGCGATGCGACCGCTCTCCTGGACCGACGAGGACCGGACGGATCTCCTGAAACCCGAGGATGTTCGGGTCCGCATCACCGGTGAGGCGGTCAGCCTGCGGGACCCGGACGGCCGGGTGGTCACCGCATACGTACCGCTGAGCGACTTCGTCAAGTACGCGCCCGTCGCCGCGCTGTCGCATCCGCAGGTGCTCCATCCCAGCTTCACCACCACGAACGGCGCACAGCCCGAGGTCGCGGTGGGGTCCGTGGTCCTGCAGCGGGACCGGTGGCGGGTGGCCACGGACACCCTGGCCGCTCCGGAACCACACGCGCGTTTCCTCGGGCTACGCCGGCTGGCCCGGGACACCGGCGGGCGGTTCGTCTTCTGCCGCAGCGCCCACGAACGCAAGCCGTACCTGATCGACCTCGCCTCGCCCCTGGCGGCCGATCTGGTCGGCCACGTCACACGTGCTGCCGACGAGATCGACGTGGAGCGGATGTCGCCGGGCCCCGAAGGTCTGTGGCTACGCGACGCGGACGGCCGGCGCTACACCAGCGAGCTGCGGATGCAGGTCGTCGGCGAAAGCGGGCGGGCATGACGCGCACAACCCTGTTCAGTGAACACTCGCTGCGGCTACGCGCCGACGTCCGGCCCGACGGCACGATCGGGGTCGCACGTTCCACCGCCCGCGGCATGAGCATGGAACGACACCTCGAGGACGGATTCACCGAGCACCACTTCGCCGACGGCGACGACCTGCTCGCCGCCAGGATCGTCGCGGCGGACGCCCAGGCCGCCGCCGCGCTGCGTGAGGTCCAGGACCGGCCGGTGTTCGACCTGACGGCGCGACGCGCTCACCGCGATCGCCGCCGAGACCGGCGCCGACATCACCCTCGGCGTCGCCCAGCAACACGTCGCCGCCGGTGGCCCCGACCACGTCCGGGCGACGCAACGGCTCGTCACCACGCTGCTCCTCCGGCTGAGGGGCGACGACGGCACCAGCCACACCCAGTCGTTGCTGTGGGACCAGCCGGACGACGACGTGTCGGCGTTGCTGCCACGGGCGGTCCGGACGGCCACCGACATGCGTGACCGGCTCGCCCTGCCGCTCGCCGGTGACCTGCCCCCGGACGCCGACCTCGTGTTGCTGCCAGGATTCGCGGGGGCGTTCTTCCACGAGATCGTCGGCCATCCCATGGAAGCCGACGTCGTCGCCTCCGGCACCAGCTACCTGGGCGTGCGTCTCGGGCAGCCGGTGGCACCGCCGTGGCTGACAGTCGTCGACGGTGGACAGGTGGCGGAGGCTGGCTACCGGAGCCCGTTCGACGACGAGGGCACCGACTGCGAGACGGTACGCCTGATAGCCGGCGGCACGGTGGGTCGACCGATGACCGACCTGGCCCTGGCCGGTCGCGTCGACGCGACCGCCTCAGGCCACGGACGCCGACAGAGCTACCGGCACCCCGCCATCCCGCGCATGACACACACCATGGCGCTGATCGAGCCCGGCATCGAGGTCGAGCCGCCGGCGGGCGACTGGATCGCACCTCGTGGGCTACGGCTGGAGATGATGAACATCGCCTCCGGCGCGTTCGCCTTCCACGCCCCCCTGTCCGTACTGCATCGGGCCGACGGCGGCACCTCCCGGCTCGGTCCCCTCCGGATCGTCGGGAACGGGGCGCGGGTGCTGGCCGGTATCCGGCCCTACGCGCACCGGGTCGCGGGATACCTGCGGGCCACCGGGGGCTGCGGCAAACTCGGGCAGTACCCGGTCCTGGTGTCGTTCGCCAACGCGGGATTCCGGCTCCCGGCGGGTCTGGTCGGCCTGCGGGCGGTGGCCGATGCGTGAGACCCGTCTTCGCGCCTCCGGACTGCTCACCCCCACCCCCGCCGGCCCGCGGGTGACCGTGTCGCTGGACACCGTGCACCTGCGCCGCGACGCCTCCGGGCGCGTCACCGGCTCCCGGCGGTCGACCGGATCCGTCGCCGACGAGGCGGCCAAGGACGTGGCGGTGCTGCTCACCGACGTCGCCGCGCGGATCGGCGCGACCGTCGACGGGCTGCAGAGCGCGGTTGCCACGGTCGACGAGTGGCGCGACGGCGCCGGCCTGCCGGTGGCCAGACGCGGTGACCTGCTGGCCCGCGTCGAAACCGCCGGCGGGCCCGTCCTGCTCGGCACGGTCGGGTACGGCGAACCGTCCGGGCTCGTGCCGGCCCTGCCGTGGGGCGACCTGGCGGGACTGGCCCGAGCGCCGGACGCCGGGCCACCGGACGACTGGCGGCAACGGCCGCTCGTCCTGTCCGCCGCGCCCACGGCTGTGCTGGTTGCCGGGGCGGCGTTCTCCCTGACCTCCCGCGGCGGCCGGGAGACCGCCCAGCGACTCGCCGGTCGCCGTGTTCTCCCCGCCCTGACCGTGCGTGACCTGCCGGCCGCACCTCCCGGACACGACCGCGACGACCTCGGCAATCCGGCCGAGACCAGGACGCTGGTCGACGCGGGACGCATCTGCCCGCCGCCGCCGTGGCACGAGGGCATGCCGCGTGGGCGTGCGGTCTGGGACCACGACGCGGCGGCCTGCGGCCCGCCGCCGCTGGCCCGGCTCGACCTCACCGGGCCCGACCTGGCAGTGCCCTCCGGCGCCGTCGAACTCCTGTGGTGTGTCGAGGGACTGCAGCGCTACCACGGTGACGGCACCGTCCGCCTCCGCTGCGTGGCCAGGACCACCGACCGCCCCGACGACCGGTTCCTGGTCGTACTGCGGGGCCGACCCATCCACCTGCTGCGCCAGGCCCGTGGTCTGGCCGGCTCCCGTACGGCTGTCTACAGCGACAGCGACGTGACCACCCGCTCGCTGGTACTGGCCAGCGCAGCCGAACTGGAAGGTGCAGCACATGCCGTCGTCACCGTCCGCACTCCCTGACTTCGCGCTCGTCGGCGGCGGGATCGTCGGGGCGTGCCTGGCGGAGGAACTGAGCGGCCAGGGCGCCTCGGTCCTGGTGCTCGACTCCGGAACCGAATCCGGGCACGCCACCAACCGCGCGGCCGGAGTGGCCGTTCCCTCGCTGCGCTACCTCAACGACCGCGAGTTCTACGGCTGGCTGCGGGCCGCGAAGCTGGACCTGGACGCCGACGTGGCGCGGCTGGAACCGCGGTACGGCGCGTTCAGCGTGGCCCGGCCGGTCCTGCGCGCCCTGCGCGAACCAGACATCGACACCTACGGCGGCCTGCTGGACGAGGTTGGGGTCGGCACCTGGATCGCGGGCGACGAGCTCGCCGCCGCCACCACCGGCCTCAAGCTGCCACCCAGCCGGCGCTACCTCCTCGCCGAGGACGGTCTCATGGTCGATGGTCGGGGATACCTGGACGCCGTCCTCGGCCGGTGCCGCGACCAGGGAGTCACCTGGCAACAGGGATGCACGGTGCGTGAGGTACGCGAGGACGGACGGGCGACGGCGATCCGCACCGACGACGGGACGCTGCACGCCGACCGCGTCGTGGTCACCGCCGGGGCGTGGAGCTCCGGCAAGGGCCTCGCCGAGTCCACCGGAGTCCGGCCGCAGCGCGGCCAGATGGCGGTGCTGCGCACCGAGGAGACGTTGACCTGCATCCTGTCGTCCGCGTACTACCTCGCGCCCGGCGTCGGCGACGACGTCATCGTCGGGGCGACCGAGGAGGACGCCGGGTTCGTCAGTCACGTCACCACCGAGGGCATCGGGCAGTTGCTGCGGTTCGCGACCACCGCCATGCCCGGCCTCGCCGACTCCGTTCCCGTGGAACTGCGCGCCGGGCTGCGGCCCGTCTCCGACACCGGCCGGCCCGTGGCGGGAGCCGTACCCGGCCACGACCGGGTTTTCGTCCTGGCAGGGCACGCTGGTCACGGGTTGCTCTCGGCCCGCATGTCGGCCAAGGGCATGGCGGCGGGTCTGCTCGCCGACGACTGGGACGCCCTGCCGCGCAGCATGTGCCCCGCGCACGCCCGGGGAGGCGTCGCGTGATGCGCATCGACCACGTGATCCTCGGGGCGCGGACGGTCGCTCCCCTGCGGGACCTGCTGTGGGATCGGTACGGCTTCGGCATCACCGACGGCAGCCCCAATCCGGACGGCACGGCGAGCTGGATCGTGCCCTTCGACACACCCGACGTCCAGTACCTGGAACTCCTGGTCACCCACGACGAGCGGGAGCTGGCCGGCAGCGACTTCGGCCGACTGTTCCTGGAGCGGACCGCGGCTGGGCCGGCCTTTCTCAACTGGGCGGTTCTCACCGGTGACATCGAGGCCACCGCACGGGAGGTGGAATGTGTCACCGGCACCGATCCCGGCCTGTTTCGAGGTGAGTCCGTACGCGCGGACGGCCAGCGAGTGCCCTGGGCGGAGGCCGCGTTCGAGCTCTCGTGGCGCAGCCGGGTCCTGCCGTTCTTCCTGAGCTACGGAAATCCCGCGGCCCGTGCCGGCCGGGTGGCCGGTGATGTGCGAGCGGCCGGACATCGGGTGCGGCCCACCTCGGTGCGGCGTCTGGTGACGGGCCCGGCCCAGGAGCGGCCCTGGGCGCGACGATGGCCGGGGTTGGCCGGGCTCCCGATCACGATCGACGTCGCAGCGGACCCGGGAATCGTCGCGGTCCACGTCGACACCGGCGAGGGCGAGACCGTGGTACGGCTGCCATGAGGCGCGGACGACCCGCCCCGCACCGGGTCGACGGACCCACGGCGACGGCGCACCGGCACCGCCGCGACCAGGGTCCGGCCGGACACCCGGGTGGCTGGACGCCGTTCGACGGCGGCGGCGGTGGGCTGCCGCTACGCCGGGCTCGTGCTCGGGACGCGGCGCTCCCGATGCCGGTCCAGCAGCCGCTGCCGGGTCTGGTCATCCTCGGCGGCCTGGGCCGCGGTCCAGGCGAGCGCGACCGCGCCCTGCAACAGCGCCCGGTCGGCGCCCGGCGTCACGCAGGCCGCGGCGAACTCGGGCTGATGGTTGACCGCGTCGCCGCTGTCGATGCCGATGCTCGGCTGCAAACTCGGCAGGGCCCGGCTCACGTTGCCCATATCGGTGCTGCCGGTGGGCATGTCCCGCTCCCGCTCGCGGGAGACGAGCGGGCGGCCCAGCGCGGTCGCCGCCAGCCGGTACGCCTCGGACAGGAACGGATCGTGCGCCAGCTCGGCGTACGCCGGCGTAGCGACCACCTCGTGGGTACAGCCGGTGGCGACGGCGCCGGCGGCGAAGCAGGCCCGGATCCGGGTCTCCAGGCGGCGCAGGGACTCCATGTCGGCGGCACGCAGGTTGTAGAGGGCGCGGGTGTCAGCGGGAACCACGTTCGGCACCGTGCCGCCCCGGGTGACGATGCCGTGAACCTGTTGGCGCGGCTCGAAGTGTTGCCGGCCGACGCCGACGGCGACCTCGGCGACGGTCAGGGCGTCCGCGGCGTTGACGCCAAGGTGGGGGGCGAGTGCGGAGTGCGACTCCCGTCCGGTGTAGCGGACCTCCAACTCCAGCAGCGCGAGTGGGCGAGGTGCGCAGTTGTCCTCGGGGGCCGGGTGGACCAGCATCGCCATCGACACGGCGTCGAAGACCCCGGCCTCCAACAGAGTGATCTTGCCGCCGCCCTCCTCTTCGGCGGGAGTACCGATCACGACGACCGTGATGTCGAGTTCCCCGGCGACCTCACGCAGGGCCAACGCCGCGCCGACGGAGGACGCGGCGATGATGTTGTGCCCGCAGGCGTGGCCGAGTCCCGGCAGGGCGTCGTACTCGGCGCACAGGCCGACCACGAGCGGACCGTTGCCGTAGCGGGCGGTGAAGGCCGTGTCGAGGCCACCGACGCCGGTCTCGACGTCGAAGCCCTCGGCGCGCAACAGGTCACTCACCTTGGCCGCGCTGCGGTGTTCCCGGAACGCCGTCTCCGGCTCCGCGTGCAGGCTTCGGGACAGGGCAAGCAGCCTGTCCCCGGCGCGGTCGACGGCGTCCTGACAGCGACGCCGCACCTCCGACGAGATCCTCATACGTACCGCTCCCCCTCCCGAGTCACCGGCCGGCTCGCGGTCTCCCCCGCGAGTCCCCTCGTTCCTACCCAAGCCGGCGGCCAAACGCGAGACCAGTCAGGAGACTCGACATGGCATCACTGACGTGGACGGTGCGAGCCGGGCGGGGCCAGCTATCGGTCGAAGTCCTGCCCTGGTCCTTGTTACGCGCGACCGGTTTCCCGGTCCGGATGTTGGCCGGGCTCGCCGCTCCGGCGCTGCTCGACGTCACCGATCGGGTGTGCTCCGTGGAGCGGGACATCGCAGCGGTACGCACCCATTTCCTCGACGAGTGTTGGCCGACCCTGCGCGCGGCCGTCCGTGACGTCGAACCCCGTCAGCGGTCACTGCGCGCGCTGCAGAGCTGCCGTCGCCGCGTCGAGGCCGGCGCGCGGTTGGACGAGCGGGAGACGGAGATCCTCGCGACGACCGGACTGCCGGACTGGGCGGCCGGGTGGAACGCCCTGGTCGCCACCCACGAGGAGCACCTGGCGACTGCCCGTTCCGAGTTCGACACGGCGCTGTACCGGGCGCGGCGCTACACCGCGGGGGTCGCCGACTCCGCCCCGTTCCAGCACGCCGTGTTCGTGTCGAACCCGGGTTTCTTCCGCTCCGCCCTGCACACTCCTCCGCTGGCCCACCCCGCCTGGCGTGCGACGACGACCGACGCCGACCTGCCGCGGGGGCTGCGCCGTCGACTCGACACCCTGCACCGCTACGCGCGTCGGTTCGCCACCAAGTGCGAGACCGTGTCGTTCTTCGGCCCGGTGCTGTTCAGCCGGCTCAGCGGCGAACAGGAGCAGGCCGTGCTGGTCGAGGCGCCGGCCGGCGAGCGGGTCGTCGTCGAGGCGAGTGCCTGGCTGGTGGAACAGCTTCGGCAGCAGGCGGCCCGGGACACGCCGCTGCGTCGGCAGCGCGCCTGGCGCAGCCCGCTGTTCCGGCAGCCGGGCTCGGACCCGGTACTGGAACGGGTCGTCGACGGCCGGCGCTTCGCCGTCGCCGCCCCCGCGCTGGCGCTGTGGCAGGCGGCGTCGGCCCAGCCCGGAGGCCGCCTGGCCGAGCTGGTCGGCACCGTGGTGGCGGATCAGTCCGACGAGCACCTGGCGGGGCTGGTGAAGGCACTGGGGCCAGCCCTGACGGTCTCACCGTGGCGTCTTCCCGCCACCGAGTTGCACGCGCTGACCCGGCTCGCGGCTGAGCACCCCACGGCCGTCGTCGTCGAACTCGCCGAGGCCCGAGACAAGTACGCCGAGGCGGGGTGGCCACACCGCGCGGGCCAGCTGACCGCGGCACAGGCAGCCAGCGAGCGGGCCGGCGGCGACGTCTCCCGCGGCGGCGGGCGGCACTACGCCGACCGGGAGCTGTTCCACGAGGACCGGTCCAGCCCGGTCAGCGAGCGGGTCAGCTTCGGGGCTCCGATCGCCGCGCGGCTCCGCCAGGTCACGGCGGCCGTGTTCCCGTTGGCCTTCCTCGCGGCCCTCCTCGCGCGGGAGGACGCCCGGGACGCCCTACGGGCCACGCTCCGCGGTGCCCCGGCTCCGCTCGCCGCCCTGGCGGCCCGGGACATTCCCGCACGCACCGACCGGCGTGACCGGCTCGACGCCGTCCTGCGTCGACTCGTCGAGGACGCGGTATCCGGGCGGGTCCCGGTCGGTGACCGCCCGCCCGTCGTCCACCTCGACGGGCAGCTGCTCGACCGGGCCCTCGCCCCGCTGTGGGACACCGTCTCCTACGGTCCTGCGGACGCCTGTCTGCCGAGCCCGGACGTGATGGTCACCGGCCCCGACCCGGCCACCGGCACCTGGCTGCTCTCGGAGCTGCACGACGACTGCAGCTCCGTCTTCGGCGGGCTGGAACGGCCACTGCACAGCGATCCGGACGGGCTGTGGGCGGACTTCGTGCAGCGGGTGCGGCGGACCGTCCCGCCGGAGACGGCCGCGACCATCGTCTCGCGGCGGCGCAGCGCCCACGTGACTCCGGAGCTGCCGGGAGTCGCCATCGAGCTCAGTGGCCTGTCCGACAAGGAACCCGACGACGTGGTACCCATCGCCGAGGCGACGGTACCGCCCTCGGGAGACGCGGTGCTGGTCGACGGCCGGGCACGGCTGTTGTGGCCGGGAGACCTGTCCTCCACGCTGCACCGGGCCGTCTCCCGACCGGCCCTCGGTCCGGTCTCGGTCGACCTCGGGGCGTACACGCCCCGGATCGTCGTCGACGGGGTCGTCCTGCAGCGCGCCCGCTGGCGGCTGCGTCTTCCGGAGCGAACCGGCGACGCCTTCGCGCAGTGGCTGGCGGTGCAGCGGATCCGGGTCGCCCACGGGCTGCCGCGCCACGCCTACGTCAGACATCCCGCCGAGCCGAAACCGCTGTACGTCGACTTCGCCGACCCGTTGTCCGTGCTGGACATCGCCCGGCTCCCCGCGGACGACGTCGTCGTGTCGGAGATGCTGCCCACGCCGGACGGCCTGTGGTGGCGGGTGGACGACCAGCCGCACTGCGCCGAGATCCGCCTCGGATGCCTGGTGCGGCCGTTGGCCGCCACCGTCGCCGACGACGCCGCCGGGACCACGAGAGACCGCCAGTGAGCACTGCCAGCAGAACGAGGAGGCACCCGTCATGACCGAGCAGACCCGCATCACCGCCCTCGTCCGGGACGCCTACGACAAGTCCGCCGACCGGTACGAGTCGGCGGGCCGGATGCTCTTCCACCCACTGGGCACGATGGTCGCCGACCTGTTGGACCTGCGGCCGGGCGAGCGGGTGCTCGACCTCGGTTGCGGACGCGGCGCATGTCTGTTCCCCATCGCCCACCAGGTCGGCGCCGAGGGCTTCGTCCTCGGCATCGACCAGGCCCGAGGCATGGTCGACGCGTGCGCGGCCGACGTCGAGACCCGCGGTCTGCGGGGCCGCGCGCGCGTCGAGGTGGGTGACGCGCAGAACTTCACCGTGGACCGGCCGTTCGACGCGGTGAGCGCCGGCATGGTGCTGTTCCTGCTACCGGCTCCGGAACAGGCACTGGCCTGCGCCGCGGCGGCGCTGCGACCCGGCGGCAGGTTGGCCGCGACCACCTTCCCCACCGAGCACGGCAGGCTCGCCGCGGGCTGGGAGTCGGCGGAGACCCTCGCCGGTGTCCTGGCCGGGTACCTACCGGACGGCGTCGACGATCCGTGGCAGCTGGTCCTCGGGCTCGGCGGCCCGTTGGCGTCGGAGGAGACCACCGCCAACGCGGTCCTGGCGGCCGGATTCAGGGACGTCGACGTCCACCACGTGCCGGCGAGGTCGCGATTCGAAACGATCGACGACTACCTGTCCTGGACCTGGACGGTGACCACGCGCATGCAGTGGGATCTGGTGCCACCGGAGCGGGTGGCCGAGGCGACCGACGCGGCCCGCGAGGCGCTGCGCAGCCTGGCGGGTGCCGACGGCTCACTGGAGCTCTCTTGTCCGACCAGGACGATCCGCGCCGTCAGGTGACGGCTGCGCCCGACACCGCCCCCGCACCGAGGGCGAAGCCGAGAGGTGAGATGAGATGCGTACAGAGTTGATCCGGCCGCTGTCCGAGCTGCTCAGCGGACACGCCGTCCGGCTCGGGGACAAGGTCGCCTTCGCCGACGACCGGCACGGCGTCAGCTACCACGACCTGGCGCTGCGGACCTCTCGACTGGCCGGGCACCTGGCCGCGATGGGGCTGGACACCGGCGCTCGGGCGGCGATCCTGATGGGCAACAGCGTGGAAGCCGTGGAGAGCTGCCTCGCCGTCATCCGGGCCGGCGGCATCGCGGTGCCACTCAATCCGCAGGCGTCCGGGGCCGAACTCGCCCACGTCCTCGCCGACGCCGAGCCGACGGTGGTCCTGTGTGACCCCGCCCGCCTCGACCAGGTGACCCGGGCGCTGCCCACGCGTCGGACAGCACGGATCATCCTGACCGCGGACTCCGTTCCCACGGAGCAGGCACCACCCGGCACGGCGTCCTACGAGGCGCTGGTGGCAACCGAGCCAACCGGGCCGGTCCCCGACGAGGCTCCGCTCGACGATCCGGCGTGGCTGCTCTACACGTCGGGCACCACGGGTCACCCCAAGGGCGTGTTGTACTCGCTGCGCAGCTCGTTGTGGCTGGTGGCGTCCTGCCACGTGCCGGTGTTGGGGCTGTCGGAGCAGGACCGCCTGTTGTGGCCGATGCCGCTGTTCCACGGGCTCGGCCAGAACCTGTGCGTGATGGGTGTGACGGCCGTGGGCGCGAGTGCCCGGCTGATGAACGGCTTCGCGGCCGAGGCGGTGCGCGACGCGCTGCACGAGGAGAGGGTGACGTTCCTCGCCGGTGTGCCGACCACGTACCACTATCTGCTGGACCATGCCGCCGACGGCGCCGTCGACCTGCCCGGGCTGCGGCTGGGCTTCGTAGCGGGATCGGCGAGCAGTGCCGCTCTGGGCGCCCGGTTCGAGGAGGCGTTCGGTGTTCCGCTGGTGGACCAGTACGGTTCCACCGAGACCGGTGCCATCACCTCGAACTGGCCGTCCGGGCAGCGCGTCCCCGGCTCGGTGGGTCCGCCGGTGCCCGGCGTGAGCATCCGCCTGGTCGAGCCCGAGTCCGGCCGGGACGTGCCCGCCGGAGACCAGGGCGAGGTGTGGGTCAGCGGCCCCAACCTCATGCTGGGCTACCACCGCCAGCCCGAGGCCACCGCCGCGGTCCTGCGCGACGGCTGGTACCGCACAGGTGATCTGGCACGGCGCGACGCCCTCGGTCACCTGACCCTGACCGGTCGGCTCAAGGAGCTCATCATCCGTGGCGGTGAGAACATCCACCCCGCCGAGATCGAGGCGGTCCTGCGCGAGGTCGCCGGGGTGGCCGACGTGGCGGTGGGCGCCGAGCCGCACGACGTGCTCGGCGAGGTGCCGGTGGCCTACGTGGTGCCCGGTCCCGCAGGCGTGGACGCGGAGGTGTTGTTCGCGCACTGCCGGCAGCGGCTGTCGTACTTCAAGGTGCCCGACAGGCTTTACACCGTCGAACGTGTGCCCCGGACCGCCTCCGGGAAGGTCACCCGGCATCTCCTGGCGGCGGCCGGCCCCCGGCTGTTGGGGGTGGCCACCGCCGTGGACGGCAGCCCCGACGAAACCGGCCGGGCCGGGCCGGCGGAGGCCGGTGAGTGGGCCCGGCGGTTGCGGGGCATGTCGGCGGGCGAGCGGGCCCGGACCGCCCTGGACCTGGTCCGTACCGAGGTCGCCCACGCCCTCGGTCGGGAGGGACCCGAGCAGGTGCCGCCAGACCAGCCGTTCGTCGACCTCGGGCTCGGCTCACTGGCGGTCGTCGCGGTCGGTCGACGGCTGTGCACGGCGGTCGGGCTGCGGCTTGCGGCAACCGTCGTGTTCGACCATCCGACGCCGGCGGCGCTCGCGGCAAGACTGGTCGCGGAGCTGACCGGATCGGCCCGCCCGCCCGCCCGGCACGCCGTGCCCGCCGCCGGTCGGGCCACCCGGTCCGCCACCGACGAGCCGATCGCGATAGTCGGCATGGCGTGCCGCTTTCCGGGCGGGGTCGCGGATCCCGAGCAGTTCTGGACACTGCTGGCCGAAGGGCGGGACGTCACCTCGGACTTTCCGGATGACCGGGGCTGGGCGCTGGCGACGCTGGTCGACCCCGATCCGGACCGGCTGGGCACCAGCTACGTCTCTCGAGGGGGATTCCTGTCCGACCCGGCCGGTTTCGACGCCGCCTTCTTCGGCATCAGCCCGCGGGAGGCGACCGCGATGGATCCGCAACAGCGACTGCTCCTGGAGATCGTTTGGGAGGCGCTCGAACGGGCCGGGGTCGACCCGACCCGACTGGCCGGCTCGCCGACCGGCGTCTTCGTCGGCACCAAGGGCCAGACCTACAGTTCTCTCGCCGCGCCCGCATCGGAGTACGAGGGCTATCTGGGCTTCGCCACGTCGGGCAGCGTGATGTCCGGACGCGTCGCGTACACCCTCGGCCTCGAAGGTCCCGCGATCACCGTGGACACCGCCTGTTCCGCGTCGCTGGTGGCCCTCCACCTGGCCTGCGAGTCCCTGCGTTCCGGGGAATCCCGCCTCGCGCTCGCCGGCGGTGTCACCGTGATGGCCACCCCGGACGACATGATCACATTCAGCAGGCAGCGGGGCCTGGCGCCGGACGGCCGGGTCAAGGCGTTCGCCGCGGCGGCGGACGGCACAGCCTTCGGCGAGGGCGCGGGTGTCCTGCTGTTGGAACGCCTCACCGACGCTCGGCAGGCCGGCCACGAGGTACTCGCCGTCATCCGGGGTAGCGCCGTCAACCAGGACGGCGCGTCGAACGGTCTCACCGCGCCCAACGGTCAGTCCCAACA
The DNA here is from genome assembly GCF_030345795.1 of Micromonospora sp. WMMA1363. Taxonomy (NCBI): domain Bacteria; kingdom Bacillati; phylum Actinomycetota; class Actinomycetes; order Micromonosporales; family Micromonosporaceae; genus Micromonospora; species Micromonospora sp. WMMA1363. The sequence goes on from NZ_JAUALB010000001.1 coordinate 1,640,868, forward strand.
ACGGCTGATCCGCCAGGCACTCGCCACCGCCCGCCTCGCCCCCACCGACATCGACCTGGTCGAGGCGCACGGAACGGGAACGGCTCTCGGCGATCCCATCGAGGCCGAGGCCATTCTCGCCACCTACGGGCAGGGGCGCTCGCCGGAACGGCCGCTCTGGCTCGGATCCGTCAAGTCCAACATCACCCACACCCAGGCCGCCGCGGGCATCGCCGGCGTCATCAAGACAGTGCAGGCGATGCGGCACGGGACGCTCCCGGCCACCCTGAACGTCGACCAGCCGTCGCCACACGTCGACTGGACCTCGGGACAGGTACACCTGCTGACCGAACGCCGCCCGTGGACGACGAACGGGCGGCCCCGACGTGCCGGGGTGTCCGCCTTCGGCATCAGCGGCACCAACGCCCACGTGATCCTGGAGGAGAGCCCGGCCACGCCCGTCGGAAACGACGGCGACGACGCCCGTACACCCGCCGTGGTGCCGTGGTTGCTGTCCGCCAGATCACCGGCGGCGCTCCGCGCGCAGGCCGCCCGGCTGGCCACGTTCGTGCGCTCCACGCCGGAGCACAGTCCGGTGGCGGTCGGGCGCGCCCTGGCCCGGTCACGAGCGGGCCTGGAACACCGCGCGGCCGTCGTCGGCGGGGACACGGAGCACCTGCTGGGCGGCCTGCGCGCGCTCGCCTCTGGCGAGCCGGCAGCCGGGCTGACCACGGGACTCGCGGCACCCGCCCGGACCGTCGCCGTTCTCTTCACCGGGCAGGGCGCGCAGTACCAGGGCATGGCCCGCGACCTCCACGCCGGCTTCGAGGTATTCGCCGCGGCGCTGGACGAGGTCTGCCGGCACCTCGCCCCGGAGGTGCGACAGGCCCTGCTGGCGCCGTACGACCGGGACGACGAGCGCGTCCACCAGACCGGTCTCGCCCAACCGGCCCTGTTCGCCCTGGAGGTCGCCCAGTTCGCCCTGCTGCGGTCCTGGGGAGTGGCGCCCGACGCGCTCGCCGGCCACTCCGTCGGCGAGCTGGCCGCGGCACACGTCGCCGGCGTTCTCTCCCTCACGGACGCCGCGAGGCTGGTCACCGCCCGCGGTTGTCTGATGCAGGCGCTTCCGCCCGGCGGGGCCATGGCCGCCGTCAAGGCCACGGAAGAGGAGTTGCTGCCCCTGCTCGCCGGGCAGGAGTCGCGGCTGGGGATCGCCGCGGTCAACGCGCCCGGTTCGGTCGTCGTCTCGGGTGACGAGGACGCCGTGACGACGCTCGCCGACACGCTGGCCGATCGGGGGCACCGAACCAAGCGACTCACGGTGAGTCACGCGTTCCACTCACCGCGGATGGACGCCGTCCTGGACGAGTTCCACGCCGTCGCGCGCTCGCTGACCTATCACCCACCGGTCGTCCCGATCGTCTCCACCGTGACCGGCGCACCCGCCGGCGAGGAGCTGCTCACCCCCGAGTACTGGGTCGGGCAGCTCCGAAACACCGTGCGTTTCGCTCCGGCGGTAGGAGTGATGCGGGCCCAGGGCACCGACGCCTTCGTCGAGGTCGGCCCCGACGGGGTCCTGACGGCCCTGGTGCGGGAGAACCTCGGCGACGACGGCCACCAGGCGTTGCCGGTCGCCCGTCGCGGGCGGCCGGGTGCCGAGACGGCGGTCGCCGTCCTGGGGGCGCTGCACACCCTCGGTGTCACCGTGGACTGGGAAGCGTTCTTCTCGGGAACCGGCACCCAGGAGGTCACGCTGCCGACGTACGCGTTCCAGCGCAAGCGCTACTGGTTGCCCCCGACCGCCGTCACGGCGTCCACCTCGGCGGCCGCCGGCCGCGACCCGGTCGACACCGCCGGATCGGCCCGGCACTCCGCGACCGCCCCCGCCGAGCGGTCGACCGTCACCGCCCTGGCCGCCCACCTCGCCGGTCTCGACGAGGAGAAGCAACTCCTGTACCTGGTGGAGCAGGTGGGGATCCGGGTCGCCGCGGTGCTCGGTCACACCGACGCGAACGAGATCGACCCGGACGCCCCGCTGACGGACCTGGGTTTCGACTCCCTCACCGCCGTGGAGCTACGAAACCAGATCGGCGATTTCAGCGGCGTCAGCCTGCGCGCCACGCTGGTCTTCGAGCACCCTACCGTGGCGGTCCTCGCCGACCACCTGCTGACGAGGGTGCTCCGCGAGGCGCGCGCCGGCGACGGCGCGGACGGCGCCGACGATCCGGTGGACTTCGCCGCCGAGGCGACGTTGGCCGCGGACATCGTCTGCGCGGACGAGGTCGTTCCCGTGGCCGTCGAACCCCGCGAGGTCCTCCTCACCGGCGCGACCGGCTTCCTCGGCGCCTTCCTCCTCCGCGACCTGATGCGGACGACCCACGCCGTCGTCCACTGCCTGGTGCGGGCCGCCGACGAGAAGGAGGCGCTCGGCCGGCTGCGGGACAACCTGCGGTGGTACGAGTTCCTCGACGAGATCGACCCGAGCCGGCTGTCCGTCGTGGTCGGCGATCTCGCCGCGCCCCGGTTCGGGCTGTCCGAGGAGCGGTTCGACGATTTGGCCCGCCGGGTCGACGTCGTCTACCACGCGGCCGCGACCGTCAACGGTCTCTATCCCTACTCGGCGTTGAAAGCGGCGAACGTCTCCGGCACCGAGGAGGTGCTGCGGCTGGCCGCGCGGTTCCGCACCGTTCCGGTCCACCACGTGTCGTCCACGGGTGTGTTCGCCGCCGAAGCCGTGCCGGGCGTCGCGTTGAAGCCGACCGATCCACTCGGACCGGCTGAGGCGCTCTCCTCCGGCTACCGGCAGACGAAACTGGTGGCGGAACAGGTCATCGACGTCGCCCGGGGCCGGGGACTGCCCGTGTCGGTCTACCGGGTGGACGAGATCTCCGGCGACTCCGACCGGGGCCGCTGCCAGACCCACGACTTCGTGTGGCTGAGCATGAAGGGCATCGTGCAGGCCGGGGCCGTCCCGGCGGAGCCCGCCGGCATCTTCCATCTCGTACCGGTCGACTATGTCAGCGCGGCGATTCTCCGGCTGTCGGGGGACGCGGCCGCGGCCAACCGCAACCACCACATCGCCAACGGCGTCCACCTGTCGTTCGCCGACATGACCGCGTCGCTGCGCGCGTTCGGCTACCGTCTCGACGAGGTGGGCTGGGACTCCTGGGTCAAGCGGGTCCGATCCGACCGCGACAACGCGATGGTGCCGATGATCGACGGCTTCGAGTCGACCATCTACACCGGCCGGAACCACTACCTGAGGGTCGACACCTCCGAGACGCGGGCGTTGCTGGCGGGCACCGGTGTCGACTGCCCCCCGATGACCCGGGAACTGTTCGAGAAGTACGTCGACTTCTTCGTTCGGGTCGGCTACTTCCCGCCGCCCGGTGCTGACCGGGCGGACACCGCCGCGGCCGTGGGCCTCCGCGTCCGGGAGGCGACCACCGACGACCTGCCGCAGCTGACCCGGATCTGCTACGACGCCTTCAACGCCATGAACATGTCCCTGGGCCTGCCGCCGGAGTGGTCCTCGGAGCAGGCGGTGTCGGAGATGCTCCAGGGACGGCTCGCCTCGCCGAGTTGTCTGTGCCATGTGGCGGTCGACCAGTCCGGATCCGTGGTGGGATCCAACTTCCTGGTCCTCGGGGAGAGCGTGGGCGCCCTCGGCCCGCTGAGCGTGGCGACCGGCGCGCAGGGCGGCGGGGCGGGGCGGATGCTCATGGAGTCGCTCATCGCCGCCGGCCACCGTCTCGGCACGCCGTCCATGCGCGGCGTCCAGGTCACCAACAACCTGAGGGGGTACCGGCTGTACTCGTCGCTCGGCTTCGTGCCCCGCGAGCAACTCTCCGTCATGGTCGGATACGCCCCGCCGACGCCCGGGACCATGTCGGGATTCGAGGTCCGTCCGATGGCCGAGGCGGACGTGGCGGCCTGCCAGGAACTGTATCGGACCGTCAACGGCCATCCCCGGGACAGCGAGATCCACATGGCTGCGAAGCACGCGTTCTCCTGGTCAGCGCCGTACATCGTGGTGGACCGGGCCACGGGTGAGGTGGCCGGGTACACCACCGGTCTGTCCGACTTCGGCCACCTGACGGCCGTGTCGGAGGCGGCTGCGCGCGCCCTGTACGCCGGTGCCGGGGAACTGATGCGGCGAACCGACCCCCACGGGCCGGCGCCGCGGCTGCGGATCCCCGGCCGGCTGTTTCCGGATCTGCTGGGTTGGGCCGCGCGCACCCGGGGGCTCGCACTGCTCCGGCTGGAGACGCTGATCTCGCTCGGCGCCTACAGCACGCCGACGGCCGGCGTGTACTGCCCGGGCCTGTCCTACTGACCGGCGTCGTCGCGCCACCGCCCTCCACCGGGCCGGCCGGGATCTCACTTCGGCCGGCCCGGTGGAGGGCCGGCGCACGTCCAGTGGCGGGATGCTGGTGTCGCGCATCGCCGACCGCCACCAGGTGACGCAGACCACTCGGACGATGGGGCTGTGTTTCCCGCGGTCGTGGACCCCGGCGCAGATCCAGACAATGCCATCCTTCTGGTCATCCATCGGACTGACCGGCCACCGGGGCTCGCCCCACGAACACGAGCATCCTGCCCGAAATGCACGAATGAGGCGTTCAGTGCCCAGCATGGGAGATACAAGATCGTTATACGGTGTTACTCGAATCGCGATCAGCGATATGCGCAGGTCAGGCGCGTTGCCGGTCGGCAAGGCGCCGCTCGGATGTGACGTAAGGTTGCACCCCTGCACGTTCTAAGGTTGCACCCATACACGCGTAAGGTTGCGCCCCGCACGCATCCGGTTCGACCTGCGGACCGGGCAGCCGGGCACGTGGCACACCCCGGAGCCGGTGCGGACCTACCGGGTCGACGTGACCGACGGAGTGAGGCACGACATCTCCGAAAGTCGCGAACCGTTCCGCCGGGTTCGGCGAGGTCCGCGACGAGAAAGCGACGAGAAGGCGAGGCGAGGTCGAAGTGACATCCCAGCGTTACGATTTTGTCGTCGTCGGCGGCGGGTCCGCCGGCAGCGCGCTCGCCAGCCGGCTCTCCGCCGACCCGGCCAACCGCGTCCTCGTCCTGGAGGCGGGGCGTCCCGACTACCTCTGGGACGTCTTCGTCCACATGCCGGCGGCGCTGCCGTTCCCGATCGGGAGCCGGTTCTACGACTGGGGGTACTCCTCCGAGCCGGAGCCACACATGCACGGGCGGCGCATCTACCACGCCCGCGGCAAGGTGCTCGGCGGGTCGAGCAGCATCAACGGGATGATCTTCCAGCGCGGCAACCCGCTGGACTACGAGCGGTGGGCCGCCGATCCGGGCATGGAAACCTGGGACTTCGCCCACTGCCTGCCGTACTTCAACCGGATGGAGTCCTGTCTGGCGGCCGACCCGGACGACCCGTACCGCGGCCACGACGGCCCGCTCGTGCTGGAGCGCGGCCCCGCGACGAATCCGCTGTTCCGGGCCATGCTCGAGGCGGCACAGCAGGCCGGCTACCCGCTCACCGACGACGTCAACGGCGTACGGCAGGAGGGTTTCGCACCGTTCGACCGCAACGTCCACCGGGGACGGCGGCTCTCCGCCGCCCGGGCCTACCTCCACCCCGCGATGAAGCGACCCAACCTCGAGGTACGCACGCGCGCGTTGGTGACCCGCGTCCTCTTCGAGGGCAAACGCGCCGTCGGTGTCGAGTACACCCGCGGCCGGGGGGCGCCCCGCCGGGTGTACGCCGGCGAGGTGATCCTCAGCGGCGGCGCCATCAACTCGCCGCAACTGCTGCAACTGTCCGGCGTGGGCAACGCCGACGAGCTGGGCGCGTTGGGCATCGACACCGTCGAGCACCTGCCCGGGGTGGGCGAGAACCTGCAGGACCACCTGGAGGTCTACATCCAGTACGCCTGCACGCAGCCGGTGTCGATCCAGCCGTACATGAAGTGGCGTTACCGCCCGTGGATCGGCGCGCAGTGGCTGTTCCGGCGCAAGGGCCTCGGGGCCACCAACCACTTCGAGGCGGGTGGCTTCGTCCGGAGCAACGACACCGTCGACTACCCGAACCTCATGTTCCACTTCCTACCGATCGCGGTCCGCTACGACGGTTCCTCCCCGGCCGGCGACCACGGCTACCAGGTGCACGTCGGGCCCATGTACTCCGACGCCCGTGGATCGGTGAAAATCGTCAGCCGGGACCCTCGGGCGCATCCGGCGCTCCGCTTCAACTACCTCTCCACCGAGCAGGACCGACGGGAGTGGGTGGAGGCGGTTCGCGTCTCCCGCGACATCCTCAACCAGCCGGCGTTGGCCCCGTTCAACGGCGGCGAGATCTCCCCCGGGCCCGAGGTGCGGACCGACGAGGAGATCATCGACTGGGTGGCGCGGGAGGGCGAGACCGCGCTACACCCGTCCTGCACCGCGAAGATGGGGACCGATGACATGTCGGTGGTGAGTCCCACCGACATGCAGGTTCACGGCGTCACCGGGCTGCGGGTGGTGGACGCGTCGGTGATGCCCTACGTCACCAACGGCAACATCTACGCGCCGGTGATGATGGTGGCGGAGAAGGCGGCGGATCTCATTCTGGGGAACTCGCCGTTGCCACCGTCGCCGCTCGACTACCACCGGCACGAACACGGGCCGTCGGCGGTGGCGTGATGCGGACTCGCCGGAGCAGGGCTGTGCTACGGACCAACATGACGAGTACACCGTGGAGTTGTTCGTGAAGGAACTCTTTGTCGGGGGCGAGTGGCGCGAGCCGGCAGCCGGTGGCCACCGCGAGATCCGCTGCCCGGCCGACGGCAGCCTGGTGGCCACCGTCGCCGAGGCGACCCGGGACGACACGGTCGCGGCCATCGGCGCGGCGCGGCGGGCGTTCGACGAGGGGTCGTGGCCGAACGCCCCGGCGGGCGAGCGTGGCGCGGTGCTGCGCCGCGTCGCCGACCTCCTCGAGCGCGACAAACAGGAATTCGCCCGGGCGGAATCGCTCGACACCGGCAAGCGGCTGGTGGAGAGCGAATACGACATCGACGACGTGGCCGCCTGTTTCCGGTACTACGCGGGAATCGCCGACACGGACAGCGGACGCGTCGTCGACACCGGGCGCGCCGACGCGATCAGCCGCGTCGTGCACGAGCCGATCGGCGTGTGCGGGCTCATCACCCCCTGGAACTACCCGCTGCTGCAGACCTCGTGGAAGGTCGCCCCGGCACTCGCGGCCGGAAACACCTTCGTCCTCAAGCCCAGCGAGCTCACGCCCTCGACGGCGGTCCTGCTGATGCGGCTGCTGGACGAGGCGGGTCTTCCGGCCGGCGTCGCCAACCTGGTCCTCGGCGCCGGACCCGAGGTCGGGGCGCCGCTCGCCGAGCATCCCGACGTGGACATGGTCTCGTTCACCGGGGGCGTGCAGACCGGGCGCGGCCTGATGGCGGCGGCCTCGGCGACGGTGAAGCGGGTGGCACTCGAACTCGGCGGCAAGAATCCGAACGTCGTCTTCGCCGACGCCGACTTCGACACCGCCGTGGACTTCGCGCTCACCGCGGTGTTCCTGCACTCGGGGCAGGTCTGCTCGGCGGGCGCCCGGCTCGTGGTCGAGGCCGCCATCCACGACGCCTTCGTCGACGCGGTCGTCGACCGCGCCCGGCGGATCCGCCTCGGCGGCCCCTTCGACCCGGAGGCGGAGACCGGCCCGCTGATCTCGGCGGCCCACCGGTCCAAGGTGGAGTCGTACGTCGCCGCCGGGATCGCCGAGGGCGCGCAGCTGCGGTGCGGCGGCGCCCGCCCCGACGATCCGCGCCTGGCCGACGGCTTCTTCTACCTGCCGACGGTGCTCGACGGCTGCCGTCCCGGCATGTCCGTCGTACGCGAGGAGTCGTTCGGCCCGGTCCTCACGGTCGAGACCTTCACCGACGAGGACGAGGCGGTGCGCATCGCCAACGACACCGACTACGGCCTCGCCGGGGCGGTGTGGACCCGCGACGCGGGCCGCGCCCAGCGCGTCGCGCAGCGGCTGCGGCACGGCACGGTCTGGATCAACGACTACCACCCGTACGTGCCACAGGCGGAGTGGGGCGGTTTCCGACAGTCCGGAAACGGCCGGGAGTTGGGCCCGACGGGGCTGAGCGAGTACCGCGAGACAAAGCACATCTGGCAGAACATCAATCCCGGTCCGCAGCACTGGTTCCGCGGCTAGCGGCGCGCCGTCCGCGACCGCTGCCCAGGAAAGAGAGGCGAGTCAGCCGTGTCTGTCCCTACCGATTACCACCGCCGCCCCGGCGGGCTCATCCCGCGGACCGTACTGCTGTGGGGTGACGGCGTGTCGAGGGTGCGGAACAGCACACGGGCGGGAGTGGCGTCATGACCACCGAGGCCGCGGTCCGACCGCTCGAGGACGCAAACGACCAGCCGACACCGGTTGTCTCGGTGCGAAACCTGTGGAAGGTGTTCGGCCCGAACGCGGAGCAGGTACCGCGTTCCCCGGAACTCGCGGCGCTGTCCCGGCGCGAGTTGCGGGAGCGGGCGCGGTGCACCGCGGCGGTCCGCGACGTGTCGTTCGACGTCGCGCCCGGTGAGGTCTTCGTCGTGATGGGGCTGTCCGGCTCGGGCAAGTCCACGTTGGTGCGGTGCCTGACCCGACTGATGGAGCCGACCGCGGGGGAGGTCGTGTTCGAGGGCGAGGACATCCTGCGCGCCGACAAGAAGCGGCTGCGCCACCTGCGCCGGCACAAGTTCTCGATGGTCTTCCAGCACTTCGGCCTGCTGCCGTACCGCACGGTCGCCGACAACGTCGGGTACGGGCTGGAGATCCGTGGCATCGGCCGCGCCGAACGCACCCGCCGGGCGATGGAGGTCATCGAGCTGGTGGGCCTCGACGGCTATGAGCACACGTACCCGGACCAGCTCTCCGGTGGAATGCAGCAGCGGGTCGGACTGGCCAGGGCGCTGGCCGGCGACCCGGACGTCCTCTTCTTCGACGAACCGTTCTCCGCGCTGGACCCGCTGATCCGGCGCGACATGCAGAACGAGGTCATCCGGCTGCACCGTGAGGTCGGCAAGACGATGGTCTTCATCACGCACGACCTCTCCGAGGCGCTCAAGCTCGGCGACCGGATCCTCCTCATGCGCGACGGCAACGTGGTGCAGGCCGGGACCGGGGACGAACTGGTCGGGGCGCCGGCCGACGACTACGTACGAGACTTCGTCCGTGACGTGCCCCGCAGCGACGTCCTCACCCTGCGCTGGATCATGCGCGCACGCCGTGACACCGACCCGCTGGACGGACCGGAGCTGGGTCCGGACGTGATCGTGCGCGACGCGATCCGGGCCGTACTCGCCGCCGATCGGCCGGTGAAGGTCGTCGAGGACGGGCAGTTGCTGGGCATCGTCGGCGACGAGGAGATCCTCGACCTGGTCGCCGCCGCGGAGGCCGGCGTCTGATGGCCACGACGACGACGGCCGTCGCGCCGCCGCGGACCGGCCTGCGCCGACGGATCACCAAGCCGGTCGCGGTGGCGGGTGTCCTCGCGCTCTGGCTCGTCGCCTGGGCGCTGCTGCGCGGCCACGACACGCTGACCCTTCCCCGCGCCACGCTGACCCCGCTGCACCGCTGGCTCAACGACATGAACGACTCGGTGGGTGCCAGCCGGAACAGCAACCCGATCTTCCTCTACTTCTTCAACGAGATCCGCGTGGTCATGGACGGGCTGGTGACCTTCGTCCAGGGGCTCATCGCCCAACCGGCGTACGGGCGGCCCCTTCCCGTGCTGGGCTGGCTGGGCGTGATCGCCCTCGTCGCCTACGCCGCCTGGGCGTTGGCCAACTGGCGGGTGGCGCTGCTCGCCGCGGGTGGGTTCACCCTCTTCGGCCTGCAGGGGCTGTGGCAGGAAAGCATGGACACCCTGGCGCTCACCCTGGCGGCGGTCTTCGTGTCGCTGCTGTTCGGTATTCCGCTCGGTATCTGGGCCGGGCTGTCAGACCGATTCCACCGGCTGATCACCCCGGTCCTGGACCTCATGCAGACCATGCCGCCCTTCGTCTATCTGGCGCCGCTCACCTTGCTGTTCCTGATCGGGCCGGCCTCGGCGACGATCGCGACCCTGATCTACGCCATGCCGCCGGCGATCCGCATCACCGCGCACGGCATCCGCTCCGTGCCCGCGTCCCCGCTGGAAGCCACCGACTCGCTCGGGGCGACCCGGCTGCAGCGGCTGACGAAGGCGCTGCTGCCGCTGTCGAAGCGGACGATCGTGCTCGGCGTCAATCAGACGATCATGGCGGCGTTGTCGATGGTGACCATCGCGGCCCTCATCGACGCTCCCGGCCTCGGCAAGACGGTCATCAAGGCACTGCAAACCCTCGACGTCGGCACCGCGTTCAACGCGGGACTCGCGATCGTGGTGATGGCCATCGTCCTGGACCGGGTCACCACGGCGGCCAGCGTCCGCGCGGAGCAGGGTCACCGCGACGCGGTCGCCCGTCCGCGCCGGCGCCGGGCGCTCCTGGTCGGGTTCGGGGTGCTGGCGCTGGTCTGCTCGTACCTGTCCTACACCTACGTGTGGGCGGCCGAGTTCCCGGACGGCATCCAGCTCGGCGGATACCTGTCGCAGGGCGCCGACTCCGTCACCGCCTGGGCCCAGGACGACCTCTCGGTGGTCACCAGGGCGGTGAAGAACGGTGTGACCATCGCGCTGCTCAACCCGTTCCAGGCGCTGCTGGCGCAATCGCCGTGGTGGTTGATGGGCGGCGTCATCGTGGCCCTCGCCGCGCTGATCGGCAACGTCCGCGCCGCCGTCACCGCCACGATCTGCGTGGCGCTGCTGGTCGGCAGTGGGCTCTGGCAGGACAGCATGATCACTCTCGCCATGACGATCGTCGCGACGGCGCTGGTCCTGGCGCTGGGCGTCCTCGTCGGGGTGTGGATGGGGCGCAGCAGCCGCGCCGACCGTGTGATCCGACCCGTGCTGGACGCCGGCCAGACCATGCCGGCTTTCGTCTACCTGATTCCGTTCCTCGCCCTGTTCTCGGTGAGCCGCTTCACCGCGATCGTCGCGGGCGTCGTCTACGCCGCGCCGGTCGCTATCAAGATCGTCGCCGACGGGGTGCGCGGAATTCCGGCGTCGACCGCGGAGGCCGCCACCGCCGCGGGGTCGAGCAGCTGGCAGACAATCACGAAGGTGCAGCTGCCGATGGCGCGGCAGTCGTTGACGCTGGCCGCCAACCAGGGGCTCATCTACGTGCTGTCGATGGTGGTCGTCGGCGGTCTCGTCGGCGCGGGGGCGCTCGGCTACGACGTGGTGGCCGGGTTCTCGCAGGGGCAGCTCTACGGCAAGGGCCTCGCTGCGGGCGCCGCGATCGTCGTGCTCGGAATCATGCTCGACCGGATCGCGCGGGCCGCCGCACAGCGGTCGGGCCGCGCGCCCACCGCCACACAGACGTAGCCCACCGGCGCGCTTGGCCAGCCGGCCGGGCACGCGGACCAAGGATCGACCGACGATTGATACGGAGGACGACAGTGATGAGATCTATGACCAGCAGAAGGGCGCGCCTGGCGGGCGTCTCGCTGTCCACGGTGGCGGCGCTCGCGCTCACCGCGTGCGGCGGGGCCAAGGTCGGCACCACGGAGGCCTCCGGCTCGGGCGACTGCGGCACGTTCACCATCGCGATCAACCCCTGGGTCGGGTACGAGGCGAACGCCGCCGTCATCGCCCACGTCGCCGAGACGGAGCTCGGCTGCAACGTGGTCAAGAAGGACCTCAAGGAGGAGATCGCCTGGCAGGGCTTCGGCACCGGTCAGGTGGACGCGATCGTGGAGAACTGGGGCCACGACGACCTCAAGAAGAAGTACATCGAGGACCAGAAGACCGCGGTGGACGCCGGGTCGACCGGCGTGAAGGGGATCATCGGCTGGTACGTGCCGCCGTGGATGGCCGAGAAGTACCCCGACATCACGGACTGGAAGAACCTGAACAAGTACGCCTCCCTGTTCAAGACCACGGAGTCCGGCGGCAAGGGCCAGCTGCTCGATGGTGACCCGTCCTTCGTCACCAACGACGAGGCGCTGGTCAAGACCCTGGGCCTGGACTACAAGGTGGTCTACGCCGGCAGCGAACCGGCGTTGATCCAGGCGTTCCGCCAGGCCGAGGAGAAGAAGACGCCGGTGCTCGGCTACTTCTACGATCCGCAGTGGTTCCTCTCCGAGGTCGAGCTGGTGAAGGTGAACCTGCCCGAGTACACGGAGGGCTGCGACGCCGACCCGGAGAAGGTCGCCTGCGACTACCCCGAGTACGACCTGGACAAGATCGTCAGCAAGGAGTTCGCCGACGCCAACGGGCCGGCCTACCAGCTGGTGAAGAACTTCAGCTGGACCAACGAGGACCAGAACGTGGTGGCCAGCTACATCGCCAAGGACAACATGTCGCCGGAGGCGGCGGCGAAGAAGTGGGTCGACGCCAACAAGGACAAGGTGGACGCCTGGTTGGCCAAGAGCTGACCTTTCAAGTACCGCCGTTCGGGTGGTGCCTGCGATCGCAGGCACCACCCGAACGTCTTTGTTGCTGCGTCCCCGCTCGGGAGCCCCCTTACCGGGGCTTACCCTCGCCGGCCGCTAGCGCAGACCCGGAACGTCGATGACGATCAGCTCGGTGTCGTCCGCCCGGCCGGGAATCCGGCCGTCGTTACCGGGGAAGTTGTTGTCGTTGGCCACCAGCACCCGGTCACCGGTCAGTGGCAGCACCGACTCCACGGACTGCAGGGGAAAGGAGAAGAGCGGACCGACGCCGTACTCGCCGGGGCGGGCCGGCGTGGAGACGCCGTCCGGGTCGGCGATCCGCATCAGGTCCACGGCGGTCCGCCGGGGCAGCGTCCCGTCCGCCGCCGCGTCGTCGAGGTCGGTCACCACCAGGCGCTTCACCTGCGACTGCGGACCCATCGCGTTGTCCCGCTCGATGAGCAGCAGCCGCCGCCCGTCGAGCAGCGCCGCGTCGCCCACCACGAGGGACGGGTCGTCGACCCGGAACGACCAGGTGCGGCCGGTGTACCGGTTGGCGCGCACGTCGAACTCGTAGACGACGCGGCGACGCTGGTCGGGGTCGTCGGTCTTCGCCCCCTCGAGGATCGGGTAGAGCGTCCACCCGTCCCGGCTGACCGCCATCGCCTCGAAGCCGCGGCTGGCCGGGACGGTGGGCGTCTCGGCTGCGGCCAGGTCCGGCGACTGCGGCGACTTGGCCCCGTCGGGCAGCGGGATCGGCGCCTGCAGCACCTTGCCGGTCCGATCGGTGCGGACCAGGTACGGGCCGAACTCCTCACCGATCCACAGGTCGCCGCGCGCGTCCCGGGCGAGCGACTCGACGTCGAAGTCGGCGCCGGTCAGCGGCCGATCGGCGGTGTTCTCGTTGACGATCGGGAAGGGCACCTTCCGGTCCGGGTCCCGGAAGCTGCGGAAGCCGCGGACGCGCACCTCGCCGGTCCGGTAGCGCGGCTCGATGTCGTACGCCCGCAGCAGGAAGTCCGCCGAGTTGTGCTTGGCACCGTAGCCGTTGTCCGGCATCGCCAGCAGCCGCCTGCCGGAGCGGTCGCCGGCCTTCGCCGGGATGACCGCGGAGAAGCCGGGAATGGGCTGGCCCGGGAACGGCGGCGTGATGCCGTTCACCGGCGTGGGGTCGAGCTGGGTGCCGGAGACCGGTCCCGGCTGGTACGCGGTGGCGGACAGCAGCGCCCGGCCCTTGAGCTCGGGCTCCGGGCGCAGCGCGACGCTCAGCGCGTACATCCGGGTGGTCTGTGCCGGGTTGGCGTTGTCGTCGGAGACGAGGTAGAGCAGCTGCCGCCCGCCGGGCAGCCGGCGGCCGAGCGCCATGCCCTCGATGTTGTCCAGCAGCGGGTTCGGCTGCGGCTGCTTGGCGCTGGCGCCCGACGGCGGACAGTCCGCGACGTCCACCAGGAGCTGCTTGCCGAGCCAGGCCCGCGGGTCGGTCAGCGTGGCCAGCGACTCCACACCGGAGGCGTCCGGCACACCGGTGGCGGAGACCCGGTAGACGCGGACCGTGTTGCCGACGCCGGCGGTGTAGCCACGCTCCAGGGCGAGCAACTGGTCACCGCCCAGCGCGACCAGCTCCACCAGACCCAACCCCGGGTCGGTCCGGTACGCGTACTGGGCGGTCGGGGTGTAGGCGCGGCCCTCCCGGCCGTCGTACCGGAGGATGCGCTGCAGCCCGCGGCCCTGGCTGTCGCGGCCGTCGGCGGAGAGCGGACCCTCCATGCCGGCGTAGAGCACCCGGTGGTCGGGCGTGGCGGCGAGCGCCTCGAAGGTCTGGTTCGGCGCGGCCTGGCCGGCCGGGGCGACCCGGAACCGGGCCGGCACCTCCAGCGCGGCCGTCTGCCGCCCGTCGGAGAGCCGGAACCGCCGGATCGACGGCTCGGTCTCCGAGCTGGCCAGGATGGTGCCCCGGCGTTCGGCGACCAGTCCTTCGCCGTCGAAGTCGGCGCCGGTGTACGGCGTGCCGTCCGGACGCTTCAGCACGGTCATGCTGCGCACGTCGACGGAGACGCCACGCCGGTCCGTAACGAGGTCGAGGCCGTACACCCTGGCCGGTGTCGTGCGGATGTTGTCGACGAGCGCCAGCGCACGAGACCGACCGGTCAGCGCCAGCGCGGACAGGCCGGACACGGCGGTGCCCTGGTAGCTTGCCTTGTCGAGGCGGTCCGAGAAGCCGAGCAGGCTGGCGTCGGGCGCGCACGGCGCGCCGCGGTGTGGGCCGCCGGGGCGGGACCGGTCCGCGGCGACCGCCGGGCCGGCGGAGAGGAGCACGACCGCCGTCGCGGCGAACGCGGCGGCCTTCATGCGTGTCGAGGAAGTAGTCACGGGCCGATCGAAACGACCCCCGTCCACGTCCCCGCGACGGCGGACCGAACGGTCCGTGAAAAGAGCGTGACCAACCCGGCCGGACCGCCTCCGCCCGGACTCCGTTGCCGGCCGTGAGGGGGTGTCGGGCGTGGCGACATGCCGGGAGGGCGGAACCGCCGCCCGACGACCGCCCGGTGCGAGCGGGGTCCGGCGACGCTCGTCGGCTCGGGCTACCGGCGGCCGGACCGCTTGACGAGGAGCACGACCAGGCCCCCGACGAGCACGGCGGTCACGACGACACAGAGCAGCACGGCGATGTGCCACGGCTTCAGAGCACCCATGCCGTGCACCGTACCGTCTAGGTCAATCCCTCTCCACCGAGGACACTGCCGCCGCCCCGGACCGACGGCGGCGGGCCCGTTCGGCGGCGGGCGGCGGGCCCGCGGCCGCCCTGGCGGCGTGCGGCTGATCAGTCCGGGTCGTGACCCGCGGCTGCCATCCGCTGGAGCGCCAGCCGGTCGACCTTGCCGGCGGGGTTGAGCGGCAGGTCCGCGACGAAGACGATGTCCTCCGGCGTCTTGTAGCCGACTCGTTGGCGAGCGAAGTCGACCAACGCGCCGGCGGTCGGGGGCTCGGCGTCGTCGGGCACCACGACGTAGGCACGAACGTTCTCGCCGTGCGTCGGGTCGGCAACTCCGACCACCCCGGCGGCGACGACGGCAGGGTGGTGGAGCAACGCGTTCTCCACCTCCTGCGGATAGATGTTCGACCCGTCGTGAACGATGATCTCCTTCCGCCGACCGCGGAACCAGAGATAGCCGTCATCGTCGACCGTCATCAGGTCACCGCTGTCGAACCAGCCGTCGCGGACAGCGGAATCCGTGGCGGCCTCGTCATTCCAGTACCCGGCCATCCGGGCCGGCGTGCGGATCCAGAGCCGGCCGACCTCGTCGGGCGGTACCTCGTCGCCGGTGTCGTCGCGCAGCGACAGGGCCACACCGGGCAGTGGCCGACCTACCGATCCCCGCACGGCTGCTTTCGACGGCGGGCTGAGTGCCACCGCTCCCACCTCACTGCACCCGTAGCTCTCGTGGATGGTGTGGCCGGTCAGCGTCTCGAACTCGCTGCTGAGCTCATCCGGAACCGTGTCACCGCCGGCTTGGCACAACCGCAGCGACGCGAAGTCGGCGCGACTGGCCTGTGCGGCACGGACGACCGAGAAGAGATGGACCGGAATCATACTCAGGATGGTGGGACGTTCCCGGCGCAGCAACGACAGGAGGTCGTCGGGATCGTAGAAGCGCTCGGCGACGAGCGTGCGAACACCAGCGGCGAGCGCGACGAAGGAGAACAGGTAGCCGACGATGTGGGACAGGGAGGAAGCGGGCAGCATCACGTCGTCGGGTGTGAACTCGTACCCGTCGACACAGGAGGTGATCATCGCCGCGAGGGACGCACGGGTGTGTGTCACCCCCTTCGGCCGGCCGGTGCTGCCGGAGGTGAAGAAGATCGCCACCGGGGCGCTGGGATCGTCGGAGGGAAGCGACGACGATCGTGCCGGGCCGACGAGGTCCTCGAACCGCCGCGCGCCGGTGTCGTCCCCGCCGTACCTGATCGTCCCGAGTCGCAACGCGGCGGCCTGGCGACTGGCGCGGACATCGGCGTCCCGCTCGGCGTGGACCACCAACGCGGAAGCGCCGCTCGTGGTCAGCGCGAAGTCGATCTCGGGCGGGGTGTACCGGTAGTTGAGCGGCACCGACACCAGACCCGCCTTCGCGCAGGCGAGATAGTGAATGACCAGCGCGTCGCGGTTGGGCATCAGGGACGCTATCCGGTCGCCCGGCCGCAGGCCGAAGTCCACGAACCCGACCGCGAGTCGCGTCGTGACGTCCTCAAGCTGCCGCCACGTCCAGCGCGCCGTCGTCGACACCAGGGCGTCACCGTCGGGCTTGGCATCAAGCCCGACCCGCAGGATCTCGGACAAACACACCGACCGATCCACCGGGCTCCCGGACAGCAGCATGGAACATCCTCCCAGGTCGGACGGTCTGAGACCGGAATCCACGGGCGACCTCAGGCTACGGAATTCAGGGCCGCGTCGAGGACGAACGACGCAGGAGGATCCTCTCGCCGGTCGACGCGGCGCGGCACGCCTCGGGTGACTACCGGCTCGCCGGGCGCCCGGTACGGCGAAGCGCCCGCCCCGACGTGGGGACGGGCGCTGTCGCGTGTCCGCGCGGTCAGGTCCGGTCGGCGACCTGGGCGACGAAGACCCGCCAGGCGGCCGGGGCGAAGACCAGGGCCGGCCCGGTCGGGTCCTTCGAGTCCCGGACGCCCACCGCGCCGGGTAGGTTGTCGGCGACCTCCACGCAGTTGCCGCCGTTGCCGCCGCTCTTCGTGCTCTTGCGCCACCGCGCGCCGGTCATGTCCATGCTCGTGCCGCTTCTTTCACGAGATCCAGGGTCCGCCAACGCGGCAGGGCCTCCCCGCGAATGCGTTCCCACCGTCGCTCCAGCGTAACAACGTCCGATGTCTGGTCGAGGATCTGTGCCCGCGCGGGGCTGTCGACGTGCGCCACCCGTGAGCCGTCCGGCGTGTCGCCTGCCGTGCGACTGCGTTCCTGGCGCTGCAACCCTGCCCCGCCCCCGCTCCCCCGGCGTATCCGGGGCGCGAACCTGCCGGCCGCGCCCTCCGCGCCGACCCGGCAGCTCCCGACCGTCCGACCGGGGCGCGTCGGCGGCCTGCCCCCGGCGCTGCGACGGCGGACCGACGGCGGCCACGAGATCCGCCCGAACCGGTCGGTCGCACCCCGCGAGCGGCACCGGGCGGTCCGGCTCGACGCCGCGACGGGAACCCACCCGGTGTGGGCCCGGTGAGGCGACGCGCGGCCGAGCATGTGCCCGCACGGCCCACCTGGCGCTGCCGCGCGTGCGGCATCGCCTGGCCCTGCTCACCCGCGAAGCTACGCCTGCTGGCCGAGTACCGCGACGACTGGACGGCCCTGCTGGTCTATCTGGCCACAGTGCAGGCCGAGGCCGCCGAGCAGCTCGCCGAGCGGGACGGCGGAACGCCGCCCGGCAGCCTGACCGAACGCTTCACCGGCTGGGCCCGCGCCCGATAGCCGATCCACCGACGGGTGCTGGCGACCACCTACCCGACCATCGACGCAGCGGGAGGTGCCTGACGGTCGCCCACTGTCCCCACCGGTCGCGTCGCCGCCCGAGACGCCGCTCCCCGAGCTGGCCCACCCTGCCGGCGTCAGTGTCGGTGGTGGTTGTCGGGCTGCTGGGGGTCGCCGGGATGCTCGAGGCCCGGTACCAGACGAAGCCGGTGCGCGCGGGCGTGGTCGAGCCATCGGACGAACACGGCACGACGCGCGGCGGCGATGATCCGGTCGGTCGGGTCGGGGGCCGGGTCGACCGACTCACGGCGGTCCCGGAGCACCACCGTCCACTCACCGGCGGTGACGGTGTCCCCTGGCGTGGCCGCGCGCAGGGCGGCCGTGAGCGCGGCCGGCAGCGTGTCCGGAGCCGCGTCGAAGTCGCCGTCCGCGGCGGACAGCCGCCACACGACGCCGGGCGGCCGTGGCCGCTTCGCGGCACGGTAGGCAGCGATCTGCGCCGTCGGCACGGTGACGTCCGCGGTCAGATTCTCGTAGAGGGCGCGGACGGCGGCGCAGCCCTCGAACGCCGCGGCGGTGATGGATCCCAACTCGACGGCGGCCAGTTGATCGAGCCGGGCGGGCGGGGCGCCCGTGACGTCGAGGCCCCGGGCGGCGGCTTCCGCCGTGCACAGCCGTTCCGTCAGGACCACCTGCGCCACCCAGCGGGTGAGCTGCCGGTCCTCGGCGCTTCCGGGGGCCGGCAGCGCCCCGGACCGCGGCCCGCCGCGCAGGGCGGCGAGCCGGCGGTCGAGTTCGGTGCGAGCCAGTGGCCGCCCGTCGAGCCAGCCCAGCACCGGCTCGTCGTGGTGGACGGCGGTCACGGCGCCAGCACCAGCTCGATGGTCGGGGCGTACTGGCAGCGGCCGAACCACATCACCTTCACCAGCGCCCAGTACCTCCCCGGATCGGCGTCCCGCGGCGGGGCGATGTCGAAGACGACCGTGTCGGATCCGCCCGCGGGCAGCGCCACACCGCGGATCGGCTCGGCCACGGCGTCCCAGGTGCCCCACGGGGAGACGAGCTGGAGTTCGGCCCTGATCTCCCCACGGGTCCGGTTACCGAGACGCACCCCGACGGTTGCCCGCTCTCCGGGGGTGACGGTGACCGAGGTGGTGGTGACGTCCACCGTGAGACCGGTGTCGCGTCCCGCCGCGGCGGTCGTCCCCTGCGCCGCGTCCCAGTCCTCCGGGACGTCCCCGGGCACGGGCAGCAGGGTGGGCAGCTCGCCGACGGCGACGGTCGCCACGTCCTCGATCGTCTGCCCGGCGTGCTCCACCCGCGCGGCGACGAAGTACAGCCCGGGTTCCACCCCGGCTGGTGGGGTCACGGTGGCGCTGAAACGCAGCTGGCCGTCGGCGTCGAGCCGGTACGGGCGGTTGCCCGGCGCGACCGTCCAGCCCTCCGCGGCGACGACGCTGACGGTCCCCTCGACGGCCGTGTCCCGCAGCTGCGAGGCGAGCACCACGGAAACCTCGACCGGGTCGCCGTCGGTCCGCAGCAGCCCGGGCGAGACGCCGACGGACACCGGCAGGTAGCCCATCGGCGCCGGACCGCGGTTGTGCAGCCAGTACCGGGCGTGCACCGGTTGGGCGATCTCGGTCTCCGGTCCGAGTGGCGGCTCGCCGCGCCGGCCAGCCGCCGGTATGCCGACGACGGTGGCGACCTGCGACCCGGCCAACCCGATCGAGTCGGCGAGCACGTCGCCACGGCGCTCCAGCAGGTCGGCCTGGTACCTCTCGGTGAGGGCCAGCGCGCCGGTCAGCGTCGCGGAGCGGCCGAGTCCGGTCGACTCCAGCAGGCGGAGACTCACCCCGTCCCTCGGGTCCGACGGCGCGGCGGTGCCGTGCGCGATCGGGTTCCCGGCGGGCTTGAGCGTCCCGAGCAGCACCTCCCGGGCGGGTTCCACCGCCAGGTACGAGTGCGTCGCCGGCACCGGTCCAGGGTGGTTGTCGGCGATCCGGGCGTACAACGGGTGGTTGAACTCCTGGCCCCGCGCGGGCAGCGTGAGTGCCCGCCAGTCACCGTCGCCACTGGTCAGCGCGTAGCTGAACTCGTGGGTCCAGTGCTGCAACTGGAACGACGCGCCGTCGGGCAGGGTCCGTTTGGGCGGGTCGATCCACACCCCGGACGGCCATCCGGTGCACGAACGCATCAGCGACAGGTGCAACGCTCCGGTGGCGTCGACGGCGAATCCGGGCAGCCCGTAGGTGAGCACCGCGACGGTGCGATCGGTCAGCCGCTCCGACGCCGGAACCGGACCGGGGCAGCAGGCCTGGATCCGGGCGTCGGCGAGATCCTCGGTCAGCGCGGCCACGTCCACCACGACGAGCGCCGGTAGCGCCCGCAGGTCACGAAGATCAGCGTTGGGCTGCCACATCTCGTGCAGCGGCTTCTCCGCGGGAACCCAGACCCGACCGTGCCGGTCAAGCGCGTCGGCGTAGTCCACGCCCGCCCGGTCCACCAGGTCCCGGGTGGCGTCGTTGGTCTGCGGCCCGCCGACGAGGATGCGGAAATCGGGCAGGTTCGAGTCGACGTCGAGCCAGCCGTACCGCGCCCAGTCGGCGCTGGCGGTCGTCGCGGTGACGCCGACGCGGGCGAGCGCGACGACGAGGTCCCGGGCGTCGGCTGCCTGGTCGAGCGTGGGCGTCACCACCTCGGCGACACCGAGCGCACGCTCACCCAGCGGGGAACCGGTGGCGTCGGACAGCGACACCCGGGCCGTGGAACTGAGCCCGAACCACGTGTTGGCCGGGTTGTCCAGGGTCCAGGGAGCTTCCGCCGCGTCGACGTCGGGGAGCGCGAATCCACGGCCGACCACGGCGGCGGCAACCTCCGACACGGGAAGCGCGCCGGGCAGGTCGACCGGGAACCGCACCCGCACCAGCCGGTCGGCGCCGGCGTAGTCGACGATGCGGGTACGGCAGTCCACGCGGCGGACGCCGTGCCACAGGGTGACGGTCTGCTCGTAGCCGATCCCGTCGACGCTGCCGGAGACCACCAGGCGGGCACCGATCGGGCTCGTCTCGGCGCGGACCGTCGCCGCCGTCGCCGTACTGCCGACGACCGGTCCCTTCGGGATCAGGTGCCACGGGCCCTCCCCGAAGTCGGGGTGGGCCGGGTACTCCTCGTAGACCCGCAGCTCGTTGCCGAGCTGGCCGGCGCGGATCAGCTCGCGGCCCGACGTCTTGTCGTAGACGCTGTCGAGTGTTCCGCCACGGGCAGGGTCGGCGGTGACCCGGTAGTGGGCGTTCTCGATCGCGGTACCGTCGACGGGCGTCCAGGCCGGTTCCGCGCTGGATTCGCCCGGCAGCAGCCGCCAGGTCCGCCACCCCAGCGCGGGGACGTCGGCGGCGTGGAACCGCAGCGTTCCCCGGTCGACGACGGCCGGTACCTCGGCGCCGGTGTCGTCGATCACCCGTCCGCCCCGGTGGCCGTCGGGAAGTCCTACCGACACCAGGTCGGAACGTTCGAAGGAGAGCGTGTTCGTGACGACGACCGGTGTTCCCTCGCCGGTGGTGTCGACCGTCGCGACGAGGACGTCCAACGCCCGGTCGCGTACGGAGGCCGCGAGGTCGTACGCCTCGCGCCAGCCGGAGAGCAGGTCGATGTAGACCTGGTCGGACTCCGATCCGGTGATCGCGTCGTGGTGGGCGCCGTAGGCGAGCTGCCGCCAGACCTTGTCGAGTGCGGCGTCGGGATACCTGCCGAGCCCTTCCAGGGCGGCCAGCGTCGCCAACTTCTCCGCGTCGACGGCGGCGACCTCCCCGGCGCGCTGCGCCTGCTTCGTGTCGATGTAGGAGACGTCCTTGCCGGTGTAGATCGGGTTCATGTCCCGCGTCTGGGGGCTGGGGCGGCGCCCGGCCGCGGCCAGTTCCGCGCGGACGGCGTCGAGGAAGTCCCGGGGGGTGCCGCAGACGAACCGGGGCCAGACGTACTTCGCGGCCCACGAGCGGTGGATCTCGGTGACCCACTTGTTCGGCGGTGTGTAGTCGGTGCCGACCGGCAGGAGGAGGTTCTTCGTCGCGCCGACCGGCTTGAGGCGCTGGTACAGCTCGTAGACGGCCTGTTCGGCGCTGGGCAGGTCGGCTGAGGAGTCCATCCACCAGCCGGCCGAGTAGTGGTGCGGCATGAAGTGGGTGAGGACCCCCCGGCCCGACGGAGAGATCCATTCGAACTCGCTCGGGAACTGCATGACCGTCGCGTCGTTCTTGGCCTCGCGGAAGTTCTTCTGGATCGGCCCCCACTGGTGGAACGGGCCGCGGGCCCACGCCGACCCGGTCAGTCCGGCGTCCGCGAGATAACCCGGGAACTGCGGGTCGTGCCCGAACACGTCCAGCTGCCAGGCCGTCTGCGGATCCCCGCCGAGGATGTCACGCTGGTACCCGATGCCGTAGATGATGTTGCGGATGGTGGTCTCGGCGCCGGTGAGGTTGGTGTTGGGTTCGTTGTAGGTGCCACCGATCAGTTCGACCTGTCCGCGTTCCAGCAGCAGCCGAAGGTCCGCCCGGCGCTCGGGATGCAGGTCGAAGTACGGCTTCAGGTAGTCGATCTCGGCGAGGACGAACTTGTACACCGGATCGCGCAGGGCGAGGTCCAGGTGCGCGTCCACCAACGCGAACCCGTTGCGCTCCCACAGCGGCCTGGTGGTGGCGTCGCCGGAGAGCAACTCCCACGGCGAGGTGTAGGCGGCCTGCGTGTTCCACCACACCGGGTCGTAGTGGAAGTGCGAGACGAGGAACATCGTCCAGCCCGGCTCGGCGACCACGAGCGTGGCCTCGACGGTCACGTCGCCGGCCGTGACGGTCACCGGCACCCGCGTGCCGGGGGTCACCTCGTCGATGTCCAGGGGTACCTCGACGACGCCCGCGCCGGTCGCGTTGCCGGAGACACCCCGCCCGGTGACGGTGACGGGAGCGGGCGGGCCGTCGAGCGTCACCCGGAGCACCTGGCGCGGGCGGTCCTCGGTGCCGACGAACAGGTCGGTGGACTCGACGGCGGAAATCGTGACCGGCACGGGTCATCCTCTCTGTTGGTACGCCCACCGGCGCGGACGGACGGGTCGCGCCGGTGGGCGGGTGGGGAGGTGGGGAGGCTACGCGCCCCAGGCCTCGAACTCGTAGATGCGGGTGGCGGGGTCGTTGTCCTGGGTCGGTGTGGTGACGACCAGCCGGACGTACCGGGCATCGACGGTCACCGGGTGGGTCGTCACCGCGGCGGTGTTGCCGGTGACGGTGACGGCCGTCGTCCACGGGTCCGAGGCCGCCGAGCGTACGTCGATGGTGAAGTCGCGGGTGTTCCACGAGGTGGATTCGCCGCCCGCGGCGGCGTGCTCGACGACGAACCGGTTGAGCGAACGGACCGCGCCCAGGTCGACCTCCAGCCACCTGTCCGCGGTCAGCGTGCACCACTTGTCGCTGTTTCCGCCGGAGACGCTGCCGTTGACGGCCTTGGCGGGCCCTTCCGCGCCGTTGCACTGCCCGGACGCCGTCGCCGGCCGGCCGAGCGCGAGGTTGCTGTCGGTCGGTGGCGTGCCGGACCAGGTGACCGTCGTGGTCGCCGCGGTGGAGCGACCGTACTCGGTGGACACCGCCTCGACCTCGATGGTCGTGCTGGTCTCGGTGCCGACCCGGTCCAGCTGCGGCACGAAGTACGCGTCGTTCGGCGTGCCGCCCAGGTAGGTGCGGCCACCGTCGGGGTCGCGTCGGTACACGTCGTAGTGATGCACCGACCCGCTGCTCGAGGCGGTCCAGCCCAGGCGCAGCGTCTTGCGGGTCGCCGAGACGTCGGTGCTGCCCAGGACGGTCAGCCCGGTCGGCGGCCCGGCGGTGTCCACGCCCCCGTCGTACACGGCGAGCTGGCCGATCTTGATGTCGTAGGACGGGACGACGGCCGGCGCCGACGCCCGCAGCCCGATCTGGGCGATGGTCTTGCCGGCGTATGCGGACAGGTCGAGGACGCGGCGCTCCCAGCCGGTGCCGGACGTCGCCCCGAGGTCGAGGGTGGTGAAGGTGCTCGGGGCGTCGGTGAACGCCACCGCCGCGCTCAGGTGCGTCGCGCCGGCGGCCGGGGTCTTGACGACGACCGACAGCTTGGTGTCCGCGGCGACCGGCAGCTGGGTCTGGTACAGACGCACGGTGTTCGTCGCGTCCAGCGTTCCGGTGAGCCGCAGCGCCGAGCCGCCCTCGTAGGCGTCGGTGAAGTCGAGCGACGGCGTGAGTTCCGAGCCGGTCGAGGAGACGATCCACCGGTACGTCGGCAGCACGTCCTGCATCGACAGGTTGTTCCAGCCGCCGGTGCGCACCCGCGTGCCGGAAACGTGGTAGGAGTCGCCCTGGCCGGCGTTGACGCTGGTCACGAACGGCTTCTGGGTCACCGGCGTGGACTCGGCGACGTAAGTGGCCAGCCCCTTCCAGGACGAGGAGGTCGTGGTGTCCGACGGGTCGCCGTTCGCGCCGACCCAGTACCGCGAGTCGCGCGCCCGGAAGTCGGCCGGTCCGCTCGACGACGTCCAGGTCCACTCCGGGCGGTAGATGCCCAGGGAGGTGACGTGCGGCTGACCGGCCGGGAACATGGCGTCCCAGTCGACGCTGGTCTGGTAGCCGTTGGCCTCGGTGTCGATGCCGGAGTACAGCTCGTACTCGCTGCGCCCCAGCGAGCGGGCGTGGTCCCGCGACGACGCGAGGCCACTACCGGACCACCAGAAGTTGAGGAACATCGAGTCCGACACCCGCGTCGGGTCGGACAGGAACGAGTCGTTGGCGGTGGTGAGCGCGTTCTGCCAGGAGATGGTGCCGGCTTCGGTCATCGCGTCGTACCACATGAACTCGACGCCCTTGGTACGCCCGTACGTCATGAGGTTCCGGAGTTCGGTGGCGAGTGCGGCGTCGCCACCCGCCGTCTCCTGGTTGATGAACCAGCCCTCGAAGCCGTAGTACTGCGCCACCTGCGCAAGCTTGTCGGCGACCAGATAGGTCGAGCCCGACTTTCGCACGAAGTCACGCACCCAATCGATCTTGCCACCGTAGGCGGTCGGCGGGAAGAACACCGTGCCGTACACCTTGACGCCGTTGCGGTGCGCGGCGTCGATGACGGTCGGGTTCGGCGCGAGGATCAGACCCTCGCCGGCCGATCCGCCCCAGAACACGAGGGTGTCGATGTACTGCCAGTGGCCGAAGGCGTAGTAGTCCTCCTCGAGGGAGCCCTGTGACGGGTTGGCGGACGTCGGCGCGAACGACACCAGCGACGCCACCCGGCCCTCGCCGGCCCGCGCGTTCGGGTTGGCCTTCAGCGTGGGGTCGGCGACCCTGGGCCGCAGCGGAACCGTTGACCGGTTGAAGCGGGCGTCGGGGTCGGTCGCCGGGTCCCAGTCGAGGATGTCGTCCGGGAACCAGTACGAGGCGTACGGCTGGCTGCCGTCGGCCACGTCGGTGGCCGACGCGGTGGGAGCCGCCGTGAGGGTGCTGCCGGCCACGACCGTGGCGCCGACAAGCAGGGACAGGAGCAGGCGTCGCATCCAGGATCACCTCCGGTGGGGGTGGGGTGTGGGGGTGGATGGGTGGGGGTGGGAGCACCGCTCATCCCTTGATGGCGCCCTCCTCGACGCCGCGGAAGAAGAACCGTTGCAGCGTCGCGAAGACGACGACGATCGGGATGAACGCGATCATGGTGCCGGCGGCGATGACCCGCGGGTTCGAGACGAAGGAACCGCTGAGGTACTGCAGGCCGACGGTGAGGGTGTAGTTCTTCGGGTCGGTCAACACGATCAGCGGCCACAGGAAGTCGTCCCAGGCGCCGATGAAGGCGAAGATCGTGACCACGCTGAGCATCCCCCGGACGTTGGGCAGCCCGACATGGATCAGCCGTTGCCACGGCGTCGCGCCGTCGATCACCGCCGCCTCGTCCATCTCGGTGGGGATCGCCAGGAACGCCGCGCGCATCAGCAACACGTTCAGCATGCTGATGGCGCCGGGCAGGGCCACCCCGAGCAACGTGTCGGCCAGGCCCAGGCTGCGGACCGTCACGTACTGCGAGATGATCGTCACCTCGCCGGGCAGCACCAGCGTGCCGAGCACCAACGCGAGCAGCAGCGTCCGGCCCCGGAAGTGCAGTTTGGCGAGGACGAACCCGGCCAGGGTGGCACCGACGGCGTTGCCGAACACCACCAGGAACGCCACGACCAGCGAGTTCTTCGCGTACGACCAGACCGGGATCGTCTCGCTCACCCGCAGGTAGTTGTCGATCGTGGGATCGGACGGAAGGAACTGCGGGGTCGTGGTGTAGATGTCCTCGCCGGCGCCCTTGAGGGAGGTGGCCAGCTGCCACACGAACGGCCCGACGGTCACCACCAGTGCCAGGAGCAGCAACCCGTACCGGAGCAGCTTCTCACCCGGCCGCATCGTGCCGAAACCCGAACCCCCGCGGCGGGGTCTCGGCGGCCGGGACGGCGCCGCCGCCGGGACGTCGGCGCGACGGTTGACGAGCTGGGTCATGGCTAGGCCGCCTTCCGGTTCAGGCGCAGCAGGAGGAGCATCGGGCCGATCGTGATCACGAACAGCAGCAGGCTGAGCGCCGACGCGTAGCCGAGGTGCCCGGTGAAACCCCTGCTGTACATCTGGATGAGCATGACCACCGACATGTCCCGGCCGCCGGGCCCGCCGGTGCCGTTCGTGAGGACGAACAGCTCGGTGAAGACCCGCAGCGCGGAGACGGTGATCAGGACGCTGACCAGCAACATCGTGGTGCGGACGCCGGGCACCGTCACCGACCAGAACCGGCGGACCGGCCCGGCGCCGTCGACCGCCGCGGCCTCGTGCAGCTGACGCGGGACGTTCCCCAACGCCGACAGGTAGATGATCATGTAATAGCCCAGCCCCTTCCACACGGTGAGGCTGATCGCGCTGAGCAGGAGCAGCCACCGCCCGCTGAGGAACGGCAACGGTTCGGAGATCAGCCCGACCTGTTGGGCAAGGCCGTTGACCAGGCCCCTGTCCTCCAGCAGCCAGGTCCAGATCAGCGCCACGACCACCGCGGAGGCGATCACCGGGGTGTAGAAGGCGGTGCGGAAGAACGTGATGCCCGGCAGCTTCTTCTCCACCAGCACCGCGAGCAGCAGCGGCAGGAAGACCAGCAGGGGCAGGCAGACCAGCATGTAGACGATGCTGTTCACCAGCGCGTAGACCAGCTGCTCGTCGTCGAGCATGCGCTGGAAGTTGTCCAGCCCGGTGAAGTGGCCGCCACCCAGGGGCTTGGCGTTGGTGAAGGCCAGGATCACGGTGTTGGCCGCCGGCCAGAGGTTGAACACCAACAGCCAGACGACCGCGGGCAAAACCAACAGCCAGGGGGTGAACCAACGCTGATTCCTCATTGCGTCCCGCTCTGCTCGGTCTGGTGGGTGGCGTGGCGATGCGGTGCGCTCCGCGACGGAGCTGACGGCAGGTGGTGGCCGCCGCGCGGACGTCGCCGGTGCCCGGCCGGCCCGTTCCGGGCCGACCGAGCGCCGGCTGGTCAACGCCCGGCCGACGGGGCCCGGCCGGTCAGTCGTTGAGCAGCTCGTTGCACTTGCTGACCGCCTTGTCCAACGCCTCCCTCGAGGTGATGTCCCCGCTGATCGCCAGCGAGAACTGCTGCTTGACGAAGTCGTCCATCGCCGGGTCGACCACGACCGGCTGCAACATCCGCGCGTCGGCCAGCGACCGGAAGGCGATCACCTTCGCGTCACCGGCGTTGCTGCCGTCGCTCACGCTGAACTGCGGGTCCGTCGCCGAGGCGACCGTGCTCGGGAAGATGCCCGGCACGATCTCGGCGAACGCCGCCTGGTTCTCCGGGCTGGTGACCCAGCGGGCCAGCGCGATCGCCGTGGGCAGGTTCTCGCTCCGCTTCGACACCGACAGACCCTGTGCGTACAGCGGTGGGGTGCCGATCGACGGCGACGGAACGACCTTCGCGGCCAGCGACGGGTTGGCAACCTTGATGTCGCTGATCGAGTTGCCACCGCCCGTGGTCCAGGCGACCTGCTCCTTCTTGAACAGCTCCATGTTGCCGAGGTACGCGTCGGTGAGCACGTTGCGGGGTAGCAGCCCTTCGGCGAACGCCTCCCGGTACGTGTCGAGGACCGCCGCGGCCTCCGGGGTGTTGAAGACGAACGTCTTGCCGTCCGGCGAGAGGATCTCGACGCCCGCCTGGGTGAGGTCGCCGAGGCCGGGCTTCCGGCTCATCAGGTACACCTTGCCGCCGGACTTCTCCTTGACGATCCGGGCCTGGGCCACCAGCTCCTCCACCGTGGTCGGCGGCTTGGTCGCGTCCAGCCCGTACCGGCTCAGCAGCTCGGAGTTCCAGTAGTTGACGTCCGTGTTGAGGTACCACGGGTAGCCGTAGACACCGGTGTGGCCGGCGAACTCGTACGCGGCGACGCCGCCGGCGACGTACTCGTCGCGGAGCTTCCCGTCGGCCCCGGCGACGTCGAGCAGCAACCCCTGCTCCGCCAGGGGCAACGCGAAGTCCGGCGGAAGGTTCGTCACGTCGGGCAGCTGGCCGCTGGCCGCCTGGCTGAGCACCTTCTCCGAGTACCCGTCGCCCGGCTGGTCCAGCCACTCGACGGTCACGCCCGGGTGCTTCTCCTCGAAGCCGTCGATCACACCCTGCAGGTAGTCGGTGAACTTGGGCTTCAGGGCCCAGGTCTGCAGGGTCACGGTGCCCTTGATCTCGCCGGTGGTGGTGACCTGTTCGTCGCTGGAGTCCGTGCCGGACAGCCCGCATCCCGCGAGCACCGTCAGCACGGCCGAGGACAGGGCGAGTCCGGCCAAGCGTGTTCGCATCTCTACTCCCGCTCGTAGCTGTGGTCAGCCGGCAACGCGTGTCGGGTCGGGCGTGTCCGGTGCGCACAGGTGATGTGGTGGTGGTAAACCGGTCTAGTGCACGGACTATCCCCCTGGCTAGAATCGCGTGTCAAGAGTCGGCGGACCGATCGTCGCCTGTTTGGTCCCCCCACACGGACGGAGAACGACACCAGATGCAGCGACCGACCATCGCCGACATCGCCAAGCGGGCGGGGGTGTCCAAGGGCGCCGTCTCGTTCGCTCTCAACGGCCGGCCGGGCGTCAGCGCGGCCACCCGGGCGCGCATCCTCCAGGTCGCCGAGGAGATCAACTGGCGTCCACACAGCGCGGCCCGGGCCCTCGGCGGCGCCCGAGCGGACGCCGTCGGCCTGGTGATCGCGCGCCCCGCACGCACCCTCGGGGTGGAGCCCTTCTTCGCCCGTCTGCTCTCCGGGCTGCAGGCCGAGCTGTCCAGCCAGTCGATCGCGCTGCACCTGATGATCGTCGAAGACAGCCAGGCGGAGATCGACACCTACCGGCGTTGGGTGTCCGAACGCCGGGTCGACGGCCTCGTGCTGATCGACCTGAAGACACACGACCCGCGCATCGCCGTGGTGGAGCAGCTCGGGATTCCGGCGGTGGTGGTCGGTGGACCGGGCAGGCACGGCCGGGTGCCCTGCGTGTGGGCCGACGACCGGGCGGCGATGCTCGCCGCGGTGGAGTACCTCGCCGCCCTCGGGCATGCCCGGATCGCACACGTGGCGGGGTTGCCGGAGTTCCAGCACACCCAGCGGCGGGCCCGGGCGTTACGGGACGCCGCCGCCCGGATGACACTCCCCCGCGCCAGGTCGCTGCACACCGATTTCAGCGACGCCGAAGGCGCGGCGGCCACCCGCAAGCTGCTCTCCGGGGCCGACCGACCGACGGCGATCATCTACGACAGCGACCTGATGGCGGTGGCCGGGCTCGGCGTCGCGCTGGAGATGGGGGTCGCCGTTCCGGACGACTTGTCGATCATCTCGTTCGACGATTCGGTGTTGACCCAGCTCACCCACCCCTCGCTCACCACGCTGTCCCGCGACACCTACCTGTTCGGGGTGCAGGCGGCGCAGGCCCTGGTGGCGGTGTTGGCCGATCCCGCGGCGGCGAGGAACCACAAGACCGAGACACCCCGGCTGACGGTGCGGGAGAGCACGTCTCGAGCACCCGCCGGCGCGTGCGGGTGAGTAAAGCGGTTTAGATCTCGTACCGAGTACCGCACGGAGGACGCTTGACCATCGACCACTCGCCGAGCACCCGAAGGGTTCGCCTCGGCGCCAACTACGTGCCGTCCGACGGCTGGTTCTACAGTTGGCTCGACTATTCGGCCGACGCGGTACGCCGTGACTTCGAAGACCTGGCCGGCATCGGCCTGGACCACGTACGGGTCTTCCCGATCTGGCCGTGGATCCAGCCCAACCGGGCGTTGCTGCGCCAGCGACCGATCGACGACCTGCTCTCGTTGATCGACGTGGCGGCGGAGTTCGACCTCGACGTCGCGGTCGACCTGCTCCAGGGTCACCTGTCCAGCTTCGACTTCCTGCCGTCCTGGGTGCTCACCTGGCACCAGAGCAGCGTGTTCACCGACCGGACGGCGCGCGACGGCATCAGCCACTACGTCCGACGGGTCAGTGCCGAGATCGCGACACGTCCCAACGTCTTCGCCATCACCCTCGGCAACGAGGTCAACAACCTCTGGCCCGCCAACACCTCGACACCCGCCGCCTCCCGGCACTGGGCCACGGAGCTGCTCGAGGTGGTCCGGGCCGCAGCGCCCACCGTGCTGTGCCTGCACTCCGTGTACGACGACGCCTGGTACGCCCCCGACCACCCCTTCCAGCCCGCCGACGCGGTCGACCTCGGCGACCTGACCACCGTGCACTCCTGGGTGTTCAACGGCACGTCCCGCATCGACGGGCCACTCGGGCCGGCCAGCACCTCCCACGCCGACTACCTGGTCGAACTCGCCGCCGCGAGCGCACCCGACCCGCACCGCCCGGTGTGGCTACAGGAGGTCGGTGCGCCCCGACCGGACGTGCCACCCGAGCACGCCGCCGAGTTCGTCGCGCGCACCCTGGACACGGTCGCGCCGAACCCGGCACTGTGGGGTGTCACCTGGTGGTCGTCGCACGACATCGATCGCCGTCTCGCCGACTTTCCCGACCGGGAATACGATCTGGGCCTGTTCACCGTCGACCACCGGCCGAAGCCGGCCGCACTCGCCTTGGCCCAGTTCGCCCGCGGCGCCGCGGCCGAGACGGCCCCGGCTCGACCGGCGGTGGTGTGCCCGATCGAACCCCGCCGGGAGCCCGCGCGGCGCGCCGAGATCGCTCCAGGTAGCGAGTTCCACACGGAGTGGGTGAGGGTCCGTCAGACCGGTCCCACCGCGATCGTCACCCCGGACAGAGCCGCGGACGGCGACTACCTCGCCGCCCGCGACATCGGCCCCGTGCCCCCGACGGACGCCGCCCAGCCGGCGACAGTCCACGCCTGAGGAGCGCGATCCTGGAACGCAGCACCTCGTCGGGCACCCGGACGTGGCCGTTGGGGCGGGAGGTCCAGGTGGTCTACCTGGTCTACCTACCCGAGGCTCCGGCCACGACCGGCCGGATCGACCTCTCCTCGCAGCATGCCACCAAAGTCGGCGTGATGCTGGTGGTCGGCATCGTCCTCACGACCCTCGCCGGCGTGCTTGTGATGCGCTGAATGCTCATGCGGGCCGCCGCCCGCCCCGCCTCGGGGCCCTGGCCAACGGCCGGGCGCGTCGGAGCTTGGCGACGGCGGGGGGTCGCGGCACGGAATTCGGTTCGTGCGGTTGGATTCAGGGTGTTGCCCTGTCCTGGCTAGGAGCGCCCTGGTGAATCCGTATCAACAGCTTACTGACCTTGACCTGCCGACCCTGCAGGTGTTGGAGGCGGCTCTGGCGCTGGGTGGCGTCGTCACCGAGACTGATGTGTCGACATTGGTTGGCGCCGACGCAGCACCGTACCTGCGACGTGCCAGCGATGCGGGGCTGGCCGCGCGGCTGCGGAGCCGGTACGAGGTGAACGACGTCATGTGCGAGGTCTTCGCCCGTCCGCTGGGTGTGGGCCCGCCGGCTGGGCAGCTCGCCGCGGTGTTGAGCGTCGACGACCTGAAGGTCGTCTCGGGCAACCTGGGGCTGCCGACGAAGGGCCGCAAGGCGGACCTGTTGCGGGCAGTGACGGAGTTCTTCCTCGATAGGGACAACGTGCACGGGCTCGTCAAGCGGATGCCCGCCGCGACGCGGGCGCTGTTGGCGGAGGTTGAACGCGATGGTGGACGGATCCGGCACCACGGCGGCGGCGTCGCGCACCGCAGCCGGTATCCGAGCCGCTATCGCCGGGTACATCCGCTGGACTGGGCCGAGGAGCGCGGGGTGGTGTACCGCGTGACCTGGGAGGACCATCAGCTGGCGGGTCAGGTCGCGCTCGCCTTGCGAGGAGCGGACTACCGGGCCCCGTTCCAGCCACAGGAACCCCGGTCGCCTGGCGACAACCGAAACCCACGGCAGTGCACCGCGACGCCCAGGCGCAGGGCATCGCCGTGGTCGGGCTGTTGTCGGCGCTGCTGGACGGGGCTGGACGGGAGCCACTGGCAACGGTCAAGGCCGGCGGCGTCGGCGTGCGCGAACTGACTCGGACGGCGAGGACGCTGGGCGTGACGGTTTCGACCGTGCGGCTGCTGCTGGCGGTCGCCGAAGGGGCCGGGCTGGCCGAACTCGGCAACCGTGTCATCCCGACGGCCGGGTATGACCGCTGGCTCAAGCTCGGTCTCAACCATCGGCTGGCGGTGATCTTGAAGGCGTGGCGCGAACTGGGCTATCTGCCGTCGTCGCAGACCGGGCCGTGGGTGCCGGACCACGACGACGCCCGGTCGACACACGCCCGGCTGCTCGCGCTGCGGGCGTTGGGCAACCGGGCGGCGACGGACCCCGAGCAGGCGGCGCACTGGCTGTGGTGGCGGCAGCCGCTGGCCTTTGGCGGTGCCACCGTGGCGCACGGTCTGCTGGAGGAGGCCACGACTTTGGGAGCTCTCGGCGCGGGCGCGACCAGCCCAGCCGGACAGGCGCTGCTGGCCGGCGGGGACATCGTCAAGGCCATCGGTGACCTGGGTGAGGTCGCCCGCACCGCCCGGCTGCAGGCGGACCTGACCGCGGTCGTGGTCGGAACGCCGAGCCCGGAGCTGGCAGAGCTACTCGCTGCGACCGCCGTCGTGGAGTCCCGCGGCGTGGCGACGACCTGGCGCTTCAACCCCGCAGCGGTACGTGGCGCGTACGACGCAGGCTGGACCGAGCACCGCCTGACAAGGGCCCTGACGAAGATCGCCGAAGGGGGACTGCAGCAACCGCTGGTCTACCTGCTGTCCGACGTCGCCCGCCAGCACGGTTCGATCCGGGTCGCGCCCGTGGCCAGCACTCTGGTCAGCGACGACACCGCGTTGTTGGCGCAGATCTGCGCCGACAAGCGACTGGACAAGCTCGAGCTGCGTCTACTCGCCCCGACCGTGCTGGCCAGCCAGGCCACCACGGCTGACACGATGGCTGCCCTGCGCAAGGCCGGCTTCGCCCCACGCCAGCAGGCCGCCGACGGCCGCGACGTTGTCGAGCGCGTCCGCCGCCACCGCGCCTGACGTTCGGGAGCACGGTCCTGGGCGTTGCCCGTGGCAACCGCACTTGCCGGCGACCACGTCGCCTGGTCACACCACCGACCGGGATCACGGCATGACGCTCAGGCTCCGGTGTCGGTCGCACCGGCGGCATGGCCAGCGCGACGTCCGAGTCGGGGGAACAGGCGGCACGGATGGTGCCCGCACGATCTGACGCCCCTCTCCCGGACGATGGCGGACCCGGGTGGCGGCAGCCCTGGGGCCGGGTTTCCGGTGCCTCGGCGACCTGCAGGATCCGGAGGCGTTCCGGTCCTGGCTGGTGGCGATCACCATCCGGCAGGTACGCGACTGGGAACAACGCCGACGCACCGCCACGCACCGCCACGCACCGCCACCGCGCCCGCCGGCGAGCTACCGTTCCGGGCGGTGGCCCTGATCCGGGCGCACCTCACGCAGACCGTGGTGCTGTGCCGGGGTCAGCAGACCTCCGGCGTGAGCCCGCAGCTCAAGGCATTCACCGAGCGGATGCAGCAGACCCGGACCGCCGAACTGGCCGAACTGGCCGAACTGGATGGCTGAGCCGCGAGCCGTTCGGCACCGTCCTGGCCGCGGCGGCGCGCACCCACTCATCTGGGGCGCGCTGGTGGGTCTCGTGCTCAGCGGAGCCGCGCTCGGCCCCGACACCTCCTCCGGGCTGGTCCGGATCAAGCTCTGCGCGGTGCTGGTGGTCGGGCTCAACGGGCTGCTTCTCCGCCGCGCCGGCGACCGGATCACCGCCGGAGACGGGCACCCACGCTGGACCGCGATGGTCCCCGGCGCCGTCGGAACCGCAATCTCCCAGCTCGGCTGGTGGACCGCCACGTTGATCGGTTTCTGGAACGCCCATCCGGGCGGCTGATGCCCGTTGGCCCGCGCGGGCCGCAGGCCGACATCGGCCGGATGAGAGAGTGATCACCGGGCCGGGGCCGGTCAGCTCTTGACCGAGCCGGCCATGAGCCCGCCGATGAACCAACGGCCGAGCAGGACGTACACCAGCAGGGTCGGCAGTGACGCGATCAGGGCACCCGCCATGGCTGCGGCGTAGTCGGGTGACTGCGCCCCGGCGAGGGCGTTGAGTGCGATAGTGACCGGTCCGTTGCGGGTGTTCGACATGAAGATCGCGAAAAGGTAGTCGTTCCAGGCCGAGGTGAACTGCCAGATGACAGTCACCACGAAGCCCGGCGCGGAGAGCGGCAGGATCACCGAGACGAACGTCCGCAGCATCCCCGCGCCGTCGACCCGGCTCGCCTCCATGAGCTCGGCCGGCACCGTCGTCGCGTAGTAGTTGCGAAAGATCAGGGTGCAGATCGGGATGCCGTAGACGCAGTGCACGAAGACCAGCGTCGGGATGCCCGGTGGCAGCCCCATCTCCTGCACGACCTGCCGCAGCGGGATCATGACCGCCTGGTACGGGATGAACATGCCGAACAGGATCAGCGTGAACACCACGTCGGCGCCCGGGAAGCGCCACCGCGACAGGACGAACCCGTTGGCGGCGCCGAGGACCGAGGAGATCACCGCCACCGGAACGGCCAGCTCGAAGGTGCGGATGAACGACGGCCGTAGCGCCGACCAGGCCTTCTCCCAGGAGGCGAACGTCCAGTCCGTCGGCAGGTTCCACTGACCGTTGACGCCGATCTCCCGCCCGGACTTGAGGCTGGTGATCACGAGGACGTAGGCCGGCATGAGCACCACGATCAGGAAGACGAACAGCAGCGCGTACGTGACGGCCCGGCCCGCGGGCGAGCGCCGGTTGATCCCGCCGCGCGACGTGCGGCCCGGCCGGCCGGCACTCACCCGTGCGTCGGTCGTGGGCGTGACGGTGCTGGCGGTCATGAACGACGCTCCACCCGGTTGTTGTAGACGAGGTAGGGCACGATCACCACGGCCACGAGCAGCAACAGGATGACCGAGATCGCGGCGGCCTTGGCGTAGTCGCTGGTGAGGAGCGTCTGCCAGACGTACACGGCGGGCACCTCGGTGATCCACTGCGCGCCGGAGACCGACATGATCAGGTCGAACATCTTCATCGACATGTGACCCAGAATGATCGTCGCGGAGAGCGCGGTCGGCGTCAGCTGCGGGAAGACAACATGCCGGTACAGCTGGTAACTGGAAGCGCCGTCCACCGCTGCGGCCTCACGCAGCTCAGCCGGGATGCCCCGGAAGCCGGCCAGGAACAGCGCCATCACATACCCGGAGAGCTGCCAGATCGCCGGCAGGGCCATGGCGGCCATCCCCCAGTTCGGGTCGGTCCACCACGGATTCTCCAGGAACGTGAGACCGAGATCGTGGAAGATCCGGTTGAGGCCGCCGGCCTGGTCACCGGTGCCGGAGTTCAGTAGCCACCGCCACACCACGCCGGAGGCGACGAACGACACCGCCATGGGGAACAGGTAGGCCGCGCGGAAGAAGCCCTCGCCGCGCACGCCCCGCTCCAACAGGAACGCCCACAGCAGGCCCATGAGCAGCGCCCCGACCATGAACACGACGGTAAAGATCAGCAGGTTCCGCAACGAGTGCACGAACCGGCCGTTGATGTCCTCGGTGAACAGGTCGGTGAAGTTCCGCAGGCCGACGAAGCCCTTGCTGCCCAGGGCGTCGTGCTCGTCGCTCAGGGACAGCTTGACGGTCCAGCCGATCAGGCCGTAGACGAAGATGCCCAGCAGGATCAGCGAGGGTGAGAGCAGCAGCAGCCCTGGCGCCCAGCGTTGCATCCTGGCCCGACGGGCGGCCGCGCTGCGGCGCCGGCGGGCCTGCGGCGGGGCCGGCGGTGCGGTACTGGTGGTCAACGGTCCTCCATCAGGGACGCGCTGGGGTGGGCCGTGCGGCCCACCCCAGCGCAGCCGTTTGTGCTACTTGCCCGCGTACTGCTCGGCGGCGGCGACGAGCGCGTTCTGCAGGGCGGCGACGTCACCGTCGCTGGAGAACTTGCCCTGCGCGGAGGCGACCGCACCCTGCCAGCCCTGGGAGCAGGCCGAGCCGTGTGGGCAGGACGGAACCGGCGTTCCCTTGGCCCAGTCCTCGATCGCGCTCTGCTGATAGGCCGGGTAGTCCGCGGCCACCGCGTCGGTACGGGCCGGAATCGAGCCCTTCTTCGTGTTGAACGCCTTCTGCCCGGCCGTACTGCCGAGGGTCTTCAGCCAGCACTTGGCGCCCTCGGGGTTCTTGGAGTCCTTCGGCAGGACGAACGAGTCGGCGAGCCACTGGTAGGCGTCGCCGTTGCCGGGGAAGACCGAGTAGTTGTAGTCCGTGAAGCCCTTGGCGTCGAGGTCCGCGGCCGCCCAGTCACCCATCAGCTGGTACGCGGCCCTACCGTCCATGAGTAGCTTCTCGGCGTCGGTCCAGTCGAAGGTGTCGCGGTCGGTGTTGCTGTAGGACAGCAGCTTCTTGTAGTCGTTGATCGCGTCGGTGAGGTCCGCGCCGGCCCAGTCGGTCTGACCGGTCCAGAGCCCGCTGAACCTCTCCGGACCGAGCTTCGAGATGAGCACCGCCTCGAAGAGCATCTGCTGGGTCCAGTCCTTGCCCAGCGCGAGTGGCGTGGCGACGCCCTTGGCCTTGAGCGTGTCCAGCTGCGTGAAGAACTCCGGCAGCGTGGTGGCTGGTGCGGTGATGCCCGCGTTGGCCAGGACGGTCTTGTTTCCCCACAGAACGTTGGCCCGGTGGATGTTGGCCGGCACCGAGTAGATCTTGCCGTCGACGGTCAGGCTCTCCACGAGGCCCTTCGGGAACGCCTCGGTCAGACCCCACTCCTCGTACTGTGCGCTGAGGTCCTCGATCTGGCCGGCCCTGATGTAGTCGGACAGCTCCGCGCCGGCGTGCGCCTGGAAGGTGTCCGGCGGTTCGTTCTGCTGCAAACGGGAGGCGAGCACCTGCTTGGCGTTGGCGCCGGCACCGCCCGCGACCGCACCGTTGATGAACTCGTACTGCGAGCAGTCGGTCGTGAACTGGGCGACCAGACCGTCGAGGCCGGCCTTCTCGCCGCCATCAGCCCACCAGGTGAAGACCTCCACCTGCGGGCTGTCGCTGCCGCTGCCGTCGTCCGCGCCGCAGCCACCTGCCAGAAGGGCAAGCGCGAGGCCGGCGGCGGTGGCCATGCGAGTGCTGAAGCGCATGCGTCCTCCGTCAAACTCGGGGTGTTGGGGTATCGGTGTGTGACGGAACGTGTTCGAGCATGGTGGGGATCCCCTGCGACACTCGCTTCTCCACCCAGTTGTGTCAACTCCTGGCAATCAAAATGTGACCTGGGGGCGTCTACTTGGTCGGTTTTGCCGTCGATTGACAGAACCGGAGCGGGCACAGCAGGATCTCACCCTGATGACGCCAAAGATTCCTCCGCACACGCTGTGGCGTCCCGGTGTGTCCGCGACCGTTCGTCGCGTGGCCGAGACACTCCGGGCCCACGGTCCCCGGACCCGCGCCGAACTGGTCTCGCTCAGTGGGCTGTCCCGCGCCTCGGTCTCCACCGCGTTGGCCGAGCTCAGCGCAGCCGACCTCGTCACGGAGCGCACCGGCCCCTCGGACCGGTCGGCCGGGCGCACGCTCGGCGGACGACCGGCGTCGGTCGTGCGGCTCACCCGCGCCGCCGGCATCGCCGCCGGGGTGGACATCGGTCGCCGACACGTGCGGGTGGCCCTCGCCGACCTTGACCACGACGTGCTCGCCGAACGGCAGACCCACACCGACTTCGATGCCGACGACCGGCCCCACGAGGTGCTCGAACTCGCCGCCGGCCTGCTCACCGACGCGCTGTCCGACATCACCGCTGACCGGGACGAAGTCGTCGGTGTGGGGCTGGGCGTGCCCGCGCCGATCACGCACGACCAGCGCATCGGCGCCCGTCCGATGCTGCCCGGCTGGGCCGACCTGCGCCCGAGCGACGCGTTCGGCGACCTGATCCGACTGCCCGTCCGGGCGGAGAACGACGCCAATCTGGCCGCGCTCGGCGAGTACGTGTGGGGGGCCGGCCGGGGCTGCACCAACCTGGTCCACGTCAAGCTCGGCACCGGGGTGGGCGCCGGGATCGTGCTCGACGGCCGGCTGTACCGGGGCGCCGCCGGCACGGCAGGGGAACTGGGCCATGTCACGCTCGACGCCCGGGGCCCGGTGTGCCGCTGCGGCAACCGTGGCTGCCTCGAACTCGCCGTCGGTGGCCGGGCACTACTCGCCCACGCCCGACAGGCCAACGCCGGGCTGGCCGACCTCGCCGCCCTCATCGCCGCCGCCCGCGCCGGCGACCCGGGCTGCCGCCGCCTCATCACCGATGCCGGGGGCCAGCTCGGCTACGCGCTGGGCAACCTCGTCAACCTCATCAATCCACAGCGGGTCGTTCTCGGCGACGAGCTCGGCAGCGCGACCGACCTGCTGCGCGAGCCGTTGCAGCGGGGCCTCGCCGAGACCGCGATCGCGTCCGCCGCCGAGGCGGTCGAGGTGGTGCGGAGTGAGTTGGCGTCCCGGGCGGGGGCGCTCGGCGGCGTCGCGCTCGCACTCGGCGCCAACCCGCGCGGATGACCTCGGCCGGCCGCCGGACCGGGCGTCGGTTGCGGTGCCCGCGCTGGCCTGACTCGAGACGCGTTGGGTGGGGCCGTACACGCGGCCCCACCCAACGCGCTGCCACCCGGCCTCAGCTCGAGCCGGTGACGGTGAACGGCAGCGAGATCCGCCGCGCCGACGTCTCCCCCACCCGCGTGATGCTGGTCGAGCCAGTCGGAGCAGTGTCCGGAATGCCGACGGACCCGCCCGGGACGACGCCGTCAGCATTCGCGCGAGCGGTGACGGGGCGGGGCCGCCGCCGGCGACGGTGATCGTGTCGCCGCCGGCGGCCGTGGCGGACCCGGCCACCGCGGGCGTCGGCTGGGCACCACCGCCCGTCACCGTCACGGTGAAGGCCCCGGTGCTGCTCGACAGCGAATCCCACGCGGTGACCCGCACCCGGTAGGTGCCCTCCCGCGAGTAGGTGTGCCGGCCGCTCATCGCGCCAGACGGGTCAATCGTGACGTCGTCCGGGACCGTGCCGTCGCCCCACTGGACGCGGGCGTGGTAGCCCCCCGCGCCGGGAACGCCGCCGGTCACCGAACCGAGCCCCGCCGCGAACTCCGCGCCCGCGGTGGCCGTCTGGTCCCCCGGGGCGGTGACCACCAACGCGTCGACCGGCGTGCCGTCGTCGGCGACGGCGAACACGTGGATCCGGCCGGTCGAGCCGGGGTCACCGGTCTGCGTCGGCAGGTTCACCGAGACGAGCGTCTTGCCCGCCGGAATCTGGTACGGCGTGGTGGCGAACAGGAACGGCTGCGCACCGTCCCGGCTCGTGCCGTGCAGCCGGTACCCGGCCTTGGCGACGACGATGTTGCCGTAGGCCGGGGTGCCGTCGGCGTTGCCGCCCAGCGTCCAGTCACTCAGCTGAATCGGGATGCTGGCGGTGTGCCGTCACCGAACGTCGCCGTACCCGGTGGTGTTCTGGTTGCCCTGCGTCCCGGCGCCGATGAACGAGACGTTCCGGGCGTCGGCCGGGAGGTCGAACACGACCGTTCGGCCGTTGCCGGTCGCGTCGTCCGGCTGCCCCGGCGGAACCACCGGGAGCGTGAAGTGCAGCTCCGTGCCGGGCACCTGGTGCCGCTGGCCCTGGATCACCCCGGCGGCTTCGAGGGCGGCCCGCGAGTACGCCCAGTTCTTGGCGTCGCAGTTCGCCGTGCGCACGCCCTCGTCGCCGATGCAGACCGGTCACGGTGGCCAGCGGCACCGACACCGCGACCCCCGTGGTGGCGTGCACGTCGTTCGCGGTGCTGACCGCGACGGCACCGCCACCAAGCTCGACGTCGCCGCCGGCGAGCAGTTCGACCTCGGCCAGATCCGTCCGCTCGGCGCCGGTCGTCGTGGTCACCACCAATCGGAACTGCGCGAACTCACCCCGTCGGTGGATCTTGAACGGCCGGGTCTGGTTACGCCACCGGAACTCCTGGCCGCGGCGGTGGTCGAGGGTGGTCCAGGAGATCCCGTCGTTGGAACCCTGCAACCGCCAGTCGGTCGGGTCGCCCGCGCTCGCTCCCGAGGTCAGCGTGTAGTAGGTCGGCTTCTGCCTGCCGCCCCGGAACATCCAGCTGATCTGCGGCGTGCCGGAGGCGAAGGTCAGCTGGGTGGTCGACGAGTCGTCGAAGAGTTTGGCCGCGTCCTGCCCGCCGCCCGCGGTGGCGGTGCCGAGACCCGGGCAGTGCCGCCGGCAACAGGGTCGCGGCTGTCGCGGCGAACAGCCGGGTGGATCGGGGGCGGGGGCGGCGCGGATCGGCATGGCGGGGGTGCCTTTCGACTCGATCCGGTCGAGTGCCTCCACTCGCCCTCCCCACGGTTGCGAGCTGACATCGTTGTCATCCGGGTTCGCAACGACGAAGGCAGGAGCAAGTGGACTTCCGCTGATCGTTACGGCAGACCACGATGATGTCAATGGGTTGATCAGGGTGAATGGATCCATCGAACGCATGGCGGTGGCGCAGGCGGGTAACCGCGCCGGGTGAACCGCCGGGAGGAGGGGTACGCCCACAGCCGAATGCGGTCAGTCGCCGGCAGCCGGCTCGGGCCGCCGCGCGCCGCGGGCCCGCCGCGGGGCCACCACGGCGGGCTGGCGGGCCCGCAGGTTCGCCCTGGCCACGATCGCATCGTGATCGTGTCCGGGGACATCGGTGCGGGACACGACGCCGCCGCCGCCGAGCTTGCGGATCGACTGGCCGTTGGCGGCATCGGGGTGGAGCACCTCAACTTCTTCACCGCGCTGCCACGGCCCATGCACACCATCGTCCGCGAAGGCTACCGGGCGCTACTTCGCTGGCTGCCCTGCAGCTACGACGCGCTGTTCACGATCACCGACCGCTCACCACTGGCGGTCAGCGCGATCAGAGCCGCGCTGCGACTCGCCTCCCGGCGGATGCTGAGGCGGCTACCACCCGGCACCCGCCTCGTCGTCACGACGTTTCCGTTCGCCAACCAGATCCTCGGGCCGCTACGCCGCGCCGGGCGGCTCAGCACACCGGTCATCGCCTACGTCACCGACTTCGCGGTCCACCCGACCTGGATGGCACCCGGTGTCGACACCTACTGTGTCATCCACGAGGCCACGCAACAGCAGGCCGCCGCCTGCGGCGCACCCGATGTCCGAGTGGTCGGCCCGCTGGTATCCGCCCGGTACACTCGGCTGTCGACCGACGACAAGCGCACCGCGCGTGCCTTCTTCGGCTTGCCCGACGGGGAACGGTTGGCGTTGATCGTCGCTGGTTCCTGGGGTGTCGGCGACGTAACCCGTACCGCCACGGAGGTGCTCGCCACCGGCTGCGTCACGCCGATCATCGTATGCGGACGCAATGACAACCTACGCCGCCGGTTGCACGGCTTTCCTGGTCACGTCATGGGCTGGGTCGACGACATGCCCACCCTGATGCGGGCGGTCGACGTTGTCGTGGAGAACGCCGGGGGCCTCACCTGCCAACAGTCCCTGGCGTCCGGACTACCGACCGTCACCTACCGGCCGATCCCCGGCCATGGCAGAGCCAACGCCGAGGTGCTGGCCGGCGCGGGGCTGACCACCTACGTCGCCGCCGCCACCCGCCTGCGGCCGGTCCTCACCGCGCTCACCACCGCCGGCCCCGCACCCACGATCTTCGCCGGCGCCGACATGGCCGCCGTGGTCTCCGAGGCTGTGCTGTGTACGGATGCTCGAACTGCCGGCCGTCGCGGACGTCATCGATGACGACGCCGCGGGACGAGACCGCCGACCACGTGCTGGCCGCGCAATGATCCCTTTCGCGCTGGCCGCAGCGTTCTGCTTTGCGCTGTCCTCCGTGCTGCACCAGCGCGCCGCGAAGCACCAACCGCAGTACGGCGTCGCTGATCCGCGTCTGCTCCTGAGGCTGTTCAAGAGCCGCACGTGGTTGTCTGGCTGGGTGCCGGACACGGCCGGTGCGATTTTCCAGGTCCTCGCGCTGCGAATCGGAACGCTCGCGGTCGTCCAGCCCGTCATGGCCAGCGGCCTGTTCATGGCGGTGCTGATCGAAGCGGCCGTTGTCCGCAGACGCGTCGCGCCTCGGGACCTCATCGCTGTCGCGATAGGTATTGCCGGTTTGACCGCGTTCCTCCTCATTGCGGACATTCGCCCTGGCGTGTCCAGTCCTCGCCCCGCCGCCTGGACCGTCCCCGCCATCTGCGCGGCGGTGGTCATCTCGGCCTGCGTCCTGGCCGCCCACCGCCTCAGCGGCGCCGCGCGAGGCGCGCTGCTGGGCACCGCCGGCGGCATCGCCTACAGCCTCGCGGCGGCCCTGGTCAAGGATCTCACCGGGGGCCGCCACGGCACCCTCCTGGCCACCGTGGTCAGCTGGCCAGCCGCCGCGCTGGTGGTGGTCGTTGCCATCGGGCTGCTGCTGAACCAGACCGCGTTCCAGAACGGCCGCCTCGCCGCTCCGCTGACCGCTCTCACCCTCATGGACCCCGTGACCAGCACCATCCTCGGCATCACCGTCTTCGGGGAATCCCTCACGGTCACCCCCGTACGGATCATCGGACTCGTGCTGGCCGCCGCGACAGTCGCCGCCGCCGTGTGGCTCGCCGCCACGAGCTCCGCAGCCAGCCGATAGGTAGTCAGTCGACCAACCAGGCCGGTCGAGACGGCCAGACTGATCGACAGGCCCGCAGACGGGCGAGACGTCCGCTCACACCACGGCTCGGCCGGCCCGTCGTCCGCACCCAACGTGACAGGTCGGGTCCGCCTGCACTCGCCATCCCGCCGGCAGGTGGCGCTTGCCGCGGAATGGGCGTTCTTCGGCCGTGGGACAACCGCCGAGGGGGACAATCAGCCGGTGGACACGGTGTTCGCGGCACTGACCGGGCTGCCGCCGGCCCTTGTCCTGGCCTTGGTGTTCCTGCTGCCGGCCCTCGAGTCCTCGACCCTGCTCGGTCTGGTCATACCGGGTGAGACGGCAATTCTGATCGGCGGCCTCCTGGCACACACCGGCTCGCTGCCGCTCTGGGTGGTGGTCGTCGCCGGCACGGTCGGGGCCTGCCTCGGCGACCAGATCGGCTACGCGCTGGGCCGCCGGTACGGCCCGAAGGCGCTGCGCCACGTCCCGAGTCTGGTGCGGCGGCACGCCGACATCGAGCGGGCCCGACGCCTGATCGCTCGACGGGGGACGTGGGCGGTGGTGGCGGGCCGATGGGTGGCGGTCCTACGCGTCCTGGTTCCGATGGTTGCCGGCGCCGGCGGGATGCCATGGCCACCGTTCCTGCGAGCGAACCTGGCCGGCGGGCTGCCGTGGGCGGCAGCAGTGGCACTACTCGGCTACCTCGGCGCTGCCTCTTACCGCTACCTCGAACGGCAGCTGGGGATCGGTGAGTTGGTTCTGCTGGCAGTGATCGCCGCTGGCGTAGCCGTGAAGGCGTGGCGGCGCCGTCAGGTCCGGCTCGGCCACGCCGACCAGTGACCGGTCGGCCGAATGGCCGTGCGTCGGCGGCCCGGAGTGTTCACCTCGCGGGTCTCTTCGTCGAGCCGCGGCTGTTCCAGGTGCGCCAGCGCCTGAAAAGGTGCGGCTCAGGATCGGCCTACTGTTCGCGCCGCGCCCCGCGTTCGGCGCGCCTGCGCTCACGCTGCTCGCGGCTCCACTGCTGACGCCGCTCGAGGTCCCGCTTCCAGAGGTCGCGAGCCTGCCGCGAGCCGCCCTGGACGGCGTTCTCCACCATCGGCGGACCGGCGAGGTTCCGAAACACCCAGGCCATGATGCGCCCGCCCTCGCCCACGGCTGCGGAGATCCTCGCCGTGCCGGCAGAGCCCGAGGCGAACGATTGGTGGAGCCCCCCGGCGGGCAAACCGCCGGGGGCTCCACACCTGCACACGTGCGTTCAGACCCGGATCCACGGATAGCGGAGGCGTGATCGCTACGCATCGGTGATAGGCGATGGGTGGTGTGGTGTTTCGGTGGGTGGGCATGCCGGTTTCCCGGGTGGCGCCGGGTTCGCTGGTCTCCGTGGGCTGGGACATGGCCGATGGGCCGAGTGGTCAGGTCCAGATGGGTAGCCGGCGGAGCCGGGCCAGGACCTGAGCCAGTAACTGTTGCCTCGGGGGTAGCCGTAGGGTGACCTGCCGGGCGTGGCGGACCAGCCGGGCGGGCACGGTGATCAGCCGGTGGCGCAGGGTGCCGAGGTGGTTGCGGCCTCGTCCGTCGCCGTCGTCGAGGCCGGCCAGTTCCTGCAGCCAGGCGGACAGGTTGACGGCCAGCAGCGCCCCCCACATCCACACCGTGTTGGCCGCCCGGCTGCCGGAGGGCA
This sequence comes from Micromonospora sp. WMMA1363, assembly GCF_030345795.1. Classification (NCBI taxonomy): domain Bacteria; kingdom Bacillati; phylum Actinomycetota; class Actinomycetes; order Micromonosporales; family Micromonosporaceae; genus Micromonospora; species Micromonospora sp. WMMA1363. Next base: position 1,685,662 of record NZ_JAUALB010000001.1, read on the forward strand.
GGTGCCGCAGCGCGGCGCCGTGCTTGGCATCCCGGATGCGATCTTCGATGTCGGTGCGCATCCGGTGCCAGGCCTCCACCGCGACCGTCTTCGCCGGGGTGGACACATCCAGGTTGGTGGCGATGAACGAGTACGCGTACACGTGCCCGACCAGGCCGTCCAGGGCGAGCGTGAGTTGAGCTTTGGGGATGGTGCGCCGGCGGCGGGCGCGTGGGTCGGCCGAGATATCGGTAGCGTGGACCTTGACCCGCCGCACCACGGTCATGGTGGCGGGTGGCCAGCCGGCCGGTGCGTAGTCGCACACGGCGACCTGGGCGCCTTTCATCCGTTCGGCTTTGCGCCATGCATCGTCGGGGATCGCGGCCGCGGCTCGCCAGACCGCGGGGTTGCGGGTCACTCCGAGGGAAAAGTCGCAGCCGGCCTCCACCGCGGCCTGCGCGATGTCCTTGGCGAAGTAGCCCACATCGCCGCGGACCTTCGGCCGGGCGGTGACCCCGGCCGCGTTGAGGGTGGCCACGCTGCGTTCGATCAGCGAGCCCGCTCCCGGGCGGGGGTCTTCATCACCGGCGAGGAGGTCCGCGGCGGTCACCACCCCGGCCTCCGCCCACGTGGCCACGTGCGGGCGCCCGGCCCGGGCGCCCTTGTAGCTGTAGGCGATCCCTTCCTTCTTGGCCCCGTACACCTCGACGTCGGTGCCGTCCAGGTCGATGGTGGCCCCACCGGTGCGCAGCACCGCCCGCCGGGCGGCCGGCAGCAAACCGACAACCCGGCAGGCGATCTCCCCGATGCCTTCCTCGATACCAGCCACCTGCGCCGGACCGAACCGAGACGCCAACTCCACCGCGGTGCTCGCCGCCGGCGTGGGCACCGCGGACAACGCCTCACCCGCCGTATCGGCGCGGCGGCGATCCAGACCCACCCAAAACTGCGCGCCGCACATCTGCGCCTGCGCCACCGCGACCAGGAACTCTCCGCCGGACAATCCTCGATCCCGCTGCTTGATTCGGCCCACGGCGTCGTCCAGCGCGGCGGTCACGCCCAGCCGGCCGACCAACTCGGCCACCGCCACCACACCCCACGGGCACGGCAAAGTCGGAGAGTGCTCGTGTGAGGACTTTGTGTTGTGGTCCAGAGTGGATTTGACGGGGCGGGCACGGCTCCGGTGATCTTGAGGTTGTCTACGCCTTCGGATCACCCTGTGGAGTACCGTGCCCGCGCCTGCATCATTGCTGATCAACGCTGTCCAAGACCAGCCGGACGAGCAGACACGACCGGTCCTGTTGGGCCGTAACAGGCAGGAAAGCCTGGTCGCGGCGCTGTCGGAGGTTTCTGATCCGCGGGACGCGCGAGGGATCCGGCATCGGTTGCCGACGGTGGTCGGGTTGGCCCTGGCGGCGGTGCTGGCCGGCAATACGTCGGTGTACGCGATCGGGCAGTGGATCGCCGGGTGTTCACAGAAGACCCTGAAGGTGTTCGGCGCCCGGGTGGCTCCGGCGACCGGCCGGTATGTCGGTCCGGATGAGAAGACGGTGCGCGGGTTGTGCGCCCGGCTCGACGGTGACGTGCTGGACGCGGTGATGGGTCGGTGGCTGCAGCGGCGTGCCCTGGCGGCGCAGCGGGCGAAGGCGCGGACCGGGGTACGGCCCCCGCGAGGTCGTAAGGCCCGTCGCCGGGCCAAGGCCGCTGGCCAGCGCCGCTGGCGGGCCAGTACACGCGGTCGGCACCGGCCGCGGCTGATCCAGGTCGCGGTGGACGGCAAGACCAGCCGCGGTGCGAAGAGCGCCGGCAACCCGGCGCCGCACCTGCTCGCCGCGTTGTCATGCGTGGGGGTGGTACTCGCCCAGCGCCAGGTCGACGGCAAAAGCAATGAGATCACCGCGTTCGTACCGCTGTTGACGCCCCTCGAGCTGGCCGGCCAGGTGGTGACGGCCGACGCGATGCAGACGCAGCGTAAGCATGCCCGATGGCTGCGCCAGGTCAAGGACGCGCACTTCATCTTCCCGGTGCTGGACAACCAGCCCACCCTGTTCGACCGGCTCGACGCTCTGGACTGGGCCGGGGTGCCGGTCACCGCGTGGAGCGTGGACGACGACCGGGGCCGGCACGAGCGACGCACCATCCAGGTCATACCCGCTCCGCCCGAGGTGAACTTCCCGCACGTCGCGCAGGTGTTCCTGATCGAACGGACCGTCACCGTCAAAGGCAAGACCAGCTACCAGGCGATGCTGTATGTCACCAGCCTCACCGCCGAGCAGGCCGACCCCGCTGACCTGCTCGCGTACGTGCGCCAACACTGGGGAATCGAGGTTCTGCACTGGGTGAGGGATGTGACCCTCGGCGAGGACGCCTCCCGGGTCCGGACCGGTAACACGCCACGCGTCATGGCAACCCTACGAAACGTAGTGGTCAGCCTGCTCAGAATCCACGACACCACCAACATCGCCGCCGCGCTGCGATACAACGCCCGCACGAACCGCCGGATCCTCAAACTCCTGGACCTTCTACCAGCCTAAACACCCCACCCGCCGACTTTGCCGTGCCCGTGCCACCACACCCGAGACCGGCGTCAGCGACGCGTCCGGTGCGCCAACACGGACACGACCTGCCAAACCAGGTATCTTCTTCACCGAACGGGTGTCCTTCCCACAGCGGCGGATTGGTGTCTCGACAACCCCAATCGTCCCTGCTGGCAAGGCATCCGTTCATCTATGCCACGCGGTGGCATATCCCTATCCGCGGATCCGGGTCAGAGGGCCACCTGCTCGTCGACGCCCAGCACAGGCCCACCCTGCGGGTCGAGCCCGGGGAAGTCGACCGGGTCGAATCCCGCACCGAGTCCACCGTTGTCAACGTTGGCATCGATGTCGACGTCACCGCCGATGCTGGTGTTCACGCTGTCGTCATTGTTGATCGAGTTGTCCGAGCTATCGTTGTTCGAGTTGTTGACCGAGTTGTCGACATCGTTCTCGGTGATGACATCGTTCTCGGTGTTGACATTGTTCTCGGACGTGTTCTCGACGGACTGGTCGTTGTTGGAGTCGTTGATCGAGTTGTCCCGCGACAGGTCAGAGTCGCTGACCGAGTTGTCGATCGAGTTGGACGACTGGTCCTGGACACCCGATCCGAAGTTCAGGTTCGCGAGGTCGTTGCGCTCACCAAAGTCGACATTGCCGTCGCCGACCGTGTTCCCCTCACCGACCACGTTGCCGTCACCGAAGGTGTTGTCACCATCGCCGACAACCCCGCTGTTTTCGCCGGTGTTGACGTTGTCCACGCCGCCTTCGGCAAGGACGGCACCGTCGCCGGTGTTGGCCTGACCGTCATTGTCACCGCCGATGGCCTGGGCGCCGGCACCCGTGGCCGCGTTGACGTCGCCCTCACCCGTGTTGACGACGTTGCCGTCACCCGTGGTGGCGACGCTCTCGATGTCAACGTCACCGTCCACGTCACCGTCCACATCCACGTCCACCGAGTTGTCGATGTTCGTCGACTGGTCGACGAAACTCGTCGACTGGTCGACGTTCTGGTGCACGACGGTGACCAACTCGGTGACGGTCTGCACGATCTGCTCCAGCGGCGGCTGCCCGCCGCCCGCCGCCTCCCCGCCACCGCCCGACTCCTGCTCCCCGCCACCGCCCGGCTCCTGCTTCCCGCCGCCGAACGCGAACTGCGCAACCGCGTCCTTGGTCTCCGGCGGCAGCGTCGACTCCTGAGCGACGACCGCGGCGACCTGGGCCACGTTGACGCCCGAGAGGTCGGCGTCGGTGATGCCCTCCGCGGCGAGCACACCCTCCGGGTCGGCCGCGAAGTTCTGCGCGGCTTCACGGTCATTGAAGATCTTGGCGAAGAAATCCCGGAAAAGCTCAGTCACGTCGATGCTCATCGTCTTGCTCCTTGGTCTAGCCGGGCCGCCTTCGGCCCGGCGTGTCCCTACCCTGCCGCTGGAGTCCCAGCGAAGACATCGGGGAAACCCCCACTGACGCGCCCCCGCAATAGGGGTTGATGCCAGCCAGTTGGCCAACCGGGTAACGCGGTCGCGGCTCAGCCGACGACGACCCCCGGGTGTTCCCGCAGCGCGGCGAGGAATTCGGCACGGTTGGACACGCCCAACTTGGTCCGCATCCGCGCCGCATGGTGCTCAACCGTCTTCGGCGACAGATACAGCTGAGACCCGATCTCCCGATGCGTGCGCCCCTCGAGCACCAGGCGGCCGACCTCCATCTCCCGATCGGACAGCACTCCAGCTTGCCCACTCTCCTCGCCCCCACCGAGCTCCGCAGTGGACAGCTCCCGCGCGCGTTCCAGCAGCCGACGTGCCGCCGCCGCGTCCGTTGTGCGGATCGCCGCCTGGCCCACCAACCGCGAGGCCTCCCAGGGCAGGTAGTTCGCCGCCAGGTCCTGCGCGACCAAGCAGACCGTGTCGACGTCCACCGTGCCCGCCAGCACGTCGGCCCAGGCCGCCGCGGCGGCTCCCTGCGCGCGCTGGCGCGGTCCAGCGAGGGCGACTGCCGTGGTCAGATCGCAGGCAACCGCGGCGGCCGCCGTCGCGTCCTCGAGGGTGACGGCGACCTGCAACCGGATCCAGCCCACCGCGACAACCCACGCCGGCGGATGTCCGGCGCGTGCAACGAGATCGTCGAATGCGTCAAGCACCGGCTCGGCCCGAACCAGGCGGCGTAGCCGCGCCGCCGCCACCACGAGTTCCTCCAGGACCTCGACCGCGAACAGATCAACCGCGCGTCGGGCCAGCTGCGTCTCCACTGCGGTCCAGGCCTCGCGCGTCCGGGCCACGTCACCACTACGGCGGGCCACCCCGGCTGCGAGTGCGGCGGTGAGCAGCCGGTCCCGGGCCGGCTGGTTTGACGTGGTGGCCAGCTGCGCCACCGCGGTGTCGTAGCGGCCGGCACGCATCCGGGTGAACGCCAGCAACAACTGGTGCCGCTGGACGGTCGCCGGTCCGCCGACATCCGCGGCCAAACCGGCGACGAGCAGCTGCTCCGCGGTGGACACATCCCCGGTCAACCCGGCGATGAGGGCGCCGAGCGCGTGCGGCGAGTCGGGCAGCACCACCTCGGGTGGTGTGCGCTGGGCGGCCTCGGCGGACTCGATCAGCAGGGTCAACGCGGCGTCCGGCTCGCCGAGGCTCGCCGCGGCCTCGGCCAGCCGCGCCAGGGCCTCCGGCGTCCGCCCACCCGGCTCGGCTCGGGACCGCCGCGCGGCATCGCGGGCCCGGTCAAGATGCCCGGTCGCTGCCCAGGCGACGGCGGCCAGGGCCGGGGCGGGACGTTCGGCGGTTGTCAGTGCCTCTGCCGCGCGGTCCCACCGCCCCTGCTGAGCGGCGACTGCCGCGCCCACGATGGACAGGCGCGTCGGCTCGCCGCTGACCCCGGTCAGATCCACCGGCATACCGAGCTGCGTGGCCGCCTCGGCCCGGCCCACGCCGACGGCCGCCGGTTCCGCGCCCGCCTCGGCAGCAGCGTCGTACCAGGACACCGCGGCGCCGGGGTTGCGGAATCGCAACCGATCAGCGGCCTGTGCGTAGGCGACCGCCGCCACGGGCGTCAGAGCACGGGCGTGCCGCAGCTGGACCGCGGCGAGCAAAGGGTCAGCGCCCGAGTCCAGGAGCGCCGTGGCCACGCGGTCGTGCAGCTGTCGCCGCGCCGCCAGTGGCAGGTCGGTCAGGATCGCCTCGGCGACGGCCGGCACCAACGAATCCGAACCGGGGGCGATCATGCCGAGTTCCTGCAGGACACCGGTGGTATCGGCGACCACCTGGACGGCGACCCCGGCCGCCGTGGCGAGCACGGAGTCCGGCACGTCCAGCAGTAGGGCGAGCACCTGCGCCACGGCCGCGCCCTCGGCAGGCAGGCCGGCGAGGCGGCGCTGTATCCGGGCCCGCAACGCGGCAGGCACCGGCCACACAGACCGCGCGGCGGCCAGGGAGGCGGCTACCGCGGCCATCCCGTGGGAGGCGGCGAGTACCTCCTCGACCGTGACGTCGCCGGGCTCGACCCCGCCCGCCTCAGCGACAACCGTGCTGATACCGGCGGCGTCCAGCGGTCCGAGCTGGTCGACCGTGCCGGCCGCCGCGACGACCTCGTCCAAGTCGGCCAGCTCCACGGCGTGGATGATCGGCCGTCGCGCGAGAAGCATCGCCTGGCCGGCGCGGGCGGCCGCGGCCAGGGCCCGCCACGTGGCCGGTTCCCCGTGGTGTGCGTCGTCGACGATCACCACGGCATCCTCCGCCCGGGCCTCGACCAGTACCCGGTCGAGGTCCTCGCCGCTACTCGGCAGCGTCACCCAGCGCACGGAACGCTCGAGCGCGACCGCGAGATCGCGCATCCGCCGGGTCCGGCCGGCACCGTCGACACCCACGACCACGGTCGTGGCAGAGGCGCCCGGGGTGGCCATCCATCCTCCTACTCGTCGGGACGGCAGGTATCGGCGACCGACGCAGACGCCGGCCTGGACCGTTGGGAACGGGCGGACGATCAGCGCGGCGGCCGGCCGACCCGCGACTGGTGCCCGGCGGGCGCCCGTCGCGATCGGGAAACGCCCGCGGGAGACGACCGCCTGCGGCCACCGCAACCGGCAGTCGCCCATCGGTCAGCCCTCGGTGATCGGCACGCAGTTACCCGTCTCGTACCCGCCGTTGGTGTCCTGGACCAACCCGTGCCAGTCGCTCGCGATCCGCACACACACCCGGTCCGGCAGCGTCTGCCCGGCCGGTGCGTACGCCGCGATCGCCTCCCACTTGCCGTCGCCCCACCTGGCGACGGACGGGAGCTTGTCCTCGACGAACCACACTCCGTGCGCGGCGGCGTGGGAACCCATGAGAGCCGGGTCCGGGCTGGTGCCGTCACTGCCGAACAGGTGCAGGTGGAAGCCGCCGTCGACGTCGAGGACCGTGCCCTTCGGGACACCGACGTCGCCCCGGATAGTAAGCGTGGAACCGTCGAAGACCGCAGCGGTCAGGCATGCCCACCGCTTGTTGGCCGTGATCGCCTCGGGGCACTGCGTGTCGGACGGGGGCACCGCCTCGCTGGATGCCGTCGGCACCGACGCCGCCGCGGTCTGGGCCACCGGATCTGCATCGTCACGGCCGAACATCGCGTATCCGGCACCAGCAAGCGCCAGCACCAAGACGAGGGCCGAAGCGCCGACGGCCAGCGGGCGCGACCGGCCCGGTTTGGCCGACGGCTGCTTCGTGCTCGGCGTGCGGTCGGAGCCCGCCTGGTCGGTGTGACCACCCCCGCCGCCGACGGTGGCCACCCCGCGAACCGATTGCGCGGCTGCGGCTCCGCCCCCGAGCGTCGGCATGGGCGCCGTCACCGAGCTGCCGGCCGGCCGCCCCGCCGGGGCCGGGGCCGGGGCCGGGGCCGGGGCCGGGGCCGGAACGCTCGCCTCGGAAACGCCCACTGGCGCCTTCCGGAGCGTCGCCGCCGGCGCCGGGCTGCCCGCTTTCCGGGCCGCGTCGCCCGCAGCGAGCCAGGCCGCGCCGAGCGCGACCGCGTGCTTCGGGTGGGTGTCCACCGCCAGCGGGCGGCCCAGCTCGGCGCCGACCAGCTGTGCCACCAGCGGCATCCGGGACGAGCCGCCGACCAGCAGGACCGAGTGCAGGTCCTCCGGCTTGACCCCGGCCGAGGCCAGCGCCCGGCGCATCGCCTCGATCGAGTCGTGGAGCGCCGGGCGCACCATCGCCTCCAGCTCCGCACGGGTCAGCCGGATCTCGGTGGACAGGTTCGGCAGCAACACCGGGATAGACACGTCGGTGTCAGCAGACAGCGCCTCCTTGGCCTCGACGCACTCGCCACGCAACCGCGCCACGGCCGCGATCGCGGCCGGATCGTCGTCGTCCAGCTCCGCGACCTTCCCGCCGATCACGGCCGCCACGTGTGCGAACACAGCCGCATCGAAGTCGATGCCGCCGAGCCGCTCGATCCCCTCGGGCTGCCCGAGGATCTCGAACCCGTCCCCGGTACGCCTCAGCACCGCCGCGTCGAACGTGCCGCCGCCCAGATCGTAGACGGCCACGACGGCCCCCGGCTCGACCCGCTCCTGCTGGGCGTACGAGACGGCCGCGGCGACCGGCTCGGTGGTGTACTCGACCGGCTGCTCGATGCCGGCCAGCCGCACCGCCTGGCGCAGCATGTCGGTCTTGTACGGTCCCCAGTTCGCCGGGTACGACAGGCAGACCCTGGCCGGCGCCTCGCCCTCGCGTTGGATCACTCCGTCGACGACCGAGCGGAGTAGCCGGGCCATCAACGCCTCGGCCGAGTACGGCACCCCGCCCAACAGCAGCGGTGTGGTGTCGCCGAACCTCCGCTTGAACTCCCGCGCTACTCGGCGTGGCTCGGTCAGCCCGCGCCTGCTGGCGGTCTCCCCGACCAGGAAGGTCTCGTCGTCACGCAGCAACACCACCGACGGGATCGCGGCGGCGCGCGTGCCCAGCGAAGCGATCTCCGCCCGCCCATCCCGCCACGTCGCCGCGGCGGTGTAGGTGGTTCCCAGGTCAATTCCCAACACGTACATCTCAACTCCAGCGCTTGCGCTTCGCGGTTCCAACAGCCACGCTCGGGTCTCGCGGCCTGACATCGCCGGTGCCTCGCGGGCTCCGTCCACAGCTCGTGCGACGCGGCCGGCTACCTCCGCCATCCACGACGATTAGGGGATGGGTCGGGGATCTCCCCGCTGTGGCATCGGCGGCACGATCCCTACAGTGGGCGGCATGGACTCGGGCAGACTTCTCGACGCGCTCGGTGACCTCGCCGGCAGCGAGGACGCCCGGCAGAAGTACGCCGCCGACCCGGACGGCTTCCTCGGCGGCTACGGGCACTCGGGGTTGCCCACCGACCTCGTCGCCGAGGCCGTCTCCAACTACGCTGACGTGGCGGGTCCGGCTCTCGCGGAACACATCGCCCCGATGATCATGGTCTACCGTGGTTTCGGCGACCCGGACGCCACCGGCGATCCCGATGCCGGTCTGGACGTTCTGGCTACCGCACCGACCGCCGACGGCGGCGGCGACCCGGCGAACCTGGACGGCGATCTCGCTGCCGGATCCGGCGACCGGGCCGCGGGAGGGGAGGCCGCCACCGGCGGCGACCCGTTGCCCGAGTCGGCGACCGGTCCCGGCGACCTGCTCGACCTGGACTTCGGCTTCGGTGCGGAGGCGGAGGCGGAGGCGGAGGCCGAACCTGAGTTCGGTCTGGACGCCGACCCGGCGGGCACCGGGTCGGCGGGGTCGGCGGCGATGGACACGGAGCCGCTCGGCGACCCCGATGAGACCGGCCTCCCGCAGCACGACCCGGCCGGCGTCCACGACGACCAGCCGCCGGACGAGCGGTGGCCGGATGACGCGTTCGGCCTGGACAGCCTCTGACCCCTTCATTCGCCCCGGCCGCTTCTGGTCAGAAGAGCGAGTATCCCCTCGCAGGATCGGACCGCGACCCGGCCGGCGATCGCCATCTCGTGGCTGGTCATCGGGTTCTCGGTCCGCACCTGCCAACGCTCCAGCGCGGCGTGGACCGCCGACGTCAGTTCCTGCCTCGACGCGTCCGGCTCCAGACCCACCCGCAGGTGCGGCGCGGCGCCCCGGCCCCCGATGAGACGCTCCAGGTCGTCGACGACGGCGGGCTTGCCAGTGACCCAGCCGGCTCGCACCGACGTCAGCACCCGCAGCTCGCTGAAGGGATGCGCGCCGGCCAGGATCGCCTCCACCTCGGCCGCGACCGCCTCGCTACCCGGCACCGGACGGGTCCGGGTGAGGGCGTCGACGGCCAGCAGCGCCGACCGGCTCTTCAGCACGTCGCGCCGCTCGAAGAACAGTGCGCCGAGCACCGCCCTGAGCTCGGCGAGGCCGCTTCGCTCCGACAACTCGCGGGCCATCTCGGCGGCGGTCCCCACGACCTTCTGCCGCACCATCGCCGCGGCCAGTCGGACGCCGAACAGACCGAACCGTTCCAACAGCAGGTCTCGCTCGATCGAGGTCAGGCCCAGCTCAGGCATCGACTCTCGGAACCGGTCGGCGGACAGCAGCAGCACCTCGGCGTCCTTGGGCGCCAGCTCCGCGACACGCCGCAGCTGGGCCATCTCGGTCTCGGTGAGCGTAGCCGCGGTCTCCGCGAGCAGACCGGCCACGGGCACGACCGTCTGCACCATCCGCCGCATTCTCGGATCCATCGCCATGCGCGACGCGATGCGGCGTGCCGACGCCATCGAGTCGATCCGGCCGACACCGATCTCGTCGGCGCGGGACAGGACGCCGATCGCGTTGACCGGATTGGGCCGCGACACCTCACCGTCGTGGAACGCCTTCAGGAACTCCACGTCGGAGGCGTGAACGTGCCGCATGAGATAGAGCACCGCGTCGGCCGGCGTCGCCTCCTCGTCGGCGGCGAGCAGGTCCCAGGACCGCCGGGACACCCGCTCGGTCAGGGAGCCGATGCCGGGCGTGTCGATCAGGGTGGCGGTCCGCAGGGCCTGCGACGGCCAGGTCACGGTCAGTTGGTCGACGTCGTCCGGCGACCGGCCGCCGAGGTCGACCTCGATCGCGCCGTCGTCGCGCGTGAACCGCAGTTGCACCGGAGGCTGGTCGCCGACGTGCGCGGTGACCCGGTAGGTGTGGCCATCGGCGTACCACGTCACGATGCGGGTGCACTCACCCTCGTCGGTGGGCGCCAGCCGCTCCCCCACCAGCGCGTTGAGCAGTGTGGACTTACCGGCCTTCACCCGGCCGGCGATGGCCACGCGCAGCGGCTCGTCGAGACGGTCACGGATCGCGACCAGCTGCGGCTCGTCCGCGGTCCCGCGATAGACGCCGATCGCGTGGCTCAGTGCGGCCCGGGTCCGGTCCAGCAGGTCCATCGGCGTCGGCGTGGTCATGCCGCACCCTCCGCGATCGCACCGGCCATCTGCCGCACCTTCGCCAGCCGAGCCAGCTCCGCGTCCAGGTCGCGCAGGCGCGCCGCCCGGTTCGCCTTGGTGGTCTTCGCCCCGTCGGTGGCGGATTTCAACGCCTCGGCGGTGGACTTGTTGAGCTCCTCGGCCAGGGCGGCGTAATGGTCGCGTAGCTGCCGCTGAATCCGGCGCAGCGTGTCCCGGGAGTCCTTGCCGACGACGAAGTTGACCTCGTCGCAGTAACGCCGGACCGAGTTCTTCGCCTGGCTGCGCCGGTTCTGCAGCTGGCGCTTCTTCTCGTCGCGCAGGCCCTTGTGCCCCATGATGAGCCCGATGCCGAGCCCGATCGGTCCCAACCCCAGGCCCAGCAGGCTGCCGAGCATCGTGAACATCAGCCCGCCGGTGTACGCGTTCTTCAACGCCACCATGGCCTGCTTTCCGACCGTCATCTTGGTCAGGTCGAGGTCCTTGTGCTCGCCGGCCCGGGCCGCCACCCGGCTCGGGTCGTAGACGGCGAGCTGGTCGAGCGCCGCGCCGGAAGCCTCCCGGAAGTGCTCGGCCACCTCCCGGCTGAGTTCCTCGGCCCGGTCGCGCAGCAGCGTGTAGTTCGCCAGTACCTCGGCGGAGGTCCGCGACTGCAACCACGTCTCGACCGTGTCCCAGGAGTCGGCCGGGTCGATGTCGGCGATCACGTCGTCCGAGTCCTCGACCACCTTCCGGATCCGGCTACGCAGGTCGTGGTCAACATCGGCGGTCAGGTCGGCGATACCGTCGTTGAGGGTCTGGCTCCACCGGGCTGCGGCACCACGCAGGGCCTCGGTCCGGGCACGGGTGGCGGCGAGGTCGTCCACGATTCGCTGCGCGGCGTCCGGGTCAGCCAGCGCCGCCCGTTCGGCCTGGAACTGGGCACTGATCTGGTCCATGGCACTCACGACGTCCGCCGCGCACTCGGTGGCAAGCCGCTTCGCCGCCGGTGCGCCGACGCGGTCGGAGACGAACGCGACCAACTCGCCGAAGCCGGATTCGCGGTTGAGGTCCCGGTCTCCGACGGCTACGGCGCGAGAACGCAGCGCCGAGGACACCGCCATCACCGGGAATTCGCCGCCCACATGTCCCTGGTTGAGGTCACGGACCTTGCGCCAGGCCGGGTAGAAGTCGGTCTTGGTGATCACGCAGGCGACGGTGGGACACATCTCCCGCACCCGGTGCAGGAACTCGACCTCGTTGCGGGTCAGCTCCTGCGACGCGTCGGTGACGAAGACGACCGCGTTGGCCATCGAGGTCGCGGCCAGGCTGGCCGTCGCGTGGGTGGAGTTGAGGCCACCCACGCCTGGCGTGTCGACCAGGACCAGGCCACCGGCGAGCAGCTTGCGGGGCAGGCTCACCTCTACCGCGGCCAACGGCTCGGGCCCGTGCCCGGCGTCGCTCTCCACCACGTGCGCGCGGATGTCCTCCAGCGCGATCGGATCCCGTGTTGGCGGCTCACCCGCGCGCAGCAACACCGCGGCCGCCTGCTCGCCATAGCGCACCTGGGTGGGCACCGCCGTGGCCAGATCGTCGTTCACCGGGCAGAGATTGGTGCCGACCAGCGCGTTCACCAGGGAACTCTTGCCCTTCTTGAACTCGCCGACCACCACCACGTGCACGTCGGTCGCGTGCAGCCGGCGCCGGGCATGCCGCAGTCGGGCGGCGAGGTCGGCGCGTTGGTAAGCCTCACAGGCGCGCAGTGCAAGATCCACCAGCTGCGCCGTCTTCTCGATCACGCCGGTCGTTTCCGTCTCAGATGCGGTCATCGTCGTGCTCTCCTAGCGCCGCCGCTCCTGCCGCGACGGCGAACGACCCGGTAGCGGGGCCGCCCGGATCAGGGATCTGCGCGGCCCCACGACGCCAGACCCGCTCAGGCGAGGCGGATGTTGCCGTCCTCGACGACCAGGTCAAGCGGGTCGAGGCTGCGCCGTGCCGGCCCGCGGGCCACCGAACCGTCGGCCACCGAGAACCTGCTGCCATGGCAGGGACAGTTGATCGTTCCGCTGGACACCTCGGCCACGCTGCAGCCTTGGTGCGTACAGATCGCCGAGAACCCCCGGAACGTGCCCGCCTGTGGCTGCGTGATGACCAGCTTGGCGTCGGCGAGAATCGCACCGCCGCCGACCGGGATGTCAGCTGTCCGCGCCAGGACCTGCCCGCCACCGGCGTCATTTCCGGTTCCCGTGCCGTCATCGCCACCACCGGTGTTTCCACCACCGTCGCCCGCGCCACCGCCAGCCGGTGCGGAACTGTCGTACGTGGCGCAACCGCTCAGGATGATCGCCCCGGTGGCACCTACCCCGGCCAGCAGCCGTCGCCGCGACGAACACGCCACCGGCCGCACGACGTCGCCCACGTCGGACAGGGCAGGACGGTTGGCCCCGCCCGCGTCCAGGCCACCACGGCGGTGCGCCACGCCACCGGACATCCCGGCGGCCTTCCTCAACTCGGTCACAGCTTGACTCCAAACGTGGTGAAGTACCAGAACGACGACGTGAGCCACAGGCCGATCAGGGCGGTGAACACGGCACCGCCCAGCACCGGCAGGACCCAGCCGCGCAGGCCAGATTTCGGCAGAGCGAGCATCTTGACGGTGAAGGCGCCGAAGAAGAAACAGCCGAGCAGTCCGTGCACGACCACTCGGGTGTCGTAGGTGGCGAACCCGAGCGCGTACAGGCAGTGCATCGCCACCGGGACCGCGAGCAGGAAGGCAAGTCGCCCCGACCACCGATGCACGGGCGCGGACCAAGCCGGTGCCGACGAGCCGAACGTGCCCCACATCGACAGCGCGGACAGCAGTTGGATCACCGCGAGCACAGCCGCGCCCGTGGCGAGCCACACCTTCACCGTCAGTGGACTGGAGAACCCGGCCACGTTCACCGCGACGCCCGTCGGCTCGTGCAGGCTGCCGTAGACCCCGAGGGTCACCGCGACCGCGGAACCGATCAGGAACGGGACGCCGAGCAGAGCCAGCTGACTCGCGCCGGTGGCTCGGCCGGCGTCCCCGTCGCCAGCCTTCGTCACCGTCTCGCCGGCGGGATTGGTCACGACAGCTCCTTGGGACGGGTAGGGGTGAGGGCGGTGCCACTGACGGTGACCGTGCCGGTATCGGTGTCCAGGGGCGGCGCGGGTCGGGCGGCGCCGTCCACGGTGACCAGGCCGACCTGGGTGCCGTCGGCGAGTACGATCCAGCCGCCCTCGACCTGCGCGCCGCGCGCCGTCGCGGTGGCCCGGTAGAGCCCGGACGGTGCCGTGACCGTCTTCACGGTGAATGGCAGGGTCTTGTTGTCGACCTTGATTTGGCCGGTGGCCCGCCCCTCGCCGAACGTGCCACTGATCGTCCCACCGTCGCGGCCTGCCAGGGTGAGTCGCCCGCCCGCGGCGGTGCCCTGGAGCCATGCCTCGACCGCGACACCGTCGCACAGATAGGCCACCGCCACGCCGTCCTGCACGGAGATGGCGAGTGTGCCGGACGCCACGTGTCCCGCCCACACCGCGTTGACCGGTGCCTCCGTCGGAGACGGGGAAGGTGACGGCGGTTCGGACGCCGGCGTGGCGGCAGTCGTGGCGGGGGCGGCGGCCGGGACCGGCGGTTCGTCGTTCCCGCCGGTGGCGTTCACGCTCGCCGCCAGCAGGATCACGCCAAGTGTCGACCCGCCGAGCAGAGTAAGCAGTGGAGTGCGTTTCACAGCGGTAAGTCAACGCGCGTCCGACGCGGTGGTCTGCGTACAAGTACCCATAGCCGAACCGAGGCTTCCGACAACGCCACGTATCGTGGGCGCGTGCGGCGACAGCTAACCGGGCCTCCCACCTCGCCGGCCGAGCAGCTGCGGCCTCCGCAGCCGGCCCGCCGCCGATCGGTACGCCAGATCGCCGTACCGGTACGCAGCCTGATCTGGGTCATCCACATGGCCATGCCGCTGCTGGGGTTGTGGCTGCTGCTGGCCCGCCCACAGATCGACGTACATTGGCACGATCCGATCGGCCACTTCTATCTGATCGCCACGGTGGCACTGGTCAACCTCGTGCTTGGCGCCCTGGTCAGCGCAGCGGCCCATCGCCGCAACGATGCTCGGCTGTTCCTGGTCTCGTTGGCGTTCCTGGCCAGCGCCGGGTTCCTCATGTTGCACGCATTGGCCACTCCGCGGGTGCTCGTCGACGATCCGAATCTCGGATTCGAGCTGGCACAGCCGGTGGGGCTCGCCTTCGCCGCCGTGTTCGCGCTGGCCTCCTCGCTGCCACTGGACGGCCCGCGCGGCGCAGCGATCCTGCGCGCGCGACACGTCCTCTGGAGTGAACTGGCGATCTTCCTCACCATCTGGGGTGTGGCGTCGCTGCTGGGCCTGCCCCCGCTGTCCGATCGGCCGAGCACAGCCGCCGAGGATGCCTGGCTGACCTGGCTGGCACCGTTGTCGGTGGCGCTGCTGACAGTCGCCGCGGTTCGCTACTTCCTGCTGTACCGCCGCCAGCCCACGGCCGTGCTGATCAGCGTCATCACGGCGTTCGTGCTGCTGGCCGAGGCGATGGTGACGGTGGTACTGGCCGACAAGTGGGCGTTGTCCTGGTGGGAGTGGCATGTGCTGCTGGCGCTGGCCTTCGGCTTCGTCGCCTACAGCGCGTTCGTACAGTACCGCCGCGAGGGGTCATCGGCCGGGCTGTTCGACGGGATCGCCCTACACCAGACCATCAGGGCGATTCGGGCCGAGTACGGTGCCGCCTTGGAGGAACTCGTGTCAGCCCTGGCCGAGCGGGAGCGCGACGGCACGGGCGACGTCGGCCCGGTCGCGGCCGGTCTGGCGGACCGGTTCGGGCTCACCGAACGGCAGACCGCGGTACTGGAGCGTGCCGCGCAGGCGCTGTCCGCCGAGCGGGAGGTCAGCCGGCGATTGAGTACCTTGTTCCGGCACTACCTGTCGCCGGATGTCGCAGCGGCGCTGATCGCCGACCCGGACCAGGCGGCGCTGGGGGGCTCGGTCGTCGAGGTGACGGCGCTCTTCGCTGACCTGCGCGGCTTCACCACGTTCTCCGAAGCGGCGGAGCCGGCGGAGATCGTCGCCATGCTGAACCGTTACCACGGCGTGGCGGTGCCGTGCATCCTCGACAACGGCGGCACAGTGGTGCAGTTCGTCGGCGACGCGTTGCTCGCCCTCTTCAACGCGCCAGCTCGGCAGCCCGACCACGCGCTTCGGGCGGTACGCGCGGCCACCCAGATGCAGCACGCCGTGAACGAGATCGCCACCGGCCACCCGGGCTGGCCCCGGTTCCGCGTCGGCGTGAACACGGGCCCGGCACTGGTCGGCAACATCGGCAGCGAACAACTGCGCGGGTTCAACGCCATGGGCGATGCGGTCAACGTGGCCGCCCGGCTGCAAACCATGGCCGAGCCAGGGCAGATCGTCATCGGTGAGTCGACCTGGCGGTCGACCAACACCCTGGTCCCGGTCGATCCGCTCGGGGACCTCGCGGTCAAGGGTCGAGTCGGTCTGGTCAGGGCGTATGCGGTGCGGGTGGATCAGTGAACGAATTCTGGACCATGCTCACCCACACCGAGCGGGAAGCCTTTCGACGGCGGGCCGTCACCCGCCGCTGGCAGCGCGGCGAGGTACTGTTCCGCGAAGCCGACCAGTCGGGATGGGTCGCCGTCCTCGTCAGTGGCCGGGTCAAGGCATCCTGCCACAGCGCGTCCGGCACCGAGATCCTGCTCGCGGTACGCGGACCTGGAGCGCTACTCGGCGAGCTTTCGGCGGTGGATCGGCAGCCGCGGTCGGCGACGGTGCAGGCGTTGGATCCGGCGACCGCTCTGGTGATGCCACCGGCCGGGTTCGAGGAGTACCTGCAGCAGCAGGGCCGGGTCGCCTTCCAACTCATGCGGCTGCTCGCGGAGCGGCTGCGTGACGCCGACCGCAAACGGATCGAGTTCGGCGCCCAAGACAGCACGGGTCGGGTAGCTGCCCGCCTGGTGGAACTGGCCGAACGGTTCGGCACACCGGTTGACAAGGGCATCCACGTCGCGGTCCGGCTGTCCCAGGACGAGTTGGCCGGCTGGATCGGCGCGTCACGGGAGGCGGTCACCAAATCCCTGCGCGTGTTACGCGACGCCGGTTGGGTTCGCACCAGCAGGCTGTCGGTCGTGGTGCTCGACCTCGACGCGCTGCGGCGACGAGCGGACGGCCGGGAGGCGGACTAGGACCTGGCGACTGGTCTTGTCCGTAACCCTCGGGTCGCCAGGGAGCGGTCGTGGCGAGGTTCTCCTCCGGTGCCCGGACAACTTCGCGGCGGCGGCACGGCCGGGGCGTTGGAGCCCCGGCCCGCCGGCTGCGATCAGCGGTTCTCGCAGAGGGCTGCGGAGGCTGTGGCGACCATTTTGGTGATCGCGGTGACAGGGTCGAGCGTGGCCTGGGAGTTGGTCGTCAGCGACACGTGGCGGCCGTCGGGAGTCGCCGCGGAGAACGACAGGTGACCGGTGACGCCTCCGGCGTGTCCGAATGCCACCCCGCCGCAGGGCAGGGCAGCTGGTCCAGGCCCAGGCCGTACGGGGCATGGGCGCTTGACGTCATCATCTGGTCCAAACCCGCCGGAGAGACGACCTCGCCATCGACGAGTGCCTGGAAGAACGTGGCCAGGTCCTGCTCGGTGGAGGCCATCGCTCCCGCGCTGGAGAACAGGGATGGTTCCAGGTGCGACGAAACGTCCTGCCAGAAGTAGAACGGGCCGACTCGAAGGCCACGGTAGCCCCGCACATAGGGATCGGCGAGGGAGCGGTCACCTGGCTCGGGGAAGCGGGTCTGGGTCAGACCAAGCGGTTCGATGATCCGGTTCGTGATCGTCTGGCCCACCGGCGTGCCGGGCTGCCGACGCGGTAGTGGTCGGTAGGCTGGATGGCCTGGCCAGTGCCGGTGGCGCTGGTCCCCGCGTGGAGGCTCCAGGAGCTGGTGCGGTCCCCGGCGTAGAGCCCGGCGCCCGGACCGCCGACGGCCTGGAAGTCGTCGAGTGCCGCCTGGGTGGCCGCGTGCCCGCTGCCCGTCGCGGCCACCGCGGGTGTCGGCGGTGCCAGCGCCGCCGCCACCGCGACGAGTGCGGCCCCAAGTCTCCGCTGGCCCGCGGCTCTCACCACCGGAACTCCTCGTGAGGCGAACGGTCGAGTCATCCGGCGATTGTCGTGTGAGGCACGGCGTTGCGCCCGCCTCGTGCGCCGGTCATATGTGGCCGCCGACGATGACCAGCACGATCACCGGCTTTGCCGTTCCCGGCGTACTCCCCCGCCACTGTCGGCATCGGCTCTCTACCGGGCGGCCGACCGGTCGCCAATCGTCGTTCGAGTCTCGTCGACCCCCACTGGAATCCCCAAGGTCGGGATCTTCTACCCCACCCCATCCGCCGCGGACGGCCCCGGGAGCGGCCAGGCACGCCGCACGCCGCGGCGACCACGTTGGCGAAGCGGGCCCAGGCGCCGGCGGTGAACCGTCGACGTCGTATGGCAGGTTCTCGTCGGCTGCGGCGGTGACGGCCTGGACGATCTCCGGGCCGGCGCTGGCAGTGTTGTCGCTGGTGACTATGCGTTGGGTTACGGCGGGGGCGGTGACGCTCGTGTCCAGGGTCTTTCAGTTGATGTTGGGGCGGCGATGACGACGGTGACGTCTACCGCATCGACGCCGGTGCGGTAGACGTGCGGGGCATCTCCCGCGAAGGCGAGCAGGTCGCCGGGGTGCAGGTCGGTGGGGGCGTCGGCGGGCCCGGCGGTGAGTCGGCCGGAGGAGACGAGCAGGTGCTCGATGGTGCCGGTCGCGTGCGGAACACCATCCAGGCGCGTGCCGGGGGGCATGCGCAGCCGCCAGATCTCCAGGCTGTTGCCGCTGCTGATGCGGCGCAGCAGCTCTCGTCCCACTTCGCCGTTGGCCAGGTCGGTGCCCGGCACATGCACCGGTCCCGGGTCGGTGTCGCGGGCGAGAAGGTCGGTCAGCGGGATGCGCAGGGCGATCGCGAGCGCGTCGAGAGTCTCGATGGTCGGGTTGCCCCGTCCGGCCTCCAGCTGCGACAGGGTCGCCTTGCTCAAGCCAGCCCGACGGGCCAACTCGGCACTACTCATACCGCGCTGTTCGCGGCGCTGGCGGATTTGCGCACCAACCGCGATCGCGGTGCTGCTGGCGGGCCGACGCTCGCCTGGCGACGGAGTCACAACCGCTCCCGGTGAGCGGCGCTGTAGGAGACGCGGATTCGGCCCTTCTTGACCTTCAGCGTCGGCAGCACGACGTCGGCGAGGTCGCCGAGGCTGCGCACGTGGGTCCCCCCGCATGCAGCGGAATGCAGACCGGCCAGGTGCACGATGCGGCGCCCGTCGGCGTCGTTCTCCCAGGTCACGGGCAAGTCCTGCGCGATGGCCTCGGCAACCTCCGTCCGCAGCGCCTCGGTGGCCTCCTCCCGGCCCGCAAGGGCGTCCAGGCGCGCGTCGGGCTGCGGCGCGGTGAACTCGATCCGGGCCTGGCCGGGAAAGTGGTTGTTCGCGGCCAGCACCCAGCCCTGTGCCCGCCCGACCGCCTCGATCAGGTGTCCGGCCGTATGCAGCGCAGCATGGGTGATGCGCACGGGAAGGTCGATGCGGACCTCGAGCGGCTGCCCGACCGAGAAGACCGGCAGCGCGGCCGCACCGCTGGCCACGGCCGCGACCAGCCCGGAGCCATGATCCCGCACAGGGACGATCTCGTGGCCGTCCACCCAACCGCGGTCGGCGGGCTGACCTCCGCCCTGTGGATGGAACAGACAATGTTCGACCGCCACCCACGGTGCGCCGTCGCGCTCACCTACGGCGACCACCTGGGTTTGGGCTTGCCCCTCGTACGTGTCCGCGTAGTAGGCGGCGACCTGCATGACACCTCACTGATATAGCAAATTGAACAGTTAGTTCACTATAACGAACGAGCTGCAGGGTTGCCTGTGTGAGCCATGCCACCAACGTATGTGGCCGACTTCGCGGCGAAGGGCCGCCAAGGGCACCGATCGAGCCGCAGCGCAGGCACCGACATCGACGAGCGCGGGCTACGCGCCCCGCTGTCCCGGCTCGCCCGCCTCGGCCACTGAGCCGGCAGGGTCACCATCGTGCGGTAAGGGGCGACGATGGCGGGCGCGGGGGCCCGGTGACATGACAGTCATGCGTCGGGGCCATGCCGCCAGGCGCGCGAACCACTGATCGTTCGAGCCGGTCGGCGTGACTTTCCGCGTGCCCCAGCCCCGCAGGGAGGGCCGACAATCGGCCCGGCCGGCGCGGCGGGCGCTCAGGCGGTGCCGACGAACTGGCTGACGTGGTAGGCCGTGCTCCCGCCGTCGGTCCTGGTCCATTTCGAGACCATCAGGTGCAGGCCGAGGACCTGCCGGCTGGACCACGGGTGGATGAACCCGCCGTAGAGCCCCGGCTCCTGCCAGGGGGCGACCTGCACCTTCTCCGCCGACCAGGCCTGGTCCGGCCCGCCGGCGGTGCGGGTGACGATGCAACCGGTGGCGCCATTGAGGTAGGACATCACCCAGCTGCCGTCGGCGAGCCGCCGGACCGACGGCTCGCCGAAACGGCCGGTCAGGATCGGCGTGCACGGCCGGCCCCAGCCCCAGTCGCTGCCGTTCCAGCCCCAGCCCTCGTACGACTCGGGGTGGAACAGCCGGTCCCAGTAGACCCGGCGCAGCATCATCGGGCCGTCCTGGCGCCCCGCCCGCACCGAGAAGACGTACACCCAGGGGCCGTCACGCTGCATCGTCCACATCTGGAACGGGTCGGTGTTGGTGCCGTCGTTCCACCACTTCAGCGATGTGCGGACGAAGTCGTTGCCGTTGTCGCTGAAGGCCAGTCCGGCGTAGCGCGACCGCCAGCGCGGCCCGGCTTGCCCGGGGGGTGTCCAGTACTCGATGCTCATGTACGAGATGAGCTGCCGGCCGGTCTCCGGGAAGCTGATGCCGTCGTTGGGAATGACGGTCACCTCCCAGAGGCCGTCGATGCCGATCCCGTTGTGGCCGTTGTGCATCAGCTCCGGAGCCCGCCCGTCGCCGACGACCCGGGCCGCACTGTCGAAGACCACGCCGCCAGCAGCGCCCGGGTGGATGTTGGAGCGCAGCATCACCGGTGAGCGCCAGTCGTTCAGCAGCGGCGGACCCTCCGGCAGCGGGGTGTTGAAGGTGTCCCCGAAGAGGTATCCGATGGAGCCGTTCTCCAGCGTGTAGGGGATGCCGAGGTCAGTGCCGGCGACCTGCCACCGGTGGTTGGTGTCCAGGTCGGCGCCGGTGAGGCGCTTCTTCCAGAACGCGGCCCGGGCCGGTTCGGAGGCGAGTAGCGCGCCGGTCGCCGTGGCCGCGCCGACCACGGCAACCCGGCCGAGCAGGCCTCGGCGGTTGATACCCATGACGGTAGTCAAATTGATGATCCTGGCGGTAGTCAAGAGGGATCCACTCGCTCCACCGGAATGTCTCTCGACTCCATTGACAGAGATCGTGGCGTGTGGCCAGACTCCGGCAGACAGAGTTTGACACCAGCCAGCTTGTCACCAGCAAACGGGGCGGAGCGTTTCGTCATGACCAAAGCTGTACCTCGGGCAGGCCTCGCCGCGATCCTCGCGGTGTGCCTGGCGGCCGCCGGCGTCCTCGTGGGCGCATCGCCCGCACACGCGGCGCCCGTCTTCAAGGCCCCGTTCCCGTGCGGTCAACGGTGGACGTACAGCCACTACAACGGCGAGGTCCGCCAGGCGCTGGACTTCGTCCGCGCCGACGGCGGCGTCACCAACGGCACCCCCGTGCTCGCCTCGGCCGCCGGCGTCGCATACCGGCACGCGGAGCCCGGCGGCGCCGGCAACTACATCGCCGTCGAGCACGGCGGCGGGTGGAAAACCTACTACTTCCACCTCTCCGCATACTCGGTGGCCAACGGCGCGACCGTCACCCAGGGCCAGCAGATCGGGCTGACCGGCAACACCGGCAACTCCTTCGGTGCACACATCCACTACGAGCAGCTCCACAACGGGGTGGGGCAGGCCATCGTCATCAACGGCGTGTCTCTCGCGCCGTATCCGGGCTCGTACCACCAGCGTTACCTCACCAGCGACAACTGCGGCCGCTCCGCCGAGCCCGTCGCGGGCCGGGCCTTCGGGTTCGGCGGTGGACAGCACTACGTGGCCGTCGATTCGGCGGGGAGGCTGGCGAACCTGTCGTGGTCGCCGGGGTCGGGGTTGGTGCGAGCAGACTGGGGTGGCGGTCCGCTTTCCGGTAAGGCGGTGGGGTACGCGCACGCGAACCAGCAGCACGTGTTCGCTCGGGGAAGCGACAACACCCTGCGGCACTGGTGGTTCACGCCGGGAATGGGCGCGCCGGGGATGGACAACTGGAACACGGTCGGGCGGGTGGTGTCAGATCCGACAGGGTTCGCGTACGGCAGTCAGCAGCATGTGTTCTACCGGAACCCGGACGGGCATCTGGAGCATCGGTTCTACGACCTGAACACGGGTCAAGTAGCCGGTGGGGTGTGGCCCGGTGGGACGTTCGTCGGTAACCCGTACGCGTTCGTGCACGGCGACCAGCAGCACATCTTCGGCCGTACCGCCTCCGGTGGGCTGATCCACTGGTACTGGTGGCCGGGGATCAGTCCCGGTACGGACGACTGGGGTGTGACCTCGGGTGTGGCGTCGGACCCGACGGGTTTCTCCTACGACGGCAACCAGCACCACGTGTTCTTCCGCAACAGGGACGGCAACCTGCAGCACCGGTTCTTCGACGACCTGTCCGGCACCCTCGACGGTGGTGTCTGGCCGGGCGGAGCGTTCGTCGGTAACCCGCACGCCTTCGTGCACCGCGACCAGCAGCACATCTTCGGCCGCACGGCGTCCGGTGACCTCGTGCACTGGTACTGGTGGCCCGGGGCCAACCCCGGAGTGGACAACTGGGGCGCCCGTGGGGTGGTCACCGACGACCCCGTCGGCCTATCCGCTCCGGGCCAGCATCACGTGTTCTACCGGCTAGGCAACGGCACCCTGGAACACCGCTTCCTCGACGACACCACCGGCCAGATCGTCACCGACAACTGGGGCGGAACGCTCGCACCGTAACGACACCACGAAGGGGCAGCACAAAACCCAACCGGGTCCGACGCCAGGGCCGTTGCGGGTTGGTGGATAGCCCCTGCGCTGGGTGATACGAGGCGATCGACCTCTGTGGAGGTGGCCACGACGGGTAAGATCACCAGTAGTGTTCGTTGGAGCCTGCCCCACAGCCGAAGGGGTCACACGGCTCCCAGGCGTCGACCCGTGCGTCCAGCTCAGGTGGCAGGCAGCCAGGACTGCCAGACATCAGGGTTCGCGTCCAGCCACTTCTTGGCCGCCTCGTCCCGGGACAGCTTGTCCTGCCGGATGTAGCGGGCCACCGTGTTCTGGTCGGCGTTGGTCCACTCGAAGTTCTTGATCAGGACCGCCGCCGGGCTGCCAGATTCGGCGAACTCCCGGTTGGCGATCTTGTCGAGGTCGTACGGCTGGTAGTCGCAGGCCACCTTCTTCGGGTCCGCGTCGCACCCGGGTGTGTAGTCAGGGAGCTTGATATGCACAAGGTCGACCTCGGAGAGAAACCATTGGGGAGCGTAGAAGTATCCGATGACGGGCCGACGCTCCTCCTCCGCTGTGCGGAACGCCTCGATCAGCTTGTCCTCGCCGCCGGTGAAGGTGACCGTGTAGTTCAGCTTCAGGTTGCGGATCAAGGCCTTGTCGTTGGTGACGTAGGTCGGGTCACCGCCGAGCAACTCTCCCTTCCCGCCAGAGCGGGGGGTGCGAAACAGGTAGGCGTACTCGTTCAGCTTCCGCCAGTCGGTGACGTCCGGGTACCGCTCGGCCAGCCACGGCGGGACGTACCAGCCGATGATGCCCTTGTTGCCGGTGACACCGTGCTCCACGGCGACCCGTTCGTCGTCGATATACCGCTTCTTCAGGTCGTCGTGGCCCCAGTTCTCCAGGATGGCGTCGACCTCACCACTGGCGAGAAGCTTCCAGGACTCCTCCTCGGCGAGGTCCTTCTCCACCACGGTGCAGTTGAGCCGGTTCTTGGCCAGATAGCTGATGACGGCGACGTTCGCCTCGTACCCGACCCACGGGTTGACCGCGAGGGTCAGCGTGCCGCACTCGGTCGCCGCCGGCGGGCCGGGGGCCGCGACCCGGGGCTGAACGTCGGCCGCGCAACCGGCCAGCGCCAGTACGACCGAGCCGGCAAGGGACGCTGCCCTGGTCCAGGCTGGTGTCCGCATTGCTCCTGTCTCCCTTCTCGTCACGCCCTGCCCGCCGTTTCACCGAGCGGCGGCCGAGCAAGGCGTTGGGCCAGAACCACCTCGGTGAGCGCGATCAACACCTGCTTGACCGACTCCCGGTTCCGAGCGTCGCAATCCACGATCAACACCTCGTTCTCCACCCCCAGGGCCTCCCGCACCTCGGCGAGGTCGAACCGGCGGGCGGCGTCGAAGTTGTTGATCGCCAGCAGGAACGGGATGTCGTGATCCTCGAAGTAGTCGATCGCCGGGAAGCAGTCCTCGATGCGGCGGGTGTCGACCAGAATGACCGAACCCAGAGCACCATCCACGAGGTCGTCCCAGAGAAAGGCGAAGCGGTCCTGGCCGGGGGTACCGAACAGGTACATCAGCAGGGAGTCGTCGAGGCTGATCCGCCCGAAGTCCAAGGCCACCGTGGTGGTGGTCTTCGCCGCGACCCCGGTGGTGTCGTCGACCCCCACCGAGACCTCGGTCAGGTCGGCCTCGGTGACCAAAGGCTCGATCTCCGAGATGGCCCCGACGAAGGTGGTCTTGCCGACCCCGAATCCTCCACTGATCACGACCTTCACGGACGTGGGCGCGGGCCGCTGGCTAGAGAGCGCGGACACGGTCTCTGATCCTCTCGAGCATGGCGACGGAAAACTCGCCTTGTTCTTCGCGGCGCAAGTAGCCCTCGGTGAGGAGGTCGGCGACGAGCACCCGGACAACCCCCAGCGGCACCCGCATCGCCACGGCCAGATCCGCCACACTGGTGGGCTGCTGGCACAGCGTGACGATTCGGTGCGCCTCGAAACGCAGTGGCGCGGAAAGCGCCGCTGGCTGGGCGGAGAGCAGCGTCTCCACCCGTAGCCCGTCCTGCACCGGCCGGGTACGCCCGCCGGTGAGCAGGAACGGACGCACCGCCGCCTCGTCCGAGGGTTCCTCCGGACGTTGCGGCTGCGGATTCCGTACGGCAGGCGGCTGCGTGGGCGTCCAGTGCGGGATCATCCGCGGGTCGGGCAGCCGGGGTTCGTTGTCACTCACCGGGGCAGGACCCGTCTCGACTCGGAAATCAGGGCCGGAGTCAGCAGGGCGCCGAACCGCTCGGCGAGTAGCGAGATCTCGTACCCGACCAAACCCAGGTCGCATCCCCCTTCGGCGAGCACCCCCAGACAGCTGCCGTCGCTGATGGCCGATACCAGCAGGAAGCCCCGCCTCATCTCGATCATGATGAGTTTCAGCCCGTCGAAGTCGTACTTGCGGGAGGCGGTACGAGCCAGACTGGACATACTGGACACAATCGCGGCCAGTTGGTCGGCGGCTCCCCGGTCCAGGCCCGCCGAGGCCGCTATCAGCAGGCCGTCGGAGGAGACGGCGACGGCGTCCCGTGCCCCGTCAGTGTGCCGGACGAAGTTTGCCAGCAGCCAGTTCAACTGGTGCGGATCGGTCTGGGTGTCAACCGTCACGTGTCCTCCAAGGCTCGGTCGGGGCATCGTCACCGGACTCAGACACGGCTACCGACCGTTCGATCTGGCTGCGGAGCATCCCGGCGCGCAGCGCGGTCAACCGGTCCCGGATGTCCGTGGGCGAGTCGTCGAGGGCCGCCGGACGCCGTCCGGGCTCCGGCGGGGTGACCTCAGGCGCCACCGTGGTCGACCGCCGGTCCCGCGGCAGGCGCTTGCGCAACCCGTTGGCGGTCCGGTCCCCTGCCGCGCCTGCGCCAGCCGGCTGGACGGGGAGGCCGGTCGCCTGGTCGTTCAACCGCCGGGCCGGGGCGGTGCGGTGGGATTCGATGGTGTGCGGTGCCGTGGTGAGCGGGCCGGCGCCGGATTGCTCCACCACCGGGGCCGGCCGGCTGCCGATCTCCGGGAGCCGGCCCGACGGGTCCCCGGCCTGCGCCGTGACCTGCTCGGGTGCGGCGGCGATGGCGATCGGCGGGACGACGCTGGCCGCCGAGCCGTCATCCGGTGGCGTCGCACCCGGGGTTGCCAGCACGGTATGCGGCAGGACCACCCGGGCGGTCACCCCGGTGACCGGGGAGGGAACGAGTTGAACGTCGATCTCCAGTTCCCGGGCGAGCTGGCCCACCACGTGGTGCCCGAGATAGCGAGTGGGGGCCGACACGAAGTCGGCCTCCCCGCGTAGTCGGGCGTTGGCCTGGGCCAGGTCCTCGGCGGACATACCGATGCCCTGATCCGTAATGGCGATGAGGTATCCATCGCCGCTGCGCCGGCCCTGGATTTCCACGTCGGACTCGGGCGGTGAGAAGGTCAGCCCGTTCTCGACCAGTTCGGCAAGCATGTGAGCCACGGCGCTGACGGTTGCCCCGACCACCCAGGCGTCGTCGATGCGGCGCAGCTGCACCCGGCGGTACTCCTCGACCTCGGAGATCGCTGCCCGAATCATGTCGGCAACGGGCAGCGGCGCCACCCATTGACGGGTTTTGCCGGCGCCCACGAGCACCAGCAGGCTTTCCGCGTTGCGTCGCATGCGGGTGGCGAGGTGATCCAGCTCGAAGAGATTGGCGAGCCCGGCCGGATCAGTCTCCTCCCGTTCCAGCTTGGTGATGAATCCGAGCTGGCGCCGCAGCAGGTTCTGGTTGCGTCGGCCGAGGTTGGCCAGGGACTCGGTGGTGCTGCGGCGCAGCATGGCCTGCTCGGCGGCGAGGCGGAAGGCCACGGCCTGCACCTGGTCGAGGGCACCGGCCACCGACCGGATCTCCGAGGTGGATCCGACCGGTACCTGGACTGGGGCCGGGGCCGGGGCCGGGGCCGGGGCCGGGGCCGCCGGATCGTTCTCCTCGTCCTCCCCGCCCTGCAGCCGGCGTACCGCGGCCGGCAGCCGGGTGGTCGCCAGTTCGTGGGCTTCGGCGGCCAGCGTCGCCAGCGGGCGTGTGATCGACCGGGTGGCGACCACCAGCAGGATGACCGCGCCGACCAGGAAGAACAGCACTCCGGAGGCGACGACGAGGATGCGCCGGGTGGAGTCGTTCTGGCGCTCGGCGGCACGTGCCTCGATCTCCGCGCCGACGTGCCGCTGAGTCTGGCGCATACCGTCCAGCACGGTGGTCAGGGCCGACCACCACGACTGCGGGTTGACCTGCAACCGGCGGCCGTCGGCGGAGTCGAGGGCGACCTGCTCGAAGTAGGCGGCCACCCGGGCGGCCCCGGTGTCCAGCACCCAGTCGTTGGCGGCCTTCTGGCTGGGGGTCGCCTGTCCGTCGAAGTCGGCCAGGGCTGCGTCCCGCGCTGCGCGCATGGCGGCGAACTGGAGGAACTCCCCCCGTCCGAAACCGCCGGCGGAGAAGACCCCGTTGAGGAAGGCCCGCTGTTGGGCGGTGCTCTCCTTGACCCGGCTCAGCGCCTTGAAGGTGGCCACGTGCCGCCGCAGCTCCGGGTCGGAGACCTGGTCGAGGCCGAAGTCGATGCGGTTCAGCGTGGCAATGCGTTCGGTGAAGAATTCGAAGGTCGCGGCCCGCCCGGCACTGCCGCTGTCGGCGCCGGAGCGGACCACCGGAAGCCCGTCGAGTTCCCGCAGGGCCGCGTCGACCCGGTCGGCCACCTCCCCACCGCCGGAGATAGCTGCCTCGACCGCCTGTCGTCGCTGGTTCACCCGCTGCCGGGCCGGTTCGATCTCGTCGCGGAATCCGGCGTTGCCACCGAGCAGACCCGCGGTGAGGCCACGCTCGGTCTGCAACTCCTGGGCCAGGTCCTGCACCGCGAGGGCGAGGGACACCGACTCGCTGGCCGCCGTGACGGCCCGGTAGCCGGCGGCTTCGATGACAGTGACATAACCGAGCAGCAACAAGATGGCCAGTACCGGCAGGGCGATGATGCCGACCAACCGGCCACGGATGGTGCCTCCCGGGTTCACGGTCACGGGGGCTGGTGGCGGGACGACCTGGGGCTCCGCACCAGACGGGTCCGCAGTGGATTTCGGCTGCCTGCTGCGCCGATGCCGCACCACCGTCACTACACGCTCCTTGTCACGCCAGCCGGGCGACGGCCGGGTTCCGGTGCCGTCAGACCATTGTGAACCCGTGTGAACATGCATCTCCAGTCACCGACATGGCCGCCCCAGTTGGTGGGATCGGCATCACAGGAGTTGATCACAGGAAATATTGCGCCAGATACCCGACCCCGCAACCCGCCAGACGGGTTGGACAGGGAGTGTCAAGTTAACGGCTGATCTTGGTTGTTGAGGTGGTCAGTTGTTGGCCGGGGTGAGCCGGCCTTCGAAGGCGATCTGGAAGGCGTTCAGTGGTGCTTTCCAGCGCATGGTCCAGCGTCGGCGGCCGGCTCCGGTCGGGTCGAGGCTCATCAAGGCCATGTAGACGCACTTGAGTGCGGCCTGCTCGTTCGGGAAGTGGCCACGAGCTCGCACGGCCCTGCGGATACGGGCGTTGACGGACTCGATCGCGTTCGTGGAGCAGATGACCTTGCGGATCTCCACGTCGAAGGCGAGGAACGGCACGAACTCCGCCCACGCGTTCTCCCACAGCTTCACGATCGCCGGATACTTACGGCCCCACGCCTCGGCGAACTCGAGGAACCGCTCGGTGGCGGCGTCCTCGGTCGCCGCGGTGTAGACCGGCCGCAGCGCTTTGGCGATCTTGTCCCAGTCCTGCCGGGCGGCGTAGCGGAACGAGTTGCGCAGCAGGTGCACCACACACGTCTGCACGATCGTGCGCGGCCACACCGTCTCCACCGTCTCCGGCAGTCCCTTGAGCCCGTCACAGACCAGCATCAGCACGTCGGCCACGCCGCGGTTCTTCAACTCGGTGAGCACGTGCAGCCAGTACTTGGCGCCCTCGCCGCCGTCACCGGCCCAGATACCGAGGATGTCGCGGTGGCCGTCGACGGTGACCGCCATCGCGAGGTAGATCGGCCGGTTCGCGACCTGACCGTCCCTGATCTTGACGTTGATGGCGTCGATGAACACGACCGGGTAGACCCGGTCCAGGGGCCGGTTCTGCCACTCGGCCATGCCGTCCATGACCTTGTCGGTGATCGTGGAGATGGTCTGCTTCGACACCTCAGCGCCGTAGACCTCAGCCAGGTGCGCGGCGATCTCGCCGTGGGTCAGGCCCTTGGCCGACAGCGACAGGACCATGTCGTCGACGCCGGTCAGACGCCGC
Source organism: Micromonospora sp. WMMA1363 (assembly GCF_030345795.1). NCBI lineage: Bacteria > Bacillati > Actinomycetota > Actinomycetes > Micromonosporales > Micromonosporaceae > Micromonospora > Micromonospora sp. WMMA1363. The sequence continues at coordinate 1,714,977 of NZ_JAUALB010000001.1, forward strand.
TGCCGCTTACGCACGATCTGCGGCTCGAACGTCCCGGCGGCGTCGCGTGGGACCCGCACCTCGACCGGCCCGACGTCGGTGAGCACCGTCTTGGTCCGGCTGCCGTTACGGGTGTTCCCGCTACCCCGACCCGCCGGGTCGTGCTTGTCGTAGCCGACGTGGTCGGTGATCTCCCCATCCAACGCCGACTCGAGGACCCGCTTCGTCAGCTGCTGCAGCAGCCCACCCTCGCCGGTCAGCTTCAACCCGTCACCACGAGCCCGATCGACCAGCATCGCGATCAACTGCTCATCCGTGACCGCACCCACCGGCTCCACGGCCGGCTGTCCCACGGTGGTCTCGGTCGTCATCTGGCGTCTCTCCCTTGATCGGTCGATCAGCCGTTATTTGTACAGTCCCGTTGGACATTGGGCCAGAGAGCCGCTTGCTCTTTCGTCCGTCTGACCGGATCGGATGGCCGGGCTCCGCATCGTCGGTCCAGCCCCGGTGCACGTGCGTGCGGGCCATCAAGACCGACGGTACACGTTGAGCTGGTCTCCTACGCGACGCTTTCAGGCTCATTGATCAAGTGGCCGAGGACGGTGCGTCGGGCACGCTACCGCACAAGGAGCAGGACAAGACGTTCTGACCCGGATCCACGGATAGCGGAGGCGTGATCGCTACGCATCGGTGATAGGCGATGGGTGGTGTGGTGTTTCGGTGGGTGGGCATGCCGGTTTCCCGGGTGGCGCCGGGTTCGCTGGTCTCCGTGGGCTGGGACATGGCCGATGGGCCGAGTGGTCAGGTCCAGATGGGTAGCCGGCGGAGCCGGGCCAGGACCTGAGCCAGTAACTGTTGCCTCGGGGGTAGCCGTAGGGTGACCTGCCGGGCGTGGCGGACCAGCCGGGCGGGCACGGTGATCAGCCGGTGGCGCAGGGTGCCGAGGTGGTTGCGGCCTCGTCCGTCGCCGTCGTCGAGGCCGGCCAGTTCCTGCAGCCAGGCGGACAGGTTGACGGCCAGCAGCGCCCCCCACATCCACACCGTGTTGGCCGCCCGGCTGCCGGAGGGCAGGTGCCGCAGCGCGGCGCCGTGCTTGGCATCCCGGATGCGATCTTCGATGTCGGTGCGCATCCGGTGCCAGGCCTCCACCGCGACCGTCTTCGCCGGGGTGGACACATCCAGGTTGGTGGCGATGAACGAGTACGCGTACACGTGCCCGACCAGGCCGTCCAGGGCGAGCGTGAGTTGAGCTTTGGGGATGGTGCGCCGGCGGCGGGCGCGTGGGTCGGCCGAGATATCGGTAGCGTGGACCTTGACCCGCCGCACCACGGTCATGGTGGCGGGTGGCCAGCCGGCCGGTGCGTAGTCGCACACGGCGACCTGGGCGCCTTTCATCCGTTCGGCTTTGCGCCATGCATCGTCGGGGATCGCGGCCGCGGCTCGCCAGACCGCGGGGTTGCGGGTCACTCCGAGGGAAAAGTCGCAGCCGGCCTCCACCGCGGCCTGCGCGATGTCCTTGGCGAAGTAGCCCACATCGCCGCGGACCTTCGGCCGGGCGGTGACCCCGGCCGCGTTGAGGGTGGCCACGCTGCGTTCGATCAGCGAGCCCGCTCCCGGGCGGGGGTCTTCATCACCGGCGAGGAGGTCCGCGGCGGTCACCACCCCGGCCTCCGCCCACGTGGCCACGTGCGGGCGCCCGGCCCGGGCGCCCTTGTAGCTGTAGGCGATCCCTTCCTTCTTGGCCCCGTACACCTCGACGTCGGTGCCGTCCAGGTCGATGGTGGCCCCACCGGTGCGCAGCACCGCCCGCCGGGCGGCCGGCAGCAAACCGACAACCCGGCAGGCGATCTCCCCGATGCCTTCCTCGATACCAGCCACCTGCGCCGGACCGAACCGAGACGCCAACTCCACCGCGGTGCTCGCCGCCGGCGTGGGCACCGCGGACAACGCCTCACCCGCCGTATCGGCGCGGCGGCGATCCAGACCCACCCAAAACTGCGCGCCGCACATCTGCGCCTGCGCCACCGCGACCAGGAACTCTCCGCCGGACAATCCTCGATCCCGCTGCTTGATTCGGCCCACGGCGTCGTCCAGCGCGGCGGTCACGCCCAGCCGGCCGACCAACTCGGCCACCGCCACCACACCCGAGACCGGCGTCAGCGACGCGTCCGGTGCGCCAACACGGACACGACCTGCCAAACCAGGTATCTTCTTCACCGAACGGGTGTCCTTCCCACAGCGGCGGATTGGTGTCTCGACAACCCCAATCGTCCCTGCTGGCAAGGCATCCGTTCATCTATGCCACGCGGTGGCATATCCCTATCCGCGGATCCGGGTCTGACCGCCAACGCAACCGCGCCGCCCGCGAGGCGGGACTGTACAAATAACGGCTGATCGACCGATCAAGGGAGAGACGCCAGATGACGACCGAGACCACCGTGGGACAGCCGGCCGTGGAGCCGGTGGGTGCGGTCACGGATGAGCAGTTGATCGCGATGCTGGTCGATCGGGCTCGTGGTGACGGGTTGAAGCTGACCGGCGAGGGTGGGCTGCTGCAGCAGCTGACGAAGCGGGTCCTCGAGTCGGCGTTGGATGGGGAGATCACCGACCACGTCGGCTACGACAAGCACGACCCGGCGGGTCGGGGTAGCGGGAACACCCGTAACGGCAGCCGGACCAAGACGGTGCTCACCGACGTCGGGCCGGTCGAGGTGCGGGTCCCACGCGACGCCGCCGGGACGTTCGAGCCGCAGATCGTGCGTAAGCGGCAGCGGCGTCTGACCGGCGTCGACGACATGGTCCTGTCGCTGTCGGCCAAGGGCCTGACCCACGGCGAGATCGCCGCGCACCTGGCTGAGGTCTACGGCGCTGAGGTGTCGAAGCAGACCATCTCCACGATCACCGACAAGGTCATGGACGGCATGGCCGAGTGGCAGAACCGGCCCCTGGACCGGGTCTACCCGGTCGTGTTCATCGACGCCATCAACGTCAAGATCAGGGACGGTCAGGTCGCGAACCGGCCGATCTACCTCGCGATGGCGGTCACCGTCGACGGCCACCGCGACATCCTCGGTATCTGGGCCGGTGACGGCGGCGAGGGCGCCAAGTACTGGCTGCACGTGCTCACCGAGTTGAAGAACCGCGGCGTGGCCGACGTGCTGATGCTGGTCTGTGACGGGCTCAAGGGACTGCCGGAGACGGTGGAGACGGTGTGGCCGCGCACGATCGTGCAGACGTGTGTGGTGCACCTGCTGCGCAACTCGTTCCGCTACGCCGCCCGGCAGGACTGGGACAAGATCGCCAAAGCGCTGCGGCCGGTCTACACCGCGGCGACCGAGGACCCCTCTGTGTCATCCTTGGGGAAGGCAGGTTGACCTGCTGAAACTCTGACCCGTGAGGGCGTGCAAGGAGATCCACCCCCGTGACATCGCATCACCCGGTGCCCGACCCCGAGGTACCAGCAAAGCCCCGAACAAGGACATACACCGCCGCGTACAAGGCGCGGATCCTGGCCGAGTACGAGACCCTCGATAAGGCCGGCAAGGGCGCCCTGCTTCGTCGGGAAGGCCTGTACACGTCGCTGCTCGCGGCGTGGAAGCATCAGCGTGACGCCGGCGCCCGCGAGGCCCTGGCCAAGCCGGCCGGGCGGCCGAAGACCGATCCGGCGGTGCTGGAGGCAGCCCGGTTGCGGGCAGACAACGAGCGGCTGCGCGCCGAGTTGGACAAGGCCCGCAAGGTGATCGAGGTGCAGGGAAAACTCTCCGCGCTGTTGGGGCAACTCGCGACCGACAGCCAGCACAGCGGGAGCGAGCCGACACCATGATCGACGCTGCGATCACCGAACTGACGCCGCTGATCGGCATCCGGGCGGCGTGCCGAGCCACCGGCCGGCCGCAGGCCAACCATTACCGCCGGCACCGCCAGACGCCTGCGCCACCGCGGCCGGGGCGTGAACCCAGGCCGCAGCCACGTGCCCTGAGCGCGGCCGAGCGTGACAGCGTCCGGGCGTTGCTCAACAGCCCGGACTTCGCCGACATGGCCCCCGCGGCCGTCTACCACACCCTCCTCGACGAGGGCGTGTACGTGGCGTCGGTGTCGAGCATGTACCGGATCCTGCGTGCCCACGGCGAAGTCAGGGAGCGCCGCCGTCACGCGGTGCACCCGCCGAAGGTCAAGCCCGAACTGATCGCCGACGCCCCCAATCGCGTGTGGTCGTGGGACATCACCAAGCTGCGCGGCCCGGCCAAGCGGGACTTCTACCACCTCTACAGCGTGATCGACATCTACAGCCGTTACACCGTCGCGTGGCTGCTCGCCGAGCGCGAGGACGCCGCCCTGGCCGAACGGCTGCTGTCCGACGCGATCACCAAGCAGGGCGTCGCGCGTGAGCAGTTGACCATCCACGCCGACCGCGGCACCTCAATGGCGTCCAAGACGGTCGCGCAGATGATGGCCGACCTCGGCGTGACCAAGTCCCACTCCCGGCCCAGGTGCAGCAACGACAACCCGTTCTCCGAGGCCCAGTTCAAGACCCTGAAGTACCGGCCCGACTTCCCCGACCGCTTCGGCAGCGTCCAGGACGCCCGAGCTCACTGCCGCGCCTTCTTCACCTGGTACAACACCATCCACCGGCACTCCGGCATCGGCTGGCACACCCCACACGACGTCCACCACGGCCACGCCCGGCAGGTCCGCGATGTCCGCGCCGACGTCCTGACCGCCGCCTACACCCGCAACCCCGAACGATTCGTCCGCGGCATCCCGCAACCACCCGCCCTGCCCACCACCGCGTGGATCAACAAGCCCGAGGACACCACGACTCAGTCAACGAACCCCTGAACCGACCGCCCCAAAAAGGTTGACACCTTCCGGACGCCGCCACCGAGCGGTTCCTCGAGTTCGCCGAGGCGTGGGGCCGTAAGTATCCGGCGATCGTGAAGCTGTGGGAGAACGCGTGGGCGGAGTTCGTGCCGTTCCTCGCCTTCGACGTGGAGATCCGCAAGGTCATCTGCTCCACGAACGCGATCGAGTCCGTCAACGCCCGTATCCGCAGGGCCGTGCGAGCTCGTGGCCACTTCCCGAACGAGCAGGCCGCACTCAAGTGCGTCTACATGGCCTTGATGAGCCTCGACCCGACCGGAGCCGGCCGCCGACGCTGGACCATGCGCTGGAAAGCACCACTGAACGCCTTCCAGATCGCCTTCGAAGGCCGGCTCACCCCGGCCAACAACTGACCACCTCAACAACCAAGATCAGCCGTTAACTTGTCAAGCCCCGGGTTTGGTGGAGAGTTGGTTAGCTGGTTTCCAGGGGTGCGGTGACCGGGTGGGTCATCGCGTGTAGGGCCTCGTGTTCGGCGGGTGGGGTGTGTCCGAGTTCGCCGTGCAGCCGGCGGTTGTTGTACCAGTCGATGTACTCGACGGTGGCCATCTCCAGGTCGTCGAGCCCGCGCCACGGACCTCGGTTGCGGACGAGTTCGGCCTTGTACAGGGAGTTGAACGCCTCGGCCATCGCGTTGTCGTACGAGTCGCCCTTGGACCCGACCGAGGCGACGGCGCCGGCCTCGGCGAGTCGTTGGCTGTAGCGAATCGCTCGATACTGGACTCCCCGGTCCGAGTGATGCACAAGTCCGCCCAGTTCAGCGCCCTGATGCTCGCGCCGCCAGATCGCCATCTTCAACGCGTCCAACGCGAGGTCGGTGTAGAGCGACGTGGATACCTGCCAGCCGACGATCATGCGCGAGTACACGTCGAGGACGAACGCGGCGTACGCCCAGCCCACGGCCGTGCGCACGTAGGTCAGGTCGGCGACCCACAGCTGGTTCGGCCGCACGGCGGTGAAGTCGCGTTTGACCAGGTCACGAGGCCGACCGGTCTCGGCTGCGGGCCGGGTCGTGCGCGGCGACTTGTCACGCAGCAACCCGCGCAGCCCGGCGGCGCGCATCAGCCGCTCGACCGTGCACCGGGCCACCTCGACGCCCTGGCGGTGCAGCTCGTGCCAGATCTTGCGGGCGCCGTAGACGCCGTAGTTCTCGGCGTGGATCCGCTTGATCAGCGCGGTCAGTTCCTCGTCGCGCCGGCAACGGGCGCTGACCGGGCGGGTCTTGGTGGCGTAGTAGGTCGACGGTGCGATCTGTGCCGGCGTGTCTTCCAACACCCGCAAGACCGACTGGACACCGTGCTGTTCCTGCTGCGAGTCGACGAACGCGACCCTCATCGCGACGGCCGGTCCAGCTCGGCCGCGAAGAAAGACGCCGCGGACTTCAGGATCTGGTTCGCCCGCCGCAGCTCACGATTCTCCCGTTCGAGGGCCGCGATGCGTTCGGCATCGCTGCTGGTCGCGCCCGGCCGCTCACCGGCGTCGGTCTCGGCCTTCTTCACCCACGTCCGCAACGCCTCTGGGTGGACTCCGAGCTGGTCGGCGATCCGCCGGACCGCGCCGACCGCGCCGGCCGGATCCCGACGGGCCTCAAGGACCAACCGGGTCGCACGCTCACGCAGCTCGTCGGGGTACTTCTTCGGTGCGGGCATCGCTGGTGTTCCTCCAGGTTTCGATGTCTCCATCTAACCCGGGGCGCAACAACTTGACACTCCCCCCGAGAGGAGGCCGTGATGATCCACTGCCCCGGGCGGTGGGTGTGCTTGCCGCTGTGGACGTTTCGGTGTGGTTATCGCTGTGAGTGGAGGAGCCAGGCTTGTTGTTCGATGGCGTGGCCGGTGGTGGTGAGGATGTCTTGGGTGATGGGGTCGTGGATGGTGGCTTCGATTGCGTGGTGGATTCCGGTGGCGGTGGTGGTGAGGAGGTGGTGGATTTGGGTCTGCTGCACCTATCGGTGCAGCAGACCCGGTGCCTTTCGGTGTCGTGGTGGCTGGTGGTGGTGTCGCTGTGGGGGTTTGATGCTGCTCGGTGTTGGGGTGGTGGCTGGTGTGGCCGGCCCGCCCCTGCTTGGGGGGGTGGTGGTTATCGGAGGTGACCGTCGCCACGAGGCGCGAACGGAACGACGGAACATGCCGGCACAAGCCGGCGAGGCGATCCGTGAGAAGTGCCGACCGGGGCCGACCGGCTGCCAGCCGAGCCCCAGCCGGGGCCACCTCGGCAGACAGCTCTCGGAGTTTCACCCGCGGCAAGGGCGCCCAAGGGGCGCAGCGGACGCCAACTGCGCGTTTCACCGCACGGCAGACCGGACGCGCTGTCGCTCCAACACCCGCCTGGCCTGACGGCCGCGCTCAAACCCTGACCATCACCACGTCGAGGGATCGGAAACAGCGTAGAGCCGACGCGAACTGATCCGCGGCGAACCGCGCACCGTACAAGTGGACATCGGCGGCCGTGCGTGCCGTACGCTACCGACCAGCTACTACTACAGGCCGTCGTGACCGCGTCGGGACGAGCGAGCCGGAGGTGTCGAAGGTGACGGACGACGCGCAGACCACCGCGTGGGCACTCGCCGCCGGTCAGGGTGACCGTGCCGCCGCCGGCGCATTCGTCCGGGCCACCCAGCCGCACGTTCGGCGCTTTCTCGCCGCCCTGGTCTCCCCCGGCGAGGCCGACGACCTGGCGCAGGAGACGTACGTGCGGGCGATGCGGTCGCTGCCGTCCTTCGCCGGCCGGTCCTCGGCGCGCACCTGGTTGCTCGGCATCGCCCGGCGGGTCGCCGTGGACCAGGTCCGGATGGCGATGTCTCGCCCCCGCACGGTGCCGATGTCGGATTCTCACGACGCGGCTGACCCGCACCGCAGCGGCTTCGACCGACAGGTCGCGCTGGAACAGCTCATCACGGCGCTGCCCGACGACCGGCGGGAGGCCTTCGTGGTCACCCAACTGCTCGGGCTGTCCTACGCCGAGGCCGCCGAGGTGTGCGGCTGCCCGGTCGGGACGATCCGCTCCCGTGTTGCCCGGGCCCGCGAGGACCTGGTCGCCGCCGCCGTCGCCGATCCCGCCGGACGGCCACGCGGGCGCGGCGACGTCGCCGGCTGACCAGCCCTTTCCGCCGCGGACGACACGACACGGGAACCAACACCGCCCGCCGACCGACTACCGGTACATGGGGTGTGCGCAGTGGCGTGACGTGTTGTCGGCCCTCCTCGACGGAGAGGAGAGCCCGGCCGAGCGGTTGGCGGCCGAGGACCACCTGACCGGATGCGGCGGCTGCCAGGCGTGGTACGACCGGGCCGCCGCGGTGACCCGCCGGGCCCGGCTTTCACTCACCGGCGACGGCGTCGACCTCACCGACACCGTACTGGCCGCCCTGCCCGCTCCGAGCCCGCGACAACGTCCGTGGCACCGGATCACGGTAGGCCTGCGGGCCGTGCTGGGTCTGATCGGTGTGCTGCAGCTCGTGCTAGGCCTCGCCCAGGTGGGTCGCGGCGCCGCCAGCCCCCACCTCCACGCCAGCGGTCCGCTGGCCTCCGGGCATCTGTGGCACGAGTCGGCCGCATGGAACATCGCGGTCGGCGCGGGCTTCCTGTTCGTGGCGGCCCGGCGCACCCCGCCGACCGGGCTGGTGCCGATGCTGTCCGCGTTCGTGGGCACCCTGGTGCTGCTGTCGGTCAACGACCTGGCCACCGGGCGGGTGGACCCCGCCCGGCTGGTCAGCCACGCCTTTCTGCTCGCCGGGTACGTGATCGTCGTGGCCATGTCCCGCGCGCACCAGGCACCGGGCGGCCCGGCCGACCGCGCCCGGGACGGGAGCCGTTGGCGACTGACGGAGGACGTGACACCGACACCGACCGGGCTGCGGCTGCTGCCGCCGCCCTACCCGGGATCGGCTCACCATCGCGAGGACGCGGCCGCCTGAGCCACCGCCACGCGTGACGAGCGTTACCGCACCGGCGGGAACTATCGGCTCCGCTGACCCGACCAACCTACGACGCCGACTCTTCGAGGAGATCCGTGATGCCCAGCACCACCGTGACGCCCCGCACCGCCACCGGCCGGCTGCTACGCCCGGCGGCCCTGCTCAGCGCCGCCATCCTGACCGTTTCCATCGCCGGCTGCGGGGCGTCGGACGACTCGTCGACCGCCGCGCCCAACACGTCGCCGACCGCCTCGGCGTCGGCCAGCACGGCGGCGGGCCTGCTCGGCATCCGCGATCCGTGGGTGAAGGCCGCCGACAAGGGCATGACCGCGGCGTTCGGCACCTTCGTCAACGACGGCGACGCCGATGTGACGATCACCTCCGCGTCGACGGAGGTGTCCCGGATGGAGCTGCACGAGATGACCATGCAGGACGGGAAGATGGTCATGCAGGCCAAGCAGGGCGGCATCGTGATCAAGGCGAAGAGCGAACACGTGTTTCAGCCCGGCGGTGACCACCTGATGATGATGGACCTCAAACAGCCGGTGAGGGCCGGTGACGAGGTGACCCTCACGCTGACCTTCGCCGACGGTCGGACGCAGACCTTCACGGCGGTGGCCAAGCCGTTCACCGGCGCGCAGGAAAGCTACGCCCCCGGCCACGGCGAGTCGATGCCCGGCATGAGCTCCACCCCGGAAATGAGCATGAGCCCGGCGTCATGACCGGCACCCCCAACCCCCGCCCGGTGAGCAGGCGTGGTCTGCTCACCGGCGGTGCCCTCGCCACCGCGGGCACGCTCGCCGGCGCCGCCGCCGTCACCGCCACCCGTTCCACCACCCCACCGGCACCCGACGCCGAGACGACACCAGCGGCGCAGGTGGGTACCGCGATCGAGTCGTTCCACGGCCCCCGGCAGGCCGGCGTGGCCACCGAACCACAGGCCCACGCCGCGCTCGTCGCGTTCACCCTCAGGCCGGACACCGACCGGGCCGCGCTGGGCCGACTGTTGCGGCTGCTCTCCGACGACGCCGCCCGCCTCACCCAGGGCCGCCCCGCCCTCGCCGACACCGAACCGGAACTTGGCCTGCTGCCCGCCCGGCTGACCGTGACCTTCGGCTTCGGCCCCGGCCTCTACCGCGCGGCCGGTCTCGACGACCGGCGACCACCGTCCGTGACCGACCTGCCCCCGTTTCGGATCGACCGGCTCCAACCCCGTTGGTCCGGCGGAGATCTCCTACTACAAATCTGCGCCGACGACCCACTCACCGTCGCCCACGCCCAGCGGGTGCTGGTCAAGGACAGCCGCCCCTTCGCCACCGTGCGCTGGGTACAGCAGGGCTTCCGCCGCGCCGCGGGCGCCGAACCCGGCCACACCCAGCGCAACCTGTTCGGCCAACTCGACGGCACCGCCAACCCGAAACCCGGCGACCCCCTCGACACCGCCGTGTGGGTACCCGACGGCCCGGACTGGCTACGCGACACCACCACGCTGGTTGTCCGCCGAATCAGGATGAACCTGGAAACCTGGGACCTGCTCGGCCGCACCGATCGGGAACTGGCCGTCGGCCGCCGCCTGGACACCGGTGCCCCGCTCACCGGCACCGCCGAGCACGACGAACCCGACCTCGCCGCCGTCGGACCAGACGGACTGACCGTGATCCCGGACTTCTCCCATCTCACCCGCGCCCACGTCACCGACGACCGGCTCAAGATCCTCCGCCGCCCCTACAACTACGATGGTGTCCCCACCTCGGACGGCACCGCCGACAGCGGACTCATCCTCGCCTCCTACCAGGCCGACATCACGAAGCAGTTCCTGCCCATCCAACAACGCCTCGCCGAACGGGACCTACTCAACGAGTGGACCACCCCGATCGGCTCCGCCGTCTTCGCCATCCCACCGGGCTGCCCCGACCAGGGCTGGATCGGCCAACAGCTCCTCGGCTGAGCACACCATCAGGAGAGACATGAGCACCCAGGTTCGCCGCCCGACCGTCGCCGGCATCGCCGCCGCCGCACTGACCGTGGTGGCGCTGCTGCTCGTACCGGCCGCGCCGGCCGCGGCGCACAACGCACTGAAAGCCGCCACCCCGGCCAAGGACGCCCGGCTCACCGAACCGCCGAAGCAGATCACCCTTGAGTTTCTGCAGAAGCTGAACCCGGCCTTCACCACCATCACACTGTCCGACGCCACCCTGCAGAAGGTGCCGACCAGCGAGCCCACCGTCGACGGCGGCGAAGGGACCATCACCGTCGACCAGGCCCTGCCCAACGGCACCTACACCGTCGCCTACCGGGTCGTCTCGGCCGACGGGCACCCGGTGCAGGGCTCCTACCGGTTCACCGTCGCCGACCCGACCGCCAGCGGCAGTCCCGAGGCCGCCGCCGCGCCGGCCACCTCGGACCCGGCGGCCGAGGCGTCCACGACACCGGCCAGCCCCGCGCCCGCGGCCGGCGCCACCGGCGACGGCCCCGGCGTCATGCTCCTGGTCGGCGGCGGGATCCTGCTGGCCGTGATCATCGGCGCTGGAGCCGTCGCCCTCAGACGCCGACGGTCCACCCGGGCTTCCTGACGCCGGCGGCGGGGGACCATCCGACAGCGTCCGCCGCCTGCCCGGCGAACATCGGACCTGCCCGCTGCGGGCAGGGTCCGACCGGCACCCCACCGGCCCAGGCCGGCTTCCCGAAACCAAGGTCACCCACGTGTCAGGCACCCTGTCCTCCCCGGCTCGTCCGCACCGTCCCCAGCAGCCCGCGCCCCCGTCGGATACCGAGCCGAAGCGGCGGATGGCAACCCGGTCGGCCGGCCGCGGCGCCCTGGTCGCCGCCGCGACCGGCGCGCTCGCCGTGGTCGTGCTCCTACTCGGGTTGCGAACCGGCGGCGCGTTGGTGACCACGATCCCCGGCCTGCCACACCCCGGAGCGGTGACGACCTGGGCGCTGCCGGTCGTCCGGCTGCTCGTCAACGGGCTCGCCACGGTCACCGTCGGGCTGGCGGTGACGGCGGCGTTCCTGCTGCCCGGCGACGGGCCGAGCGTCTCCCCGCACGGCTGGCTGCTGCTGCGCCGCACGGGCCTGGCGGCGGCCGGTTGGGCGGCCGCCGCCCTGGTATTGATCGTGCTGACCGTGTCGGACCTGCTCGGCGTGCCGGCCGACGGGCTGGGCGTGGCGACGGTGGTCAGCTTCGCGACCTCGATCTCGCAGGGGCAGGCCCTGCTGTTCCAGGCTGGGCTGGCGCTGACCGGGGCGGTGCTGGCCCGAGCCGGTGTGTCCCGGAAGCTGGCCGCCGCCGTGGCGCTGGTCGCCCTGGTGGCGGCGGTGCCGCCAGCGTTCACCGGGCACGCCGCCGGCGCCGGCGACCACCAGGTCGCGGTCTCCAGCCTCGTCCTGCACGTCCTGGCCGCCACCCTGTGGGTCGGCTGCCTCCTGGCCCTGCTGACGGTCCGCCGCAGCCGCCACCTCGCCGACGCCGCCGGCCGCTACAGCCGCCTGGCGCTGGGCTGTTTCGTCACGGTCGCGGTCAGCGGGGCCGCCAACGCCGCCGTACGCCTCGGCTCGGTGGACGAACTCTGGCGGTCCCCGTACGGGTGGCTGTTGCTGGGCAAGCTGGCCGCCCTCGCCGTCCTGGGCCTGCTGGGTGCGGCGCACCGGGCGCGAACCCTGCCCGCGCTGCGGGCGGGCCGGCGGGGCGCGTTCAACCGGCTCGCCGCCGGTGAGGTGGTGGTGTTCGGGGCGACCGTCGGGCTGGCGGTCGCGCTGTCCCGCAGCCCCACGCCGGTGGACACGGACCCGGTCGAGCCCGATCCGGTGACCGAGTTGCTCGGCTTCCCGATGCCCGCCCCGCCCACCCCTGGGCGGCTGCTGGGCCAGCCCCTGCCGGACATGTTCGTGCTGGCCGTCGTCGCCCTGGGTGTCGCCGGCTACCTGGCCGGCGTGTGGCGGCTGCACCGGGCGGGGCACCGCTGGCCGGTTGGACGCACCGCCAGCTGGCTCACCGGGCTGGCGGTGCTCGGCTCGGTCACCGCCCTCGGGCTGGCCCGGTACGCGTACGTGCTGTTCAGCGCGCACATGGTGCAGCACATGGTGCTGTCCATGCTGGTACCGATCCTGCTCGTGGGTGGCGCCCCGATCACCCTGGCCCTGCGCGCGCTGCGGCGCCCCGTCGACCCGCAGGTACGTGGGGCACGGGAGTGGCTGCTGCTGGCGCTGCACAGTCGACCCGCGAAGCTACTCACCCATCCGCTCGTCGCGCTGGGCGTCTACACCGGCAGCCTGTTCGGCCTGTACTTCAGTGACCTGCTCGGCGCGCTCATGCGTTCCCACCTGGGGCACCTGGCCATGCTCACCCACTTCGTGCTCGCCGGGTACCTGCTGTTCTGGGTGCTCATCGGCGTCGACCCCGGCCGGCGTCGGGTACCGTACCCGATCCTGGTGCTGGTCCATCTGGCCGCGATGATGGCGCACGGCTTCTTCGGCCTCGTGCTCATGCAGACCACCACCGTCATCGCCCCCGACTGGTATCTCGCCGTCCACCCCGAATGGGCGTCCTCGTTGCTGGCGGACCAGAAACTCGGCGCGGGCATCGCCTGGGCGTTCGGCGAGATCCCCGCCGCCGTCGTCATGATTCTGCTGGTCCGTCAGTGGATCCGCGCCGACCAGCGCGAGCAGGCCCGCCTCGACCGGGCGGCCGACCGGGCCGAGGCCAGCGGCGAGGAGGACGACCTCGCCCGCTACAACGCCTTCCTCGCCGCCGCCGCGCGCGCCGACCGGGCGCGGCGGGGCTCGGACGAGCTGCCGGACGCCGACCCGGGCGACCGACACGAACCGGTCCGGTAGCCGTCGCCCCGGGCACTCGGCGGGGCGGACGGCTGTCCCCCGGCGTGGCCCGGTAGGTGGCCGCCGGCAAGCGCACTCCTCCGGAGGGCCGCGCCACGTCGAGGCGCTCACCGAGCGCTCTCCGCGGACCACCGTGCGGGCAGCTGTGTCTTCCGGGACGAACGGGAACTGGGTCAGGGGACGGTGATCGGTGGCGGTGGTTCCGGTGGCTCGAACCGAACCTCGCCCCGGGTCAGGCGTCGGTGGCACATGTCGCAGGTGAAATGCGGCGCGAGCTCGTGCCCGCAGGCCCGGTGCACCAGAGCGAGGCCAGACGAACCGCCGGCCGCCAGCCACCGCTGAGCCCAGGCGTTGATCATAGTTGTGACCACGAAGAAGTCCGCGCCTTTGGGGGTCATCCGGTACTCCTGACGCTTGCCGCCGGTCACCACGGACTCGCGGCAGAAGATTCCGGCGTCGACGAACAGGCCAAGGCGTTGGGTCAGGGTCACCGGAGAGATGTCCAGCCGGGTCCGGAAGTCGCTGTAGCGTCGGCTCCCCAGAAAGGCGGCGGACAGGATCATGGTGGACCAGCGGTCGCCCAGCACGCCGGCGGAGTCGATCGGAACACTCATCGCGGGTGAACGCCGGGACCTACGGTCGGTGACGTCCGCCAGGAGGCGCTCCTCGACCGAGCCCACGACGTCGCGGACGGTGAGACCTCCGGCGCCGCACCGGCCGCAGGTGAAGACCGGACGGATCTGGTGGCCGCAGGTGAGGTGCTGCAGTTCCGTGCGGGTGTCGGGGTGTGCTGTTCCGGCGTGCCTGACGTCCCAGTCCCACATCGCGACGAGCACCTGCCACAGGCCCCCGCCGGCCCCGGTCAGGTCGTACTCCTGGCGTGGCGGCTTCGACTGGTACTCCCGGGCCTCGATGAGCCCGTCGGCGATCAGGGTGCGCAGCCGACGGGCGAGGACCGGGTCGGAGATCGTCAGCATCTCCCGGAGCTCCTGGAATCGCCGGCAGCCGTTGTACACGGCGCGCAGGATGCGCACCGCCCACATGTCACCGACCAGCACGAGTGCATGGCCGAGGGGTGAGGCGGATCCCCGCGTGTTCCCGACCGCGACCTGGCTGATCACGGGTGTCTCCGCCGGCATCGCGGATGGCCTTTCGGACGTGAACCCATCGGGTTCGGGCACTGGTAAGGGCTGCTGGACCGCCTCGATGTCCTCGGATTCCTCGTCGTGGCGCTGGTGGTCAGAGCCCCACCGCAGCGGCCGGGTCGTCCACGTTCCGCCAGTTGGGCAGGTCCGCGCCCGCTGCCCACGTCGAGTGCGTGCCGCTGGAGATCCGCTCCGGGAGGCGCAGCTTGCAGATCGGCCCGCCGGTGATGTCGGCAGCGTCGAAGACCAGGCAGTAGGACGCGTCGGCGTTGACGTCGGAGACGAGCGTGACCAGGTAGCCGTCGTCCTCGCCGGTGCTGCCGACGCGGGGTGCCACGGCGGTCTCGCTTCCGTAGACGCCGTCGGGGTACCGGTACGTCTGCTCGGTCCCCAGCAGGGAGTCATGCTTGACCAGCCCGTTGAAGAGGAACCACGCGGGCTTACTCGTCGCGGAGTAGGAGTATCGATGCTTCCTGCCGCCATAGCTGCCGTTGACCATCCCGAACTCCGTGATGGTGTCGCTGAGCGACTCCTCCTTCACCAGGCCGGTGGTCAGATTGAGGCGCCACCGGTGCAGGGTGGACCTCATCCGGTCGAGCGCGAGGAATCGGAACATCCGCTCCCACCGGTCGCCGACACCGTCGTCCGCCGGTGACGGATCCGCCTGGTAGAAGCCCTCGATGACGATCTCGTTGCCGTCCTCGTAGGCGTTGGTGAAGTGGAGCACGAAGGTCGACTCGGCCGCGAACCACCTGATGTCCCCAGGCCCGCCCCGACGCGGAAGGACGGCGAAACGCAAGGGGATGTCCGGGTGGAACCGCGCGGCGTACGCCCCGTTCCGCAGCGCCTCGGGATCCCAGAACAAGGGACAGTCGTTGAGGATCGCGTAGTTCTCGGTGAACGCCATGTCGTGCGGCAGTCGTGGGCCGGGCAGTGGGACGGGCGTGTAGTGGACCAGCCGGTCGTCGGCGTCGACCACGCCGTAGTTCATGTACGGCGGCTTGGTGCCGTAGTTGAAGAACAGCATCTCGCCGGTCCGGTCGTCGACCTTGGGGTGGGCGGAGACACCCCACTCGAAGGGGAACCGGCCACCCCAGTCCTCCTTTCCGAGGGTCTCGGCGGTGAGCGGGTCGACGCGGTACAGGTCACCGCACTGGTAGAAGCTCGTCCGGGCGACGCCGTTGTGGACCACCACGTCGGTGCTCGAGGCGTCCTTCATCCGGGTGCGGGCGCCCCAACCGTCCGCGCGCAGCGACCGGTCCGGACGTTCGGCCAGCCCGGCCCAGAGTGGACCGCCGTGCTCGGCCTCGGCCTTGAACCCGTCGGTCTGGATCATGCGGTTTCGGTAGAACGCCGTGCCGTCGCGAAATCCGACGATGTGAATCATGCCGTCACCGTCGAAGGGGTGATAGGTGCGCAGCGCCGGATGAACGGGGTTCTCCGTGTTACGCAGGTAGACTCCGTCGAGGTCGGTCGGGAGGTCGCCCTCGACCACGTCGAGGTCGTCCGCCTTCCATTCGGTGGTCTGGGGGCGCCAGGCTCCGGTCCGGTACGGGTGATCGTCGTCCGCTGGCAGGGTCGACAGGATGCGTCCGACGACTTCGACGTCCATGATTCAGGCTCCCATGCCATTCGAGTGGTTGACGTTCTCCAGGAGTACGGCTGATCCGAGGCCGGCCGCGCCGCTGACGGCCGCGACGCCGTACCGGCGGCCCGTGCGGGCGAGTTCCCGCGCGCAGGCGCCGGTGAGGATGGCGCCCGTCGCGCCGAATGCGTGGCCCGTCGCGATCGTCCCGCCGTTTCGGTTGAAGACGTCGCCGTCCAGGCCGTGGTCGCGCTGGATCTTCAGGCACATGGCGGCGAAGGCCTCGGCGAATTCCAGGACTCCG
Source organism: Micromonospora sp. WMMA1363 (assembly GCF_030345795.1). Classification (NCBI taxonomy): domain Bacteria; kingdom Bacillati; phylum Actinomycetota; class Actinomycetes; order Micromonosporales; family Micromonosporaceae; genus Micromonospora; species Micromonospora sp. WMMA1363. Next base: position 1,731,623 of record NZ_JAUALB010000001.1, read on the forward strand.
AGGTCGGCCACGACGAGTCCCGCGCGGGCCACGACCTTTTCCACGGCGTGCTGGCCGGCGACCAGCATCCGCACCGGATCAGCACCGGCGCTGGCCGAGCCGACGATGCGTGCCACCGGGGCGATCCCGGTGCGCTCGGCGGCCGTGGCGGAGCCGACCAGGACGAGGGCGGACGCATCGGCGAGCGCCGGTGACGTCGCGCGGGTGTGCAGGTGACGAACCTCGCCCAGCTCCGGTAGGTGGCGCAGCACCAGCTGGTCCTGGCCCGCGGCACCGAGCTCGGCGAAGGCCGGCTTCAGGTTAGCGACGGTCGCAGCGGTCAGGTCCTCCCGGATGTGCTCGTCGCGGTCCAGCAGGACCCGGCCCGTTTCGTCGCGTACGGGGACGATCACCTCGTCGTGCAGGCCCTCGAACCGTGCCCGTGCTGCTCGCTCGTGGGTGACGAGCGCGTAGGCGTCGAGTTCTTCCCGGGTGAACCGTTGTTCGGTCGCGACCACGTCCGCCGCGATGCCCATGTGCACCGAGCCGATGGCCTCGACCACGTCCTCGTCGGCCCACAGTGGACCCTGGTCGGCGAACATCGGCACGTACGAGACGGACTCGACGCCCCCCGCCACCACCAGGTCGGCCTGGCCGGAGCGGACCAGGGCGGCGGCGGTGGCCACCGCGTCGACGCCGGAGGCGCAGAACCGGTTGACGGTCTGACCGGGCACGGTGGTGGGCCAACCCATGGCCAGCAGGGCGGTGCGGGCGAGGTTACCGCCCTGCGCTCCCGTCTGGGAGGCCGAACCGAGGACGACGTCGTCGACCTGCTCCGGCTCGAGACCGGTGCGCTCGGCCAGCGCGGCGAGGAGTGTCTGGACCAGCCGCAGCGGCGGGACCGTGGCGAGACCTCCGCCCGGCCTGGCCTTGCCGCGGCCGGTGCGCACGCTGGCCAGAATGTGGGCCTCGCTCATCGGGCACCGGCCTCCACGACGAAGGCGACGATGGTGGTGAAGGATCCCCCGACGTTGACCGTCAACACCCGGCGGGCGCCGTCGATCTGCTGGTGGCCGGCGTGGCCCGTCACCTGACGTTGGCCGTCCAGCACCATGCGCACGCCCGTCGCCCCGACGGGGTGCCCCAGTCCGAGGAGTCCACCACCCGGGTTGACCGGCAGGGATCCCGCACGGGTGGTGGTGCCGTTGAGAATCGCCTCCCCGCCCATACCCGGGGACACCAGGCCGAGGTGCTCCAGTGTCACCAGGCCGGTGACCGAGAAACAGTCGTGCAGCTCGACGACGTCGACGTCCTCGATTCCGTCGACTCCCCCGCGGCGGAAGGCGTCGGCAACGGTGCGGCGCAGGTGCGGGAACATGTAGTCGTCGTCCCGTGCGCGGTGCAACTTGTCGGCGAGCAGGAGCGTGTCCGTGCGGTGCCCGAAGCCGCTGATGTGCGCCACGTCGTCGAGGACGATCCCGCGACGGGCAGCCCATGCCTCGGTGAACTCGCGGGTGGCGAGGATGACGGCGGCTGCGCCGTCGGTGATGCGACCACAGTCCGTCTTGCGTAGCCGCCCCGCCACGACGGGGTTGACGTCGTCGTCCTCCGCGAATGATCCCTCGGGGAAATCCCAGTCGCGGGTCTGGGCGAGCGTGTTCCCGCGGGCGTTGGCGAAGGCGATCTCCGCGAACCGGCCCAGGACCTGGTGGTCGAGGCCGTAGCGTCGGTCGTACTCGTCCGCGACCTCGGCGAACAGGGTGGGCCAGACGAACTGGGCGGCTTGGGCCTCACGTCCCACCCAGGCGGCACTCCCGAGCTTGTCGGCGGCCTCCCTGGCGGACACGTTGCGCATCAGCTCGACGCCCACCACGAGCGCGGTGTCGTAGTGGCCGGCCATCAGGTCGGAGCACGCTGCCAGCAGCGCTGTGCCGCCGGCGGCGCACGCCGCCTCGTGTCGGCTTGCGGGGCGCCCGACGAGGGCGGGCTCGACCGCGGTGACCATGCCGCCGAGGTGCGCCTGACCGGCGAAGAGCTCGCCGGCGAGGTTGCCGACGTGCACGACCTCGACAAGGTCGGGCGGTACGTCGGCGTCGGCGAAGGTGGCGGGCAGGACGTCCTCGATCATGTCGCCGAGACCGAGTCCCGTTCTGCTCCAGTTGCGGGCGAAGTCGGTCTGGGCACCGCCCAGCACGTAGATCTCACGGGTCACGGATCAGTTCCCTGTCCGGGCGGTGCGCAGCTCGTGCGCGCGGTACTGGACCGGGAAGGGCGTGGTGACGGGCGCCGAGCTGGGCGACCGCCAGGTGCCTCGGCTGGCCGGCCACGCGGGCCACGGCTTTGCACCCCACGGTCCCGCGGCGGTGTACCCGGCGACCGGGTCAGCCCTGGGCGGCTGGCGGAGCGTCCTGTTGCCGCTTCCATGGCCCCATAACTACAGTTACGACAGTTACGGAGTCAACGACGAGGCCAACGGAATCACGCTATCTGAGGTTTCCTCGCTATCAGTTGGCCACCCTCGCCGAGGCTGCGCGGGCTCGTTCCGTCCTACTACTGCTGGTGACCGGGGCGTCGGGGCCCCGCACCATCACCGGGCGCGACGAGCCGGTGTAGCAGGCGGTGCGCCCCGGCGGGTTCACTGGGCCGTCGGAGTGCACCGCCGCGAGTCAGCCGAAGCACCCGGGGACCGGTTGCGGGCTGCCGGTGCAGTTCGTGGGCCGGTTGCCGGTGATGACCACCTTCCCGGTGGCGGTGACCACCCCCGCGTTGTAGACGCCGGATCGCCACCGGCCTGTCGGTGGAGTCGTCCTCGATCCACACCCCGCCGCCGTCGCCGGCCGTGGTGACGTTGTCGGTGATCGCGCTGTCGTCGATCGTCACGTTGGTGGACGCGGTGACGGCGACGCCGCCGCCCGCGGTCTGCGCCGTGTTCTTCCGCACGGTGACGGCGGTGACCAGCAGGGTGTCGCCGCTGTTGTCGACGATGCCTCCGCCGATGGTGGCCGCGTTGCCGGTGACCGCGCTGTGGAAGATCTTCACCGTGTCGCCCTGGTTGATGAGGCCCCCGCCGGTGTCGGCCGCGCGGTTGTCCCCGATCAGGGTGTGCGAGATCGTTGTGACCCCGCCGTCGTTCTCGATGCCGCCACCGGTGTCACCGGCGACGTTCCGGGTCACTGTGGATTTCTCGACGGTGACCAGGCCGCCGAGGTTGTAGAGGCCGGCGCCGTCCTCGCTGGCGGTGTTGCCGGTGATGGTGCTGCGCTTGACGCTGGTCACGCCCTGGTTGGCGATTCCGGCGCCGTCGGCGTTCTGGCCGCTCGTGACGTTGCCGGCGATGGTGGTCCGGTCGATCCGCAACGAGGCGCCCTCCTGGACCCGGATCCCCCCGCCGCTCTGGTCGTCGGGCGCCCGGCCGTTCGCCACGACCAGGTCCCGCAGCGTCAGCTTGCCACCGCCGGCGACGTCGAGGATGCGGAACGGTTCGGCGTTCGCCGCCCGCGTGATCCGGGCCCCGTTTCCGTTGATCGTGACCGGCTGGACGACCGGTGGCAGGCCGTTACCACCGTCACCCGTGGTCAGCTCGTACGTGCACTTCTCGGCCAGCGAGAGCATGCCGCCGCCGTTCGCGTTCGCCGTGGTGATCGCCGCGACCAGGCTGGCCGCGTCGCAGCGGACCGGGCGCCCCCGGTCGGCCGGATCATGCCGGTCCGCCGGCCGTTTCCCGTCCGGGGCGCCGGCAGCGCCCCACGTGCCGCCCCACTCACCGTTGGCCGTCTCCCGCCACTGCGTGGAGTCGCCGACGCCGTCCGGGCCGTCGTCAGCCCCCCGAGCGACGCCGGGCACCTGTTCGGCTTTCACGCCACCTGCCGACACCGGCGGGACGCCGGTAACCGCGACCGCCACCGCGAGCCCGGACAACCCCACCGCTCCGGTCAGGGTGGCGGTACGCGACCGGAGCCGCGCCGGCCGCCAAGGGTTGACGAGTCTTCTTCGTGACATGTCCGCACGCTCCTCGCAAGGCAGGCACTCATCCGTGAGCACCAAAATTCGGAATAGAAGCTAAGATCCACTCCATCAGAACATGAGGGAAGCTAAGTGACGGACCGCCGAATACTACTCAGAAGGTGCGACTAGCCCTCACGGTGTGGATCTCGTACGGCGAGGCGCCCCCGGCGGTCAGCCGGGGGCGCCTCGGATGGTGGGATCGGGTCAGCCGAAGCAGTCGGGTACCGGTTGCGGGCTGCCGACGCAGTTGGTGGGCCGGTTGTCGACGATGATGTTGGTGCCGAAGGCGCGGACCGTGCCGTTGCTGTAGACGCCACCCGGTTGGACCTGGGCGGTGTTGTTGGTGATCCGGACGTCGGTCAGCACCAACTCGGCGGCGCTGTCGTCGGGCGGGTTGAAGAAGATCCCGCCGGCTCGCCCGGCGGCGCCGGTGGCGCGGTTGGACGAGATCTTGGTGCGACGCACGGCCACCACGGCTTCGTCGCCGGCCTGTTCGCCGTTGATGGCGATTCCACCACCGTCGCCGTCGGTGGCGGTGTTGTGGACGATCTTGCTGTCCTCGATCGTCGCGCCGATGTTGCTGGTGATGTAGATCCCGCCACCGGTGGGGGCGGTGTTGCCGGCGACGGTGACGTGCCGCAGCAGCAGCGACTCGCTGCTGCTGTCGAAGACTCCGCCGCCGAATTGTCCGGCCGTGTTGCGGGCGATGGTGCTGAAGGCGACCTCCGACAGGTCGCCAGCGTTGTCCACGCCACCACCGCCGGTGGTGGCGTGGTTGTCGCTGATCAACGTGTGCCGGATGACCCCCACGCCGTCGTCGTTGAAGTACGCACCACCCTCGTCACCCGCGACGTTGTGGGTCAGCTTCGACTTGGTCACCGTCAGCGAGCCGTTGTCGCTGTGGAGGCCACCACCGTCCACAACAGCGGTGTTGCGGGTGATGGTGCTCCTGGTGATCGTGACCTTGCCGCCGTTGTCGATCGCGACCCCACCGCCGCTGCCATCCTCGCCGGCGACGGTGTTGTCCCGCACGGTGACCCGGTCCAGGCTCAGTCGTGCACCCTCGCCGACCAGGATGCCGCCGCCGTTTTCGTCCTCGACCCTTCCGCCGGCCACGGTGAGATCCCACAGGGACAGGTCGCCGCCGGTGGTGACGTTGAAGATCCGGAAGCTCGCCGCCTCCGCCGCCCTGACGATCGTCGCCCCCTGTCCGTGGATGGCGATCGGCTGGAACACCGGCGGCAGCCCGTTGTTGTCCTCGTTCGCGGTCAACGTGTAGGTGCAGCGCTCGGCCAGGCGCAGCGCGCCGCCACCCGCCTGGTTCGCCGCAGTGATCGCCGCGATCAACGCGTTCGCGTCGCAGGGCACCTTCCGCACGGCCGCCTTCTTGCCGCCGTGGCCGTCCTTCCGCACGGCCGCCTTCTTACCGTCGTGGCCGTCCTTCCGCACGGCCGCCTTCTTACCGCCGTGGCCGTCCTTCCGCACGGCCGCCTTCTTACCGTCGTGGCCGTCCTTCCTCCAGCCCGGGTCGCCGGCAACGCCCCAGTCGCCACCCCAGTCACCGCCCTCCCGCTCCGACCACTCGCCCGCCGGATCGTCGGTGGCCGGACCACCGTCGCCGACCGGCTTGCCCCGGCCGTCCTGGTGCATCCGGTCACCCTCACCACCGTCCAGGGTCAGCGAAGCGTGGCTCCAGGGTGTCGCCGCGCCCGGGTAGCCGGCGACCGCGGCGGTCATCACGCCGGCCAGCCCCGTCACGGCGACCACCCCCATCGCCGTGACACCGCGCGGGAAGCGACCGCTGCCACGCGCACCCCGCGCACCCCGCGCACCCCGCGCACCCCGCGCACCGGAGCTTGTGCCGTTCCTCAGCTTCCTCATCCTGTCCACTCTTTCCTCGATCAACCGAGCGCTCCCGGAGGAACACTGGACGGCCCTCCCGGCCGACATCGCGAGTAAATATCAGCAAACCACCCAAACTGACATCAACTCACGAAATACGCCCAAAGTGCGTATCGTGGAAAGTGGTCCGGACCCGGTCACCGAGCGGCCCGGTAACCAGCTGACCGGTCGCCAGCAGGTGGCGACGGTGAGCCGGGTGCCGGCAGCGCTGGAGCCGAGGTCCTGAGCGATCTCCGGCAGGCCGGGCAGGTACGCGTCGATGGACGACGGTCCCAGCGCCACGAGTGCGCCGAGGATGACGAGCCGAGCTCGCCCGGCGGCGCTGGTGTCGGGTATCAGTACGCCACGGTGATCCGGCGGCGGACCGCCGAGTTGCGCTCCAGCTCGTCGACCAGGGCGACCGCGTAGTCGGCGTAGGAGATTTCGCTCTTGCCCCCGGAGTCGGTGACGAGGTCGTCGCCGCCGATCCGGAACGCTCCGGTCCGCTCGCCCGGCCTGATCACAGCGGCGGGCGAGACGTACGTCCACTCCAAGTCGGTGGCTGCGCGGTAGACGCCGAGCGCTTCGGCCTGGGCCTCGGCATTCGCCTTCCACAGCGCGGGGAAGTCCGGGTCGTCCAGCACCCGTCGGCCTGAGGCCGTCCGCAGGCTCCCCGCGCCGCCGATCGTCACGAGCCGGGTGACGCCCGCCTTGCGCAGCCCGTCGATCAGGGCGGTGGCGGCGCCGACGATGGTGTCCCGGTCGTTCTCCTGGCCGATGCGCGGGCCCACCGCGGAGACCACCGCGTCGTGCGAGACCGCGAGGTCGGCCACCGCGGTGGCGTCGGTCACGTCGCCGGCCACGACGGTGAGCCGCTCGTGGGCCAGGTCGCCCAGGTCGCCGCGGCGGGTGACACCGGTCGTGGCGTGCCCACGGGCGAGCAGTTCCCCGGCGATTTCCCGGCCGATGGTGCCGCTCGCTCCGTACAACAGGATCTTCACGTCTTCGTTTCCTCGCTGGTCGGGTCAGACCCGGATCCACGGATAGCGGAGGCGTGATCGCTACGCATCGGTGATAGGCGATGGGTGGTGTGGTGTTTCGGTGGGTGGGCATGCCGGTTTCCCGGGTGGCGCCGGGTTCGCTGGTCTCCGTGGGCTGGGACATGGCCGATGGGCCGAGTGGTCAGGTCCAGATGGGTAGCCGGCGGAGCCGGGCCAGGACCTGAGCCAGTAACTGTTGCCTCGGGGGTAGCCGTAGGGTGACCTGCCGGGCGTGGCGGACCAGCCGGGCGGGCACGGTGATCAGCCGGTGGCGCAGGGTGCCGAGGTGGTTGCGGCCTCGTCCGTCGCCGTCGTCGAGGCCGGCCAGTTCCTGCAGCCAGGCGGACAGGTTGACGGCCAGCAGCGCCCCCCACATCCACACCGTGTTGGCCGCCCGGCTGCCGGAGGGCAGGTGCCGCAGCGCGGCGCCGTGCTTGGCATCCCGGATGCGATCTTCGATGTCGGTGCGCATCCGGTGCCAGGCCTCCACCGCGACCGTCTTCGCCGGGGTGGACACATCCAGGTTGGTGGCGATGAACGAGTACGCGTACACGTGCCCGACCAGGCCGTCCAGGGCGAGCGTGAGTTGAGCTTTGGGGATGGTGCGCCGGCGGCGGGCGCGTGGGTCGGCCGAGATATCGGTAGCGTGGACCTTGACCCGCCGCACCACGGTCATGGTGGCGGGTGGCCAGCCGGCCGGTGCGTAGTCGCACACGGCGACCTGGGCGCCTTTCATCCGTTCGGCTTTGCGCCATGCATCGTCGGGGATCGCGGCCGCGGCTCGCCAGACCGCGGGGTTGCGGGTCACTCCGAGGGAAAAGTCGCAGCCGGCCTCCACCGCGGCCTGCGCGATGTCCTTGGCGAAGTAGCCCACATCGCCGCGGACCTTCGGCCGGGCGGTGACCCCGGCCGCGTTGAGGGTGGCCACGCTGCGTTCGATCAGCGAGCCCGCTCCCGGGCGGGGGTCTTCATCACCGGCGAGGAGGTCCGCGGCGGTCACCACCCCGGCCTCCGCCCACGTGGCCACGTGCGGGCGCCCGGCCCGGGCGCCCTTGTAGCTGTAGGCGATCCCTTCCTTCTTGGCCCCGTACACCTCGACGTCGGTGCCGTCCAGGTCGATGGTGGCCCCACCGGTGCGCAGCACCGCCCGCCGGGCGGCCGGCAGCAAACCGACAACCCGGCAGGCGATCTCCCCGATGCCTTCCTCGATACCAGCCACCTGCGCCGGACCGAACCGAGACGCCAACTCCACCGCGGTGCTCGCCGCCGGCGTGGGCACCGCGGACAACGCCTCACCCGCCGTATCGGCGCGGCGGCGATCCAGACCCACCCAAAACTGCGCGCCGCACATCTGCGCCTGCGCCACCGCGACCAGGAACTCTCCGCCGGACAATCCTCGATCCCGCTGCTTGATTCGGCCCACGGCGTCGTCCAGCGCGGCGGTCACGCCCAGCCGGCCGACCAACTCGGCCACCGCCACCACACCCGAGACCGGCGTCAGCGACGCGTCCGGTGCGCCAACACGGACACGACCTGCCAAACCAGGTATCTTCTTCACCGAACGGGTGTCCTTCCCACAGCGGCGGATTGGTGTCTCGACAACCCCAATCGTCCCTGCTGGCAAGGCATCCGTTCATCTATGCCACGCGGTGGCATATCCCTATCCGCGGATCCGGGTCAGAGAACCGGTTGTCCATCCGCGACGATGGCCGCGGTGATGCCACGCTGCCCGGCGGCGCGGCGGAAGCGCTGCTCGATGTCGTCCTGTTCGACGTAGGTGGGCGGGTTGTGGAAGAGGCCGTAGTGCATCGCGCACACGGTCGTGGCGCCGAGCGCCACGGCGGCCTCGACCGCTTGTTCGGGCGTCATGGTCACGGGCACGTCGGCCGTATAGCCCTCGAAGCGCGCGATGACGCCGTTGACCGGGACGAAGGCGACGTCGAACGGGCCGTGGTCGCGGGCGATCTGCCACCAGCTGCCGTGCCACTGGGTGTCGCCGCAGTGGATGATGCGCCGACCGGCCCCCTCCACCACCCAGGCCACCTGATCGCAGTCGTTGCCGCGCCAGTCCAGTGACGTGACCGGGGTGACGGTCAACAAGCCGATGCTGCGCGGCTCACCGAGTTCCTGCGGGATCGCGTTGAGGCCGGCCGCGCGCACCTGCGGCGCGATCGGCGCGTGACAGCCGACCGTGGCGTCGTCGGCGAGCCCCGCGAGCAGCTCGTGGTCGTAGTGGTCCGGGTGCAGGTGCGTGATCAGGACGTGCGTTCCGGATGGGGTGTCGACCGCCGGTAGCGGCCGCTTCGGCACGCCCATCACGGGTTCGAGGGGCGCGGCGTGTTCCAGCGGGTCGATCAGCAGCCGGGTGGCGCCGATGCGGATCTCGACACCCGCCCACGCCAGGCGGCGGACGTGGAGGGTGTGGTCGTCGTTGGTCATGGTCAGCGACAGTAGAGCTCCCTTGTTTAGAAAGTCAACCAATGATTTTCGAAAATCAACAAGACTCGGTACGATGGCCGAGTGCGCACCTACGGTCAGTTCTGCGGCATAGCGAAGGCGCTGGACGTCATCGGAGACCGGTGGACCCTGTTGATCGTCCGCGAGCTCCTCGCCCTCGGACCCTGCCGGCACACCGACCTGCGCAACGGGCTACCCGGCATCGCCAGCAACCTGCTCGTCGAACGCCTCCGCGACCTGGAGCAGGCGGGCCTGATCCACCGCGAGCCGACACCCCCACCCGTGGCAACCACCCTGTTCGCCCTCACCGATCGCGGCCGGGAGTTGGAGTCGGTGCTGCGTGAACTCAGCCGCTGGGGCATGCCCCTGCTCGGCGAGCACGCCGCCGGGGAGAGCTTCCGGACCCATTGGCTGGCACTACCCGTACGGGAACTGACCGACCGGACTCCCGACCGGCCACCGGTCGCCCTCCAGTTGCACGCCGACGGCAACGAGGACCTGGTCGTCGAGGTGAAGGACGGCGCCGTGCACACCCACCCCGGGCGGGTCGACGACGCCACGGCATCGTTGACCGGGCCGCCGCAGCTACTCACGGCCCTGCTGTCCGGCGACGTCGACCTGACCGGCGCGCAACAGCGGGGCCTCCGCCTCGACGGAGACCCGCAGGCAGTCCTTCGCGTCCTGCCGGCCGACACCTCGGCGGGGCCCGCCGCTCGGTAGACACAGCACGGTAGGCCGACAGGCGGCGCGCCCGCGCACCCCCCGCTCCGGCCGGCAGCGAACACGCCCCCGGGGCAATCGCAGCCGCGCCGGAGCGCTCGTCCGACCGCAGCCGCGCCGGAGCGCTCGTCCGACCGCAACCGACACCGGAGCGCTCGTCCGACCGCAACCGGCACCGGCGAAGGATCACGCGAGGGCGTCGCCAGTCGCACCGCCTAATACTGCAACGGCGGGTCGTGACTTATGGCGGTTTGAGTCGTTTGCGGTAGTGGGCGGCTCGGGCTTGTTCCTGGCGGCGACGGCGGAAGTCGGACCAGCGCAGGATGTGGTCGGCTCGACGGCGGGTGGTCAGGACGAGGTGGGCGAACAGGCGGCGGATTTCGTTGCTGCTCAGCGGGATCTGGCTGCGCTCGTTTGCGGTGGTGCCCCCTTTGCGGCTTCGAGGGCGCGGGTGACGACGAGGAACGCGGCGGCGGCCATCGCGAGGGTGATGTGGGCGTACCAGGCGTCGTAGCGGCGGACCTGGTACTGGTCCAGGCCGACCTCGTTCTTCGCGGTCTGGAACGATTCCTCCACCGACCAACGGCTACCGGCGACCCGCACCAGGTCGCGTAGTCGGGTGCCGCGGGGGCCGAAGCAGACGTAGTAGGCGATGTCGCCGGGATCCGTGATCGAGCGTCGGGCCAGGACCCAGCCGCGGCGGCCGTGGGCAAAGGTGCGGCGGATCGGCAGCCGAGCCCAGTCGTAGCGGCGCGGCCCGTGCGCGCCGTCACCACACGACAGTCGTTGCCACGCGCCCGCACGCACCCTGCCGATCAGCTCGTCGACACCGGTGGTGGTGTGCAGCCCGGAGGGCACCCGATCGTCGCGTCGGGTGGCCATCACGTACGCGATGTCCCGATCCTCCAACCAGCCCCGCAGGCCAGGGTTCTGCCCGTAGGCCTCATCGGCCGTGAACCACGAAAACGGCACCCCCGCGGTGATCGCCCGCTCCAGCATGGCCTGCGCCTGCTGCGGCTTGGTCGCGAACCCGACGGCGTCCGGGATCGCCGAGCGCCGGCACCGGTCCCGATCACCGGTCCACGACTTCGGCAGGTACAACTCCCGATCGATCAACGCCCGACCCCGCGGCGTGGCGTAGCACAGGAACGTGCCGATCTGGCAGTTCTCGGTCTTGCCCGCCGTACCCGAATACTGCCGTTGGACCCCCGCCGACGCACGGCCCTTCTTGACGAACCCCGTCTCGTCAGCGATGAGCACCCCGGCCGCATCGCCGATCTGGTCCACCACGTAATCGCGCACGTCATCGCGGACCGCGTCCCGGTCCCACGCCGCGCTGCACAGCATGCCCTGCAACCCGTCCGGCGACACATGCCCAGCCTGCTCCGCGAGGGTCCAGCCGTTACGCCGCTCCAACGGTGCCAGTAGCCCCCGCACATACGCCCATGCCCGCCGCCGCGGCTCCACCCGCTCAAACCGATGCGCGAACCGGAAGAACAACTCCTCCAACCCGGCATCCCACGACCCGACCACCCGCGCATCCACCACAACCAACCAACGAATGATCAGCACCCGAAGCTACGACCCGCCGTTGCAGTACTAATACCGTTGAAACTCCGCGAGGCATACCAAGAAGGACATTTACTGTATGCACCGGGACGGCGACGCCGACGCCGACGAGTGGAGGGAATCATTCATGACGGATGAGTCCTTGACGGTGCGGACCAGACTCGCCGTCAACGGGCAGGACCGCGAGTGGACGCTCGACGCCCGGACGACGCTGCTCGACGCGCTGCGGGAACACCTCGGCCTCTACGGCGCGAAGAAGGGGTGTGACCATGGGCAGTGCGGTGCCTGCACCGTCCATGTCGACGGCCGACCGGTGGTGTCGTGTCTGACCCTCGCCGCCCAGCTCGCAGGCCGTGAGGTGCTGACCATCGAGGGGCTCGCGGTGTCGTCGGAGGAACTGCATCCGATGCAGCGGGCGTTCCCCTCTGTGTCATCCTTGGGGAAGGCAGGTTGACCTGCTGAAACTCTGACCCGTGAGGGCGTGCAAGGAGATCCACCCCCGTGACATCGCATCACCCGGTGCCCGACCCCGAGGTACCAGCAAAGCCCCGAACAAGGACATACACCGCCGCGTACAAGGCGCGGATCCTGGCCGAGTACGAGACCCTCGATAAGGCCGGCAAGGGCGCCCTGCTTCGTCGGGAAGGCCTGTACACGTCGCTGCTCGCGGCGTGGAAGCATCAGCGTGACGCCGGCGCCCGCGAGGCCCTGGCCAAGCCGGCCGGGCGGCCGAAGACCGATCCGGCGGTGCTGGAGGCAGCCCGGTTGCGGGCAGACAACGAGCGGCTGCGCGCCGAGTTGGACAAGGCCCGCAAGGTGATCGAGGTGCAGGGAAAACTCTCCGCGCTGTTGGGGCAACTCGCGACCGACAGCCAGCACAGCGGGAGCGAGCCGACACCATGATCGACGCTGCGATCACCGAACTGACGCCGCTGATCGGCATCCGGACGGCGTGCCGAGCCACCGGCCGGCCGCAGGCCAACCATTACCGCCGGCACCGCCAGACGCCTGCGCCACCGCGGCCGGGGCGTGAACCCAGGCCGCAGCCACGTGCCCTGAGCGCAGCCGAGCGTGACAGCGTCCGGGCGTTGCTCAACAGCCCGGACTTCGCCGACATGGCCCCCGCGGCCGTCTACCACACCCTCCTCGACGAGGGCGTGTACGTGGCGTCGGTGTCGAGCATGTACCGGATCCTGCGTGCCCACGGCGAAGTCAGGGAGCGCCGCCGTCACGCGGTGCACCCGCCGAAGGTCAAGCCCGAACTGATCGCCGACGCCCCCAATCGCGTGTGGTCGTGGGACATCACCAAGCTGCGCGGCCCGGCCAAGCGGGACTTCTACCACCTCTACAGCGTGATCGACATCTACAGCCGTTACACCGTCGCGTGGCTGCTCGCCGAGCGCGAGGACGCCGCCCTGGCCGAACGGCTGCTGTCCGACGCGATCACCAAGCAGGGCGTCGCGCGTGAGCAGTTGACCATCCACGCCGACCGCGGCACCTCAATGGCGTCCAAGACGGTCGCGCAGATGATGGCCGACCTCGGCGTGACCAAGTCCCACTCCCGGCCCAGGTGCAGCAACGACAACCCGTTCTCCGAGGCCCAGTTCAAGACCCTGAAGTACCGGCCCGACTTCCCCGACCGCTTCGGCAGCGTCCAGGACGCCCGAGCTCACTGCCGCGCCTTCTTCACCTGGTACAACACCATCCACCGGCACTCCGGCATCGGCTGGCACACCCCACACGACGTCCACCACGGCCACGCCCGGCAGGTCCGCGATGTCCGCGCCGACGTCCTGACCGCCGCCTACACCCGCAACCCCGAACGATTCGTCCGCGGCATCCCGCAACCACCCGCCCTGCCCACCACCGCGTGGATCAACAAGCCCGAGGACACCACGACTCAGTCAACGAACCCCTGAACCGACCGCCCCAAAAAGGTTGACACCTTCCGTTCCTCGAGTGTGACGCGCTGCAGTGTGGCTACTGCACCCCGGGGCAGCTCATGTCGGCGGTTGCCTGTGTAGCCGAGGGGCACGCCGGATCAGCCGACGAGATCCGCGAGTTCATGAGCGGAAACCTCTGCCGGTGCGGGGCCTACCAGGGCATCGTCCGAGCCGTCGCCACCGTCCAAGCCGCCGGACCTCGGCGGTCGTGATGCGTCCCTTCACGTACACGCGGGCGCGCTCGGCGCACGAGGCGGTGACGGCGTTCGCCACGTCCACCGCTGACCGGCCGCACTATCTCAGTGGTGGCACCGCCCTGATCGACCTGATGAAGCTGAGCGTCGAGACTCCCGGTCGGATCATCGACCTGACCGACGTCCCCGACCTCGACTTCGTCCGCGAGGAAGACGGTGACCTAATCGTCGGCGCGCTGACCCGGATGAGTGACGTCGCGAACCACCCGCTGGTCGGTGCCAGGTGTCCCGCGCTCGTGGAGTCACTGCGATCCGGGGCCTCCCAGCAGTTGCGGAACATGGCGAGGGTTGGCGGTAACCTGTTGCAACGCACACGCTGCGGCTACTTCCGGTCAGTCGAGTTCCCCTGCAACAAGCGGCAGCCGGGGTCGGGGTGTTCCGCGCTCGGTGGGCTCAACCGCGGACACGCCATCCTCGGTGGCAGCGACCACTGCATCGCCGTGTATCCGAGCGACTGGGCGGTGGCGCTGACCGCGTTCGACGCGAGCGTGGCGGTCGTCGGACCGAACGGCACCCGCTCGGTCTCGATCCACGACCTGATCGTGCCGCCGGGCGACACCCCGGACCGCGAGACCACGCTCGCCCCCGGCGAACTCATCACCGCCATCCGCGTACCCACGAGCCCGGCGGCGCGGTCGTCGACCTATCGCAAGGTGGGCGACCGGAGTTCGTACGCGTTCGCCCTCGCCTCGGCCGCCGTCGGGCTCCACCTCGACGCGGCCGGCGCCGTCGGCGAGGTGCGGATCGCGCTCGGTGGACTCGGCACCGTGCCCTGGCGGGCGTGGGACGCCGAACGCGCACTGGTCGGCGCCCGGCTGGACGACGCGTCCGTACGGGCAGCGCTGGAGCCGGAGTTCCGGTCGGCACGCACCACGGCGCAGAACGCCTTCCGCGTCGGCTTGGGGGTGGAGACCGTCGTGGAGGCTGTCGCCATCGCGAAGGAGAGTGCGTCGTGACCGCGGTGACCTGGGTCGGTTCCGACCACGTCCGCCTCGACGGCACCGAGAAGGTCCGCGGCGAGCCGATCTACGGCGCCGACCGCACCGCCGAGGCAATGACGTACGCGGTCCCGGTCGGCGCGACCGTCGGCCGGGGTCGGATCACGGCGCTCGACACCGCCGCGGCGGAGCGGGTGCCGGGGGTACTCGCGGTGTTCACGTACGAGAACCTGGACCGCCTGCATCCGGCCGACTTCGCCTACGGCGCGGGGAGCGCGAACGAAAGCTCCCAGCCGATGCAGGACCCCGTCGTGGCCTACCGCGGTCAACCGATCGCGCTCGTCGTGGCCGAGACCCTCGAGGCCGCGGCGGACGCCGCGGCGCTGGTGACCGCCCGCTACGAGGTTGACCCGTTCACCGTCGAACTCGACGACCCGGCTGCCGAATCGGTCGACCAGGCGCAGGAGGTGCCCGCGTTCCCGGCGGTGGAGATCGGCGCGGGCGATCGGCTACTCGACCAGGCGCCGGTCGTGGTCGACGCCACCTACGTCACCCCGGCACAGCACCACAACGCTCTGGAGCTGTTGTCCACCGTCGCACAGTGGCGGGATGGGACGCTCCTCATCCAGGAGGGCACCCAGGCGGCCGGGCGCGTGCGGCATGCGCTGGCGAATCAGCTCGGGATGCCGATGGAGCTGGTCCAGACCGTCTCGCCGTCCCTCGGTGGAGGTTTCGGTCAGCGCACCAATCAGACGTTCAACACGGTGCTCGCCGCCGTCGCCGCGCGGCGGGTCGGACGGCCGGTGAAGCTTGTCGTGCCGAGGGCGGACGTGTTCCACAGTGTGCACTTCCGTCCGGCGACCCGGCACCGCATCCGGCTCGGCGCGCAGGACGACGGCACGATCACCACCCTGGTGCACGACATCCACGCGCAGACCTCACGCCACGACCTGATGCCGTTCTGGGGGGCGGAAACCTCCTCACGCATGTACGCCATCCCGAATTTCCGCAGCACGACCAGCCTGGTGCGCCTCGACACACAGACGCCCGGCTACATGCGCGCGCCGATGGAGATGGCGACCATGTTCGCGGTGGAGAGCGCGCTGGACGAACTCGCGGCGCGGCTACGCGTCGACCCCGTCGAGCTACGCAGACGCCACGACACCGCCGTCGACCCGGTGACCGGCAAACCGTTCTCCTCACGGCGTCTCCTGCAGTGCCTCGAGCGGGGCGCCGACCGGTTCGGGTGGTCCCGGCGCGACCCGACACCCGGGTCGATGCGCTCCGACGACGGCAGCCTCGTCGGCTGGGGCATGGCCGCGGGCTCCTATCCCTGCCTGGCCTCCGCCGCCGCCTCGCGGGTGCGGCTGCACGACGACGGCACCGCGGATGTCACGGTCAGCGGACACGAGATGGGCCAGGGACTGCGCACCGTGGTCGCGCTGGCCGCCGCCGAATCCCTGGGGCTGCCACCTGGCCAGATCCGCGTGACCGTCGGTGACACCCGGGCCGTGCCGCAGCCGGAGACGGGCGGTTCCTGGGGAACCGCGACCGCCGTGCCCGCCGTCCTGGACGCGGTCGACGGAATCCGGGCCCGGCTACACCAGATCGCCGCCACCCACGGCGAGGCCGTCGCCACCGTCGACGTCACCGAGTGTCGGCTGGCGGACGGCAGGCTGGTCGGCCCCGACAACTCAGGGCCACCGGTGACCGGGCTCCTGACGGCCGCCGGCCTCCCGTCGGTCGAGGCGGACGGCCAGTACTTCGCCCCGGGGCAGAAACCGACGGACGTGCCGGCCACGGCCACCGCGCGGAAGAGCGCGGTGACGTCGGACGTCGGCAGCGCCTTCGTGGGCCCGGAATTCCCCGCGTTCGTCACCTGCTCCTACATCGCCCACTTCGTCGAGGTCCAGGTCGGGGCCCGGGTGCGCCGGCCGCGGGTCACCCGGATGCTGTCCGTCGTCGACTGCGGCCGGGTGATCAGCCGCCGCACGGCCACCAGCCAGGCCTTGGGCGGCCTGGTCTGGGGAATCGGCACCGCACTCACCGAGGAGAGCATCGTCGACCCCCGCTACGGTGGGTTCCTCAACAACAACCTCGCCGACTACGAGGTGCCCGTCAACGCCGACGTCCCCACGCTCGACGTCGACTTCGTCGACGAGCCCGACCCGTCGTTCGGCGCGTTCGGTCTGAAGGGGCTGGGCGAGGTCGTCCATGTCGGGGCGGCGGCCGCGATCACCAACGCCATCTACCACGCGACCGGGATCCGGGTCCGGGAGCTGCCCGTCCGCGTCGAGAACCTGATGGCGGACGCGGCCCGATGACAACCCCGGGTACGAGTCGGCGGGTGGCCCGCGATTCGGCGGGGCGGGTCGGCGACGGCGTCGGGTGACATCGTGCTGGCGCGTCCGCGGTGCCCCGGTCGCCGGTCGCCGCGGGTGGCCCCCGCGGCTGACCGAACGCCCGTGCGCAGGCAGGGAGTCCGATGACGGCGGAGATCAGACACGTCGCGCCGACCCTACGACGGTGGTGCACGGCCGATACTCGCTTCGCTGTGGCCACCGTGGTCGGGGTGTCGGGCGACGCGCCGTGCGCGGTGGGAACGGTGATGGCCATCGCCGCCACCGGGGAGGTCGCCGGTGGCGTTGCCGGGGGATGCGTCGACGGTGCGGTGTTCACGGCGGCGCAGGACGTGATCGGGTCCGGTCGCGCGCACCGGAACCGCTATGCCCACCAGGGTGCCGGATCGTCGATGGTCGGCCTCGCCTGCCGCGGCGAGATCGACGTGGTGGTGCTGCCGGCGGCGGTGGATGTCGTGGCGCCCCTGCTCGACCGGTTGCTGGCGAACCAGCCGGTGGCCTCGGCGCTGGTGCTGCCCGCGGATCCGTCGGCGGTGCTGCTGGTGGTGGCGGACCCGCATGGGATGTGGGGATCGTCGGGCGACGCCGGTGTGGACGAGATGGTGGCCCACCGGCTCCGGGCACTGGCGTCCACCGGTGGGACGCAGGTCGAGCGGCTCGTCGACACCGGTGGGCGGCCGATGGACGTCCTGTGTGTCGGGCACCGGCCGGCACCCCGGATGTTGGTCTACGGGATGAGTCCGGTCGCCCGAGCGGTGAGTCAGCTCGGGCGGTTTCTCGGCTTCGATGTGACGGTGTGTGACCCCCGGCCGGTGTTCGTGCGGGCAGCGCACTTTCCCGACGCGCACCAGGTGGTCTGCGACTGGCCGCACCGTCACCTGAGCAGCGTCGACGTCGACGCGCGGACGGCGATCGTGGTGCTCAGCCACGACGACCGGCACGAGACCGAACTGCTGTCGCTGGCCCTGCGGGGACCAGCCGGCTACGTCGGTGTGATGGGCAGCAGAGACACGCACCGCGAGCGACTGGTCCGGCTCGCCGCGGCGGGCCTGACCGAGCACGAACTCTGGCGTCTTCGGGCACCCATCGGTCTGGACCTCGGCGCCCGGACGCCGCAGGAGACCGCCGTGTCCATCTGCGCCGAGCTGGTCATCACCGCCGGCGCCGGGGGAACCGGTCGCCCACTGACCGACACGGACGGGCCCATCCATCGACGCACCGGCACCACGGTCAGCTGACCATGCCGGAACCGGGGCACCGTGCGATCCGTTCGCCGGCGGGTGCGGGGCTGGAGGCGGAGGGTCCCGTCGCGGGGCTGGTGCTCGCCGCCGGGGCGGGACGGCGGTACGGCGGGCCGAAGGCACTGGTGGGATACGAAGGCCGGCCGCTGGTGCTGCGCGCGCGAGACACGCTGGCGGCCGGCGGTTGCGCTCCCGTGCTCGTGGTGGTCGGAGCACACGCGGAAGCCGTCACGGCGCTGGTCGGCTCGGGTGTCGTCCGAAATCCGGCATGGGTGACCGGCATGGGTTCGTCCCTGCGGGCGGGGCTGGCGGCACTGGAGACAACTGCCGTCACGGCCGTGGTGGTGCTCCTGGTCGACACACCCGACATCGGCGTCGAGGCGGTGCGCCGGGTGGTTGCCGCCGCCCGACCCGACGCCCTGGTCGTCGCCGGCTATCGGGGACGCCGGTGGGGACACCCGGTGCTCCTCGGGCGCGAGCACTGGGTCGGCGTCGCCGCCAGTGCCACGATGGACCGGGGCGCCCGCGACTACCTCCGTCAGCGCCGTGCAGTCGTCCGGGTCGTACCGTGCGCGGACATCGCCGACTGCCGGGACCTCGACGTGCCCCGCGCAGAGCCGATGTGACGGGCCGGGCGACCATCGCCGGATCCGGTCCCGAAGCGACGAGCGGTGAGACGAAGCTGACACGCCAACGCGACATCTGGTGTTTCCCGCTCGGCGGGGACGGCATATATGGTGTCTCCCGCAGCTGGTTCGGCCGCTCCCGCACGGGACGGCCGAGGCAAGAGGGAACCCGGTGCGAATCCGGGACTGCCCCGCAGCGGTGAGTGGGAACGACCGCCGTCACCAAGCACTGGACCACACGGTCCGGGAAGCGACGGCCAGTAGGCGACCGGGACCCGGTCACGCCCGCGAGTCCGAAGACCTGCCAGCGCGCCGCACGCGCCGCGTGCGGCGGTCGGCGGCCGCGCGGGACGGCCGACGCCATCAGCCGACCGGTGACGGCCGGCTCGCCGTCCGACGGCCACGTGGCGTCTCCTGCGCGTTCGTCGACCTCGTCGACAGGCGTGAGGAGGGGACGTGACGGCGACGCAGGAGCAGACCGCAGCCGATCAGCCGGAGCAGCGTCGGCAGGTGATGCAGGTCCGCAAACGCAACGGCGACACCGAGCCGGTGGACGTCAACAAGATCGTCCGGGCGGTTGAGCGGTGGGTCGCCGAGTTGGACGAGGTGGACCCGCTGCGGGTCGCGACGAAGACGATCAGCGGCCTCTACGACGGGGCGAGCACCGCGGAGCTGGACACGTTGTCGATCCAGACGGCGGCGGAGCTGATCGGTGAGGAACCGCAGTACTCCAGGCTGGCGGCGCGGCTGCTGGCCGCGTACGTGGACAAGGAGGTCCGTGGGCAGCAGGTGGCGAGCTTCAGCCAGTCCATCCGGTACGCGCACGGCCTGGGACTGATCGGCGACGACACGGCCGCGTTCGTGGCCCGCAACGCCCGCAAGCTGGACGACGCCGTGGACCCGGCCGGTGACCTTCGGTTCGAGTACTTCGGACTGCGCACCGTCGCGGACCGGTACCTGTTGCGGCACCCGCAGTCGCGGCTGGTGGTGGAGACACCGCAGTACTGGCTGCTGCGGGTGGCCTGCGGGTTGTCACAGACGCCGGTCGAGGCGATCGGGTTCTACCGGCTGATGTCGTCGCTGGCGTACCTGCCCAGCTCGCCGACGCTGTTCAACTCGGGCACCCGGCACACTCAGATGTCGTCGTGTTTCCTGGTCGACTCGCCTCGCGACGAGCTGGACTCGATCTACGAGCGTTACCACCAGGTCGCCAAGCTGTCGAAGTTCTCCGGTGGCATCGGCATCTCCTGGTCGCGGGTACGCGGCCGGGGCGCGCTGATCCGCGGCACGAACGGCCGGTCGAACGGTATCGTGCCGTTCCTCAAGACCCTCGACGCCGGCGTCGCGGCGGTCAACCAGGGCGGCCGGCGCAAGGGCGCGGCCTGCGTCTACCTGGAGCCGTGGCATCCGGACATCGAGGAGTTCCTGGAGCTGCGGGACAACACCGGTGAGGACGCGCGGCGCACCCACAACCTGAACCTGGCCAACTGGATCCCGGACGAGTTCATGCGTCGGGTCGAGGCGGACGGCGACTGGTCCCTGATCGATCCGTCGGACGCGCCGGAACTGCCCGACCTGTACGGCGAGGAGTTCGACGCCGCCTACCGGATCGCGGAGAAGAAGGCCGTCCGGACGGTCAAGGCCCGGGACCTGTACGGACGGATGATGCGCACCCTGGCGCAGACCGGCAACGGGTGGATGACGTTCAAGGACGCGTCGAACCGACTGTCCAACCAGACCGGCGTGCCGGGCAACACGATCCACCTGTCCAACCTGTGCACCGAGATCCTCGAGGTCAACAGCGACACCGAGACCGCGGTGTGCAACCTGGGCTCGATCAACCTCGGGGCGCACGTCACCGCGGACGGCGTCGACTGGGCGAAGCTGCGGGCGACGGTCCGCACCGCGGTGGTGTTCCTGGACCGGGTGGTCGACATCAACTACTACCCGGCCGAGCAGGCGGCGGCGTCGAACCCGCGCTGGCGGCCGGTCGGGCTCGGGCTGATGGGCCTGCAGGACGCGTTCTTCACCCTGCGCCTGCCGTTCGACTCGGCGCGGGCCCGGGAGCTGTCCACCCGCGTACAGGAAGAGATCTACCTGACCGCCCTGGAGGCCTCGGCCGGGCTGGCCGAGCGCTTCGGCCCGCACCCGGCGTACGCCGAGACCCGCGCGGCCAGGGGTGAGCTGCACCCGGAGCTGTGCGGCACCGAGCCCACCCAGACCGAGCGGTGGGCCGCGCTGCGCGCGGCGATCGCCGCACACGGCCTGCGTAACTCGTTGCTGGTCGCGATCGCTCCGACCGCCACGATCGCCTCGATCGCCGGCTGCTACGAGTGCATCGAGCCGCAGGTGTCCAACCTGTTCAAGCGCGAGACGATGTCCGGCGAGTTCCTCCAGATCAACACGTACCTGGTCCGTGAGCTCAAGGCGCGTGGGCTGTGGACGCCGCAGATCCGGGACCAGATCAAGCGCGCCGAAGGGTCGGTGCAGGGGATCAGTGACCTGCCAGCGGGCGCGCGGCAGTTGTTCCGCACCGCGTGGGAGATCCCGCAGCGGGCGCTGATCGACCTAGCCGCCGCCCGGGCACCCTACGTCGACCAGTCCCAGTCGCTGAACCTGTTCATCGGCGCACCGACCATCGGCAAGCTTTCGTCGATGTACCGCTACGCCTGGAAGTCCGGGCTGAAGACCACCTACTACCTGCGCTCGCGTCCCGCGACACGCATCCAGCAGGCCACCGTCGGTGTCACGCCGGCGACCACGCCGGTCGCCGCGGTGAGCGACGCCGAGGCGTTGGCCTGTTCCCTGGAAAACCCCGAGAGCTGCGAGGCCTGCCAGTGACCGCCGATCCCGAGACCCGTACCACGAACTCCACCGCCGTCGGCGAGCGGCACATGCTGCTCGACCCCGGCATGGACCTGACCCTGCGGCCGATGCGCTACCCGCACTTCTTCGACCGGTTCAAGGACGCCATCCGCAACACCTGGACCGTCGAGGAGGTGGACCTGCACGCTGACCTCGCCGACCTGGCGAAGCTCTCGCCCGCCGAGCGGCATTTGGTGTCCCGGCTGGTCGCGTTCTTCGCCACCGGTGACACCATCGTCGCCAACAACCTGGTGCTCAACCTCTACCAGCACGTCAATTCCCCGGAGGGTCGGCTCTACCTGTCCCGGCAGCTGTTCGAGGAGGCCGTGCACGTCCAGTTCTACCTGAACCTGCTCGACACCTACGTGCCCGACGAGAAGGAGCGGTTCGCGGCGTTCGCCGCGATCGAGAACATCCCCTCCATCCGGCGCAAGGCCGAGTTCTGCTTCCGCTGGATCGACTCCGTCTTCGAGCTGCGCGAGCTACGGAGCCGGGAGGACCGCCGGGCGTTCCTGCTCAACCTCATCTGCTTCGCCGCGTGCATCGAGGGGTTGTTCTTCTACGGCGCGTTCGCCTACGTCTACTTCCTGCGGTCCCGGGGTCTGCTCAACGGGCTCGCCTCCGGCACCAACTGGGTGTTCCGCGACGAGTCCATGCACATGGCATTCGCCTTCGACGTGGTGGACACCGTCCGGCGGGAGGAACCCGAGCTGTTCGACGCCGAGGTGGAACGGCAGGTCACCGAGATGCTCTCCGAGGCGGTCGAGTGCGAGGCCCAGTTCGCCGAGGACCTCCTGGAGCAGGGCGTCTCCGGGCTGTCGCCGGCCGACATGCGGGAGTATCTGCAGCACGTCGCCGACCGCCGGCTCGCCCAACTCGGCATCGCCCCGCGCTACGGCTCGACCAACCCGTTCGCGTTCATGGACCTGCAGGATGTACAGGAGCTGTCGAACTTCTTCGAACGGCGGGTTTCCGCGTACCAGGTCGGTGTCACCGGGAGCGTCACCTTCGACGACGACTTCTGACCGCCGTCCCCGCACCCCCGGGGCGCCGAGGTCGCGGCGCCCGGGGGGCGGTTGCCGGTTGGCTACTCCGAGATCAGCGACCGGCGGTCGTGCCGGCGAGGGTGCGGCACTCCCCCGGGTGCTCAGCCGGCGACGCCAGCCGGGTGGTCCGTCTCGAAGCGGTGGCGGGTCAGGAAGGCCAACTGCGCGCGCTTGTCCGGCATGTCGATCTCGGAGGCCAGCACGAAGCCCTCGGCCCGCAACCGGCGCAGGGCTGCCTCGTTGCGGACGTCCGGCTCGACGACGATCCGCTGAACGGCCGGGTCGCGCAGCAGGAAGCGGACCAGGGCGGGGCCGACGGCCGTGGTGAGCCCGCACGCGTAGCGCCGGGACGGGCTGAGCAGCAGGTGCATGCCGACGTCGCCCGGCTGGACCGGGTAACGCTCACCCACCGGGTCCGCCTCCGGTTGGTAGGTCTGGAACAGGCCGACCGGCTCGCCGTCCAGCAGGATGAGGTAGGCGTGGTGGGTGTCCAGCCCGTCGAGGAACGCGTAGGTCTCGCGTACCTCGTCGAGGCCGTGCGAGCCCATGCCCCAGAACGAGTTGCGGGGTTGGGTCACCCAGCCGTGCAGCAGTTCGGCGTGCCGGTCGGGTTCCACCGCCACGAGCGTCAGCTCGCCGAGGACGGGAATCTGCTGCTGGTAGATCACGGTTGCCTCGTCCTTCGCGCTCCGGGGCGGGTCGACATGGGGATCAGCTCATCGGCGAACCCCGCCTCGCCGACGCGGGCGGGACACACGTTCCATCGAACGAGCACCTTAGGCTACCCTCCCCTAACAAAGGCAGACCTTACCTGGAGGGCGCGTGAAACGGAACTGGGAGGGCCTGGTGCTCAAGGCCATGGGAGGCCGGGACTTCCGGTTGACCGTACTGGGCACCGAGTCGGTCGACGGGCACTACCAGCGCCTACGCCTCGACGGTGGTGGATTGCTGGAGTCCTGCGGCGTCCATCCGACGATGTGGATCCGGTTGTGGTTCGACAACGACGGTCGAGCCCACCAGCGGGCGTACACGCTGGTGGACCCGGACCTGGAGACCGGGCGGTTCACCCTGGAGTTCGCCATCCACGACGGCTGCGCCGCGCGCTGGGCCACCACCGCACAGGTCGGCGACACCATCGAAGCGACCGTGCAGGGCAGCGCGTTCCAGCTACCCGAACCCGCCCCCGGGCACCTCTACCTGGTCGGGGACGCGGCGTCGCTACCCGCGGTCAACAGCCTGCTCGACGCCGGCGCCGACATCCCCGCGACGGTCTGGCTGGAATACGCGCACGAGGGTGAGATGGCGCTGACACCGCGGGCCCGGGCCCACCACGGGGTGACCTGGGTGCCCCGCCGGGACGGTGGCCAGCACCTGGTCGACACGGTCTGCGCCGCCCTGACCGCCGGCGACACCGCCCACTACTGGGTGGCCTGCGAGGCGGCCAGCACCCGCAGCATCAGCCGACACATCCGGCGCACCCTGGGCGTCGACAAGCGCCAGGTCACCTCGCTCGGCTACTGGAAGGCCTTTTGATGGGCCGGCTCGGCACCCTGACCGCGCTCTACGTCACCCAGTATCTCGGCATCGGCTTCATCACGGTCGGCCTGACCGCCATCCTGCGTGACGGCGGCACCTCGCTGGAAACCCTGGCGCTGGTGCAGGTCGTCGGCCTGATCTGGCCGATCAAGTTCCTCTGGGCGCCGGTCCTGGACCGCTACGGCTCCCGGCACCGCGGCCACTACCGTTCCTGGCTGCTCGTGCTCCAGGCGGCCCTGGTGCTGGCCCTGCTGGCGCTGCTGCCGTTCTCCCGTCCGACCGAACAGCTCGGCGCGGTCATCGCGATCTGCGCCGCGTTCGTCTTCTTCTCCGCAACCCAGGACATCGCGGCCGACGCGGTCGCCGTTCGGTTGCTCGCCACGTCGGAACGGGGCACCGGCAACGGCATCCAGGTGGCCGCGAGCTACCTCGGCAATCTGCTCGGCGGCGGCGCGTGCGTGCTGGTCTACGACCGGTTCGGCTGGGTGCCGGCGATCGGGCTGCTGGCCACGCTGACGGCGACCGGCCTGCTGGTGGTGTGGCGGTTCCGGGAGCCGGACCGCACCGACCGGGTGGTCCGGATCGGCGTCGCCTACCGGGCGCTGCTGTCGGTGTTCCGCCAGCCCGGCTGCCGGTGGTGGACCTTCGGCGTGGTGCCGCTGGTCTACGTCGGCGCGGGGATGGCGTACGCCCTGATCACGCCAGCCCTGGTGGACGCCGGCTGGTCGCTGGGCCGGATCGGCGTGGTGACCGGGGTGGTGACCAGCGTGCCCGCCATCGTGGCTGGCCTGGTCGCGGGCCTCGGCATCGGACGGTTCGGGCGCAGCGGCGTGCTGGTGGCCGGCGGAGCCGCCCTGGCGGTGTCGACGATGCTGCTGCTGCCGCTGATGAACGGTCGCGCCCCGCTGGCCGGAACCGTCGCCGCGCTGTGCTGCTTCCTCGCCGCGTACACGATCGCCAACGTGGTGCTCTACACCGTCAACATGGACTATTCCCGGCCGGGGACCGGCGGCACCGACTTCACCATGCTGTCGTCGTTCGGGCTGGTCTGCTCCTTTGTGGCCGCCTCCCTCGGCCTCGCGGCCGCCGACCGGTTCGGCTATCCCGCGGTCGCCGTGGCGTCCGTCGTGCTGGTCGCCGCCGGGGTCGTGGTCGGACTTGCCCACCAGCGGCGGTTCCTACCGTCCGGGCAGGCCGGACAGCCCGCTGCGCGGGACGCCGTGCCGACCACGGTGTGATCCACGCATCCTTGCAGGTTAGGTAAGGCTAACCTAATCTAACCACGCGCTCCTGTCCGTACGACCGCTGGGAAATCGCATGAGTCCGATTGGTAGCCCGCGCGACACCGCGCCCGCCGACGCCGACCCCGGCTTGTCCGCGGCTCGGGCCCACCTGTTCAACGCCGGTTCCGTCGAGCGCTTCCGGGACGTGCTGGCCCGCGGCGTCAACCGGATCGCCGACCGGGTGGCCGACGCGGACCAGCCGTTCACCGGCGTCACCCCGGACGCGCTCGCCCCCCTGATCGCCGGTGTCGACCTGGACCGGCCGCTGGGCGACACCGACGCGGCCCTCGACGAGCTGCACGACGTCTGGCTGCGGGACGCGGTGTGGTTCCACCACCCCCGGTACCTGGCTCACCTCAACTGCCCGGTGGTGATCCCGGCGCTGCTCGGTGAGGCGGTGCTCAGCGCGGTCAACTCCTCCGTGGACACCTGGGACCAGAGCGTCGGCGCCACCCTGATGGAGCGGCACCTGATCGAGTGGACGGCCGGGCGGATCGGCCTCGGCACCACCGCCGACGGCGTGTTCACCAGCGGTGGAACCCAGTCGAACCTGCAGGCGATGTTGTTGGCGCGGGAGGAGGCGTGCCGCCGGGTGGTCGGCGGTGCCGCCACCCGACCGGCCCGGCCGCAGGTGCTGGCCCGGCTGCGGATCATCACGTCGGTCGCCGGGCACTTCAGCGTGCAGAAGGCCGCCAAGCTGCTCGGCCTGGGCGCGGACGCGGTCCTCACCGTACCGACCGACGCGGGACGTCGGATGCGCACCGACGACCTGGCCACCACCATCGACCGCTGCCGGCGCGACGGCCTGGTGGTGATGGCCGTCGTGGCCACCGCCGGCACCACCGACTTCGGCACCATCGACCCGCTGCCGGAGATCGCCGACATCTGCACGGCGGCCGGGGTGTGGCTGCACGTCGACGCCGCGTACGGCTGCGGACTGCTGGTCTCCCCCACCCGCCGGCACCTGCTCGACGGCATCGAACGGGCCGACTCGGTGACCGTCGACTACCACAAGTCCTTCTTCCAGCCGGTCAGCTCGAGCGCCCTGCTGGTACGCGACGGCCGGGTGCTGCGCCACGCGACCTGGCACGCCGACTACCTCAACCCGGTCCGCGCGGTCGAACAGGGCATCCCCAACCAGGTCGACAAGAGCATCCAGACCACCCGCCGGTTCGACGCGGGCAAACTCTGGCTCACCCTGCGGATCATGGGGCCGGACGCGATCGGCGCTCTCTTCGACCGGGTCGTCGATCTCGCGGCCGAGGCGTGGCGACTGTTGGACACGGATCCCCGTTTCGAGGTGGCGGCCCGGCCGCAGCTGAGCACCGTGGTCTTCCGCCATGTGCCACCCGACGCCGGCCCGAGCCTGGTCGACGACGCCAACCTGCACGCCCGCGACGCCCTGGCCACCTCCGGCGCCGCCCTGGTCGCCGGCACCAAGGTGGACGGCGCCCACTACCTGAAGCTCACCCTGCTCAACCCCGAGACCACCATCGACGACATCGCCGCAGTCCTCAACCTCATCGCCGACCACGCCGCCTGGTACGCGCAGACCACGGCCACCGCCGAGCTGACCTGCCCGGTCGGCTGACCACCGTCGCCTGGAGAAACACATGTCGACCCACGACTTCATCGCCGTCGGGCTGGGCCCGTACAACCTCGGCCTGGCCTGTCTCACCGCACCGATCGACGACCTCGACGGGCTGTTCCTGGAGGCCGAGGACAGCTTCGACTGGCACCCCGGCATGCTGCTCGAATCGACCCGGTTGCAGACGCCGTTCATCGCCGACCTGGTCACCTTCGCCGACCCGACCTCGCCGTACTCCTTCCTCAACTATCTGAAGGAGAACGGCCGGCTCTATCCCTTCTACATCCGGGAGAGCTACTTCCCGCTGCGCGCCGAGTACAACGACTACTGCCGTTGGGCCGCCGGCAGGCTGCCCAACCTGCGCTTCCGGCACACCGTCACCGCCGTCGAGTACGACGAGGCCGACGGCCGCTACGTCGTGCACGCCGACACGCCCGACGGCCCGGTCAGCCATCGGGCGCGGCACCTGGTGCTCGGCACCGGCACCCCGCCCTACCTCCCGGACGCCTGCGCGGGCCTCGGTGGCGACCTGATCCACAACTCCCGCTACCTGGAACAGCGCGACACGCTGCGGGCCAAGCGCAGCATCACGGTCGTCGGCAGCGGGCAGAGCGCCGCCGAGATCTACCACGACCTGCTCGCCGACACCGACACGTACGGCTACCAGCTGAACTGGGTGACCCGCTCGCCCCGCTTCTTCCCCCTCGAGTACACCAAGCTCACCCTGGAGATGACCTCTCCGGACTACGTGGACTACTTCCACGCCCTGCCCGAAGCAACCCGCTACCGGTTGGAATCGGAACAGAAGGGGCTGTTCAAGGGCATCAACACCGACCTGATCAACGACATCTACGACCTGCTCTACGCCAAGAGCCTCGGCGGCCCGGCGCCGACCCGGCTACTGACCAACACCGAACTGGTCGACGCCGCGTACGACGCGGGTGCCGGTCGCTACCACCTGGGCCTGCGCCAGGTCGAACAGGGCCGCGACTTCACCCTGGACACCGAGGGACTCGTGCTGGCCACCGGCTACCACTATCGGGTTCCGGAGTTCCTGACTCCGGTGCGCGACCGGATCCGCTGGGACGGTCACGGCCGGTTCGACGTGGCCCGCAACTACAGCATCGACCACACCGGCCGCGGGATCTTCCTCCAGAACGCCGGCACCCACACCCACAGCATCACCTCACCCGACCTGGGCATGGGCCCGTACCGCAACTCGTGGATCATCCGGGAGCTGACCGGCCGGGAGCACTACCCGATCGAGAAGAACATCGCGTTCCAGGAGTTCGGCACGCCGGCGGGGGCGGTCTCATGACGGTCTTCACCCGGGTCGACGACCGGCTCGGCGAGTTCGCGCTGCGCACCCTCGACCCCGACGCCGACGCGGCGCTGCTGCACGGTTGGATCACCCACCCCAAGGCGTCGTTCTGGCTGATGCAGGACGCGGACGTCACGCGCGTCGCCGAGGAGTACCGGCGGATCGCCGCCCACCCGCACCACGACGCGTACCTGGGGCTGTGGCGCGGGGAGCCGGCCTTCCTCGCCGAGCGGTACGACCCCGCCCGGGTCGAACTCGTCGGGTTGCACGACACCCACCCCGGCGACGTCGGCATGCACTTCCTCTGCGCGCCCACCGAAACCCCGGTGCACGGCTTCACCCGGGCGGTGATCACCACCGTGCTGGCCTGGCTCTTCGCGGACCCGGCGACCCGGCGGGTCGTCGTGGAACCGGACGTGCGCAACACCGCCGTGCACGCGCTCAACGCCGCGGTCGGCTTCACCGTCGTCGGCCCGATCCGGAAGCCCGAGAAGGACGCCCTGCTCAGCGTCTGCACCCGAGACCAGTTCCTGGCCGCGACCCGAGGAGAGGTGCCCGCGTGAAGGCCACCGATTCCGTGGACCATCTGACCCCCGAGGCCTGGGCCGCGGCCAACCGGCTGCTGGTCCGCAAGGCCCTCGCCGAGTTCGCCCACGAGCGCCTCATCGTCCCCGAGCCGGCCGACGCCGGGCGGTGGATCGTGCACAGCGACGACGGCAGCATCGCGTACCGATTCGCCGCCCGGCGGCTCGCCCTCGACCACTGGCAGATCGACGCCGACAGCATCACCCGGCACCGTGACGACGACGAACTGCCGCTGGACGCCGTCGACCTCTGCCTGGAGCTACGCGCAACGCTCGGCCTCACCGACACGGTCCTGCCGGTGTACCTGGAGGAGATCACCTCCACTCTCGCCGGTAGCGCGTACAAGCTGGGCAAACCCCGGTGGGTGCCGCCGAGCTCGCCCGGGCGGACTTCCAGAGCATCGAGACGGGCATGACCGAAGGCCACCCCTGCTTCGTGGCCAACAACGGCCGGATCGGCTTCGGGGTGCACGAGTACCACCGCTACGCCCCGGAGGCCGCGGCGCCGGTCCGGCTGCTCTGGCTGGCCGCGCACCGCGACCACACCACCTTCACCTGCGCCGCCGACCTGGACTACGACACCCTGGTGCGGGCCGAGCTGGGCGCCGACGTGATCGCCCGCTTCACCACCACCCTCACCGGTTTGGGCCTGGACCCGGCCGACTACCTGCTCATTCCGGTGCACCCCTGGCAGTGGTGGAACAAGCTCGCGGTCACCTTCGCCGGCGAGGTCGCCCGGCACCGGCTGGTCTGCCTCGGCGAAGGACCGGACGACCACCTCGCCCAGCAGTCGATCCGCACGTTCTTCAACGTCACCGAGCCGACGAAGCACTACGTCAAGACGGCGCTGTCGGTGCTGAACATGGGCTTCATGCGTGGCCTGTCCGCCGCGTACATGGCGGCCACGCCAGCCATCAACGACTGGCTCGCCGAACTGATCGACAACGATCCGGTCCTCAAGCGCACCCGACTGTCGATCATTCGGGAGCGGGCGGCGATCGGCTACCGGCACCGCCAGTTCGAGGCGGCCACCGACCGACACTCCCCGTACCGGAAGATGCTCGCCGCCCTCTGGCGGGAGAGCCCGGTCGCCGGCTTGGAACCCGGCCGCCGGCTCGCCACCATGGCGTCGCTGCTGCACGTCGACCGCGACGGCCACTCGGTCGTCGGCGCGCTGATCGCCGAGTCGGGGCTGGCACCGGCGCGGTGGCTGCGCCGCTACCTGGACGCCTACCTGGTGCCGCTGCTGCACAGCCTCTACGCGCACGATTTGGCGTTCATGCCACACGGGGAGAACGTCATCCTCGTCCTGCGCGACGGCGTGGTCGAGCGGGTGGTCTTCAAGGACATCGCTGAGGAGATCGTGGTGATGAACCCGGAGGCGGACCTGCCGGAGCAGGTACGCCGGATCCGGGCGGCCGTCCCGGAGAACGAGAAGATCCTGTCCATCTTCACCGACGTCTTCGACTGCTTCCTGCGCCACCTCGCCGCCATCCTGCACACCGAGGGCGTCCTCGCCGAGGACGACTTCTGGCGGACGGTCGCCGAGTGCGCCGCCGACTACGCCGAGAGCGTGCCGCACCTGGCCGACCGGTTTCGCCGCCACGACCTGTTCGCCGAGGCGTTCCCGCTGTCCTGCCTCAACCGGTTGCAGCTACGCAACAACCAGCAGATGGTCGACCTCGCCGACCCGTCCGCCGCGCTTCAGTTCGCCGGCACCCTGGCCAACCCACTCGCCCGTTTCGCGCCACAGCGATGAGCTCGGACCGGGTGCCGACCGGCACGGCCGCACCGGCCGTGGCGGCACCGGCCGTGGCCGCACCGGCGGGCACGGCCGGCCACGACGGGCCGGCTGCCCGTCGGGCGGACCGCGTGCCGCACCGGTGGCTGATCCTGGCGGTGCTCTGTCTCACCCAGCTCGTCGTGGTGCTGGACAACACCGTCCTCACCGTGGCGGTGCCGGTACTCACCGTCGAACTGGACGCCAGCACGGCCGACGCGCAGTGGATGATCAACGCGTACGCGCTGGTGCTGTCCGGGCTGCTGCTGACCGCCGGCAGCGCCGCCGACCGGTACGGGCGCCGGCGGATGCTGTTCCTCGGGCTCGTGCTCTTCGGCCTCGGCTCGCTGGCCGCAGGGCTCGCCCGCACCTCCGAACAGCTGATCGCCGCCCGGGCCGGCATGGGCATCGGCGGCGCCCTGCTGGTCACCACCACCCTCGCGGTCGCCATGCAGGTCTTCGACTCGGCCGAGCGGTCCCGCGCGATCGGCATCTGGGCGGCGACCAGCGCCCTGGGCTTCGCCGCCGGACCACCGATCGGCGGAATCGTGCTCGCGTACCTGCCCTGGGGCGCCATCTTCCTGATGAACCTCCCGATCGTCCTGCTCTGCCTACTCGCCGGCCGGGCGCTGGTCCCCGAGTCCCGCGATCCAGCCGGCGGACGCCTCGACCTGGGCGGGGTGGTGCTCTCCACCGCCGGCCTCACCGCGGTCGTCTGGTCGATCATCGCCGGGCCGGACCGCGGGTGGACATCGACCGAGGTCATCGGTGCCGGGATCGGCGGCGGGCTCCTGCTGGCCCTGTTCGTGCGGTGGGAACGACGGACACCCCACCCCATGCTGGACCTGCACTTCTTTCGGGATCGACGCTTCGCCGGCGCGGTCTGCGGGGTCGTCCTGATCACCTTCGGCGCCACCGGCGCGCTGTTCCTGCTCACCCAACACCTGCAGTTCGTCCGCGGCTACCCGGCCTGGGAGGCCGGCCTGCGGATGACCCCGTTCGCCCTGTCCATCGTGGTGCTCAACGTCAGCGGCGCCGCCGCGGCGGCGATCCGCCGGCTCGGGCTACCGGCCGCCGTCGCGGCCGGCATGGTTCTGTTGGCCGGTGGTCTGGCGCTCGTCACCCACGGCCCGTCCGAGGGCTACGGCCGGTTCCTGGCCGGGCTTCTCGTCATGGGTACGGGCTGCGCGTTGGCCAACCCGGCCATCGTCGAGGCGGTGATGAGCGCCATCCCCACGAACAAGGCCGGCGCCGGAGCCGGTATCGACGGCACCATGACCGAGGTCGGCAGCAGCCTCGGCATCGCCGTACTGGGCGCCGTGTTGAACGCCCGGTTCACCGCCCTGCTGCCCGCCGCGCTGGCCGGCGCCGGCTCTTTTCCGGCGGCCCTCGCCGCGGCCGGGCCGGACCGGGAGACGGTCACCAGCGCCTTCGCCACCGCGCTGAAGACCGGCCAGACGGTCGGTGCCGTCGCCGTGCTCGTCGGTGGCCTGCTCGCCGCCGCCCTGCTGCACAGGGCCGAGCGGCTGTCGCCGCCGACACCGGGCCACGAGCGGGCCGACTGACAGGACGCTCAGCGCGCGAGGACGGTCCCGCCTGACGGCCACACCGAGCAGGCCGCCGGCCGTGGCGCCCCCGGACCGCCACGGCCGGCAACTCCGGCTGACAGATCCCGCCAAAACGCCCATTTTAGGGTAGCCTAGCCTAAACACCTGGTGGTCATCCCGGTCGACGGAGGCGTGATGCGGCTGTACCTCACCGCGCTGAACCCCACCGACGCCGTCCTGGAGGGCTTCCTGCCGGCAGCGACCTCCCTCGGCCTGCCGGCCACCGTCCTGACCGACCGACCCGGACAGTGGCCCGCCGGCGTGCCGGTGGTCCGGTGCGCGGTCCGCGACGCGGCAGCGGTCGTCGCGGCGACGGCGGCGGAGGCGCCCGCGGCGCTGCTGTCCAACAGCGACCATCTCCAGGAGGTGACCGCCGTCGCCGCCCGCAAACTCGGCCTGCCCGGCAAGGACCCCGACGCGGCCCGGCTCTGCAAGGACAAGGCCGCCGCCCGTCGGGCGATCGCCGCCGCCGGTCTCGATCCGGTCCGCGCGCTCGCCGTCGAGCCGGGCGCGCCGCCCGCCGTGCCGGACGACATCTTCCCCGCCGTGGTCAAACCACGCGACGGGGTGGCCAGCGAGGATGCCTACCTGGTGACCGACCACCACGAGCTGAACTCGCGAGTCATCCGGATCCGCCGTCGGCGGCCGGA
This sequence comes from Micromonospora sp. WMMA1363, assembly GCF_030345795.1. Lineage (NCBI taxonomy): Bacteria > Bacillati > Actinomycetota > Actinomycetes > Micromonosporales > Micromonosporaceae > Micromonospora > Micromonospora sp. WMMA1363. The sequence goes on from NZ_JAUALB010000001.1 coordinate 1,764,896, forward strand.
GGTCGCCCTGCTGGTCGAGGAGTACCTCGCCGGCGAGCTGTACACATACGACACCGTCGGCGACGGCACCGCGGTGGCCGTCCTCGGCGGGTGGCAGACCGGACTCGGCCCACCACCGACCTTCACCGAGACGAGCCTCGACTGGTCGCCTCCGGCGGCACGCCACGAAACCCAGCTCCGCGCGCCGCTGGACGCGCTCGGCGTCGGCTTCGGCGCCTGCCACACGGAGTACGTCGTGCAGGACGACCGGATCCGGCTGATCGAGGTGAACTATCGCCTGATCGGCGACCGGATGGACCTGATCCTCGCCGACCTGCTCGACGTGGCGCTGTTCGAGCACGTCATCCGGCTGCACCTCGGTGAGCCGTTGACCGCGCTGCGCCTGCCCGACCCGGCCGCCGTCTCCCGGCATGCCCGGGTGGAGTACGTCTGCGCCGACCGGTCAGGCCGGCTCACGGCCGCCCCCGGCCGGCTGGACATGGTCCAGGGTGGCGTCCGGCTGGGTTGCCGGCCGCTGCGCGAGGTCGGGCGGGTCGCCGACCGGACCGGAACCAACCGCGACTACCTCGCCGCGCTGCACGGTATCGGCCCCGACCCGGACAGTGTGCTGGCCGCGCTGGCCGCCTTCCGGAACGCGCTGCGGTGGACGATAGTCGGATGACCGACGGTTGCGAGCGGGAGGTCTTCGTCCGGGTGCTCGACGCGCTGCTACGCGAAGATCACCTCGGCCTGCTCAGCCACGGCCGGCTCGGCGCTCCCGGCTGGTGGGAGGTGCCGCACGGGGCGGGACTGCTGCGGATCCCGGTCCGCCACGACGGTTTCCAGCAGACGCTGCGCTGCGCGACACCCGCGCTGCAGGTGCTCCCCCCGACCGGAGACACCCGGCCGGTGGACACCCTGGACGGCCTGCTCACCCTGCTCGCGCCGAACGACGACGCCGAGGCCGAGGCCGGCTGGCAGGCGTTCGGCGCCGAGTGCCACGCCGACGTGCGCGCCCGCCGGCTCGCTGCCAGGACCCGGCCGACGGTGTTCGCCTCGATGGCCGCCGAACGGGCCGCCGCCCCCACCGGCATGCCGGCGGCGCTACTCGACGACGTGCTCGCCGCACACGCCGGCCACCCGGTCTACCCCACGGACCGCTGCCGGCACGGGCTCGGCGACGACGACCTGCTCCGGTACGCCCCGGAGCACGCGCCACGCTTCTCGCTGCGCTGGCACGCCGTTCCCGGGGCCGCGGTGCGGCTGGCCGGCGTCCTGCCCGCCTGGTGGCCGAGGGCGAAACAGCCGGACGAGCTGCTGATGCCGGTACACCCACTCACCGCGGCACGGCACCGGCTACCGGTGACCGACCTACCCATGATCACCGTACGCCCCACCCTCTCGATGCGGACGCTGGCGCTCACCCACGACCCGTACACCCATCTGAAGCTGCCGCTGCCGACCGCCACCCTGGGCGCCCGCAACCGGCGGACCCTGCGACCGGACACGCTGTCCGACGGCGCGGCGGTCGCCGGGCTGCTCGACCGGATCGCCGCCACCGAACCGGCCTTCACCGGTCGGATCCGGCACACCGACGAGACCACCTACGGCCACGCCGACGGCGATCCGCTCGCCTTCCTGCTCCGCCGATTTCCGCGCGACCTGGGCGGGGCCCGGGTGGTGCCGGTGGCAGCCCTCGCCGCACCCGACCCGGTGGCCGGCACGGTGCTCGAACGGATCAGCCACGGGCGGCCCGAGACGCTGCTCGGGTCCTATCTCGACCTTCTACTCGACTGGCACGTCTGCCTGTGGCTGCGCTACGGTGTCGCGCTCGAGGCCCATCCGCAGAATGTCCACCTGCTGCTGCCCCCGGAGGGCACGGTCGGCCTGCTCTACAAGGACAACGACGGCGCCCGGCTCGATCCCCGGCACCGCGGTGAGCTGGCGCTGCGGGACGAGCGGATGTGGGTGCGCGACCCGCGGGAGCTGGCCGACGTGTTCATCACCATCACGCTGCACCTGGCCGCGGCGGCGCCCCTGCTCGCCCTCGCCGCGCACGGGGTGCGCGTGCCGTCGCCGGCCGTCGCGCTGGCCCCCCGGCTCGTGGCGGCGCGGGATCGCTGGGGTGACGGGCCCGCGGCGCGATCGTTCACCGAGCAGGTGTTACGGGCCACCCGACTGCCGGTCAAGGCGATGGTCACCGCCGGCACCCTGCTGCCGAAGCAGCGGCTCGGCTGCGCCGACGTCAACAAGTACTACCGGCGCACCGGCCCGAACTACCTGCGGGAGACACCATGACGGGCACCGGGTTGCGCTCCCGGGCGGACGTCCACGCCCACTCGCGGGCAGACCTGGCCGCAGCGCACGCGGTGTTCGGCTGCCTGCTGCGCGAACTCTCCCTGCCGGCCAATGAGGCCACCGTGAACGCGGGCGAGGCACGCCTGCGACTGCCGGCCACCGGTGCGACACTGGGCTGCGCGGTGGCCCGGGTCTCCGCCGTCGGCGCGCACCGCTACGCCGGCCCGGTGCGGTGCCTGGTCGACGGCGACCGGTGGGAGGACCTCGACGCGGTACGGTTGGCCGGCTTGGTCGCCGCGGAACTCACCGCCCGCACCGGCCGCGCCAACGAGGAGTTCCGCGGACAGGTCCGGGCCAGCCGGGAGGTCGTGGCCCGGCTGCTGGCCGACCGGCCGGCGGCCGACCCGACGCCGACCGGGGACCCAGCCATCGACGCGTACCTGGAATCCGAGCAGGCGCTGGTGCTCGGCCACCCGCACCATCCCACCCCGAAGTGGCGCAGCGGAGACCCGGACGGCTGGCGGGCGTACGCGCCGGAGCTGCGCGCCGCGTTCCCGCTGCACTGGCTCGCCGTCCCGGACGACCTCGTCGCGGAGGCAGGGCCGGTCGACCCGTTGTTGGCGGCCCTCGACCCGCCGCGCCCGCCGGCCGGGCACCGGGCGCTGCCGGTGCACCCCTGGCAGCTGACGCTGGTGCCGCCGGCGCATCCCCGGCTGCGCCGGCTCGGCCCGGCGGGCGTGCCGGTGCGCCCGACCGCGAGCGTACGCACCCTCTACTCCCCCGACGCCGACGTGTTCGTCAAGACCAGCCTGCACGTACGGATCACCAACTGCCTACGCAAGAACGCCCGGTACGAACTCACCGGCGCGGTCGCCCTGACCAGCCTGCTCGCCCGGGTGCCGCTGCCGGACGGCGTCGCGCTGCTCACCGAACCCGCCTACCGGACCGTGGACGCGCCCGGCGCGGACGAGGCGTACGGGACGATCCTGCGCACCGGGCTGCGTCCCCACCTGCGGCCCGGGCAGACGCCGGTGCTGGCGGCGGCGCTGGCCGCCGCGCCGCTGGCGGTGGCCGACCCGGTCGCCTGGTGGCGACGCTACGTCGAGCTGCTCGTGCCGGCGGTGCTGCGCGGCTGGCTCCGGCACGGGATCGTCTACGAGCCGCACCTGCAGAACGTGGTCGTCGTGCTCGACGCCGACCGCCGCCCGGCGCGGCTGCTGCTGCGCGACCTGGAGGGAGTCAAGCTGGACACCACCCGCTGGGCGGACTGGCCGGGCGGGATGCCACCGCAGGTCGGGTACGGAGCGCGGGACGCACACCGCCGCGTCGTCTACTGCCTGTTCGTCAACCACCTTGCGGGGATGTGTGGCGCCCTCGCCGATGCCCGGCCAGGAATCGAACCGGCCCTGTGGCGGGAGGTGCGCTCGGTGGTCGCGGCGGTGGCCGCCGAGTGCGACGACCCGCCGGAACTGCGCGCGCTGCTGGCCGGCCAGCCGCTGGTCGCGAAGGCGAATCTGCTGGTGCGGTGGCGGCGCGACGCCGATCGGGCCGCACCGTTCGTCCCGGTCCCGAACCCGTTCGGCGGTTCGCGGTGACCCGGCCGGTCTACGTCCACGACCTCGATGGGCTGGACCGGCACGTCCGGGCGATCCGCGCCGCGCTGCCACCGCGGACAGAGCTGCTGTACGCGGTCAAGGCCAACCCGGAGCCGGACGTGCTGCGGACCCTCGCACCGGTCGTGGACGGCTTCGAGACCGCCAGCCGGGGCGAGCTGCGACGCCTCGCCAAGGTGCTGCCCGGCCGGGCGCCGGCCGCGTACGCCGGGCCGGGCAAGACCGACGGGGACCTGGCCGCCGCCCTCGCCGCCGGAGTGGCGCGGATCCACGTGGAGTCCCCCGCCGAGCTGCGCCGCCTCGGCGCGCTGGCCGCCGCCGCCGGGGTGCCGGCGCGGGTGCTGCTACGGGTCAACCTGCCCTTGGAGGTGGCGGGGGCGAGCCTGGTGATGGGCGGCCGGCCGAGCCCGTTCGGGATGGACCCGGCCGACGCGGTGGAGTGCGCCCGCCGCCCGCCGCCCGGAATCGAGGTACACGGGGTGCACGCCCACCTGGCCAGCGGGCTGGACGCCCCGCTCGCCGGTGCGGTCGCGGCCGCCGTGGTCCGCTGGTCGGTCGCCGAGATCGGCGCCCACGAGGTCGACGTGGGCGGCGGCATGGCCGTCGACTACGCCCAGCCGGCGGCGCGGTTCGACTGGGCGGGTTACGGCCGGGCGCTCGGTGACATCCTCGACGGGCACCCGGGGCTGCGGCTACGCGTCGAGCCGGGCCGGTCGGTCACCGTCTACTGCGGGGCGTACCTGACGGAGGTGGTCGACGTGAAGCGCTCGTACGGCGAGTGGTTCGCGGTCGTGGCGGGCGGCACGCACCATCTGCGTACCCCGGCGGCGAAGGGGCACGCGCACCCGTTCACCGTGCACCCGCGGCCCGACGCCGCCGGCCCGCGCACCGACGGCGGGCCGGTGACCGTGGTCGGGCAGCTGTGCACCCCGAAGGACGTGCTGTCCCGGTCGGCGGACGTCGGGCCGATCGGGGTGGGTGACGTGCTGGTGTTCGCCATGTCCGGCGCGTACGCCTGGAACATCAGCCACCGCGATTTCCTGCTGCACGAGCCGCCGGAGTTCCGCACCGGCGACCCGCACCGCCTCGCGGCCGAGTGGGCGGCCCGGCCGGTCGGTAGCTGACCGGCTATCCGCAGGACCCGGCGCGGCCGGACCGCCGATAGCCCGTCGGCGTCAGCGGACGCAAGCCACCGACATCCTGAACCGTCGACACCTGCGGGCGCCTTCGCTGGATTGTGCCCCCGTGTGGGCGCAATTTACCGGTACCGTTCAGTGCGCCGGTGGCTGCCCATCAGGTGGGTGGATCGGCGAAGCCGGCCAGCAGCCGCTCGGCGGCGAGCGCCGGGGTGAGCGTGCCGGCGACGACCTGCCGCTCCACCTCCGGGGCGAGTGCCCGCACCGTGGGATGAGTCCGGAGTCGGTCGAGCAGCTCGGCCCGGACCATCGCCCAGACCCAGCCGACCTGCTGCCGACGGCGGCGCTCCGCGAGGTCACCGGAGGCGGCCAGGGTGTCCTGGTGGTGGCGGATCTGCCGCCACACCTCGTCGAGGCCCGTCTCCTCCAGGGCGCTGCAGGTGACCACCGGCGGCTGCCACCCGCCATCGGGCGGGTGCAGCAGGCGCAGTGCACCGGCGAGTTCGCGGGCCGCGCGGCGGGCGTCGCTCGCGTGCGGCCCGTCGGCCTTGTTGACGGCGATGACGTCGGCGAGTTCCAGCACGCCCTTCTTGATGCCCTGGAGCTGGTCGCCGGTGCGGGCGAGGGTGAGCAGCAGGAACGAGTCGACCATCTCCGCCACGGCGGTCTCCGACTGGCCGACACCGACGGTCTCCACCAGGACCACGTCGTAGCCGGCGGCCTCGACCACCACGATGGCCTCTCGGGTGGCCTGGGCGACTCCACCGAGGCTGCCGGCGGTCGGCGAGGGCCGGATGAACGCGGCCGGGTCGGTGGCGAGCCGGGCCATCCGGGTCTTGTCGCCGAGGATGCTGCCGCCGGTGCGGGTGGACGACGGGTCGACCGCGAGCACCGCCACCCGGTGCCCGTCGGCGGTGAGCCGGCTGCCGAGAGCGTCGATGAAGGTGGACTTGCCGACCCCGGGCACCCCGGTGATGCCGACCCGGCGGGCGCCTCCCGCATGCGGGGTGAGCGCGACCAGCAGCCGTTGTGCCGCCGCCCGGTGGTCGGGACGGGTGGACTCGACCAGGGTGATGGCTCGGGCGATCCAGGCCCGCGATCCGGCCCGCACCCCCTCGAGGTACGCCTCCGTCGCCGGGGCGCGCATGCCGCCGCTCACGCGTCCGGGTGACCGAGCCGCCGGGACAACTCGGCGAGCAGGTCCAGCGCGGCCTCGGCGATGACGGTGCCCGGCGGGAAGATCGCCGCCGCGCCCGCCGCACGCAGCGCGGGGAAGTCCTGCGGCGGGATCACCCCACCCACGATGATCATGACGTCGTCACGGTCCAGGGCAGCCAGTTCGTCCCGCAGCGCCGGCACCAGGGTGAGATGCCCGGCGGCCAGGCTGGAAACGCCGACGATGTGCACGTCGGCCTCGACCGCCTGCCGGGCCACCTCGGTCGGGGTCTGGAACAGCGGGCCCACGTCCACGTCGAAACCGAGATCGGCGAAGGCGGTGGCGATCACCTTCTGGCCGCGGTCGTGGCCGTCCTGCCCCATCTTGGCCACCAGGATGCGCGGCTGGCGCCCCTCCGCGGTGGCGAACGCCGCGGTGGCGGCACGCACCCGCTCGATCGCGGACACCGCACCCGCCTCGTCCCGGTACACCCGGAGATGGTACGGATCTGTGCGGCGTGCCGGCCGTACACCTTCTCCAGCGCGTCGGAGATCTCCCCGACGGTGGCCTTGGCCCGCGCCGCGTCGACCGCCAGGGCGAGCAGGTTGCCGTCGAGCCCCGACCCCCGGGTGCCGTCCAGCGCGGCACCGGCCGCCCGGGTCAGCGCGTCCAGCGCCGCCGCGCACGTCGCCTCGTCCCGGTCGGCGCGCAGCCGGTGCAGTTTAGCCACCTGCTGCGCGCGGACCGCCCGGTTGTCGACCTTGAGTACGTCGATCGGCTCGTCGGCGTCCGGACGGTACTTGTTGACCCCGATCACCGGCTGCCGGCCGGAGTCGATCCGCGCCTGGGTGCGCGCGGCGGCCTCCTCGACCCGCAGCTTGGGGATGCCCTCGTCGATGGCACGGGCCATCCCGCCGGCCGCCTCGACCTCGGTGATGTGCTGCCAGGCGCGGGCGGCCAGGTCGTGGGTCAGCCGTTCGACGTACGCGCTGCCACCCCACGGGTCGATCATCCGGGTGGTGCCGGACTCCTGCTGGAGCACCAGCTGGGTGTTGCGGGCGATCCGGGCGGAGAAGTCGGTCGGCAACGCCAGGGCCTCGTCGAGGGCGTTGGTGTGCAGGGACTGGGTGTGTCCCTGGGTGGCGGCCATCGCCTCCACGCACGTGCGGACCACGTTGTTGAAGACGTCCTGCGCGGTGAGCGACCAGCCGGAGGTCTGGCAGTGCGCGCGCAGGCTGAGCGACTTCGGGTTCTTCGGTTCGAAGTCGCGGACCAGTCGCGCCCACAGCAGCCGCGCCGCCCGCAGCTTGGCCACCTCCATGAAGAAGTTCATGCCGATGGCCCAGAAGAACGACAGCCGGGGTGCGAACGCGTCGACGTCCAGCCCGGCATCGCGGCCCGCGCGCAGGTACTCCACCCCGTCGGCCAGGGTGTAGGCCAGCTCCAGGTCGGCGGTCGCCCCGGCCTCCTGGATGTGGTAGCCGGAGATGGAGATGGAGTTGAACCGCGGCATCCGCGCCGAGGTGTAGGCGAAGATGTCGGAGATGATCCGCATCGACGGCTGCGGCGGGTAGATGTACGTGTTGCGGACCATGAACTCCTTGAGGATGTCGTTCTGGATGGTGCCGGAGAGCTGTGCCGGCGCCACCCCCTGCTCCTCGGCCGCGACGATGTAGAGCGCCAGCACCGGCAGCACCGCACCGTTCATCGTCATCGACACGCTCATCCGGTCCAGTGGGATGCCGTCGAAGAGTTGCCGCATGTCGTAGATCGAGTCGATCGCCACCCCGGCCATGCCCACGTCCCCGGCGACCCGGGGGTGGTCGGAGTCGTAACCCCGGTGGGTCGGCAGATCGAAGGCGACCGAGAGTCCCTTCTGGCCGGCGGCCAGGTTACGCCGGTAGAAGGCGTTGGACTCCTCGGCGGTGGAGAAGCCCGCGTACTGGCGGATCGTCCACGGCTGGGTGGTGTACATGGTCGGGTAGGGGCCACGCAGGTACGGGGCGATGCCCGGGTACGTGCCGAGGAAGTCCAGCCCAGCCCGGTCGGCGGCGGTGTACAGCGGCGGAACGGCGATGCCCTCCGGGGTCTGCCAGCTCAGCGTGTCCGGCTCGCCGCCGGACTCGGCGCGCACCGCGTCGCGCCACGGGCCGAGGTCGGCGCCGGCGGGCGGGTCACCGAGTTCCACTCCGGAGAAGTCGGGAATCCGAGCGTCCATCACGCCACCCCCAGGTCACGCAGCGTCGTCTCCAGCACCGCCACGGCGTCGCAGCCCGCGTACAGGTAGTCCGTCACGCCGGTATGGCCGGCTGGCCCACCGGCCAGCCACAGCCGGACCGCGCCGGCGTCGGCCAGGGCCCGCGCCACCGACTCCGCCGACTCGGCGTAGCCACGGTCGGACGAGCACAGGCAGGCGACCCGGGCACCGCTGGCGGCGAATTCCGCGGCGAGCCGGGCCGGGTCGTCGTCCCCGACCGGCGGTCGGACGGTGGCGATCCCACCGGCTGCGAAGAGGTTCGCGGCGAACCCGGCGCGCGCGTTGTGCGCCGCCGCCGGGCCGAGGGTGGCGAGGAACACCGTGGGCCGGGCACCGGTAGCCACCGTGTGCGCGTCCGAGCGGTCACGCAACGCCTCGTACGGCTCCGCGTACCGGTGCCGGGGCAGCCCGCCGCCGGGTGCGGCCGGCGCGGGCGGGCGGATCGGCAGCCGCTCCTCCAGGTCGGGGAACTCGCTGACGCCGGTGAGCGGGTCCCGGCGGTGCGCCAGGTTCCGCATCCGTCGCTGCCACGTCGCCGCGAGCCGGTCGGCGACCAGGCCGCTGTCCAGCGCGGCGCCCATCCCGCCGGCCCGCTCGATCTCCGTGAACCACGCCCAGGCCACCCGGGCCAGTTCCTCGGTGTACCGCTCGACGTACCACGAGCCGCCGGCCGGGTCGACCACCCGGCCCACGTTCGCCTCCTCCAGCAGCAGCGACTGGGTGTTACGCGCGATCCGCCGGGCGAAGCCGTCCGGCAGGCCCAGGCAGTGGTCGAACGGCTGCACGGTCACCGCGTCCGCCCCACCGACGCCGGCGGCGAAACAGGCCAGCGTCGTCCGGAGCATGTTCACCCAGGGATCACGCGCGGTCATCATCGCCGTAGCGGTCACCGCGTGCTGGCGCTGCGCGCCCGCCTCCGGCACCCCGCACACCTGCGCCACCCGCGCCCAGAGCCGGCGGGCGGCGCGCAGCTTCGCGATCGTGGCGAACTGGTCGGCGGTGGCGGCGTACCGGAACTCCAGCTGTCCGAACGCGGCCGGCACGGCCAACCCGGCAGCAGTCAACTCGCGCAGGTACGCCACACCGGTGGCCAGCGCGCAGCCGATCTCCTGCGCGTCGGAACCGCCCGCGTCGTGGTAGCCGGTCGCGTCGACCATCATCGCCCGCAGGCCCGGGAAACCGGCCGCGCACCGGCGGGCCCACTCGCCGGCCGGGCCGTCCCACCGCTGCCCGGTCCGCGCCCGGAAACCGAGTGGGTCCACGCCCAGGCAGCCGCGCACCTCGGCGGCCGGCACACCCCGGTCCGCCACCAGCGCGAACCACCCCGGCACCACCTCGACCGCGGCAGCGCCGGCGTCCAGCACGACACCGGCCAGGTCCAGGTAGACGCCCTCCAGGACCGCCGGCAGCCCGGCCGGCGACACACCGCCCTCACCGAGCACCAGCCACAGCGAGGTGGCACCGTTCTCCAGGTCGGCGCGGACCGCCGCACCGGTGGCCGTCAGGTCCGGGTCGGCGTGCCGCTGCCGGACGTCCCACCCCGCCACCACCGCCCCGGTCGCCCGGCCACCCCGGGTGTACGGAAACAGCCCCGGCGGGCCTGGGAACGGGGTCGGGTCGTCGGCGGTGTACAGCGGCGCGAGCTCCACGTCGTCGTACCCGCGATGGGTCAGCAGCTCCTCGACCGTCTCGGTCGGGGTGTCCTCGTCGGCGAGGCCGGCCTTGCGGAGCACCCCGAGAGTCAACCGCCGCCACTGCTCGTGCGTGGCGGCCGGGAAATCGGCGGCAAGGCGAAGCGTCTCTGACGGCACCGTCATGCCGGGATGGTAAGGGCCGGCCGGCGGGGCGTCGCCCGGATGTGACAACGCCAACTGTGCCGGCCGTCACAGCTCACCTCCGGCCACGTCGACAACCGGCTCCGACGATGCCCGGGAGCACACCGCGGTCAACGCCGCGTTGCGCCCGCTCGGTGCCGGAACCGCGGCATCGAGACCGTGTTCCCGCTCGCCCTGACCGGCCGGCGACACCGCTGGCGAGCGAGGTGGCTCACAGCCCGCGCCGGGACCACCTGCCGGGTGACCACTACCCGATAGGGTCACCGGCGGCGCTGGTTCGCTTGGCCGCACCAGGTCGGGCGTCGTAAGAGGGAACCCGGTGCGAATCCGGGACTGCCCCGCAGCGGTGAGTGGGAACGACCGCCGTCACCACGCACTGGACCGCGAGGTCCGGGAAGCGACGGTCAGTAGGAGACCGGTCCAGGCCGGTCGCGCCCGCGAGTCCGAAGACCTGCCCGTGCCGCGTACACGAGGTGTGTGCGCTGCCGTCGACCTCGTGGGCGGGTCGGGCGGGTGACACGCCGGCTGGGCGTGTCCTCGACGTGCGCGCCGACGGGTCCGACGGCGTTCTTCCCGAGGACGGACGACCCATGCACGACACCACCACACTCGCCGGCCGGCCACCGTCGGCGTCGCACCTGACCCTGTCGCAGATCATGGACCAACACCACACCAACCTGATGGGCACGGTCCACGGCGGCCGGATCCTCAATCTCATCGACTCCGTCGCCGGGGTGGTCGCCGCCCGGCACTCCGACGGGCCGGCGGTCACCGCCGCCATCGACGAGACCGCCTTCCTCCGGGCGGTGCGCGTCGGCGACGTGGTCCACGTTGACGCCCGCATCACCTGGGCGGGCCGCAGCTCGATGGAGGTCGCCGTCAAGGTGACCGCGGACCGCTGGGACCGGGCCGTACTGGCCACCGCCCACCTGGTCATGGTCGCCGTCGACGACGCCGGCCAGCCCCGTGCCGTCCCGCCGCTGCTTCCCGAGACCGACGGGGACCGGCGCCGCTACCGCGAGGCGGAGATCCGCCGCGAGCACCGGCTGGCGTTGCGTCGCGCCCTGCTGGACGGGGCCGGGGAGGGCTGAGGCATGCTCGACTGTCCGCAGCGACGCTCGCCGGCTACCTCGCGGCGACCGTCGTGCTCATGGTCACGCCGGGGCCGGACATGATGTTCGTCCTGGCCAACGCCGCCCGCTACGGCACCCGCGCCGGCATCGTCGCCGCGCTCGGCGTCGCCGCCGGGGAGGCGGTGCACATCGCGGCGGTGGTTTACGGCCTCGCGGCGGTGATCTCGGCCTCGCCGGTGCTGTTCACCGTGATCCGCTGGGCCGGCGCGGCATACCTGATCGTGCTCGGCGTACGGGCGCTGCGCGGTACCAGCGGTCTTGGCGCCGCCGAACCGGCGCCCGGCGCCCGGGGCGGACGGGGCGGACGGGCCTTCCTACGCGGGCTCGTGAGCAACCTGCTCAACCCGAAGATGATCCTGTTCAGCGTGGCGTTTCTGCCGCAGTTCGTCGACCCGGCGGTGGGCGACACCACCGCCCAACTGGTGCTGCTCGGCGCCCTCTTCGTGGCGGTGCAGCTCGTCGTCGACATCGCTCTCGGCGCGGGCGCTGGACGGCTGGCCGCCCGGTTGGCGGACGGCCGCTGGTCACGCCGGATCAACCGGATCTGCGCGGTCGCGTTCGTCGCGCTCGGCCTACGGCTGGCGGCGGGCTGACCGGGCCACCCCGACCGCCCCGCGACGTGTTTTGCGCCGTCAGCCCGACAGCCCACGGCCCTGGGGGCGTCTCGTACACCTGGATGCCAACCACCCGGAGTGGTGGGTGAGTCCTCAGCCTCGCAGCATTCCGACGAAACGATTAATGCCCTGGCCCGGAACAGCCCGCCGATTCTTTCCCACTCGACGCCGAAATCTCGTCCGAGACGCCACTCGCGGGCAGGTAAAGCAAGACTGACCTTACCAAGGTAAGGCTAATCTCCATTCGACGCGCCACCGGGAAAATGGCGGCGAGCCCATCACGAGGTTCATCCAGCTGCTAAAGTGCCAATCGAAATGATGTGCGGGACGCTCGCCGGTACGAGGTTTCACCTCCACCGCGTGCGGCAAATACGGACCGAGACACGAGCACGCCAGCAGACACTCCTCTGCCCTGCTGGCTCCAATGTTCTGGAGGCACCATGAAAACCCTGCTGCAGTCGCCCCCGGTGCGTGAATGCGCCGCCACGGCGTGCAGTTTCAACGACAACGGCTGCCACGCTCCGGCGATCACCGTGGCGTCGACGGGTGATGCCGCTTCCTGCGCGACGTTCGTGGAGTCCTCGGTGCAGGGCGGGATCGCGGAGGTGATCGGCGCCGTGGGCGCCTGCGCACGCTCCGAGTGTGTCTACAACACCAACCTCGCCTGCACCGTCGAGTCGATCACCGTCGGTCCCGGCGCCACCGCCAGCGACTGCCTCACCTACCAGCCCGCCTGACGCCACCCGCCCGCCGTGTGCGCGGGGGCGAGCCTGCCCGGGAGGCGCCAATCCACCGACACCGGCATGGCGACCACCGGCGGCCCGACACGACGCCGTCTTGGCAAAGGCAAGCCTAACCTACTAAGGTCGTATCCCTAGGCCGAGCCCACCTTCACTCGTGGCCGAGGGGATTGACATGGCGTTCCACCCAGCCAGGCGGCCAGCGGACCTGGCGGACGCCGCGCCCGCCACTGACAGCAACGCGACAGCGAAGGCGTCAGGGGCGGGCGCGCACGCCGTTCTGACGGATCCGGACGCCGTTGCGGTACGCTCCGCCCTGTCCGCCACCCCATCCCTGCGGCTTCGCCTCGACGACACCGACGTCGACCTCGTCGAATCGCACGCCGTCCTGCCGGACGGGACGGTGGTCCTCGCGGTTGATCCGATGACCCGGACCGGCGGCCTGCTGGTCGCCGCACGCGGCCGGCCAGGTGCGGTGCGGCTCGACGTGACCCAACTGGTCCCGGTTGCCGTCCGCTCCCGGGTACGAGCCAGAGTGAGAATGCTCGGCACCGCCCACCGATTTGACCCGGCAAGTCTGGACTCGTGCGACACCGACACCGTCATGTCCCTGCTCGACCTGCCCCCCGTCGCGCTATGGGCGGTCGAACCGATCGCGATCGGCCTCGCCCGCGACATCGGTGGAACCACGGTGGACATCAGCGCCTACCGCGCCGCGCGCCCGGACCCGCTGGCCGCCGACGAAGCCGCGCACCTGCAGCACCTCGCCCAGCGGCACAGCGGCGTCCTCAACCAACTCGCCACGCTGGTCGACCCAGCATTGATGGCCCGGTCGGCCCGGGTGATACCGGTGGCGGTCGACGCCGACGGCATCGTGCTCCGCGCCGAGACACCGGACACCCACACCGACGTCCGGCTGCCGTTCGCCCGTCGGGTCGTCACAAACGCCGGCCTGGCCGAGGCACTTCGGACGCTGCTTGCCGAGGTGGCGCGGCGTAGATCCCACCATCCGCCCACGGCGGGCGGAGAGCGACCTTCGGCTGCCTGAAACCCATCCACCGCACCGGCCTGTTCCAGGGCGTTCATCGTGTCGCGCGCGGTGAACAGTCGGCGTCGAGGTCGGCGTACTGCTGATCGGCCGGCGTGACATCCGCGGTTCCTCAGTTCGAGCGGTATGCGCTGCTCGATGCTCGGGTCGGACGGCGCATGCTGGGTATAGTCCATCTGCCCGTGGGACGTGGCGGCGTGGGTCGACCTCGTTGTGCGGACTGGTGCTCACCGGCGTGGTGCCACGCCGGCCGCGTGCCTACCTGTCGAACTCGGCCTCAACGGCGGCGCGGAACGTCCGCGCGGGCCGACCGGTGAGGCGCCGGACGGTGTCGGTGACACGATTCTCCGCCCCCTCCGCGATGGCACGGTCCATGCCGGCCAGCATGGCGGCGAACTCCAGCGGCATCAGCGCTGCGAGACGATCGCGCATCTGCTCGTAGGACAGCCGGCGGTGGATCACGGGCCGCCCGGTGAGCTCGGTGATGATCGCCGCGATGTCGTCGTAGCTGAGCGCCTCTGGTCCGGTGAGGACGAGATCGGTGTTGGGGGCGTGATCGTCGGTCAGGGCGTGGACGGCGACGGCCGCGATGTCCTGGGCGTCGACGAAGCCGACCCGTCCGCTGTCGGTGGCGGAACAGATGATGCCGTCTTCGCGGATGCTGAGAGCATGCGAGTGGGTGCCGGTGAAGTTCTGCATGAACCACGAGGGGCGCAGCACCGTCCACTGTTCGAACAGGTCGGGCAGAGCCTGGTGCACCGCTCCCACGGCCGGGCCGCCCTCGGGGACGGCTGAGGAACTCAGGAGCACCGCGCGATGTACGCCGACAGTGCGGGCCTGCCGGAGGAACGGCAACATGACCGTCGCCGGGTCGGAGTCACCCGGCGGCGGTACGAGGTAGACGCGGTCGACGCCGTCGAGAACAGCAGCGTGGGTGGATGGGCTGTACCAGTCGAAGGGGACCGGCTCCGCGCCGGGGACCGGGGTGGCGTGACGGCTGGCGGCTTTCACGCGGTGGCCAGCGGCTGTCAGCTGCGCGGTAGTGCGGCTACCGGTGGTGCCGGTGGCGCCGATGACCATTGTGGTGCCGGTGGCGGTCATCAGTTGCTTCCGGTGACGTCGGCGCCGGGCGCGAGGCCGAGAGGGTTCCAGTTGTCACGGTAGGAGGTGCTGCGCCCGTCGGTTATGACGGCGATGTGGGGCGTGTGACGGTAGAGATCCGCCGGAGAAGTCGGTGTGGCCACGGGTATCCTCCATCTCATGAATCCGGACCGTGGGTCCGGTTGGACAATACGGACCGCGGGTCCGCTTTGCAAGTCGAGGAGGACCATGTCCGACCGCAAGCCCCGCAAGGACGCCGTCCGTAACCGGCAGGCCGTCCTCGCGGCCGCCGACGCTCTCTTCGTCCGCTGCAAGAGCCCTGAAGACGTCACCATGGCCGACATCGCAGCGGCGGCCGGTGTCGGCAAGGGCACGCTCTTCCGAGCCTTCGGCGACCGCCCCGGTCTGCTCCGCGCCCTGTACGAGGCGCGGCTGGAACCGATCAGAGAGGCCGTCGAAGCGGGCCCTCCACCCCTGGGGCCCACCACCCCGCCGCAGCAGCGCGTGCCCGCTCTGCTTGACGCCGTCCTGTGCTTCAAGCTCGACAACCGAGGCCTCGCGTCGGCGTTGGAGGAAAGCGGGAGCAGCAGCCCGTACCAGGCGGAGCATTACCAGCGGTGGCACGGCCTCCTGCAAGCCGTGCTGGAGCAGATTCCCGGCCTGGCCGACAGCGACTTCACCGCCCACGCCCTGCTCGCCGCCATCCGAGCCGATCTCGTCGAGCACCTGGCTGGGCAGGCGCACGTGCCGCGCGAGAGGATGCGGACACGCTTGGCGGCCTTCACCGCGAGGGTCCTCGACTCGACCCCCTGCGGGAGTGACCAGGCGGACGTATACGGCGGGTGATCGCCGTCAGATCTCCCCGGACCGGTGCGGACTCCGCGCGGTCCGCGCCTCGTTCCGAGGGGAGCACAGGCCGACTTCACCGTCGCAGGCGACACCCGCAGCGCCAGCACTCCCGCCGCGGAGACTTGTCGACATTCGCCCGATAAGATCCCCATCCCCCCGACTTTGGCAGGTCCGAGGCGTAGCAAGCCTATATTGTCCTGGTATGCACGCTCGGAATCGCCGGTCACCGCCATCCCGGTGGAGCGCGTTGGTCGGCATCTGCATCGCCGCGGCGCTGGTGTGGCTCGCGTTCGCCGACCTCGGCGTCGCATTACCGACGATCGCCACCCAACTGGACGTCAGTCTGACCGACATGCAGTGGGCGAACAATGCGCTCAGCATCGCCTGCGGGACGCTCCTGCTGGCCACGGGTCGCTTCGCGGATCTGTACGGTCGGCGGCGCCTGCTGCTGCTCGGCCTGGTGGTCTTCGGGTGCGCCTCCCTGGTGACCGCCTTCCTCTCCGGCCTTGCCGGTCTGATCGTCGGCCGCGCGGTGATGGGTATCGGCGGGGCGCTCATCCTGCCGGCCACGCTGGCGTTGATCCCGGTGCTGTTCAGCCGCGCCGAGCAGCCGACGGCGTTCGCCGCGTGGGCGGCGGCGACGTGGGCGGGACAGGCCCTCGGGCCGGCCTTCGGCGGGACGCTGACCACCCTGTTGGGCTGGCGGTCGCTGTTCTGGATCAGCGCACCGGCGGCTCTGGTCGCGTATCTGTTGACCAGCCGGAACACACCGGAGTCACGCGAGGTCAGCAGCGGACGTGTCGACCTGGTCGGCGTGGTGACCAGCGCCGGCGCCGCGTTGTGCCTACTCTTCGCGTTGACCGAGGGCCAGCGAGTCGGTTTCCGCAATCCGGTGATCATCGGGTTGTTCGTTGCGGCGCTGCTGCTGGCGGCGCTGTTCGTCATCGTCGAGCTGAAAATCACCAACCCGTTGGTGGACCTGCGGCTGTTCCGGGCCCGCAGCTTCGACGGCGCTCTGACCGTCAACCTGACGATGAACATCACCTTCGCCGGTACCCTGTTCGTGCTGGCCCTCTACCTGCAAGACGTGCGGGGTTACAGCGCGTTCGTGGCCGGTCTGCTGCTGGTCCCGGCGGCCGTGACGATCCTGGTGTTCAACACCGTCGGCGCACGGATCACCGCCCGACACGACGCCCGCACCCCGGCGGTCGGAGGCCTGCTCCTGATCAGCCTCGGCTTCTTCGTCGTCAGCCCGGTCACGCCCACCTCGTCCTTCCTGCTGGTGATCCTGGGCTTGCTGATCGTCGGTGTCGGCCTGGGCCTGTTGTCGGTGCCGATGTCCGACACCCTCGTCGGAGGTCCACCCACCGAACTCGCCG
This sequence comes from Micromonospora sp. WMMA1363, assembly GCF_030345795.1. NCBI lineage: Bacteria > Bacillati > Actinomycetota > Actinomycetes > Micromonosporales > Micromonosporaceae > Micromonospora > Micromonospora sp. WMMA1363. Next base: position 1,782,034 of record NZ_JAUALB010000001.1, read on the forward strand.
GCGTCGCGTCGGGAGTCTTCAAGACCAGCAGCATGTTGGGCGGGGCACTCGGCGTGGTCCTGCTGACCGCGGTGACCGCCAGTTACGGCCGGGCCCGCGCCGGCTCCACAAGCGCGGCCGCCGGGCTCAGCGAGGAAGAGTCCAGCCAGGTCGTCAACGCCCTGACCAACTCACAGACAGCGCGCTCCGTGCTCGATCGGCTGCCAACCGACCAACGGGCCGTGGTGACCGGCGCCTACGATCAGGCGTTCGCGGACGGAGTGTCCGCAGCCCTCGTCCTCAGCGGCGTGATCGCACTGGTCGGCGCGGCGCTGAGCTGGTGGATCTGGCCACGCCACCGCCAGGGTTGAGAACGTCGGTCCGGCACAGCCAGCGGGTCAGCTCGTGCTGGTGCGGTGTCGCCTGATCCCCACGCCGCTCGGGCACGCGTTCCGCGTTCACCGGACCAGCCGGTGCCGCACGGCGGCCCGGCCGACCACCTCGCACCCACGAGCTGACCGTTGCATTCGGTCTTCAACCCCTCTTGCGACGCCGCGTTGGGAGCCGTCGGTCTGCTGGCTCCAGCCGTCGTCGTCCTGCGGCTGTCAGTGATGGAACCCCGAATGCTGGTCTTCGGTCGGCATGGGGGCGTCGAGGGCGTCGAGGTACGCGACCTGCGCCTTGAGGTCGGTGATGAAGGCTCCAGCCAGGTCACGGCTGAATTCGTTACGAACGACGATCCGCTGCACCGTGAGGTCGACCAGGTCGTCCGGCATCGGGTACGTGGGGACCTGCCACCCGTTCATGCGCAGTCGATCGGACAGGTGATACAGGTTCCAGTTCGAGGTGCGCCCCGCCCGGAGACGCAGCGCGAACGCCGGGATGCCCACGCGGTCGCTCCACAGCTCGAGCTGCGGCAGCTTCGCGATCTCGGCGGACAGGTACAGTGCCACGTCGTACGCGGCCTGCTGCACCCGGCGATAGCCCTCGCGGCCGAGACGCAGGAACAGGTAGTACTGCAAGAGCACCTGGGCCCCGGGCGGGAAAAGTTCAACCCGATCGTCGACATGTCACCGCCCAGGTAGGTCACCTGGAACATCAGGTCGTCGGGCAGTGCTGCCTTCTCCCGCCAGACAATCCAGCCCAGACCCGGGTACACCAGGCCGTACTTGTGGGCCGACGCGTTGATAGACGCCACTCGGTCGATACGGAAGTCCCATTCCAGATCAGGCTGGATGAACGGCGCGACGAACGCACCCGTGGCTCCGTCAACATGGATGGGGATGTTCAGCCCGGACGAGGCCTGAATCGCATCGAGCGCCGCCGCGATCTCCTTCACCGGCTCGTACATGCCGGTGAAGGTCACGCCGAGGATCGCTACGACGCCGATCGTACTCTCGTCCACGTACGACTCGAGATCGTGACCGTCGAGCACCTTGTGCTCCTCGGAAATCGGCACGAAGCGCGGCTCCACCTCCCAGTAGTTGCAAAACCGCTTCCAACACACCTGCACCGCGCTGGACATCACCAGATTCGGTTGATCGATTGATTTTCCGGCGGCGCGACGTGCGTGCTGCCAACGCCGCTTCAGCGCCAACCCACCCAACATGCACGCCTCGGACGAACCGACCGTCGAGGTACCGATAGCGCTTCGCGGTTCCGGCGCGTGCCAGAGGTCCGCAAGCATCGTCCAGCAGCGCGCCTCCATCGTCGCCGTGGCTCGATAGTAGTCTTTGTCGATCAGATTCTTGTCGAACGTTTCGGTGTACAGCTTCGCCGCTTGGCCGTCCATCCAGGTGCTCACGAACGTCGCCAGGTTGAGCCGTGGACCGCCGTCGAGGATCGCCTCGTCGTGCACGATCTGGTAGGCCGTTTCCGGCAGCGACTCGCCGTCTGGAATCGAATACCGAGAGAACTCCGTCGACTCGCCCGGGCGCGCGAAAATCGGGTTCAGCTCGACCACGTCAGGACCAGCGGACTCGACGGGTCGGCGCGGAATCGTCATTGGCGCTCCTCGATGTTGTGCCGCGGCTCAAAGGCAGCGAACCAAGCTCAAGCTGAGCCGCATCCGAGGTCCTTCACGGCCACTCTACGCCGCATCACAGGATTCGTGGCATAATCCCACGAACGGCTCGTCTTCACCCGGTTTTGACTGCCAGCAGTGGCCGGAACCCGGGCGGGCGGGCAGCGACGCAGGATGACGTGCAGGCCCTGACGCCGGTCTCCCGGGAGCCGGGGGCGCTCCAGCCGGAGGTGCGCCCGGCGGTGTCCCAGACCTGGACCTGCCAGACGTACCGGGTCCGCGGCTGCAGCGCCGGGCCCGCGTAGGCGACAGCGAGCTGCGCCGGGACGCGACCCGACCGCCGTCCCAGACCTGACCCTCCCGGAATCGTTCGTCTGGGGTGAGTTCTGTCGACAGGCACCGTTACCGCCAGTGACGACGCTTCGCCGCCGATGAGCGTGCACCTGCTCGACGGGGCCGACGGGGCCGCATCCGCGCCCGAAGGGGTGGCATCCCTCGCGCGTTGGAAGGTGACGGCGTCCCCCGCGAGAGCTACCGGAAATCGTCTACTGGCGGGTGATTCGCGTGCGTGGTCGCGTTCCTAGCGTTGTGCGTAGTCGCCACCCCGGCAGCCGATACGCGAGGGAGCCACGATGCGCACGATGTCAACCGCACACCACGCCACAGACAGTGACCAGTCTCCGGAAGGACGGGGCCTGGTCGGCCGGATCACCCGCCTTCCCATGGTCTGGATGCTGGCCGGTATCGCCGGTATCGGCTTGATCCAGGGCCTGACCACGACCAGACCTGGCCTGCTGCCCCTGATCGGTGCGGCCACCGCGGTGGCCGCGTACTGGGCGATCATGCGCTTCGTCGCGCGGCGGCGCACCCCGGAGATCGCTCGGCGCTCGGCAGGGCGGGAAACCCTGCTCGGCGGCGCGCTCGGCTTGGGGTTCGTGCTCGTCTCGACCCTCGTCATCACGATGTTCGGCGGCTACTCGTTCTCGTGGGCAGGCCGTGACGTTCTGCCGGTCGCGCTGTCCGCGGCCACAGTGATGGCCTGTGTGGCGGTCGCGGAGGAGCTGATGTTCCGCGGTATTGCCCTGCAGGCCCTCGAGCAACTGTGGAGCGGTCGCGTCGCGCTCGTGCTCACCGCGCTGTTCTTCGGCGGCGCGCACCTGTTCAACCCGGGGGCCAGCATGTGGAGTGCCCTGGCGATCACCGCCGAGGCGGGTGTCCTGCTCGGCGCCGCGTTCCTGTGGCGGCGCAGCATCTGGTTCGTGACCGGTCTGCACTTCGCCTGGAACACCACCCAGCAACTGCTCGGCATCCCGGTCTCCGGCCGCGCCGCCAACGGCCTGCTCACCGCCGACGTCACCGGCCCGGACCTGCTCACCGGCGGCACCTTCGGCCTGGACGCGTCGATCGTCTCCGTCGTCATCGGTCTGCTACTGGCCGCGCCTATGCTCGTACTCGCCCACCGACGCGGTGCGCTGACATCTCCCCGCAGGGCGCACACCTGAGTCAGAACAATCCCGGCACCCGCCGCTGGCCAACCCCACGTACGGCCCGGCAGAGCCGGGCCGTACGCACGCCTACGCTGCCGAGCCACCCGACCTTCGAAGCAGATGGCGATCGACCGTTCCACGGCCGGAACGATCCCTTAACCAATCACCCTCGGCAAGCGGTTCCCCACGCCTTCACCCGAGGCCTGGAACGGGACCGCGACGCCGTAAACGCCGCGCTCACACTTCCCTACAGCAACGGCCCCACCGAAGGCGTCAAGGGACTGTACAAATAACGGCCCTGTCTCACTTTCGGTGGTGACGGAGGGTGGCGGGTGTCGTTGTTCCTATGTGGAGGATGTCAACAGACTTGTACAGACGGTGTTCTCGGGGCTGTCCCCGCTGGTCATCGAGGACGTGACCGACGAGGGTGAGCGGATCGTGGTGCGGGCCCGGACGCCGCGTGACACTGCGGTCTGCCCGAGGTGCGGGGCCTCGTCCGGACGGGTGCACGGCTATCACTGGCGGACGGTCGCCGACGTTCCGGTCGACGGGCGCCGGGTGGTGGTCCGTGTGCGGGTGCGGCGTCTGGTGTGCCCCACGCGCGGCTGCCGCCACACCTTCCGTGAACAGGTTCCCGGGGTGCTGGAGCGATACCAGCGCCGCACAGCCCGTTTGAACAGGCAGGTCAAAGCCGTCGTCAAGGAGTTAGCGGGCCGGGCAGGGTCGCGTCTGCTGGCGATACTCGCCATGGGCCTGTCCCGTCACACGGCCCTACGCGCCCTGCTGTGCATCCCGCTGCCCAATGAGCGGACGCCTCGGGTGATCGGCGTTGACGATTTCGCTCTACGCCGGCGGCACCGCTACGCCACCGTGGTGATCGACGCCGAGACCCATGAGCGGATCGACGTGCTACCCGACCGCACCGCCGACACCCTCGAAGCGTGGTTACGCGCACATCCCGGCGTCGAGGTCGTATGCCGCGACGGCTCGGCGACCTACGCCGAGGCCATTCGCCGCGCCCTGCCCGACGCGGTGCAGGTCGCAGACCGGTGGCACCTGTGGCACAACCTCTGTGAAGCCGCCCTCAGCGAGGTGAAGGCGCACAGTACCTGCTGGGCCCCCGTCCTGGACGCACCCATCTACGACGGCCCCCGCGCGCGGACGACCCAGCAACGCTGGCACCAGGTCCATGACCTGCTCGACCAAGGCGTGGGCCTGCTGGAGTGCGCCCGCCGTCTGCAGTTGGCCCTGAACACCGTCAAGCGCTACGCGCGAGCCGACCGGCCCGAGCGGATGCTCCGCGTCCCCAAATACCGTGCCAGCCTCGTCGACCCCTACCGCGAACACCTACGCAAACGTCGAGCCGAGGACCCCAGCGTCGGCGTCAAGCACCTCTTCGACGAGATCAAGACCCTCGGCTTCACCGGCTGCCTCAACCTCCTGCACAAGTACATCAACCAAGGCCGCGCGGACGCCGACCGCAGCCACATCTCCCCACGCCGCCTCGCCCGGATGATCCTCACCAGACCCGACAACCTCAAACCCGAGCGCCGAGATCTACTGGCACGGCTCACCGCAGCCTGCCCAGAGATGACCCAACTCGCCGCCGCTGTCGGACGCTTCGCCGAGCTCCTGACGCCTCAACCCGCAAACACCGACCGGCTCTCGCACTGGATCCTGCAGGTTCGCACGGTCGATCTACCTCATCTGCACGCCTTCACCCGAGGCCTGGAACGCGACCGCGACGCCGTGAACGCCGCGCTCACGCTCCCCTACAGCAACGGCCCCACCGAAGGCGTCAACACCAAGACCAAACGAATCGCACGTCAAATGCACGGACGAGCAGGCTTCACCCTGCTCCGCCACCGCATCCTCCTCGGATAACAGCACCCACCGTCACCACCGAAAGTGAGACAGGGCCCAAATAACGGCTGATCGACCGATCAAGGGAGAGACGCCAGATGACGACCGAGACCACCGTGGGACAGCCGGCCGTGGAGCCGGTGGGTGCGGTCACGGATGAGCAGTTGATCGCGATGCTGGTCGATCGGGCTCGTGGTGACGGGTTGAAGCTGACCGGCGAGGGTGGGCTGCTGCAGCAGCTGACGAAGCGGGTCCTCGAGTCGGCGTTGGATGGGGAGATCACCGACCACGTCGGCTACGACAAGCACGACCCGGCGGGTCGGGGTAGCGGGAACACCCGTAACGGCAGCCGGACCAAGACGGTGCTCACCGACGTCGGGCCGGTCGAGGTGCGGGTCCCACGCGACGCCGCCGGGACGTTCGAGCCGCAGATCGTGCGTAAGCGGCAGCGGCGTCTGACCGGCGTCGACGACATGGTCCTGTCGCTGTCGGCCAAGGGCCTGACCCACGGCGAGATCGCCGCGCACCTGGCTGAGGTCTACGGCGCTGAGGTGTCGAAGCAGACCATCTCCACGATCACCGACAAGGTCATGGACGGCATGGCCGAGTGGCAGAACCGGCCCCTGGACCGGGTCTACCCGGTCGTGTTCATCGACGCCATCAACGTCAAGATCAGGGACGGTCAGGTCGCGAACCGGCCGATCTACCTCGCGATGGCGGTCACCGTCGACGGCCACCGCGACATCCTCGGTATCTGGGCCGGTGACGGCGGCGAGGGCGCCAAGTACTGGCTGCACGTGCTCACCGAGTTGAAGAACCGCGGCGTGGCCGACGTGCTGATGCTGGTCTGTGACGGGCTCAAGGGACTGCCGGAGACGGTGGAGACGGTGTGGCCGCGCACGATCGTGCAGACGTGTGTGGTGCACCTGCTGCGCAACTCGTTCCGCTACGCCGCCCGGCAGGACTGGGACAAGATCGCCAAAGCGCTGCGGCCGGTCTACACCGCGGCGACCGAGGACGCCGCCACCGAGCGGTTCCTCGAGTTCGCCGAGGCGTGGGGCCGTAAGTATCCGGCGATCGTGAAGCTGTGGGAGAACGCGTGGGCGGAGTTCGTGCCGTTCCTCGCCTTCGACGTGGAGATCCGCAAGGTCATCTGCTCCACGAACGCGATCGAGTCCGTCAACGCCCGTATCCGCAGGGCCGTGCGAGCTCGTGGCCACTTCCCGAACGAGCAGGCCGCACTCAAGTGCGTCTACATGGCCTTGATGAGCCTCGACCCGACCGGAGCCGGCCGCCCACGGGCACGGCAAAGTCGGAGAGTGCTCGTGTGAGGACTTTGTGTTGTGGTCCAGAGTGGATTTGACGGGGCGGGCACGGCTCCGGTGATCTTGAGGTTGTCTACGCCTTCGGATCACCCTGTGGAGTACCGTGCCCGCGCCTGCATCATTGCTGATCAACGCTGTCCAAGACCAGCCGGACGAGCAGACACGACCGGTCCTGTTGGGCCGTAACAGGCAGGAAAGCCTGGTCGCGGCGCTGTCGGAGGTTTCTGATCCGCGGGACGCGCGAGGGATCCGGCATCGGTTGCCGACGGTGGTCGGGTTGGCCCTGGCGGCGGTGCTGGCCGGCAATACGTCGGTGTACGCGATCGGGCAGTGGATCGCCGGGTGTTCACAGAAGACCCTGAAGGTGTTCGGCGCCCGGGTGGCTCCGGCGACCGGCCGGTATGTCGGTCCGGATGAGAAGACGGTGCGCGGGTTGTGCGCCCGGCTCGACGGTGACGTGCTGGACGCGGTGATGGGTCGGTGGCTGCAGCGGCGTGCCCTGGCGGCGCAGCGGGCGAAGGCGCGGACCGGGGTACGGCCCCCGCGAGGTCGTAAGGCCCGTCGCCGGGCCAAGGCCGCTGGCCAGCGCCGCTGGCGGGCCAGTACACGCGGTCGGCACCGGCCGCGGCTGATCCAGGTCGCGGTGGACGGCAAGACCAGCCGCGGTGCGAAGAGCGCCGGCAACCCGGCGCCGCACCTGCTCGCCGCGTTGTCATGCGTGGGGGTGGTACTCGCCCAGCGCCAGGTCGACGGCAAAAGCAATGAGATCACCGCGTTCGTACCGCTGTTGACGCCCCTCGAGCTGGCCGGCCAGGTGGTGACGGCCGACGCGATGCAGACGCAGCGTAAGCATGCCCGATGGCTGCGCCAGGTCAAGGACGCGCACTTCATCTTCCCGGTGCTGGACAACCAGCCCACCCTGTTCGACCGGCTCGACGCTCTGGACTGGGCCGGGGTGCCGGTCACCGCGTGGAGCGTGGACGACGACCGGGGCCGGCACGAGCGACGCACCATCCAGGTCATACCCGCTCCGCCCGAGGTGAACTTCCCGCACGTCGCGCAGGTGTTCCTGATCGAACGGACCGTCACCGTCAAAGGCAAGACCAGCTACCAGGCGATGCTGTATGTCACCAGCCTCACCGCCGAGCAGGCCGACCCCGCTGACCTGCTCGCGTACGTGCGCCAACACTGGGGAATCGAGGTTCTGCACTGGGTGAGGGATGTGACCCTCGGCGAGGACGCCTCCCGGGTCCGGACCGGTAACACGCCACGCGTCATGGCAACCCTACGAAACGTAGTGGTCAGCCTGCTCAGAATCCACGACACCACCAACATCGCCGCCGCGCTGCGATACAACGCCCGCACGAACCGCCGGATCCTCAAACTCCTGGACCTTCTACCAGCCTAAACACCCCACCCGCCGACTTTGCCGTGCCCGTGGCCGGCCGCCGACGCTGGACCATGCGCTGGAAAGCACCACTGAACGCCTTCCAGATCGCCTTCGAAGGCCGGCTCACCCCGGCCAACAACTGACCACCTCAACAACCAAGATCAGCCGTTAACTTGACACTCCCGCCGACTCCGGCTACGAAAGCGCAGGCCACGGCATCAAGACCCCGATCAAACAGCCCGCCGACGGCAGCCGGCTCGCGTCCGACAACCGCGCCTACAACCGGCTGCTACGCGGCCTGCGCTGGCAGGGCGAACGCGGCTTCGCCATCCTGATCGGACGCTGGACAACACTTCGCCACACCACCGCCAGCCCACGCCGAATCGGCGACATCGTCGCCGCCGCTCTGCACCTGACCCACGTCGAATACAAATGGGTGCGGCTCCTCTGAGGTGATCGTCTATTGTGGGATGGCACCGCCGAGGTAGCGGCTGTTGTGGATGCGTTGTTGTTCCTGGGCCAGGTGCCAGGTCCAGTACTGGTCGAAGTCGCCGTTGCTGATCAGGGTGCGGAGTTTGAGGATTGCTTCGGCGCCGTCGAGGCCCCAGCGAGCGCCGGTGACGTCCATACGATCTTTGACCAGGTGGCGGCAGGCGCCTTCGATCACCCCGGTGGCGATCGGCCACCCGTTGGCCAGCGCGGTCGGGTAGTCCAGGTACGGTTTTTTGGCCAGCAGGTAGGCGGCGGCGACATCGGCGGGTTTGCGTTTGCCGGGGTCCAGGCCGTGGTAGGTGGCCTTGCGTCGGATGGCTGCGGCGACTATGCCGGCCCGTCCGGCCAACACCTGCCGGGCCTGGGCGCGGACCCACCGTTCGGCGTTCGGGTCGCCCTCCGGGTGGAAACACCAGGTGGCCTTCCAGAGGTACTCGATGACGTGGATGAAGTCCACAACAACCGGCAAGGTGATCTTGCGGGTTTTGGCCTCGGCGTGGATCCGGTCGATCTGGTGGGTGTTGCCGTCGACCAGGGCGATCCAGGTCCGAGCGTGGTCGGGGTCGCGGCGGTCGGCCTCGGCGAACCCGGCGGCGATCACCGCCGCGGCGTCGTCGGTCACGCTGGCGTGCAGCCACTTGCCGGAGGTGACCGGCGCCGGGGTAGCAGTTTGGGCCGCTTCGGGGTCCTCGGGCAGGATGTCGGCGATGGTGCGCGGCTTGCCGGTCACGTCGAAGACCGCGGCGACCTCGCACATCCGCTTGCGGTTGCGTTTCTCGCCCTTGGACCGGCGGCCGGCCAGTTTCTGGCTGACCGCGGCCTTGGCGGTGCCCGCGCGGAGCCCGTCGGGGCGCATCACCACCCCTTTGGCGTCGAAGGACAACGCCAGCACATCATCATCGGCCGACCAGTCCGGGGCGTGGGCGGTGTAGAAGGCATCCACATCTATCGCCGCTGCGGCGGCCAACGCCTCGACCTGCCGTTTCCCGATACGCACCGTGGTGGCCCGCTCAATCGCGGCCGCCGCGTCGGTGAACGAGCCGCGGGCCGCCTCGGCCGCGGCCAACCGGCGCAGTCCATGCGAGTGCTTCTCCACGGGCAGGTTCAACACCGCGTCCGCCGGGTTCAGATCGGCCCGCGCCCGCGCCCGGTAGGCGATACGCGTCACCACCACCTCACCGAACCGGGTGGCCAGCGTCCGCTGCCGCCCCCGCTCGGCCCACCCCCGCAGATGGCTATCGGCGTCGGTCACCTCGTCGAGCCGTTCCTCCCGACTGGCACGAAGATCCAGACTGTCCTGCAACAACTGACACAGCAACCGCATGCCATCGGTATGCAGCCGCTCCTCCAGTTCGGCGTGAGTCATCCCCGCCGCATGCTCACCGGACAGGAAGTCCACCATCGCGCCGAACCGCACGGATGAGCCGGCGAAAGCATCGTCCGCCGTCTCGGATGCGTACTCTTGCACCGGGCTCCCTCTTTGCTGATGTTCGTGTCTCGCAACCGACGAACATAGCGGGAGGATCCCTTTCACCATCACAACCAGTAACACATCCCCAGGCCACACAGCGTGTCGCCGCACCTCACCAGAGCCGCACCCAATACAAATACCTACCGCAAAGTTGCTGAGATCACCTCTTGCGAACACGAACGTGGAAAGCGAGGCAGAGACGGATGGCGGCCTCGTGGACTGCGGTGCTGTACGAGAGATGGAGGTTGTTTGGCCCTCCGGAGCCGGCGTGCGGAAGCAGGCTTCAAACCACCACGAGGGGCGTTGGCTGAAGACCGTCGTCCTGAGCGTCGTTGGAAAAGGCGCGGCATGATCGCGTCAGGTGTGGACCGGGAAGATGAGCGATGAACGTCGAGTTCTCTGCCGTTGACGTGTCGAAACTCAGTCAGATGACATCAAAACCGAGGCCGGAGGTGAGTCTCGGGAAGAGCCTGGGGGATAGCCGCTTACTGCCCAGGTGGTGTCCGGCATATAGGCAGCATGAGCCCGGTCCAGGCTCTCGTATGGAACGTGTGAAGGCGGACCCCGATACCGCCCGTTGGGTGACCGGCGGCGAGAGGGAGAACTCCAAGCGGCGGAAACCGCGAGGAGCGGAGTACCGATGCGGGGACGCTGGCGGACTCGCCCGTAGTAGCTGTGAACCGCCTGCGTATCGCAGTGGGTCGGGGAGCGAAGGGGCGGGGTCGTTCAGGCTGGCGCGGGCGGTCAACCGTGAGGGAGGAACCGCGTGAGTCAGTCAGGGTTGACAGGTAAGTCGCACGACATCCCCAAGCGGCTGGTCTGGGCCGCGTGGTTGAAGGTGAAGGGTAACGGCGGAGCGGCCGGGGCCGACGGCGTGACGATCGAACAGTTCGAGGAGCGGTTGACTGACAACCTCTACCGGCTGTGGAACCGCATGTCGTCGGGCAGCTACTTTCCCGGCCCGGTCCGGGCGGTGGAGATCCCCAAGAAGGGTGGAACCAGGATTCTGGGCATACCCAACGTGGTCGACCGGGTGGCGCAGACGGCGGCGGTGCTGGTGCTGGAGCCGGAGGTGGAGAAGGTGTTCCACGACGACTCCTACGGCTATCGTCCCGGACGGTCCCCGGTGGATGCGGTGCGGGTGTGCCGGCAGCGGTGTTTCAAGAAGGACTGGGTCGTCGACCTGGACGTCAAAGCCTTCTTCGATTCGGTGCCGTGGGAGCTGATGCTCAAGGCGGTGGCACGACACGCGGCCCAGCCGTGGGTCATGCTGTATGTGCAGCGCTGGTTGAAGGCGCCGATGCTGATGCCCGACGGAACCTTGGCCTGCCGGACGAAGGGGACACCGCAGGGTGGCCCGATCTCCCCGTTGATCGCCAACATCTTCCTGCACTACGGCTTCGACACCTGGATGTCCCGGGAGTTTCCCGGGGTCGGGTTCGAGCGGTTCGCAGACGATGTGGTGGTCCACTGCGTGACCGAACGTCAGGCGCACCAGATGCGGCAGGCGATCGATCGCCGGTTCGCGGACATCGGGTTGCAGGTGCATCCCGACAAGACGCGCATCGTGTACTGCAAGGACGACCGGCGTCGCCTGGACTACGGCCAGGTGACGTTCACGTTCTGCGGATACGCGTTTCGTCCCCGCAAGACCTTCGTCCGGGGGAAGTCCCGAACGGGGTTCCTGCCAGCGGTGGCTCCGGGGAAGCTGGCCGACATGAGCCGCAAGGTCGCGTCCTGGCGGCTACATCGGCGCACGACCGAAAACCTGGCCGACCTCGCGGAAGAGATCAACCCGGCCCTACGGGGCTGGTTGAACTACTTCACCGTGTTCTACCCGAGCGCGGTGAACCCGATCGGCAAGCGTGTCGACCGCCATCTGATGCGCTGGGGGAAGTGGAAGTACAAGCGACTCAAACGCAGTGACGACCGGGCGCGGGCATGGTTGATGGGAGTCCGACAACGGACACCGAACCTATTCGCTCACTGGACACTGCGGTACACGACCTGATAACCGAACGGCACGAGCCGGATAAGCCGAGAGGCTTACGTCCGGATCTGTGGGGGACGGCGGGTGAGACTCCCGCCGTCTACCCGGCAGTTGACATCCGGCCGACCCTGGATCCCCGCAATCAACTGATGACCTGAGTAGTTACCGGACATCTTGCCGTACCGGAATCGAGACGTGAATCGACTAGCACCGGCGCGAAGGTGAAATAAACGTCCAGTCAGGCCCGACACGCAATTCGACAGCTACCACTCGGAATCATTAGATCCCGTCTCGTAATCAACCGCAGAAACATATTCCCAAGGCTTCCCAGCCTTCTTCTCGTATGCCTTCTGAGCGACGTAAAGGATCCCCTCCGCGCTTGGAAGGTGGGAGTTGGTAAAGTCTTGTAAAGACGGCGCCGACCCGCCGGGCAGATATCCCCCGTCGGGCCGCCGCACCAATAACCACAACCACGCGCATCGCCGATAAAGTCCACCAGGAAGCGCGGCCAGGTGATTCCACTCTGGCGCACTCGTATGCTACCCCCAGGCAGAACCTTGCATTTAAAAGACTAATTCTTGGACACGGTAGAAATTCCGCCTAGAGCGAGCGCGAAAACACTTGCCAGAGCCTCTCTCACATCCCGATCCCTATCTATACGCGCCAACGATCCGAACCTTGCCGGAGAAATGTCAATAGTCGCAACTCCACCTCGACCGTCCCCGCTCGCCACAGAAAAGAGGACGGCGCATCGGTAAGCACGGATCAGGTCGCCTCTCGCCTCCCGCGTTAAAGGTGCCACCAGAACACTGCCCTCTTTCACCTGAGCACGAAGAGCGTCGAGCGACGTCCACCTGGTAGCGAAGCCGCTCTCCTCCGCGTCCCGCTGGAGTTCCAGCAATGACTCAAAGCTGATATGGCATACACGAAAGTCCGGGTCTTGTTGTCTCACTATGGACATCGGACTTACGAATCCTCTCGTTAACAAGCTTCGACAACACGCTAGGGAAATCGGTTCCGCGGAAGCCCCAGCTAGTTTTACTTCGGTTTAATCACACGAGCATGGGTGACGTTGAGTTGTGATCGGCGTATCGGGGTTCAGGCGACCATCTTTCAACCGGTTGACCACCTCATCCACCCTGTGATGTCCGACCAGAATGCGCCCGGCTCGCGACACTAGGATCCCGTCACCATGTTCAGCTTTGTCAATACCGCTCAGAAGAGCGTCATTGTCGAGCACTTCGTGATACCACTGCGAAGCAGGGTCGCGAGTCGACTGGCCGGGGGTATACCTACCTTCGAGATCCCCAGCTTTAATCATTTCGCCGCAGTTGTGCACCAGGACCGGTGTTGTGCCGGCGAGTACATAGTACGTGTGGACCCAGCAACATCACGCTAGTTAGAACACTCACTCTTCGCAAACCCGCTGGAAGGCACCGAAAACCTAAATCACTGCCGAGTGAAATGACTGAACCTCATCCAGCAGTGGCGGCTACCGGATAAGGTTCAGTTCGCGCTGAAGCTAGGCCCAGCATCACTCACCCGAAGTGGACCTCGTCGGGCCACAAACTATCGAGCTGACTAAATGCTGACCGAGCGCTGCTGAACAGACGTATCATCAGCTTCACCATAGCGCAGAGTCACCGTTGCCCGGCGGCCAGAAAGGGCGCCAGCGAGAATGGGCAGAACTGCGTCGAAGAGTTCGTCTGCGCTTGGCCCATAGAGGTAGAGCGTCGCGCTCCCACCGCCGAACTCATCGCCATCTAGCTCGCCGAACGTCCCCTGGGCGAGCTTCGCGTCGATCTCTCGCGAGATTCGACGAATCTCGTCACGCTCCGCCGGTTCACCGAACCCCTCCCCGGACAGGGGGACCTCCACGATTACTGCATGCTCAGCCATTCACCCTCCTCGCAACTCGTTCGGGACCCATCCGGCCAGACTTCCAGGCGCGTGAAAGCTGTACATGCTAACGACGTCCCCGCCCCGGCGAATTGATGTCGTTTCCCAGATTTTCGATCCCACCCAGCTCTTCGATCAACTCGTTCTCTGCTGCTTCAAGAGCCTCTTTGTTCCCACAAACGTGAATGCAAATGACGTGGTCATCCGGATCTCTCCGACCGCTCTTCGTTACGTGCTCTTGAAGTCGGCGGTCAAAGTTGTTGGTCTGTCCGACATACGGCAACCCTGACTTCTTGTCAGCAAAAACATAGACACCTTGGTCAAGATCGCAGTTGTGGACCAATACCGGCGTGTTGCCGGCGAGCACATAGTACGTGTGGATGTCGGCGACGGTGAGGTTGTGGACCCGTTGGTGTTGTGTCCATGCCCGCACAGCGCCCACTTGGATGTAGGAGCCGCTGCCGGTCTGCAACAGCGTCCCGGGGACGATCTCCTTGGCATACACCCACTTGCCAAGCTCGGGCGCCCAGAACGGGTGGTTGTCCGTTGCGATGACCATGCCGGGCTGCCCGTCGGGATCGTCGACGGTGATCTCGACCAGGTTCTTCTCGCCCTCACCGGTGATGAGCGCGCTGACGGCGCGCGGACCGCTCTCGCCGGTCACCGGGTCGGTGGCGGCGACCTCGTCGCCGACGCGGACCTGCTCGATGGCCTTGTGAGTGCCGTCGGCCATCAGGACCGGCGTGCCACCGGTGAAGCTGTTGGGGCACCCGCCCGGGCTGTCCGCCGCCCTCGGGGCAGGCGCGTTGTCGGCCGCCCTCGGGGCAGGCGCGTTGTCGGCGACCTTCGCGGCGTCGACGGCGTTGTTGGCGTTCTTGGCAGACTGCGCTGCGTCGAGCGCCCTGTTGCCGTACTTGACCGCGTTCGCCGCGTAGCCCGCGGCCGGGATGGCCGCGGCAGCGGAGAGGCTGGCGTTGACGTAATCGCCCTCCAGCGCGTACCAGCCCGCGTTGGCCAGGTCCGCGGGCTCGCCGACGATCGGGACCATGCCGACGACGTCGAGGGTGGTATGGCCGATCGTCCTCCACGACGGCATCTTCGGCCACTTGCCGCTCGGGTCGATCAGCAGGATCGGGTTGTTGTAGGTGTAGGTGTAGACGGCGAGGTTCCGTGTTTCGGTGATGCCGCCCGCGATGTCCTTGTCGAGGTAGTCGGGCAGCGCCGGGTCGGCGCTGGCCCACAGTTGGGTCCTCGGGTTGTAGTAGCGGGCTCCGTAGTAGTAGAGGCCGGTTTCGGCGTCGAGTTCCTTGCCGGTGAACTGGTACGGCGTGTCCGCCTGCCCGGTTCTCTCCTCGACCCACGTCTCCCCGAACGGGAAGTACTCCAGGTGCTCGGTGACGGCGCCCTGCTGGTCGGTCACGTACCCGGACGAGCCGATGTGGTCGGCGTGGAAGAACGACTGGTCGTCCTCGGTCCCGGTGACCGCCACGGTCTTGGTCGTCAACCTGCTGTCGCCGACGAAGATGTGTTTGTAACCGGTCGCATCGCGTTCGCTGTAGTTGGAGTTCGGATACAGCGAGAGCCCGTCGCCGTCCTTGACGACGCGGTCGCCCTTGTCGTCGTAGGTGTAGGTGACGGTGGCGTCCGTGCAGCCGCCCGGGTTCTGCGTGACAGTGGCCGTCGCGGTGTCCTGGCTGCAGGCGAGGCGATTCTCCTCGTCCCACACGAACTGCCGCCGCTTGCCGCTGACGGCGGTGTTGACCGTGTCGGTCAGGTTGCCGTTGGCGTCGTAGGCGTGGGAAATCGGCCCGACCCTGCTGGGCGCGTGTGCCTTGGTCCCGTCGTACACGTACGCGTAGTCATAGCTGGTCCGGTCCTGGACGTCGACCGGGTTCGACGGGTCGTCGACCGGTTCGATCGGACCAGCCGGCCCGCCGTCGACCGGGAAGGCCGGGGTGCCGCCGGCGACCTCGTGGCGCTGGACTTTGCTCGTGGTGTTGTGGATCGAGTCGTAGCCCAGGGTCAGCGTGTACGTGTTGACTCGGTTGTTCTTGTCAGTGTAGTGGCCGGACGCCGACGTCAGCCGGTACTGGTCGTCGTACCCGTAGGTCTGGGTGCTCGGCCCGCCGATCTCCCCGCCCTGCGGTGCGTTGTTCGCCAACGCGGTGATGTTGCCGATGTTGTCGTAACTGTAGCCCAGGTTCTGGAACGCGGCCCCGTTCGGCGCCACCGACTTCAGCGCCGCGAGCCTGCGGTCCTCGGCGTCGTAGGTGTAGGTCGTGCGCACCCCGTTGCCGGCCTGTTGCAGGACCTTCTGCCCGAACTTGTCGTAGTCGAGCCGGTCCAGATAGGTGTAGCTGGTCCCGTTCTTGACCCCGGTCGCCCGGGTGACCTGGCCGCCGGAATCGTAGTCGTAGGTCAGGACCTCGCCGTCGGGGTAGGTCAGCTGCAGCACGCGGTTGAACGCGTCGTAGCGCCACGCGGTGGTGTAGGTGCGCGGAGCGTCGCTGACCGCGGTGATCGTGCGGGTTTCCCTGGTCACCTCGCCCAACGCCCCGTAGGCGCGGGTCACAGTTCCCGCTGCGTCGCGGACCTCGGTGACGCGCGACGCCGCGTTGTCCAGTGCGCCCGGCGCGCCGTAGGCGTACGTGACGTTGTTGCCCGGAAACGTCGGGTAGCGGATCGCCTTCAGCCGCGAGTAGTCGTAGTCGTACTCGATCCTCTTGCCTGCCGCCCCCAGGTGCGCGGTGATTTTCGCCGTGATGTTCCCGGCCAGGTCGTAGCGCGTCTGGGTGCGCCCGGCGTCCGGGCTGTCGAACACGGTGCGGCGCCCCAAGCCGTCGTACTCGGCGCGGGTGACGTTGTTCTGGTCGTCGCTGATCGCCGTGACCTGCATGATCGGGTCGTGCTCATAGCTGGTCCAGATCACCGCCGAACCGTTGAACTCCTTCACCGCCGTCGTCGCACCGCGGACGTCGGTGTAGGTGCGGCGCTGCTTGCCGTTGCCGTCCGTCACCGTCTTCTCGAATCGGGTCGTCCCGGCCCGGTCCGCGCCGAACGCGTAACCGCTGATCGTGGTGACCCCGTCCGGCTGCACCGTCTTCACCGACCGGTCGAGCACGTCGAAGGTTTCCTTCGTGGGCGCCACGGCGTCGAAGGCGGCGCTGAACGCGGTGTTCGCGGGCCCCTTGGCCTCCGTCACCGGGTAGTACCTCTCCACCGCGCGGCCGAGGACGTCGAACGTCAGCCGGCCGGACACCGTCATCACCTGTGCGGGTGCCGCCCCCGGCGACGCGGCCACCGAGGCGTCCTTCTTCGTCTGCAGCACCCGCTTGAAGCCATCGCTGAAAGTGATCGTGTCGATGGTGTCCGCGCGCACGCCCGCCGCGGTGCGGTCCAGGTGCTTGGTCGTGGCGTACGGGACGGCCGCCTCGGGGTGGTATTCGAAGTCGATGGTGACCTTGCCGGACCCGATCTCGTACGGTCCGGTCAACGTGTCGAGGCGGCCTACGCTGTCGTAGGACATCAGGACCGACTGGTCGTTCTGGTCGGTGTTGCGGTCGGGCAGGCCGTACTTCAGGTTGTGCGTCGAGGACGACCGGTACCCGAAGCTGTCCACGATCGACTCGACGTGCACGCCGACGACCGTGTCGTAGCCGTACTCGAGCTTGTACCGCTGCCCGGTCGTGTTCGCGGGGCCAGTCACCGACTTCAGGTTCCCGTTCGGGTGGTACTCCAGGTCCGAGACCGCCGACGTGTTGTCATCGAGGTACTCGCGGACCTGGCGCACCGCGCTGGTCTCGCAGTCGATGTCAGCCTCGCGGTGCCGCAGCACCGCCCCGGTAGCGGCGGCCTTCTGCCGCAGCACGTTTGCGATCCCGACGATGCCGCGGTCGCGGCACGCCGCGTCGGAACCGCTGTACCCGTAGGTGGTCTCCAGGTCGTCCGCGGCGCCTTCGTCGGCCGCGTCGAACGTGCGGACGACGTTGCCGTACGCGTCGTAGGAGAGCTCGGTGAACGTGGACTTGGCTGCGGTGGTCGCGCCTTCGTAGAACGTGTCCTCGACTCGGGTGAGCTGCGGGAACACGGTGGCCGTCCGGCTTTTCGGGTCCGCCTCCGCGCCGGAGGCGGTGTCGTGCAGCCGGTAGGTGTTGACTGTCTCGCGGTACGGGCGGCCGGCACCGTCGGCGGTCAGCGTGCGGGTGAGCAGGCCGCGGCTGTAGTACCCGTCGTTGCGGTACTCGTTCGTCACCGCGCGGTGCACGGCGTCGCCCGCGTCGGCGTCGCGGTCCTCGGTCACGACGCGACCGAAGCCGAGGAACTCGCGCTCCAGCCGGTCGTAGCGGCCCTGCTCGTAGCGGAACGTACTCAGGCGGGTGTCGACACCGTCGCCCGGGAGCCCGTCGAACACCGCGGTGCGGGACAGCACCCAGCGGCTCTCCGGCATGGCGGCGGTGTTGCCAGTGCGCGTGTAGTCGAGGTCGATGCGGGCACCCATCGGGCGGGTGACCGAGCGCAGCAGGTTGGTGCGGCCGGTCTTGTTGACCGCCACCAGCAACTCGTTGTCCCGGGTGGACTTGACGTGGTCGGCCAGTCCGTCGCCGTTGACGTCTCGCAGCGCCACCTCGGCCCGGCCGATGCTGGTGTAGGCGTCCGCGCCGGGGTTGAACACGATGCAGCCGAAGCCGAAGCAGAACCCGAAGGTGAAGTACGTGCCTCCGCCGAGGGTGGCGTTCTTGTCCACCGCGATGTCGCTGAAGGTGCCGCGGAACGGTGTCGCCGCGGTGAAGCCCGCACCGGTGTTGATCGCGACCTTCACAGGGTTGGCGCCGTCGGTGAACACGCGGTCGGTCAGTCCGTCGCCGTTGACGTCGGCCAGTGTGGCGTTGGTCCGCGAGGTGCCCACCGTCGCGGACACGCCGCCCGCGAAGCCGTAGTTGTCGAGGTTGAAGCCCAGGTTGACGCCCGCGTTGCGGATGGAGGCGTCGTTGACCGGGCCGCCGCCCCACGGCTCGCGCGCGGCGAAGCTGTAGCCGAGGTTCAGCTGGGCCTCGCCGCCGGCGTACACCTTGTCCGGCAGGCCGTCGCCGTTGATGTCGGTCAGGTCGAACCTGGCGTCGGACTCTCCGCCGCCGAGGTTGCCGCCGATGCCCAGCGCGGGCATCTCGACGCCGGTGCGCGCGGTGTTGGCCGAGGCGTAGCCGGTGGGCGCGTCGATGCCGCCTGCGGTAGCCACGGTGCGGACCGGGCTTCCCGCGCTGAACGACACGCCGCCGGCACTCGAGTCCGACTCGCGCACGTTGCCGCCGAGTGTGCCACGGGTGGCGCCGAGGCCGCCATCCATGTCGGAGTACTGGATTCCCTTGGCCCCGACGACGTCCGGGAAGCGGTCGCCGTTGAGGTCGAGGAAGTCGACCTCACCCGCGGTGGTGCCGATGGCGCCGCTGCCGCCGAACGGGCCGAGCGTCAGTGTGGTGGAGATCTGCTGGGTGCGGCCGCGCCGGATCGAGCCGGTCGACCCGGCGATATCGGCGTCGGTGACGATGTCGATGGTGTCCAGGCCGAGCCGGGAACTGGCTGCGGCGGATGCGCCGACCCACGTGCTCTCGTCGGAGGCGACCCACCGGCCCGTGGCGGGCTGCGGGGCGAACACGATGATCCGCGGGGTGGGCACCGCCGGGTTCGCGGTGAACGTGGCCAGGTCGGCCTTGACCGGTTCCTTCGGCAGCGCGTTCTTGTAGCTCTCGTCGAGCACCAACTCGGCCTGCGCGATGGGACGGGTGGCCCGGTCGCGGTTACCCTGGTAGCCGATCACGCCCCAGCCACGGTACGGCTGGGCGAACGCGCCCTGGTCGGCGGGCGAGTGCATCGCGCTCGGCACCTGCTGGAAGTTCCAGCCGTCGTAGCTGACCTTGACCTTCTGGGTCTTGAGCAGACCGACGAGCTTGGTGTTGGTCGTGGTCAGGTCGAAGAACAACTCGTCGCCCTGGGTGACCGGCACCTTCAGGCGGGTCATGGACGCGGGTAGGCCCATGCCCAACCAGATGTCGATCGCCCGCTTGCCGACCAGCGCGTTGCGCTTCTTGGCCGTGAGGAAGATCCGCGCGCTCTCCGCGTTCCGATTCAACTTGATGTCCGCCTCGACGATGAGCGTGCCGGTGCGCGTGGCGGTGTAGGAACCCTGCGGCCCGGTCAGAGAGTTCACCGGGTACAGGCTCAGCTCGTACGGCGGGTTGACCACCACCGTCGGGTTGCCTGCGGAATCGACGACGGACTCGATGCCGGAGGCCTGGGTGTAGTGCGCCTTCGGCGTCCAGCGCAGGGCGTTCGCGTCGATCTGGGAGTCCACCAGCAGCTTCCACGACAGCCGGTCGCGCGCGGCCACCTGGACGCTGAGGTTGATTGGTGTCGTGCCGGCGGACGCCGCAGGCAGGACCTCGCGGATCAGCTCGTTGGTGACCGGTTTGCCCGCCTGTCCCGTCGTCTCGTGCGTGATCAGCACGGTCACGCTGTCCGAGGTCGCCGCGGTCTTCACCAGGTCCCCGGTGATCTTCAACGTGCCGGTCAGCGGCGCGGTGACCAGTGACTGTCGCCCGGCCAGGGTGAAGTCGTTCTGCGCCTGGAAGACCGTGGTGCTCAGCCCGTTGACGTCGGTACCCGCGGGCAGCCCGACGTAGCTGATCTTCGGGTCCCACGCCACGGTGTCGTACTGGCCGTCCAAGATGGATTGCACGCGGAAGTACACCGCGTCGCCCCTGCGTACCGGCACCGAGTTCACCCCGGTCGGGACGAACTCGAAGTAGTCCTCCGGCCCGATCCGCTGCGCCCACAGCTCGGTGTCGTTGTGCTGGACGGTAACCCGGACGCCGTCGGCTTTCTCGTACTCCGCGCGCTGCGGGCTGGAGTCCTCGACCAGCCGTACCCCGCCCTCAATCTGGACAACGCCGTCGTAGGGCGCCACCCAGCGGCGCACGCTGTCCATCAGAGGTGAGTTGTCCACCGCGCGTTCGAAGGCCGCGGTCTGGTCGCCGACGATCGTGCCCGTCGCGGCCCCCGACCCCACCGGGGCCGCGGTGGTGGCGCTGTCGGTGCTGTAGGTCGGGTTGCCATCGGCGTCCAGGCGTCCGTAGAGCACCCCGCCGTTGTTGACCAGATCGGCGATGCCGTCGGCGTTGACGTCGGTGAAGTAGCGGTCGGACGTCGTCGTGGTCGACACGTAGTCGAGCTGGCCGTTGACGCCGAGGTACGCCTCGACGCCGGCGGTGCCCGACAGGGTGGTCTCCCGGGAGATGCCGGGCAGCCCGGTGAGCTTGACCGGCGTGTCCCCGAACTTCGGCTGCCCGCCGGGTCCGGACAGGTTCGGCCGGTAGAACACCGCGCCGTTCTTCCGGAACACCTTGTCCGGCAGGTTGTCGCCGTTGACGTCCTGCAGAGCCAGCAGACCGTCGGACATCCCAGCGTTCACGCCGACCTTCACCCCGACCGACCCGGACTTGACCGGCGCGGCCGGGTTGTAGCCGACGTAGAGGTGCCCGCCCGCGCCGACCGTCGTGTTCGACGACAACGCGCTCGCCTCGCCCGCTCGGATGTTGACCCCGAGGTTGTCGTCGGGGACCGTCCAGCCCTCGGCGGCGGCGAACGCCGTATAGGCGCCCGACTGGTCCCGCACGTCGTCGAAGTAGTCGAACCGGTGGGTGTTGAAGAGCCGGTTGTCCTCACCAAACTGCGACACCGACTGCAGCAGCGTCTTCGCGAACGCACCGGTCCGATAGTTGAGTTCGTAGGCGCGGATCAACTCGTCGTCAAGCTTGACCTCGACCCGCCGCAGCAGGTCCGCGGTGACCCTCTTGAACCCGTACCGCGCGTCGATCTGGACGTCGCCGCGCCGCGGCTCGCCCCGGTCGCGGTCCCGGACGAAGGTGACCGAGTAGCGGCCCTCGGTGCCGCCGTGCCCGGTGTAGGTGATCCGCCGCGGGTACAGCGCACGGCCCGGGACGGTGGCGTTCGCGACGCCGCCGTCGTCGACCCGGACGTGGTGATAGCGCAGCAGGTTGTCGTGCGCGTCACGCACCTCGCGCGCCGCCCACACCGCGATGTTGCCGGACGCGTCGGCGAGCGTGGCGTTCTCCGCCCCACCGTAGACGGTTCGGGTGCCCTGTTTGTCGGTGACCTCCCACCAGTAGTTCGACGGCTTGTCCCCGTGCCGGACGATCCGGTCGAACCGGCCCTCGACGCGAGAGTGGAACACCTTCTCCGAGGTCCGCGCCTGGAGCTTGCCGCGGTGCGCCACCGGGGTGAGCTGCTCCCCGTTCAGCACGTACGACTCGGTCTCCTCAGCGCCGTCGTAACGGGGCACACCCCACCGCGTGTCCACCGTGATCGACGGTGTGCTCAAATCCCAGCCGACTCCCGTCCAGCCGTTGCCACCCGCCGAGTTGTAGGCGATCAGCAGCTCGGGTTGCAGGCCCCCACGCCCCTTGGGCACCTCGAGCGGATACGCCAGCCGCGCGTCGCCCGTCATGTTCGCTGTCGGGGCCTCGATCAGGTTCACCCCGGCGCCGGGATCGGCCGCCTTGATGTCCTTGATCTGGTTCGGGTTGAACGACGTGCCCTCCGGCGTCTCCGGCCCGGTGACCGCCGAACCCGCGTCCGGGCCGCCCGACACCGGAGTGTGGAGCGCCTCGGGCGCGGTCAACCCGGTTATGGCCAGCGACAGCACCAGAATCGGAACCACAACGAACCGGCCGCGGAACAAACGCTGAACAGTCATCAGAGAGCTCCCACACCGTCGGACGTGAATCGCGGCCCCGGCCTCACCACCGAGCCTCCGGCTGGAAGCCGGGGGCGAATGGCCCAGTCATGCGGCGATTGTCGTGAAAGGAGCGGCGCTGTGGCTCTTCGCGAACCGGCCATTTATGGCCGGTGCCGATGACCAGCACGTTCGTCGTCCTATTGCCGATGGTTTGGCGGAGGGAGCACGGGTCGGGTAACCCCGCCGCCTCCGACACCGAAGGCTCGGAACCGAGTCGAGGTGACGGCTGATGGGTTACGTCCGTCCGGCGGGCAGCAACTTCGACAGGTAGAACACGGTCCGGTCACGTACGGGCGAGGCGGCGGTACAGGTGATGCTCATGGTCGGCGCTCCGACCGCTCGGCCAGCGCGGTGGAGATGCCGTTGCTGGCGCCCCAGTCCTCGGCTGCGGCGAACACGGCGGTGGGGGTCACGATCGCGCGTTGGTAGGCGACCAGTGTCCGCAGCGCGTGCTCGCGAGCCAGCGGGTGGCGGGCGGTGCCGGCGGTCTTGGACCCTGACCGGGCAGTTCGCGGCGGTCGACCGGTTCCTGACCGGGCGGAAATCCTCCCGACTCGGCCGCGGGCGCAAGACGAGTAATATCTTGATGTAGTTGGCTTGGATGGCACGCGGCTCCAGATGTGCTGCGCACGGGCAGATGTGCTGCGCTCGGGCGGCATTCGGTGGAGCAGAGGGGCAACATGGAGCATGCACTTGTCACGGGAGCCACTGGCACCGTGGGTAGCCTTCTGGTTCGGGACCTTGCTGACCGGGGCGTGCGGGTGCGGGCGCTGCTTCGTTCGCCGGAGCGGGCAGCGGCAGCCCTACCTCAGGGCGTGGAAGCGGTCCGCGGGGATGTCATCGACCTGGCGTCGGTGCGGTCCGCGGTCAAGGGATGTGACACCGTCTTTCACACTGCCGGTTTGCCCGAGCAGTGGTTGGCCGATCCCGACATCTTCGAGCAGGTCAACGTCAACGGCACTCGGCACCTGGTGGAGGCAGCTCTCACGGAGGGTGTGGCCACGTTCGTCTACACCAGCACCATCGACGTCTTCGATCGGGTCCCGGGCGTGCCGTTCGACGAGTCCCGAACGCTCGAAGAGCGTCCGCTCGGCTCAGCGTACGAGCGTTCCAAGCAGAAGGCCGACCTTCTCGTAGCCAAGGCTGTCGAGCGGGGCTTGCCGGCACGGATCGTCCATCCGTCTGCGGTCTACGGGCCGGGTCCGGCAACCGCGACCGCGATGAACCTGGTGCTGCTCAGGCTGGCCCGTAACCAGATTCCCGTGCTGCCCCCGGGCGGCATGCCCGTCGTATTCACGGAAGACGTCTCACAGGGGCACCTCCTCGCGGCCGAGGCGCCGATCGGCTCCCGGTGGATTCTCTCGGACTGCTACCTGACCATGACCGCCATCGCTGAACTGGTCCACACGTTGGTGCCGACGTCCAAGGTCCCCCGCACCATGCCAACGACCGTCGCGGCAACCCTGGCGGCCGCCGGTGAGGTCGTCGCCCGCGTGATCCGCCGGCCGCCCCTGCTCGCCGCGGGCGAGCTGTACTTTCTACGCTCTCACTCGCTACCGGACTCCTCCCGGGCCCGCAGTCGACTGGGCTGGCACACCACTTCGGTGCAGGAGGGCTTGTCCCGCACCTTGCGGCACTTCGGCGTGCTGCGCTAGTCGCAACCGAAAGCACGGTCTCCTACCCAGTTCACACGGACCTGGCACGACATCGTTCCGGGCACAGTATCGTTCAACGTCGAAAGTTTCCTCAACCGGACGTGACGCCCGAAAGCGCCCGCGGGCGGTAGCCAGCCCGTTGTGTTCGTGCCCCGCTCATTTTCGCGGCGGGCCGCTGATGCTGGCAGCAGCTCGGCGACCGCCGCTTCTGCTGGTGGCGCGCGCTGGAGGCGCTCGGGATGCCGGAGGATCGACAGATGCAACACGCCCTCATCACGTACGGCAGGGTGGCGGTGTGGGTGATACTCATGGCGGCGGAGGACTCCGGTCACGGTGATCTGCGAAGGCGCCTTCCGAGCCACCCCCCGTTGATTCCACTTGATCCCACTCACTGTCGCGGCCCTGCTCCTGGCCATCTGTCGCGGGCGGCCCGCTTGGTGACCGAGACCCATCCGGAAGGGCTCGATGACTTCTTCCGCGCGATCGAGTCGACGCTGGACGGGTACGCCCACCGTCGATGTCGTCTTCGCGTACCCTGTCGGCCCCACCCGGGCCCGGGCCCGGACCCGGGGGCTGGGCGCGGTGAGCCGATCCCGGTCCAGCGTGCCGAGCTGACCCGTGGCGCGACATGACGACCGCACAGCCGCAACCACAGCCGGCAGGGCACGTCGGGGCAGAGGACGCTCGCCGTTGGCGGATCTTCAGCGTCGGACTGGCCACCTCGTTCATGGGCCTGTTCGACCTGAGCGTCGTCAATGTGACGCTACCGTCGATCGAACGCGCACTGGCCACCGGCCACAGCGCCCTCCAGTGGGTCGTCTCCGGGTACGCGTTGACGTTCGCGCTGGCTCTGGTCCCCGCGGGCCGGCTCGGTGACGCCAGGGGACGACGCTTCGCACTGCTGTTCGGCCTCGCCGTGTTCACCGCGTCCAGCGCGATGGCCGGACTGGCCCAGTCCGGCGTCTGGCTGGTCGCCGCCCGGTTGGCGCAGGGCGCCGGGGCCGGCATTCTCAGTCCCCAGATACCCGGGTTGATCGAGGAACTGTTCCCCGTCCGACAGCGCGGTCGCCCGTTCGGAGTCCTGGGCGCCACGGCCAGCGTGGCCACCACGGTCGGGCCGGTGATCGGCGGGCTGCTCGTCGCCGCGGGCGGTGCCGCTCACGGCTGGCGGTTGGTCTTCCTCGTCAACGTCCCGATCGGGATCGCCGTAACGGTGTTGACCTGGCGACTCGCGCCGACCAAGCCGGTGCGCGGCCATACGGACCGACAGCGGCACGACCTGGTCGGCACACTGCTGCTGGGCGCCGGAGTCACGTTCCTGATGCTGCCCGCGCTCCAGCGGGAGGAATGGCGAGGGCAGTTGCCCTGGCTGTTGGTACCGGTGGGAGTCGGCATCCTCATCGCCTTCCGGTACTGGGAAACCTCCCGCGCGCCGCGTTACCCACCGATCTTCGACTTTCGGCTACTTCAGGGTCGCTCGTACCGTCTTGGGATGGTTATGGGGTTCTTCTACTATGCCGGTTTCACCCCTCTTCCGCTGTTGGTAAGCCTTCACCTGCAGAACGGTCTGCACCGCAGTCCGCTCCACGCGGGCCTCGCGGTCGCGCCGTTCGCGGTGGGCTCCACGCTGGGTGCTCTGCTCGGCGGACGACAGGTCAACCGACTCGGCCGTCCGCTGATCGCCGCCGGACTGGTCACCGTGATGGCGAGCCTGACCGTTCTGGCCCTGCTCAGCGACCTGCAGGCGAACACGTTCTCGCTCGTGAACGCGTTTCCGTTGCTGCTCGCCGGGATCGGGAGCGGGCTGGTGCTCACATCGAACAACACCCTCACCCTTGCGCAGGTGCCCGAGCCTGACGCCGGCAGCGCCGCCGGCATGTACGAGACCGCGCGGCGCACCGGCTCCGCGATCGGGCTGGCGATGGTCACCGCCGCCCTGTTCGCGGCACTCGAGGCACGTGACGGGCGCTGGTCGACCGCTCTCCAATACGCGCTCGTACTCCAGATCGGCATCATCGCCGCCGCGCTGCTTACCGCCATCGTCGACGTCGTCGGAGCCCGCCACGACAGACAGGGCCGGGCACACTGACGGCGCGTCGACCGAGGAATGCCGGTCATCGGCTGCGAGTCGGCTGGACCTGTGTCGGCGCGGTTTGGAGACCACGATGCGGGGCAACCACCTCCCGGCTCGATCACGGCCGTTGCGTACCGTATGGGGGGCACAATGCAGATCCGGCGGAGGTCGTCGTCGGCGGCGCGGTGGGATATCGATCGCGTGGTCGGGGACGTGCGGACAGGGCGGTTCGAGCGCAGTCTGTCCGCGCTGACCGCGGCCGGAGCGTTGGTGACGGCGGCGGAAATCTACTTCGAGCACGACTCGGCGAGTTTCGGCAACAAAATGATGTGGGCGCCGGTTGCGCTCGGTCCGGTTGGAGCGGCGGCGGGGGTCGCGGGGTTCTTCAGCCGGCGGATGGCCAAAACGGCACTGCCAATCGCTTCCGCGGCCATCGTGGCGAACGGCTTGCAGGGCACGTACCTGCACGCCCGCGGGATCGCGCAGAAGCCGGGCGGCTGGCGCAACGCGCGCTACAACATGGAGATGGGGCCACCTCTGTTGGCGCCGTTGCTGGTGACGATGGTCGGCGGGATGGGCATGTTGGCGGCGGTGCTGCGACGTGAACGCTGAGAACGTGCGGTTTCCTGGTTTCGACGCGCTGTCTCAGCAGCGGCATTGGGATCCGGTGACGACCGGGGTGGTGCTGGAGCGGATCAGCAACCTGCGGGACTTCCGGTTCTTCAACCCCGACGAACAGGCGATCGCGACTGTGCTGTGCGACCGGCTGCTCGGTCAGGGCGGCAACGGCCGGATCCCGGTCGCTGCGATGATCGACGCGCGACTGGCCGAGTCGCAGACCGACGGTTGGCGCTACGCCGACATGCCCGAGGACGGTCAGGCATGGCGCGACACGTTGGCCGCCCTGCGGGAGGACGGGTTCGCGTCCGCCGGGGAGAAGGAACAGAACGCGTTGATCCAGGCCGTTCAGGATGCCGGCGACGCCGATTGGCACGGCCTGCCGGCAGCCCGGGTGTGGAGCCTGTGGACGCGGTACGCCTGCACCGCCTTCTACGCCCATCCGGACGCATGGTCGGAGATGGGTTTTCCGGGGCCGGCCTATCCGCGGGGTTACAAGAACACCGGAGTGGATCGTCGGGAGCCGTTCGAGGTGGTCGACACCCGGCCGGACGAGGAGCCGCGATGAGCGCTGTCCGCGAGCGTAACGAGTCGGCCTGGCTGATCCCGAACGACGGCACCCGGACCAACCACAGGCTGCGCCGCGACATGCGCCGGTTCGACGACACCGACGAGGTGGACCTGGTGGTCGTCGGCTGCGGGGCCGGCGGGTCGGTGCTGACCCAGCGGCTGGCCCGGGCCGGCTGGCGGGTGGTGGCGCTGGACGCCGGCCCGTTCTGGGACCCGGATCGCGACTGGGTCAGTGACGAGGCGGGTTCGCACCGGCTGTACTGGACGGATCCGCGGGTGATCGACGGCGCCGACCCGGTGCCGCTGGGCTCCAACAACTCCGGCCGGGGTGTCGGCGGGTCGATGGTGCACTACGCCGGCTACACGCCCCGCTTCCACCCGAGCGATTTCGAGACGTACACCCGGGACGGCGTGGGCATCGACTGGCCGCTCTCCTACCACGACCTGAAGGGCTACTACGCGGCGATCGAGGAAGAGCTGCCGGTCGCCGGGGAAGCCTGGCCGTGGGGTGATCCGCACACCTATGCGCACCGGCCGCACCCGGTCAGCGGCAACGGCGAGATCTTCCTGCGCGGCGCTCGTAAGGCGGGGATCACCGCGAAGGTCGGGCCGGTGGCGATCGTCAACGGGCGTTTCGGGAACCGGCCGCACTGCATCTACCGCGGTTTCTGCCTGCAGGGCTGCAAGGTGAACGCGAAGGCGTCGCCGCTGATCACCCATATCCCGGACGCGCTCGCCCACGGCGCCGAGGTCCGACCGGATTCGATGGTCACCCGGATCGAGGTGGATGCGCGGACCGGTCGGGCGACCGGGGTGCATTACGTACGGGACGGGATCGGCCGGTTCCAGCGGGCCCGCATGGTGGCCGTCGCGGGGTATTCGATCGAGACGCCGCGGCTGCTGCTCAACTCCGCCTCGACGCGCTTCCCGGACGGCCTGTGCAACGACTTCGACCAGGTTGGCCGGTATCTGATGGTGCAGGGTGCGCCGCAGACCGCAGGCCGGTTCGACAACGAGATCCGGATGTACAAGTCGCCGCCGCCCGAGGTCAGCTCCGAGCAGTTCTACGAGACCGACCCAAGCAAGCCGTACAAGAGAGGGTTTTCGATCCAGACCGTCTCACCTTTGCCGATCACGTGGGCCGAGCACGTCACCGCCCAAGGGCACTGGGGCGACAAGCTGCGCGAATACATGAGCGACTACGTGCACTGGGCTTGCCTCGGCGCGCTGTGCGAGTTCCTACCCCGGGCCGACAACCGGGTCACCCTGGCCGACGAGAAGGACCGCCACGGCCTGCCAGTCGCCCGGTTCAGCTACAGCCAGGGCGACAACGACAAGCGGCTGACGCGCGCCGCCCAGACGGCCATGGAAGACATCCTGCACGCCGCGGGCGCCAACGAAGTGATCACGATCAAACGGTACGCCCACCTGGTCGGTGGTGCCCGGATGGCCGCCGACGAACGGCACGGCGTGGTCGACGCGGACTGTCGCACCTTCGCCGTACCCAATCTCTACATCACCGACGGCAGCGTGTTGCCGACGCAGGGCAGCGCGAACCCGGCCCTGACGATCATGGCTGTCGCCGCCCGCACCGCCGACCGGCTCCGAGACAGTACGTGTACACCGGGACGGACTCGCAATAGGGGCGCCGCGTGACCTCGACACCGCAGCCGAGAGACTGGCCCGCACCCAGTACGTCGCAGGTACGGGACGGACCGCGATCCGGAATGCCGACCTGCGGGCGGCGACGCCTGTCGGCGGCGGTGTTGATCCGTGTGTCGCGGCTTCCTACAGGGCAAAGACGCGGCGGGCGTTGCCCGCCAGGAACAGCTCGTGGGTCTCTTCGTCGAGCCCCAGTTGCTCCAGGTGTTCCAGCGCCTGAGAAGGCAGGATCATGGGATAGTTGGTGCCAAACATGACCCTACGGCGTCCCCGACCGCGTAGGTACTCCACGAGGTCCGTGGGGTACCGACGGGCGGTATAGGCACTGGTGTCGATGTAAACATTGGCGTGCTTGTCAGCGACGGCGATCATCTCGGTCGTCCACGGGTAGCCGATGTGACCGCAGACGATGGTCAACTCCGGAAAGTCGAGCGCCACCTGGTCGATGTACGGTATGGGCCGCCCGGTTTCCGACGGCCCGAGCGGGCCGGTGTGCCCCACCTGCGTGCAGAAGGGGACGCCCAGTTCCACGCAGGCCGCATACAGCGGGTAGTACAACCGATCGGTCGGCGGCAGCCCCCACAGCCACGGCACAATCCGCAGCGCTACGAAGCCCAGTTCTTCAACCGCACGCCGCAGTTCCCGTACCGCCCGCACGGGGTGGGCCAAGTCGGCACCCGCAACGCCCCGCAGCAGGCCATCAGACTGCGCGACGAAGCCGGCCACCTCGTCGTTGCTGATCAGCGCCCCCTGCGGCCCGTACCAGGCCGCCGACAGGCCGATTTCAACGTCGGCGGCCTTCAGCGCCGCGACCGTCATCTCCACCGGCAGGGACTCCTCGAACAGTTCCCGCCGCCCAGTCCACCGCCGAAGCGAGTCGAACATCTCGTGGTTCGAGTGCCGCAACGTCGGGTGCTGCATCCAGGCATCGATAACCGGCACGCCCCTGCCTCCAATCCTGAGACCGTGACGGACGGCCGGCCACCGGGGCCAGCCATCGCCTGCCGGGACTCTACTGTCGGTTCCGCACAGGGACTACCCGCCAGCGAGTAGTTGTCGAACACGAGCTGCGGGTCCAACTCGCGGCACGAGGGCCACCGTCACCGCCGATCGACCAGGTGGGGTCCGCTCGGGGTGAATGCCGTGGCGGCCCTAGTCCTCGGGTCGAAGTAGCTAGGACATGCTTGTCGCTATGCCTCGGCCCAGACGCTCAGCTCGTTGCCGCTCGGGTCGGTGAAGTGGAACCGACGCCCGCCCGGGAAGTCGTACGGACCGTCGGTCACGGTACCGCCGGCCTCGGTCACGGCCTGGACCGACCGCTCCAGATCGGTCGAGAAGAGCACGACCAGCGGGCCACCCGGACGCACCTGCGTGTCCAGCCGAAGGCCACCCACCTCGGGCGCCGACCCGCCCTGCGGGCTTCGGATGCCGGCGTACTGCGGTCCGTAGTCGTTGAACTGCCAGCCGAAGGCCTCGCCGTAGAACCGTTTCGCCTCCGTTAGGTCGGTGACGGTGAACTCGATGTAGTCGATGGCATGGTGCCGGTGCATCGCAGACTCGGTCATGCCCACATTGTGCACGGCGGGTATGACTGTGACCGAGAGCCGGCAGAGCCTGCACTGCGCCGGCGGCGGCGACGACACGCTCGACGACCGGCCCGGCGGCCGAGCTCGTGTCGCTCCGGGCAGTGCCAGTCACGGCAGCGACCGGAGTGCCGGCGGCCGACGCGTGCGGCACGTTGGGGTGAAACGGCCCCGATGGCAGATCCTCCCCGAAGCGCCACCCATAAGGTGAGCTGGAATCGGACCTTTGAGGCTAAGGGAAAATGTGATGCGCTTGACGCGGCGGAATCTCACCCAACTCATGGCCGCGGGAATCGGGGGCGGACTGCTCACGACCGCATCAACCGCCCACGCCGACTCGGACCCCGACGATCGCCACTCGGCTCCCAACGGCGCCAAGCCCCGTGGACCCCGGATGTATCGCGGCTGGATTCTGTACTTTGTCGACACGCCACCGCTGGCAGCCACCGACACCGGCGTCGACCAACAGCGGTGGCTGCGCCAATACCGTGACGGGGTCCTGGTCGTCTCGGCCGACGGGCACATAATCGACGTCGGCAACTATCAGGAGGTGGCGCCTCGCTACCCGGAGACACCCTGCCGGGACTACCGCGGCATGCTGATCACGCCAGGATTCATCGATTCTCATGTGCACTATGTGCAGACCCAGATCATCGCGTCATACGGCCGAAACCTGCTCGAGTGGTTGACCGAATTCGCCTTCCCGGTCGAAGAGCAGTTCTCCTCCCCGCAGGCCGCCAGAGCAGTGGCCGACATCTTTCTGCGGTATCTGTTCCAGAGCGGCACCACCACCTCACCACCACCTCCGTCACCTTCGCGGCCACCTACCCGGTCTCGGCCAGCGCACTTTTCGAGGCAGCGTCCGCTTACAACATGCGCATCATCACGGGCAAGACATGGATGGACCGCAACGCCCCGCCGCAGCTGCTGGACACGCCGGAATCGGCCTACGCCGACAGCCGGGAACTGATCAGGCGATGGCACGGCAGGGGTCGCAACCTCTACGCCATCACCCCACGCTTCGCCATCACCAGCACCTTCGAGGAACTCCGCCTGGCCGGCAGACTGCACGCCGAGTACCCGAGCACGTACGTCCACACCCATCTGTCGGAGACGAGGGCCGAGGTGCAATGCCACGTAGCCTAGTTTGATCATGCTGCGTGGGGTTGAAGTCGGTAGATGTGGACGGTGGCTGAGCCCTGGTGGCGGATGCTGGCTGGCTCGTCGCGTTTCTTGACGCGGTAGCTGTTGTGGCGGGCGCGTTTGACGGCGCGGGGGCAGGTGCGTTCGCGTCGGGTGGGGATCAGGAGAGCGGCGATCTGGGCAAGGTGGGTCGGTAGTCGGTCAGTCCAGTCCTGAGGGGGGAATGTCCGCCGTCCCGGTGGCGGTGCGGCGGATCAGGCGCAGGGCCTTGGTGAAGGAGATCCGATCTGGATCGAGGTCAGCGGCGGCGGACGCTTTCGCGGTCAGTGCGCTGATCGCGTGGTGGACGATCAGGTAGGCCCAGATCTCCTGATGGGCCAGGTCCGGCAGGCGGGACCGCAGCACCCGTCCGGGACCACGGAGGTGGGTTTTGAGCTGGTCGTTGGCGGTTTCTTCCTCCCAGCGTTCGTGGTACGCGGCGGCCAGTTCGTCGGCGCGGGCGTCGGCGGGGTCGATGATTGTGGTGATCAGGGCGATCAGTTCGCCGGTGCCGTTACCGACGCGGTCGGGTACGTCGTACTCGACCACTCTGGCGAGGTGGACGACCGGCAGGCCCTGGTCGTCGAACGCGTCGGGAACAGTGTTGATGTCGGTCAGATCAGCCTCGCCGCGGGCGGCTGCGAGGAGCCGTTCCCGTCGACCGCCATGGACAGTCGGCTTGATCAGGACGGTGAGATAGGTGCCGTCGGACAGGACCTTGACCACGGGCAGGTCGAGCTGGTTCGGGGTCCGCCACAGCAACGCCGCGCCGGTGGCCTGGGCGGCATCCCACGCCTGCCAGGAGTAGAACCCCCGGTCAGCGGTGAGCAGTTCGTCGGACCGCAGCCGCGGGTACAGGCGCTGCGCGAGGGTCTTCTCTCCCACGGCGTAGCCGCCGATCTCGGCGGCGACGAAGGCGTGGGTGCCGCACTCTGCGAGGGCCACTACCCGGGCCTTCGGGAACGCCGAACGGTTTTCCCCCGACCCGGCGTACCCCAACTCGGCCGCGTTCTCGTCGCTGTCGGGCAGGTCGACCTCGAACCCGTCGATCGCCAGCAGCCGCCACCGGCGCAGGAAAGACCCCCGCGCGGTGCCCAGCGCGGCCACCTGCACGTGCGGGCCCGCCTCACCCGCGACCGGCCCGCACGTGCGCTCGAACACCTCGGCGAACACCTGGCGACCCAACCGTTTCCGCGCCTGAGTGATGGCGCTGGACGTCGGCACGCTCCACCCCGCACTCCAGCACCCGAACCGGTCCAACGACCCGGTGACCCTGCTCGCGACCTCGGTGTAGTCATCGTCGGGGAACAACGCCAGCCCCAACGTCAGATACGCGGTCACATGCGCCGGCAGTTTCCCGTCCGACCGCTTCTCCCGCACCCCGCACACCTCAACCGCCGCGTCGACCTCCTCCCGCGACACCTGCGAGATCAACACCCCGAGCGTGACCTGATCCGACCGCACCGCCGGACGATCCACCACATCCACCGACATGACCCGAGATCAAAACAGCCCGCCGAACCACGGCCACCCCGCCACGCCGCACCACCCGCGAGTCCACACAAAACCGCAGGCCACACCCAAGATCAACCTAGCCTACGTGGCATTGGGCCGAGGTGGCCCTGGTCCGCGAGCTCTTCCCGGAGTTCCCGGACTACCTCGCCGTGTACGAGGCAGCCGGCCTGGTAACCGACCGATCGGTGTTCGCGCACGGCGTATACCTGTCCGACTCGGAGTTGGCTCGCGTCAGCGCCGCCCGTTCGACGATCGCGCACTGTCCGACCTCGAACCTGTTCCTGGGTAGCGGCCTGTACGACCTGCAGCGCGCGAACCGGTGGGGCGTGCAAACATCGGTAGGGACGGACGTCGGCGGAGGAACATCTTTCTCCCTCCTGCGGACGCTCGACGAGATGTACAAGACACAGCAACTGCAAGGGTTCCCTGTAAATGCCTTTGAAATGTTGTACAGGTGCACTCTCGGGGCAGCACGGTACCTACACCTGGCGGGGACCATCGGCAGCTTCGACATCGGTAACGAAGCGGACTTCGTCGTGATCGACTATCTGGCCCAGGACATTCAGCGCACCCGAATGGAGTATCTGCGGAGTGCCGGCGACTGGACCACCGAGTCGATGTTGTTCGGCCTGGAGATAACTGGCGACGACCGGAACATCGCCGCGACCTACGTGATGGGTCGCCCGGTGTATACCTCAAGGCTCCAACGTAGCCGTCAGACGGAGCCCCGGGTAGGGCGAGTGGGCTGATGTCACATTGACCGGAATCGTCGACGTCCGGATCTAGGCCGATGTCAGTGCGTTCGTTGGAGGCAGCCAGGTTGGGGTGACGTCGTGCCTGCCGGGCTCACGCGACGTGGTTGTCGTACGCGGCGCGGTTGGCGAGCACGTCGTCCATGTGCGTTTCGGCCCAGGTTTTCAAGCCGCGCATCATCTGATGCAGAGAGTGGCCGAGGTCGGTCAGCTCGTAGGTGACCGTGACCGGCACGGTCGGCTCCACGGTACGGGTGATCAGACCGTCGCGTTCCAGGGAGCGCAGCGTCTGAGTGAGCATCTTCTGGCTGACCCCGGCCAGCAGACGCGACAGCTCCGAGTACCGCATCGGTCGGGGTTGACCGGCGCAGTCGGCGCCGAACTGAGGCGAGCCGTCGCTGCGTAGCGCGGCCAGCACCAACGTGACCCACTTGTCCGCGATTCGGTCGAGTAACGCGCGACTAGGACATTGCGCCAGGAAAGCATCATATTCCACCTTCGCCTGGGCCCTCCTCTGTGCCGCTGTCGTCGTCGCCACCGAACCACCCCTTCCGCACCGGTATGTTACGCACCTCTAGGTGCCTACTTCCCATGGGGAAGTTACCCCCTGATAGTGGAGCATGCATCCGCGATGCACCAGACCCCTTCAGCACCACACGAAAGCCAGAGGATATGAGCATGGCCTCCACTTCCCTTCCCGGCGGCACCTGGACGCTCGGAGACTTGACCGTCACCCGGTTCGGCTACGGCGCCATGCAACTCGCCGGCCCCTGGGTGATGGGACCGCCGGCCGACCACGACGGCGCGCTCGCCGTTCTCCGCGAGGCCGTCGAGCTCGGCATCACCCACATCGATACCGCCGACGCCTACGGGCCGCACGTCACCAACCGCCTGATCCGGGAGGCGCTGCACCCGTACCCCGACTCGCTGCACATCGTGACCAAGGTCGGCGCGAACCGCGACCAGCAGGGCGGCTGGCCCCCGGCCCGTGACCCGCAAAGCCTGCGCCGGTCGGTGCACGAGAACCTCGAGAACCTCGGTCTCGACGTGCTCGACCTGGTCAACCTCCGGCTCGGAAACGCCGAAGGACCCCAGCCCGGTTCGGTCGCCGAGGCGTTCGAGACGCTTGTCGAACTCCAGCAACAGGGCCTGATCCGACACCTCGGCCTGAGCAACGCGACGCCGGACCAGATCGCCGAGGCGCAGACGATCGCGCCGATCGTGTGCGTACAGAACATGTACAACCTCGCGCACCGCCAAGACGACGAGCTGATC
Source organism: Micromonospora sp. WMMA1363 (assembly GCF_030345795.1). Taxonomy (NCBI): domain Bacteria; kingdom Bacillati; phylum Actinomycetota; class Actinomycetes; order Micromonosporales; family Micromonosporaceae; genus Micromonospora; species Micromonospora sp. WMMA1363. Next base: position 1,817,651 of record NZ_JAUALB010000001.1, read on the forward strand.
GACGCGCTCGCCGATCAGGGCATCGCCTACGTGCCGTTCTTCCCCCTCGGCGGCTTCAGCCCGCTGCAGTCCTCGGCACTGTCTGCCGTAGCCACCCGGCTGCGGACAACACCGATGCCTGTCGCCCTGGCCTGGCTGCTGCAACGCTCGCCGAACATCCTGCTGATCCCCGGAACCTCGTCCACGACACACCTGCGCGAGAACATCGCGGGCGCGGGACTCTCCCTGTCCGACGACGACCTCGCCGAGCTAGACAAGATCGGCCGCTAACCCACACAACCGACGGAGTGCGTGAATCAGGCGTCCTCCTGGCCCGGTCCTCGAGTCGGTCCGCGCCCTGGGATCGGGTTACCGGCGGCCAGCGCGGTTGACGCGGGGTTGATCTGCACGGCGCACTGATCCGTACAGGACGGTGTCACCGTCCTGTACGGATCCTCACAGGACGGTGACACGGGAACCTGTGCGCGGGGGCCGGGCTCGGACAGACGTGGATCCTTGGAGGCTTCGTTGCGACCAGACAGTGGTATGGACCTGAGCCTGCTCGACAAGGGGGCGCACAGCGCCTCGTACTTCATGCTGACCCGGGGCATGGGTCCGGACGCGGACATCGTCGACTTCTGCATCCCATGCAACCCGTACTTCCCGACACCGGAGATGTTCGCCACGCTGGCGGACAACCTGACGACGATCCTCAAGTACTACCCCAGCGACGCAACGTCGATCACCAAGCAACTGGCCGGGGTGCTCGGGTTGCACCCGCAGACCGTAGCCATGGCGAACGGCTCCACCGAGCTGATCACCTGGATCGACCATTTGCTGATCAAGCAGAGCGTGGCGGTCCCGATCCCGACCTTCGGGCGGTGGACGGACCAGCCGTTGGAGACCGGCAAGCGGGTGGACATGTTCCTGCTGCAGGAGTCTGAGGGGTACGCCCTGGACCTGGACGCGTACCAGCAGTTCATCCGGGATCGAGGTTCCCGGGTCGCGGTGGTGTGCAACCCGAACAACCCGGACGGCGGGTACCTGCCGCGGCGCAACCTACTCCGATTCGTGGACGGCCTGCACGACCTGGACCTGGTTGTCGTGGACGAGTCGTTCATCGATTTCGTCGACGCCGAGCGATGCGGTTCGCTGGCCCGGGACGCGGCGATCCGGCCTAACGTGGTGGTGCTGAAGAGCCTGGGCAAGAACTTCGGCCTGCACGGCATCCGGTTCGGCTACCTGACGGCGAATCCGGCGCTGGCCGAGCGGGTCGGCAAGGCACTGCCGAAGTGGAACCTGAACTCACTGGCCGAGGCCGTGGTCTACATGATCAAGGACTATGAAGCGGAGTATCGGGAGAGTCTCCGACTGCTGCGCCGGGACCGGACGCAGATGGCCGAGACACTGCGGCTGGTGCCGGGACTGACGGTGTTCCCCTCACAGGGCAACTTCCTGCTGGTGAAGCTGCCGCCCGGGCAGAACGGGACGGCGATGCGGGACTACCTGATGAGCCAGCACCAGGTGTTCGTCCGGGAGTGCGGCAACAAGCTGGGCATGACCAGCCAGTTCCTGCGCCTGGTCGTACGCCCGCGCCACGACGTGGACCGGTTGATCGACGGAATGCTCAGTTACGGCCGGTACCTGCGCGGCGAGGACTCGGTGGGCGGTCACCTGGTCGTGCACCCGGCCAGCCGTACGGCGAGTCACACCGCGCGCGAGGCGATGGTCGCGCACTGAGTTCGGCGCCGACCCCGACGGCGCGCACCATCGCCATGGAACGCCCTGGGCGGCTGGCGGACCACGACGTACGGGTGCCCGACATGGTGCGCCGTCCCTGCTCGGAACGGCTGGCCGGGGCGCTCACCACGCTGCCGGGCCTCGACCGACCAGGTGGGCGCACGCGGCGGATAACCACCGCTCCGTCAGGGGGCTGGGAAGAGTCATCCCCGGCGGCACCGATGCCAGCCTAAGCGGCGCTGACGCACTTCCGGACTGGGACTGACCTGCCTGTACCCCGATCGTGCCATGTTCGTGCCGACCGTCCCGGGGCCGCCAACCGCGCCGCTTAGCGTTATGCCCACGAAGCGGGCATAAAGGGTGGTTAGCGCATGTGTGGGATAGCTGGCTATATCGGCATCAGCGCCATCTGGGGTGAGCCGGTGCTTCGTCGCATGGCGGATGCTCAGGTGCACCGGGGTCCCGACGGAGACGGATATCTGGCCGAAGGGCTGATCGGTCTGGCGCACCGGCGGCTGGTGGTCATCGACCGGGCCCGCGGCCAGCAGCCGATGCGCTCAGCGGACGGCCGATACGCGATGGTCTACAACGGCGAGGTCTACAACTACCGGGAGCTGCGCGCGGAGTTGACCGGTCTCGGCCATCGTTTCACCACCGCGAGTGACACCGAGGTCGTGCTCGCCGCATGGACCCAGTGGGGCCGGGCGGCGTTCGACCATTTCAACGGGATGTTCGCCCTGGCTATCGCCGATTTTGAACGCGGGGAGGTGGTATTGGCCCGCGATCAGTTCGGCATCAAGCCGCTATACCTCGCCGACGACGGGGACGGCAGGGTGTTCTTCGCCAGCGAGATTCGGCCGCTGCTGGCCAGCGACGCAATCCCACGAAAGCCGGACGACCTCACCATCTATCGATACCTACGGTTTCGGACACACGACGACACCACCCGCACCTTCTTTCACGGGATCAGCCGGTTGATGCCCGGCGAACTCGCGCTACTCTCACCGGACGGCCGAATTCAACGCTCGACCTACACCAACCTGTACGAGGACATGGACCGGCTCGCCGCGACGCCGAAGCCCTACGACCGGGCAGGCCGGCAGCGGTTCACCGCCGCGCTCAACAATGCGATCAAGACACGGCTGGTCAGTGACGTTCCGGTGGGAACCGCGCTGTCGGGTGGCTTGGACTCCTCGACCCTGGTGGCTACCATCCAACGGCTCCTGGCCGCCGCCGACCGGGCCGCCCAGCCGGTGGGTGCGACCCAGCAGACGTTCTCGGCGGTCTTCCCCGGCGAGAGCAACAACGAGGAGGACTACGTCGACGCGGTCGTGGCCGGTTGCGACGCGCTGCAGGTCCACAAGGTGCGCCCTGATCCGGACCGGTTTCTGGTGGAGCTGCGTGACTTCGTGCGGACCCAGGAGGAGCCGGTCATCTCCACCGCCCCGTATGCACAGTACTGCGTGATGCGCGAGGCGAGCCGCCACGTCACCGTGATGCTGGACGGTCAGGGTGCGGACGAGATGCTTGCCGGCTACCTGCCGTACTACCTGGTGAACCTGCGCGGCCTCCAACCGGTCCGGGCCGCCGCGGAACTGTCGCGGTCCCTCGACGTGCTGTGGCGGCTGAGCCGGTTCCGGCTGGCCGACACCGTACGCCGCCGCCGACTGGCACCGGCCGACGCCCTGCTCGGCCGAGACTTTGCCACGGCCTACCGGCACGAGCGTTTCCCGACGGTGAACAACGACATCAAGGCGCGCCTGGCCGAGGACCTGTTCCGGCACAGCCTGCCGGCCCTGCTGCGTTACGAGGACCGGAACACCATGCGGTTCTCCATCGAAGGACGGGTGCCATTCCTGGACACCACCCTGCTGCGCACGGTGTGGTCGCTGGACACCTCAGCCATCATTCACCGCGGCTGGAACAAGCGGGCACTGCGGGACGCGACCACCGATCTGCTGCCCCGGCTGGTGCATCGTCGCCGCGACAAGATTGGTTTCACCACGCCCGAGGACAGCTGGTTCAGGCGGATCAAGAACGACGTGTACCTAGTCTTCGCCTCGCAGTCGTTCGGCGCCCGACCCTACTTCGACCAGCCCGCCGTACTAAGGGCCTTCGAGGACTACGTAGCGGGCAGGGGCGGCGCGGAAAGCATGACGTTCTGGCGAATCCTCAACGTCGAACTGTGGCTGCGCGAATTCATCGACGCGCCACCGGCAGTCCGATCGGATTCAGGCGATCGCGTCACGTCCCTCAGGGCAGCCCGCCCCCAGGACGACGATTCGCACGCGGATCTCCCGGGGCTACACCCGCAGGCGCCCCCGAAGCCGGACTTCGTCCCCAACGCCCAGAAGGAACTGCTGCTAGCCGATGGCGCCTGGGCACGGTTTCCCCTTCGCACCGATCTCATCGCGACCGGCGACGACGTGCCGACGCTCGCCGCCACCCGGGTCGGGGAGTTCTTCAAGCAGGTACCCGAGATGCCACTCCCCGCCCAGCAACTGACGAACGCCGGACGCTGGTACCTGTTTGTCAGCGAGAAGGTGGTCGCGGTCGCCCAGGGACGGATCTTCAAGGTCGACGACATCCGCAGTGGGGTTTGGGCTCGACTCCTGTCCCGATTCGTCCGTCATACTCCGTACGGCATCGGGCTGGGGCACCCGGCCACGATGCAACTGGCCATCCAGGAGGTCGGGCTGCCGCGAATCCTGATCGCCTCGGCAGTCGCCGCCGCTGGCAAGGCGGTGGGGCGACGCGGGCTGTTCTATCAGGTCACAGGCCCGGCGGTGCGGGCGATCGACGGGCCCACCGAGTACTCGGCCTACCCGGCGAACATCTCGGCGAAGCTGGCGCCGACCGATCCGGCCAGGGTTTCCCGGGAGACCACAGCGGCGATCCGGGCGGTCCTGCCCACAGAGATCGCAGAGCGGTTCGGCGGCACCGTGGTGATCGATGCCAACGACTTCGGGCAGGACGTCCTGGGCCACGACGCTGATCTGCCCGAAGCGGTGTTGGCCCGCGCGTTCGCCGACAATCCCCTCGGCCAGGCGCGCGAGCAGACACCGTTCGCGGTCGTGGTCGACCAGGCATCCCGCGCTCCGGCGACATCGGATCGGTGCCGCTCCGGAACGCCGTCCAGGACTCGTTAGGGCCGATGCCGGTGCGGCGAGGGTCGCCCGGATGGCGACGAGTTGGACGAACCAATCCCTTGGCCCCGGCGGGTGTTGCGACCCGGGCGGGTGACCGCCCCGGCGGTGGTCCTTGTCGCCACCCGCCCGCGGTCCGACCGGTAGGGTATGCGTCCGTGGCGGTCCGCATCGACGTTGAGGCGTTTCATGATTCGATCCCTACGGCCGTGGGTGAGGCCGCGGCGCGGCTGCTGACCGACGACGGCGTCGGTGAGGTGGAGCCGGCCGGCGGTGGCGTTCAGGCAGTGGTGCGCGACGACGACGTCGTCATCCAGTCGTGGGTGGGCATCGTCGACGGGGTTTTCACCGGCGACTGCGACTGCGGGATCGTCGTCGGAGACGACTTGTGCGCGCACGGGGTCGCGACCGCGCTGACCGCGTTCCAGGCGGGCGTCACCTTCTCCGGCGCCGCGACCCCGCCCGGCGCCGCCCCCGTCGAGCCCGACGAACATTCCCAGTACCTTCAGGCGGTGCAGCGGCTGGCGCCCCACCAACTGGCTGACCTGGTGGCCGGGCACGCGGTCCGGGACCGCCTGTTCGCCACCCTGCTGCTCACCGAGGCCGGCATGCTCGACGCCGCCGACGAGTCCGGCCTCGCCGACTTCCGGGCCGCCGTCCGGGAGGCGTCGGGCGTGACCACCGGGAGCAGGTGGCAGATCTCCGATGTGGAGGCCGCCGGGCACCGCCTGGCGGCCGAGGTCGACATCCTGTGCGCCCACCCCGCGACGCCGTCCGCGCTCGACCTGGTCGAGGAGGCCATCGTCGTCTGGGACGAACTGTCCGGACATCTCCGCGACGCCTACCACGTCGCTCGCACCGAGCCGGAGGAGATCGCCGAGCCGCTCGTGGACGCGCACCGTGACCTGTGCGAACGCCTCGACATCGACCCGGACGAGATCGCCGAACGGCTGAACCGGATCCGCGCCCGCTGCCACTACGACACGATGGACGCCGACAGGTACGCCGATCTCCTCGGCGAGCACGCGGAGACACGCTGAGCGACGGGGCGGGGCGGGGCACGGGTGATCACCTCGAGCGACAACCGGGCACCACGACTCCATGATCAAGGCCTCTTCCTATTCCGACCCGGGCAACCGCAGGGCTGAGACCACGTCCTCGAGGGTGGCGGCTCGGGCAACCGGCTGGACGTGGCCCCCCTCGTCCAGCCAGAGCCGGCATCCCGTCCGGTCGACCGACACCACCACCGGCCGCCCGGCGTAGTGCCGGCCGACGCGGCGCAGCAGCGCGGTCGGTTCCACCACCGGGGGCGACGGTGCCGCCTGCGGCGCGGGCACCGGCCGGTCCGGCTCCCGGGGCACGGCGGCGAGCAGGTGACTGTCGAGGTACTCGACGCACCGGGCCACGGCGAGTTCGACGCTGGCGCAGAACGGGAACTCCGCCCCGATCGGCGCGTCCCGGGCAGCGAGGCGGATGTCCCACCGTTCTCCCTGGACCTTGGTCGGGTCGCCCGTGTCGAGCCGGTGGTCGCAGTAGGTCACCACGGCGGCGAGGTCGAGGGCGTGGGCGAGCCGCAGCAGGTCGGTCAGCGGTGGCGCGTCGGGCGCGGCGGCCAGCACGAACAGCCGGGCTCCGGGCAACCCGGCGCCGATCCGCTCGACGTGCCGGCGGGCCGGCTCGACGGCGGGGTCGTAGACCGTCACGGTGCCGTCGAGCAAGTCCTGGTCGACCGGCTGCTCCTCGTCGAGGCGGGTGAGGTCGGCCGGGCGTACCCCGAAGACGGTGGCGTGGCGGGACAGCCGCCAGCGCGGGCGTAGCTGGTGCACGGGCGTGCCGTTGGGTTGGTGCCCGGCCACCGGCGCCGACTCCCCCGGGGCCGGGCGCCACGTCTCGTGGCGCACCCGGCGCAGGTCGGTCACGGTCACCGTCAACGCCGCCGGGATCCGACCGCCGTCGCGGCAGGTGAAGCAGGCCAGACCCGACGAGGCGAAGCCGGCGCCGGAGCAGCGCGCGCACTGCGGGTCGGGACCGGGCGCGCCGACCCGGCAGTGGCAGCGGCGCAGCCGGGTGCCGGGTCGGCAGTCCGGGCACGGCCGATGCTCGACTGGCTCGCCCCACCAGGCCGGGTCGGGCGGCTCCACGGCTCTGCGCACCATCTCCCGCACATACCGGACGATCTGGCCGGTGTCGCGTTCATGCAGCTCCTCGACGCTGCCGGCGGGCCGCAACGGGGTGTGCCACCAGCGCCCGTCGCGCCACACCGCCTGGGCGCCGGGCGCGTCGTCGGCCAGGTCCGCGAGGACGGCCCGACCGAGCCGGTCGAGGTCCACGCCCGACGGCACGCCGGCAGCTCGCACCGGGCGCACGGTGTGGGCGGGCGCGTCACGCCCCCGCTCGTCGATCCCGCGCATCGCGTCCCGGAACGTCGTCGCGGCGACCGCCGAGGGCAGGTCTTGGGCGTGGGCCTGCGGGTCGAGCGGCACCCGCCCGCCGGGCAGCTCGTAGCGGATCGCCCAGACCGCCTCGTCGCGCCGGCGTCGCGCCTCCACCACCAGGTCGAGGTGGAGCAGGTCGGCCAGTTCGCAGAGCCGGGCCAGCTCGCGACCGGGCTCGGGGGCGGTGGCGCTTCGGTGCCGTGTCCGACACAGACCCGCCACGGTGCGTGCTCCTGCCGGGCGAGGGCCTCGGCCTCCAGGGCCAGGCGTTCCTGCTCCTGCGCCGGCAGGTCGGACCGCCACCGCCGGGACAGCCAGTACAGCTCGTCGTCCAGCGCACGCCGCCCCCAGCGCGGGCGTAACCCGCGCACGCCGACGACGCCGGCCAGCCCGGTGACGATGTCCCGCGCCCACGTGATGGTGTCGGGGTCGGCCGGCGGGTCGAGGCGGCCGGGCAGCAGCCGCCGCGACGCCGCCGCCCCGGTGTCCAGGTTGGCCACGGTGACCACGAGCTGCGCCCGCCGCCGTCCCGCACGGCCGCACCGGTCGCAGGGCGCGGCCACACTTCCGTCGCCGCCGCAGACCCGGCAGCCGGCGTACGCCTGGTCGGCGAACCGGTCCCCGTCGACGACGAGCTGGTCACCGCCCTGGGCGCAGAAGCAGCGCCGCACCCGGAAGCCCAGCCCGTCGCACTCGTCGCAGTCGATCACCTCGTGCATCGCTCCGTCCTTTCGTGCACGACCTCGGGGCTCACGAGCCCACCTTTCGCGTTCACGGCCGCCGCCCGCCGAGCCGGCGGGAGCACGCACCGTCGTGGCCGTCCCGCAGCAGGCAGCGCCGGCCGCCGGGCAGCGGCAGGTCGCAGAAGACCCGATGGCGTACGCCCTGCTCGTCCTCGGCCGACACGGTGGTCTCCCCCGGGTCGGTCTGCGGCAGCACCAGCGCCCAGCGGGCCAGCACCCGGGCCAGCCGCTGCGCGGCGGGCAGGTCGCGGGCGACCACCGGCAGGTGAACGACGTAGCGGCCGGTCACCGGCGGGGCCCCTGGTCCGGGTCCGCCTGCCGGGCCCGGGTCTGCTCGGACTGCCAGCGGCGTAGCGCGTCCTTGACCCGGTCGGTCTCCCGCCGGCTGCGGGCCAGCGCGTCGTAGACGGCGGCCAGGTCACCGGCGACCCGGTCGAGGAACTCCCCCACCTCCTGCGGGTCCAACCCGCGCCGACCCAGCGGCGTCGACCGGAACCGCCGCTGGCGCACCTGCCACGGCCGCAGCGGATGGTAGGCCGCCGAGCGGTAGCAGGTCGGCCCGAGGACCGATCGCTGACGACGCCCGGCACGCCGGAAGAAGACGCGCATGACCGCACCTGCCTCTCACCGTCGAAATTGACCTGTGGAAGGGGTGGGCCCGCCGACCCGCCCCGCACCGGCGGGCCCACCCGGCACCTGCCACCGCAGCCTGAAGATCAGCAGTACGACAGCAGGGCCCCGACATGACCGCTGAGCAGCACAAACTCCACAGTGGCCGCAGAGGCAGTGAAGCACTGAAAGGAGCCAATTGCAACATCGCAAGAGCCTCGTCCGACTCACGTCCTTGCTTTAGATATCCACATTCGGTGACGTGTCTATTGCCCAAGAGACACTGCCGATGTTCAATTGGACGGGCGACTGTCTACGGACTACGACAAGCGGAGGTTGGAGAGTGTCACAAGCTGTGACGGGGTCGACGATGTTGCGTCGGCAGATCGGGCGTAAGTTCGAGTCGCTTCGCAAGGCGGCGGGGTTGACGATGGAGCAGGCCGCCGAGCGCCTGGATCGAGCACGTGCGACCCTGCATCGGATCGAGAACGGTGCCGAGCATGTCCGCTTCAGGCAGGCCGACGTGCAGCAGATGCTGGACCTCTACGGAGCTTCCGCCGAGGACAGCGAGTTGCTCCTCGCGATGACGGCCGCCACTCGGGAGAACAAGAACTGGTGGCACGACTACGTCGGCTCGGGCCTTCCACGTTGGTTCCAGCTCTACATCGGACTCGAATCCGCCGCCTCCAGCATCCGGCAGTACCAGGCCGAACTGGTCCCCGGCCTGTTCCAGACCCGCGCCTACGCCGAGCGACTCTTTCAGATGCCCGGCGGTGCGGTCGACGCGGAGGCTACCGACGAGCAACAGCGCGCCATCCAGCTTCGGGTCGAACGGCAAGCACTTCTCACCCGGTTCTCCGCTCCGCAACTCAGCGTGATAGTCAACGAGGCTGTGTTGCGCCGCCCCGTCGGGAGCGCCACCATCATGGCCGAACAACTGCACCAGATCGTGAAGGCCGCGGAACTACCGAACGTGACCGTACAGGTTCTAACTTTTTCTGCCGGGCTACACGCTGGGGCGACGACCGGAGCCTTCTCGGTCCTTGAGTTCCAGCAGGACGACAACGGCAAGGAGGTGGAGCCGCCGGTGACCTACCTGGAGACCGCGACCGGGGCGATCTACCTCGATAAGCCGCACGAGACGGCGGCCTACAACGCCATCTGGGGCGACATGGCGGGGCGCACCCTCAACGAGTCCCGCTCGAAGAGCCTGATCCAGCAAGTCGCAGAGGAGTATTCCCGTGCCTGATCTGACCGGTGCCCGCTGGCGCAAGTCCAGCCGCAGCAACAACGGCGGTGAGTGCGTCGAGGTCACCGACAATCTTCCCGGCATCGTCGGGCTCCGCGACAGCAAGGACCCGACCGGCCCGGTGCTGGCATTCGCGCCGGATGCCTGGGCTGCCTTCGTTGCGGGAGTGAGGGGCGGATCCCCGCGCGCCTGACCCGGCGCTCCGGTACGTTTCCGCTCGACCCGAGCTTGATCCAGCCAGTCACAGCTACAGGCGACGCAGCAGCACATGTCCCAGCTCCGCGCCGTACACGACTCGCTGGAGCAAAGCCTGGCGCTGTTGCGTGCGGTCACCGCCGGGACCGGCCACCCGATGATCGGGGAGGCGATCAGCCGGATGGAACAAGTCAAGGTAAAGCTCAACGAGCCGTCTCAGCTCGCGGTGGGCGCCGTCGACGCGACCAAGCGGTACGCCGCCAGCGTCTGATTCCGGGAAGGTCCCCATGCCACGTGTCATCGTCCCGGTCGGCCTGTCGATGGGCCCCCGCTACCGCTATGTCCGACCACCGGACCCGATCCCCGAGTGCTACGAGATTCATCTCGGTGACGACCTGGTGGAGCTGACCGAGACCGAGGCGGCGACTTGGGCGGCGGCCTTCGTGGACGCCGAGCGCCACGCCAAGCTCGAAGTCAACCGAGAGTCGCTGATCCGACTGTTGGAGACCGCCCCAAGTCCGGAACCGCAGGCCACACTCCTAGTCGACGATCTGATCCAACGCGGGCTCCTCGTCGAGTTCGACACCGACGGCGACCTGGAACCGGTCTTCCGCCGCCACAAGCTCCTCCCCCTCGGAGAAGGTCTCGGCTCCACCCCCGAGCAACCACACCTCCACCGCATCGGCCACGCCGGCCAGCCCAAGGTCGCCGTGCCAGTACAGGTCTATTCGCAGTGGTCATACGCCTTTCTTCACCCGAATGTGTGGAAGGCGTGCATCTACTACGCGGACGAATCCGAGGAGCGCGAAGCGGGTGAAGAAGTGCTCGGCCTGACCGACGCCGAGGTCGCGCGAGACACGGCCCTGAACCTACCGCTGATGGTCTCCACCGGCTGCGCGTTCCTGGACGCCGTCGTGACACGATGAGATACGGACGCAAGCGGCGCAGGGAGCAGAAGAAGGAGCGGCCGTTCGCGCGCCGGCTGAAGTACGAGAGTGCCAAGGAAACGCTCGGCAAGTTGATCGAGTGGGGCGGTGCGGGCGTCGGCATGTTGATCGGGCTCGCGGGCACACGGTACGGGTTGCCGGTCTCCCCTGCCGTCGCCTCCACGGGCGGTGCGATCATCGGCGGCATGGTGGGCTCGCAGGGCAAGGCATTCGTCGTGACCGGGTTCGACCATCTCCGGGAACGACGCGACCAACGGAGGGCTACGGCAGCCAAAGGCGGTGGAATCGCTCGGAACGGGCGGCGCAGTCGCCGTCACGGCATCGCGTCATCCGCTGTCGCGTCATCGCGCGGCAGGGCATCGGCGAGCATCGCCGGGCAGGTGATCGGCGGGCTGGACAATGTCATGGATCAGCTCAACCGCGCCTCGCGGCAACTCGCCAACGTTCACCAGCGGATGTGGGCGAGCCAGAACGCGCTGAGCGTCGTGCTGGCGGGTGGACGCCCGGACGTGGTCAAGCGTGTGGAGGCCCAACTGACGATGGCCCGTGGTCACGTCCATGACTCGGCGGGTGCGCTCAAGGGCTGTGTCGACAACCTGGCAACCTACCGGGCCACGATCTGAAGCGCGTGGCGGCGTTGACGATTGATCGGAGGCGGCGCCAGGGCGGCGCGGCGGAATCGCGCGAGGGGATGTGTTGACGGCGGCCGTTGACGGCCGGCACCGGCAACCGCCTCGTTGACAACGCAGACGATTGAGGGGGCAATCGAATGAGTGAACCAGTTCCCGGCCAAGGCGATCGACAGTCGCGTCGGCGGGGCGGGCGGCACTGGGTGGTCGCGGCAGTCGGCATGCCCGCCCTGCTCGCGTGGGGATTGCTGGTTGTCCGGCTGAACGGGCGGTACGTGGAGTGCGTCACCGAGCACGGGCCCACGTCAACCGACATGATCGATGGCGTCGCCGGGCCGTGTTACTCCATCACCATGCGGGCGGTCGTCGTCTACCTCGGCTTCCTCGCCGCTCTGGTGGCAACCGTAGTCGTGGGTGTCGTTCTCGGAGTCGTCGACGGGCGCCGGCGGTGCCGCTTCGCGTACGCCCGATGGGTGTGCGTCGTCGTGGTCGGCCTCACCGGGACGTTGGCGCTGGCCGCCTACGCGCTCGCCTACGGGCTGGGCCGCCTGCTGCCCGCCCACCGGCCACCCCGACACCGCCCGCAACCGTCCGACGTGGCCCTGCAACAGGGCTGGATCGAAGCGATCCGCCTCCACCAGCGACTCGCCCGAGGGGAGCCACCGCCCACCGTGGTCGCGCTCGGCTTCATCGGGCCCGGCGTGGTCTACCTGGACGCCCCGTTCACCTACTCCCGCTTCTACGGCACTACCGTCACCTACGGACAGAGCAGCACGTTCGCTGTCGGCTCACCCATGTTCGTCACCGGTTCGGTAGTCGGCGACATGATCGGCAACAGCGTCGCTCGGTCCCGCGCCGCGAGCCTGGCGCAGCCACAGTGGCGGGAGTTCACGTACGCGCGGGTCGTCGTGACGCCAACCACCACCTGGTGTTCGCTTGGCGGCCGGTGGTTGGCGTTCGACCACGACGCGGCCATGGAATACACCATCGACGGCCCGAACTGCGTCCTGACCTTCGCCGAGGTCGAACCGCTACGGCTCTCCGGCCCGTCCGCCTGGCACCACGCCGTCATGTTCGCCTACGCCCGCTACGGCCCGGCTCAATGGCAGGACGCCCCGTTCCTGCATCCCCTGCGCGAGGCAGCCCGCAGCCTCGCCACCCCCAACCCGAGGTTTCCCCAGCAGAACAGGGAACACGTCTGAACCGAACCGAGCAGTAGACACGCGGCGACGGCAAGCGGCGGGAGTTGCCACGCCGGCTGGGACTGTCAGCCGGTGCCGACACCTCGCCTGGCGCGTGGATCAGGCAGACCGGCGAGCGCTTCGGGCAGCCCATCGGCGGTTTCGGAAACCAGCCCCACCAGGCACTGTTCACCAAGCTGGTGATCACCGAGCCGCAAGCGTCATCAACGCGACACCCGCAACCACCCGACCAGCACGGACACCACGGCCTCAGTGAGCCTTTTCCAGTCTGATCTTGCTGGTCAGGACGAGTGCGGGCAGGCCGGAGATCGATAAGGGCGAGGCTCCAGGTAAGACAGCAGTCGACCAAGACCCGATGCCCCGACCGGGAGCCTCGCCATGCTGTCTTACCCCGCCACGATCCCACTGTCCAACCGCACCCTCAACGACCTGGCCGAGCGTATCGCGCCCACCGCAACCAACACGGGTCCCGATGACGCCGGCTGCCACCAGGACGCCAAGCGCTGCTCGCCCTGGCCCACCTGCGCAACGGCGACACGATCTTGGCGATCACCGCGAGCCGTCACAAGATCAGCGACAGAGCCCTCCAGGCCGTACCCCGACAAGCCGGCGACATCAACGCCACGAACGACGGCAACGACACCAGCCAGGCTGGGCGTGCATCAGACTTCCTGGACGAGGCCCGTATACCACCGCCCCGAAGAACCGTGGCGTGTATCCGAATTTCTTGACGACGCCAGTTGCCCGCCGAGCGGGATCGCTACCGTTCGTGAAGATCAGGCTGTCCGACACCATGAGACGCCCGGTGGCAAGGTGCCGGCCAGCTACCGACGATGACGACATCGTTTATCCGTTTTCAGCCGAAGTTTCACGTTTCTTCCTGTTCAAGAGGTTCCTACACATATCGTGGAATGCGGCTGCTACCGCCTGCCTGGTAGCCGAGGAGCCTCCACCCCCCGCCCCTGGGTGATTGGTTCCTCGTCCATGACGGGGAAGGACACCGAGACCGCGATGCCTCACCAACACCACACCCACGAACACGAACCCGATCGCCCAGGCATGGACCGCACGAGGTCACGGTGGCGGTGGTGGACCGTCGGGCTGGCCGGGGCGACCGGCCTGGCCCTCACCGGCGCCGGGGTTGCCTCCACCACGGCCGCCGACACTGTCGGACGCACCGTCACCACCACCTTGCTCAGCGCTGATCTGCCCGGCAAATCCATCCGCGACCGGCCCTCCGCGGACGACCACCGCGACGACGACCACGGCAACCACGACAAGGGCAACCACGACAAGGGCAACCACGACAAGGGCGACAAGGACAACGGGAAGGGCGACAAGGGTGAGGGGAAGAAGAAGCGGAAGGGCATACCGGTCCCCTGCGACGCGGACCGGTTGATCGCCGCGATCACCCTGGCCAACACCCACGGCGGCGCCGTCCTCGACCTCGCCAAGGACTGCACCTACCTGCTCACCGCCGCGCAGAACGGCAACGGGCTACCCACGATCACCACCCCGATCACCATGAACGGGAAGCACACCACCATCAAACGCGCCGCCGCCGCCGACCAATTCAGAATCCTCACCGTCGACACCGGCGGCGAGCTCACCCTCAACCACCTGAAGATCACCGGCGGTCACACCGCCGACAGCGGTGGGGGAATCCTCATCAACGCCGGCGGGTCCCTCACCACCAACCACAGCATCATCACCCGCAACATCGCCGCTTCGGGGGGTGGCATCGCCACCAACGGCACCACCCACGTGAAGCACTCCACCGTCAGCCACAACACCGCCAGCAGCGGCGGCGGGATCAGCAGCAGCGGCGGCCTGCTCACGGTCGGCACGTCCCGCATCGCCGCCAACACCGCCTCGTTCGGCGGCGGTATTACCAGCGGGGTCGCTGTGCGGGTCGACCACAGCGTGATCATCGCCAACCAGGCTCAGTCCGCAGGCGGCGGTCTTCTCGTCGGAGGTGGGACGGGCACGATCACCAACACCCACATCACGAACAACGCCGCCCCTGTTGGCGGCGGTGTCTTGGGGTTCGCGGGCGGGCAGTACACGTTTCGCACCGTCATCGTCGCCGACAACGCCGCGACAACAGGCATCGGTGGCGGGCTGTCCGTGGACGTCGGCTTGTCCGTGGTCGTAGAGGACAGCGCCATCAAGAACAATACCGCCGTCACCGACGGCGGCGGCATCGTCAACAGCGGCGAGTTGGTGGTGCGGCACACGAAGATCGTCGGCAACCAGGCCGATCAGGGCGGCGGAATCGACAACGTCAACGGCGCCACGCTCACCCTCCTCGCCACCAAGATAACCAAGAACATCGCCGTCACCGACGGCGGCGGGATCTTCAACGAAGCGGGCGGCACGGTGAACCTGAACACCGCCACCGGCACCATCGTGATCGAGAATCGGCCCAACAACTGCGTCAACGTCCCCGGCTGCTTTGGCTGACCCGGTCCCGGGTATACGAGGGGTTCCGCCCCTTCGCCGGTTGGCGGCGGGGGCGGAACCCCTCTACCTATCCCCTGACGGTCATCGGCCCAGCACCCCGACGACCGCCACCACGACAACGGCCGGCGACATCAACGCCACGAACGACGGCAACGACACCAGCCAGGCTGGGCGCGCATCAGGCTTCCTGGACGAGGCACCCGAGTTCGCCAAGGGCGCCCTGGACGCGCTGCGCCAGCCACTCGAACACGGCCGGGTCCGGTTGGCACGGTCCCGCGGCGGCGCCGACTACCCGGCCCGGGTGCAGCTCGTCCTCGCCGCCAATCCGTGCCCCTGCGCGAAACCGTCCGGGGACGCCACCTGCGAATGCACACCCCTGGCCCGCCCCGAAATGGCTGCCTCATCCCAGCCTGACAGACAGGGTCCTCGCGCTGGCGATGTTGGACACCGTTGCCAACGCACTGCTGGCGACGGCGCCATGTGTGGCGGCCCTCATCCCTTCACGGGCCAGCGCTCTCCCCTCCGCTTGACGACTAGATCTCCGAACTTGAATCCCTTGTCCGCGTGGGGATCCACCACGAACTCGATGAGCTCGCCATCAACGGTACGGACCGTGAGGACGTAGTCGTGTCGGACCCCGGTGTTTAGCGTGGTGTGCCTTTCCCGGTAGTCCATCACCACACCCGTGAACTCTTGATCCATCATCGCTGCCCTTGTCTGGGCTCCGAGCACAAGGAAATAGAGCAACCCGGCAAGGATGCCGAGCAGCGCTACGGCCTCGAACGTCGTCAGGAAAACCACCACCCCACGCGCGGCGGGTACCGCATGCGCGTTGCTAGTCGCTGCCCCGGCTCCCCTATGGCTGACACCCACCCCGGCCGTCGCACGCGAACGTCGGTTCGCAACGGACACCGGGATCACGAACACGTCAAGTCTATCGGCGACCGTCAAGCTCGAGTAGCCGACGTGGTGAGCGGCGCAATCAGCGGACGCTCGGGCAACGAGGCCATCATCCGCACATCGGCATCATGTAGGTAATCCTTGTCAAGCTGATCTTGATACGTGTCGGTTGACGCGGGTGGGAGTCGGTCGAACAGATCGACTCGGTGGGTTTGGTGGTGCTTGGCGGCGTGATCGCGTTGGCATTGCAGGGTAGGCCGGAACTCGACGTTGGCCTGGAAGAAGGCGCAGGTTTCGCAGATGGCTTCGAAGGCGCAGTCGAGTTCGGGTGGGCCGGTGCAGTAGCCGTTGCCGAGCAGACGGTGGTGCTCGCGGCAGAGGCGAGGCCATCTTCGGTCCGATGGTGTCGGCAGGTAGCGGTTTCCTTGTTGGAAAAGGGCTTCGACCTTCTCGGCGACGGCGAGATACGCGTCGGCGACGGGTTCTGGTGGACGTCGATCACCGACGTGGGCGAGGCGGCGGGTCGGCGGCATCTGACGGCGATCGGTGCGACGGCGGGTTCCCCGCCGTCGATGCGAGGCGGGATCGGGTGCGGGCCGGTGCTGTCGGGGGCAGCGTGGCGATGATGTCGGCGAGGGAAACATCGGCGAGGCTGTGCCGCCACGCGTCGTGCGCCTCTGCCATCTTCTGCGCGAGGACGCAGGTGTTCTGGCACTCCTCGGGAGGAAGTGCTCCCAGTCCCCGTTGGCGGATCTCGCGGCACTCGTACGGCGGGGAGCTGCCGTCGACCGCCTCCACGATCCGCAGCAGCGTGATCTCGGACGCCGGTTGCGCGAGCCGGAACCCGCCGCGCGGCCCCGTCGTCGCGATCAGCACGCCAGCCTTCACGAGCCCCTGTAGCTGCTTGGCCAGATAGGCCGCCGGGAGGTCGTAGTACTGCGCGAGCTGCGCCGCCGACGCGGTGGCTCCGGGATCGAGCTGCGCCAGCGTCGCGGCACAGTGCAACAGCCATTCAGTGCTCACCGGAAGCTTCACAGCGTCAGCCTATCGCAGACATTGCGGATCCGTCAGGTCCGGGATACGGTCGATACGGCAACGAGCGAAAGGACGGATCATCATGCGGATCGCAGTCGCCGGGGCGACCGGAAACATCGGCGCCCTCACCGTCGCCGCCCTCGAACGGAATGGACACGACGTCGTACGCATCAGCCGTTCGCTGGGCGTAGACCTGTCAACCGGTGACGCGCTCGAACAGGCCCTCGTGGGCGTCGACGCGGTCGTCGACGTCACCAACGCGCCGGCCGCCGGCCACGCTGAGACGGTGGCGTACTTCGGCACCACCACCCGCAACCTGCTCGCCGCCGGAGAGCGGGCCGGCGTCCGACACCACGTGCTGCTCTCAATCGTCGGGATCGATCGCGTCGAGGGCACCGCACACTACGCTGGCAAACGCGAGCAGGAGCGGCTCGTGGCCGCCGGCCCGCTGCCGTGGACGATCGTCCCGACCACGCAGTTCCACGACTTCGCCGCGATGGTCGCGGGTTGGACCGAGCGCGACAGCGTCGCGACGATCGCGCCTCTGCTCGTGCAGCCGATCGCGCCCGAAGACGTCGCCGACATCCTCGCCGAGATCGCGGCGGGCGAGCCGCAAGGCCACCACGCCGATGTCGCCGGCCCGGAACCGCAGGACCTCGTCGACATGGCACGACGCACCAACGAATCGCGCGGCCACACGGTGAAGCTCGTGCCGACGTGGTCGGCCAACCTCGGCCCGGAGATGGCCGGCACCGTACTGCTGCCCGCCGAGGGGGCCCGCATCGCGCCGACCACCTTCGACGAATGGCTCGCGGGACAGCGATAGAACCACACATCCAACAGGCATCCGATCGCTGGACCACTCGCGGAGCCTCGGGCCGGTGTCGAACCGATCAGGCTCCCAACTGTGCTCCACTGAGCCAACCAACCTCGCGGCGTAACGGGTCATCCGTCGCGCTGGATTTCGAAGCGTCCACCGCGTCTTCCGGATCGCGGTAGTGCCAGGTCCATAGTATCGGCCGCAAACTGTGCGATGCCCGTGAGCCGTTCTGGATCTCCGCTGAGCCCCATCCTGCGACGCGCCGGAGCCGTCGGACATGGCGCCGGAGCCTTCTCATGCCCCATCACCCAGGCACGGGCAAGCAGAGCCGGAGAGGGTGTATCTGGGGACTCAGTTCTTCGGACCAGTGTGGATTTCGGACGGCCATGGGCCGATCATGGCAACCGGCTCTGAGTCATCCGATGGCCTGACGGAAGCGGTCAGCGAGGCTGGTGAGGCGATCGACCGGTTCGTTGGAGAACACGATCCGTAGGTAGTGCTCGCCGCTGGGCCCCAGCCATCCATGGCCGTGGTCGCGACCTTCGCTCGGTCGAACAGCAGCCGAGACAGCGCGGCGGGCGTCAGCCCCAGGAGCCTGGCGTCCACGAGCAGTGACCAGCCGCCGTGCGGCCGGATGATCGGATAGTCGGCAAGTTGGTCTA
The DNA here is from genome assembly GCF_030345795.1 of Micromonospora sp. WMMA1363. Lineage (NCBI taxonomy): Bacteria > Bacillati > Actinomycetota > Actinomycetes > Micromonosporales > Micromonosporaceae > Micromonospora > Micromonospora sp. WMMA1363. Next base: position 1,836,405 of record NZ_JAUALB010000001.1, read on the forward strand.
GCACCGTGGCGCAGCGCCGCTGCCACTCGCGGGTGGCAGCGGCAACATCGGCCTCGGCATCCGGTGCGTCGAGCGCGGCCGCCACCGCGCCTTGTGCCAACCCGACCTGGCAGACCACATTGGTCAGGCCAACCAGCTTGATGTCGGCGATGATGTCGGCCGGGCCTACCACCCAACCGACACGCCAGCCGATGAGCCGCAGTTCCTTGGATGCCGAACCGACCGTGATGGTGCGCCAGGCGAGGCCGTCATGGGCTGCCGGATGGCTCGGGCGGCGACCGTCGAACCGGATCCGTTCCATAGCCGCGTCGTAGACCAGCCAAGCGTTGTGCCGCCCACAGGCGTCGGCCAGCGCGGACCAGTGATGGTCGTCTAGGACCAGACCGGTCGGCATAGCTGGGCCCATCATCAGGACAGCGGCGGTATCGGATCCAACAGCGCCGGCAAGGCGTTCTGGATCAACGGACCAGCCGTCCGACATGGCCTGGGCTGGCACAAAGCGGGGCACCCCACCCGCAAGCCGGACTCGGTTCACCAGGCCGGCATAGATGGGATCTACCAGCACGACCTCCTGGCCCTGTTCGACCGTGGCAAGCAGCGTGTTGAGGATGCCGTTCAGCCCGCCAGCAACGCTCACGCACTCGGTGTCGGCATCGTAGCCGCGACCGGCGATGCGCCCCACGTGTGCCGAGGCCGCAGAGCGAAGGGACCGCTGTCCCTGGAAGGGCAGGTAGCTGTTGGCCGCGTCATCGTCGATCGCGGCCCGGGTCGCCGTGACCGCCACGGCGGGGGGTCGCAGGTCGGTGTCGAGATTCTCCAGGCGAAGGAAGTCCGGGTCGGCTACGGCGTCCGCGGCGTCGCCGACAGCGTCGACGCCGATGCCCGGGATGTCGCGCAGACGGGCAACCGTCACTTGGCCTCCTCAACGCTATCCATGCACTCTCTTCACTGGTACGAAGATGTCAGTACGCGTGGGTCTGCCATCTTAAATGGCTTCTTACTGAGCCTCAATCCACCGACGCGGTTGGTTTCGAGCGCCAGTGGATCTTTCCTGGGGTGGGTGAAGGCGATGAGCCCGGATGGTGGCGGATCGGGCGGTGGGTAAGCGCTCCACACCGGCCAAGCTGGCGGTCTACACGCCATGGTGGCGACTCGCGGTGGTGGCGACTCGCGGTGGTGGCGACTCGCGGGGGTCAAACCTTACTGGAGCACTACAGGCCAGGCGAGGACTTCGCCTGGGGCGGCTCGCTGGGCCTCGTCGAGTTCGGACCCGAGACGCTGCACGACATCCGGTCAGTCACCAAGAGCGTCACCGCGCTGCTGTACGGCATCGCGCTCGGCGAAGGGCTGGTCCCGCCGCCGACGGAACCGCTGCTGCCGCGGTTCCCGCAGTACCCAGACCTGGCAACTGATCCCCTGCGTGCCCGGCTCACCGTCGAGCACGCGCTGACGATGTCGTTGGGTCTGGAATGGCGCGAAGACCTCCCGTACAACAGCCCGGCCAACGCCGAGATCGCGATGGAACTGGCGCCGGACCGGTACCGGTATGTCCTGCAGCGGCCGATCCTCGAACCACCGGGTGCTCGATGGACCTACTGCGGTGGTGCCACGGCGCTGCTCGGTCGACTGATTGCCGACGGCACCGGGCAGTCGCTGCCGCAGTACGGGCAGACCGTGCTGTTCGCGCCGCTGGGCATTGGCAGCTTCGAGTGGATAGCCGGTGCGGACGGAGTGGCATCCGCCGCGTCCGGGCTGCGACTTTCGCCCCACGACCTGGCCAGGATCGGTGAGCTGGTGCTGGCCGACGGAGTCCTGAACGGTCAGCGGATCGTCCCCGCCGACTGGATCCACACGATGCTCCAGCCACGTCTGCAGACCAGCTGGGGCGGCCAGTACGGCTACCAGTGGTATATCGAATCTATCAAGGGCCGTCGGCTGGTGGCCGGCATGGGCAACGGCGGCCAACGCCTGTACGTCCTACCCGACCTGGACCTCACCGTGGCCATCACCGCCGGCAACTACGACGGCCCCGACCAGTGGCGAACCCCGCTCACGGTACTGGAGCAGGTCATCCTCCCCGCAGTGGCCTAACGCCCGCACGGCCGGCAGTTACGGCGGCTCGACCCGGTCCGGCAGCGAGTTCGGGTCCGACCCAAGGACCCACGCGAGTGGGCAGGTTGGCCCCGCTCATCGGGGAGCAGACCCGTCCGCGCCGCGAGGGCTACCCCTCGGCGAGTCGCGCCACCAAGGAGTCCTCCGCACCGGCGTATCGCATGCCGTCTCACCGCATGTCCCGCTCGACAGGCAGTGACCGGCCGAGGACCGCCTCATCTGTACGAGTTCTCGCCGGCGAGCCTGCTGTCGCGGTGGCCGTCACGCAGGACGCCGCCCTGATCGCGCTCGTGGGCGTCCTTGCAACTACTCCCAGCCCGCCAAACCTAGTCAGCTGAGGGTCGTCCAGTAGCTCCAGAATCGCACGCCGATCAGGATGGCGAGGATCAGCAGCCAGAGAGTCGGTATGGCGCTGTGGACGTGCACCAGGGCGTCGGTGAGCTTGCGGGGTGCGGGCAGTCGGCCGCGGTCGAGGTTGTGCAGCGTGGTGTAGGTGAACAGCACGATCATCACGACCCAGACGACCATGCAGTACGGGCAGAGTGCGCCGATACGGTAGAGGCTCTGGAAGAACAGCCAGTGCACGAACCCGACGCCGAACACCGCGCCGGCCTGCAGGGCAAGCCACCACCAGCGGGGCAGCCGAGCCCGGGCCAGTGTGGCGGCGCCGACGGCGGCCACGACGGGGAACGTGGCGAGGCCGATGAGCGGGTTGGCGAAGCCGAACACCTGGGCCTGGCTGGTGGTCATGATGGAGCCGCAGGACAGCACGGGGTTGATGGAGCAGCTCGGTACGTAGGCAGGGTTCTCGAGCAGGGCCATCTTCTCGACGGTCAGGGCGAACGCCGCGAGGGCGCCGACGAGCCCGCCGACGGTCAGCACCCACCCGATCAGGCGGTCGGACAGCCCGGCCTTCGCGTCGGTGCCGACCTCGTCGGCCGCGGTCCGTTCGGTCAGCGCCTGGCGACTCACGAGGCCAGTGACGTGTCGATCGCGGTCTTCAGATTGTCGTAGGTGGGCCGGCCGGTGAACTGGGTGCCGTTGATGAAGAACGTCGGGGTGCCCTGCACGCCCAGCGCCTCGCCGTCGGCGGCGTCAGCCTTGACCCGGTCGGCGACCTCGGCACTGTTTACGTCGGCCTTGAAGCGGGTCATGTCCAAGCCCAGTTGCTGGGCGTAGCCCTCGAAAACCGCGACCTGCGGCTCCCGCTGGTGCCCCCAGGCGGTCGCGGTGTCGAACAGCTTCCTGTACATCGGCTCGAACTTGCCCTGCCGGGCAGCGGCCTCGACGGCGTGTGCGGCATCGTAGGCATTCGGGTGGCTGGGGATCGGGAAGTAGCGCACCACGTAGGTGATCCGGTCACCGTACTCGGCGCGCAGCTTCTCCACGCCGGGGTAGGCGGCCAGGCAGGACTCGCACTCGAAGTCGAGGAACTCCACGACGGTGACCTTGCCGTCCGCGGCGGTCGACAGACGGTGGCTGCCGGCGCGCACGAGCATCTCGGACGCGGCGGCAGGCGCGGGCGTGTTGCCCTGGTTGGTCACCACGATACCGATCAGCGCGACAAGGGCGGCGGCGACGATGCCGAGAGTCACCTTCAGGTTCGTGCTCATGCCGGTCTTGCGGATCTTGCGCGCGACTTTGGCCGCGTTCGCCGTGGCGGCCACGCTGTTCGTCGCCGCCGGCTTGGGACGCGCCCCGCTCGCACGGGCCGTTGCCGCGGCATTCTTGGCGGTGCGCCTGCGTGCCTTGGCGTTCTTCGCCGGCATGAAACACCCCTCGCAGCTCGGCAGGGCACCATGGGGCGGGCCCCCGCTCCTCGCTCAACCCAAGCGAAGATACAGCGCAGCCCTACCATCGGCACGGGATGTCAGCTGAGGGTTTGCTGTATGCGGTACGGCGTGACTCACCTTTCCGTACATACTCCACTGTCCAGAAGATCGCGCTCCGGACCATCGCGTTCTCGTTCTTCGCTCTCGCCGCGTACGTCACGGTCGAATCGGTACGGGCGCTGGTCGGCGGCGCCAGGGCCGAGCACTCCAGCATCGGTCTCGTGCTGGCCGCCCTGTCGCCCGGTCGCCTGGAGACCGTCGAAGTGTCCCTGCGCCGACTGCTGGCTCGACCCGAGGCTGATCCGGCCAGTCACAGCTATCGCCCGCCGAAACTCCAACCCGCGCCTGGTCAGGCCCGGCGGTGGTGGGCGTAGAGCCGGCGAATCCAGCGCCGACGATGATCAGGCCTGGTAGGCAAGATTGCGGTTGCGGACGTTCAGCGACTGCTACGTCATCATGCTGACCGCCCGCACCGAGGAGGCCGACAAGCTGACCGGGCTCGGCGTCGGGGCGGACGACTACCTCACGAAGCCATTCAGCCCCGAGAACTCGTCGCCCGGGTCGCCGCGATGCTGCGTCGCCCACGCGAGCGCAGCCGGCCGGAGGCCCCACCGCGCCGGTTCGGTCCGCTGGAGGTCGACGCGCCCGCCCGGGAGGCCCGCCTCGACGGAGCGCCCGTGCCGCTCACCCGGACCGAGTTCGACCTGCTGGCGGTCCTGTCCGCCCGGCCGAACGTCGCGCTGAGCCGCGCTGCGCTGATCACCGCCGTGTGGGGTGACGGGTGGGTGGGGACGAACACCTGGTCGACGTGCACATCGGTCATTTGCGCCGCAAGCTCGACGACGACCCCGCCCGCCCCCGGTTCGTCGCTACGGTGCGGGGCGTCGGCTACCGGATGGGCCCGGAGTCGTGAACCTGCGGCGGCCCAACCTCGCGGTGCGGCTCTTCGCCGCGCAGGTGCTCGTGCTCGCCGTGGGCGGGCTGACCCTGGGTTGGTCGCCGTCGCGGTGGGCCCGCGGATCTTCCACGACCACCTCGGGCGGGCCGGCGGGGAGGTCAGCGCCGAGGCGAGCCGGCACGTCGAGCAGGCGTACACCTCGGCGAACGCGCTGGCGCTCGGTGTCGGCCTGCTCGCCGCGCTGGTCGCGACGCTGGCCGCCAGCGCGTACGCCACGCGGCGGATCGCCAGGCCGATCGCGCACTTCGCGCACGCGTCGGCCAACCTCGCCGACGGGCACTACGAGGTCCGGATGGCCGACCCCGGACTCGGAGACGAGTTCAAGACCCTCGCCGACTCCTTCAACCTGGTCCGGGATGCCGTGATCGCGGCCCGGCCCCGCTACGCCGGCAAGGGCGTGACGCTGCGCAGCGACGTCCGGCCGTCGACACAGGTCCACGTCGACCGGCAGCGAATGGGGCAGGTGCTCGGCAACCTCCTGGACAACGCGCTGCGGCACACGCCCGAGGGCGGGACCGTCACGGTACGTGTGACCGGCGGCGCCAGAAACGTGGAGCTGGCGGTGCTCGACACCGGTCCCGGCATCCCGGCGGCGCACCTGCCGCACGTCTTCGAACGCTTCTACCGAGTGGACACCGCCCGGGATCGGGACAACGGCGGGTCCGGGATCGGGCTCGCCATCGTGCGCGCCGTGGTCAGCGCACACGGCGGACGGGTACGGGCGCAGAACGCCCCCGGCGGCGGCGCGATGTTCACGGTGGTCCTGCCACCGGCCGGGCAGGCGCAGGTCTGACCAGGCGAGGTGACCGTCGGCGGGATTCGCCAGGCCCCGCCTCGGTGCTCAGGTGTGTAGCGCGGAGGAACCGCGCGCGGCAGCCGCAGTTCGCCAGTTTCCTGGAGTTTCGGAGGTGATGGCTCACGATCGGTGGGAAGACCAGCGGCACGGTGAGGCCGGTGCGGGGGGTGACGGGTGCCGACCAAGGAGATCGTCCTGGAAATCGGCGTGCTGCTGGACGTGGCCGGGGTGCTGGTCATCGCGCTCGGCGTCGTCATCGCCACCGTCGTCTTCGTGCTGCGCTGGTGGCGGACCCGCGAACTGGTCGACCACTACCGGTCGTACCGACAGGGCATCGGCCGGGCCATCTTGCTCGGGCTGGAGTTCCTGGTCGCAGGCGACATCATCCGGACCGTGGCGGTGTCGCCCACCTTCACCAGCGTCGGGGTGCTTGCCCTGATCGTGGTTGTCCGTACCTTTCTCAGCTTCTCCCTCGAGGTGGAACTCGACGGCCGCTGGCCCTGGCAGCGGAAGGAGCCGGTGGGCGCTCAGCGGCTCTGAAGCCCCGATGTTCTGTCGAGTACGGCGACAGGGGGCCGGGATTCTCACCTATCGTCGGGGTGTGGTGCGGGCTCGACGGACGGGGTGCGCGGCGAGCCGGCCGGAAGCTGGCTGGGGGCGGTGAGCAGCGGCCAGGTCTGGGTGGCCATTTCGTCGGGCGTGCGTGGGCATCCGCGCTGAAGCCAGTCGGCCGCTACGCCGATGAGGGCGCCGGCGGTGAACGCGGCGGGTACGTCCAGCGGGAGGTCGGTCGACGCCGTGCTGGGCGCCTCTGGAGCGCCGCCGGTCGTGGCCTCGCAGGTGGCGAGGTGGACGGCTGTGGTGGTGCGACGGCGGATGTGGTCGATGACCCGTGCGCTTCCGTGCGGACCGAGCAGGCTTCGGTAGAGGCCGGCATGGTGGGCGAGGCTGGCGAAGAACGCGTGCAGTGACCGGGTCGGGTCCTGGGTGTGGTCCGTCGGGTCGGGGTTGAGGGCGGTCAGGGACTCGACCAAGTCGTCGATCATGGCGGTGCAGGCGGCTTCGGCCAGTTCGTGTACGTCGCGGTAGTGGTCGTAGAAGGTCGAGCGACTCACTTCGGCCCGGTCGGCGACGTCAGCGACGTTGATCTGGGACAGGTCCCGTTCCTCGACGAGCTGGATGAGCGCACGCTGAAGTGCGCCGTGAGTGCGCCGTACGCGCCGGTCGCCTGCCGAAGTGTTGGTGTTACGGGTCGTGACCACCATCCCAGCCTACCTAAACCCCTACATCCGTATGTATTCCTACATCCGCAGGCCAACCGAGTGGTGTTCGGTCCCCGCCGGTCAGGGCACAGCGTGCCGGAGAGGTGGCGGTGGACGGCCGGGACCCCGGCCGACCACCCGCACCGTCCGCGTCATGCGGTCAGGCATGGTCGTCCCGCGCTGGGACACGCGTCGTCATGCCGGTCAGTTCTGCTGAGCGCTGCCACAATCGCCGGGCCAGGTCCGTGTCGCTGGCTTGCGCGTTCTTGAGGTCCTCGCGGGCGAGCCGGTGGAAGTAGGCCCCGTTCACCGAGTGCGGATCCGCCGTGGTGGCGAGCTGCAGCAGTGGTTCGGCGCCCTGCTCAGGCGTGAGCATCATGGCCTTGGCGGCCTTGCCCAGCGGACCGTTCATGATCGCCCGTTGCCACGCGTTGTCGCGGGTCACCTCGGTGGCGACCGATCCGGGGTGGAACGCGGACGTGGTCACTGCCGTGCCCTGCGTCCGGCGCGCAAGCTCACGGGTGAACATGATCGTGGCCAGCTTGGACGCGCCGTACACCCGCAACGTGCGGTAGCGACCCCGGCTGCTGTCCAGGTCGTTCAGGTCGAGGTGTGCCTTACGGTAAACCGTGCTGCCGGTGTTGACGACCCGCGCCCCGTCCGGGGATGCGGCCAGCCGATCCAGCAGCAGGTTGGTCAGCAGGAACGGTGCCAGATGGTTGACCTGGAAGGTCATCTCATGGCCGTCGACGCTGACCTTACGGCTGGCGAACATGGCACCCGCGTTGTTGGCCAGGATGTCGATTCGCTCGTAGGTGGCCAGCAGGTCGGCGGCGAGCCTGCGTACGTCGTCCAGCGATCCATAGTCCACCAGGTGCATCCGACCTCCGACCTCGGCCGCGATCGCGGCCGTCTTCTCCGGTGACCGGCCCACCACGGCCACGGTGGCGCCCAGTTCGGCGAAGCGACGCGCCGCCGCTGCGCCGATCCCGGCACTGGCGCCGGTGATCACCACTGTCGTGCCTCGGGAATCCCGCACTGCGCTGTTCACCATGATCCTCACTCTCCTGTCTGCCTCGTCGTCGGCTCCGTCGGGCGAAAACTGGCCCGCGTAGGGACACCCGACCAAGTTAGCCTACATCTGTAGGAATTCCTACAAGTGTCTGGCGAAGCTGCGGGGGCGCGGGCGCGTGGTTCGTCGAGCCGTCGCCCTCGCCGTCGTCAGGCGCACGGGCCAACGGACACCGGACACCCCGCCGGTAGGTGTGATTTATCCCGATATCGCATGGCAGATTCGTTTTGCCGGGAAACTCCGGGTAGGACCCTGACGAGACTCCGACACCCGTTCACGTAAGAGGTACCGACCGATGGATCCCAGCAAGCCCGCCAAGGCCGTCAAGGATGTCGTGGAGGCCGCGGCCGAGAAGGTGACCGACGTCATCAGCCCCGACATTCCCGGTTCGCCGGCTAGCGCCCCACCCGGCATCGAGGAACCGACGACGCCGCGCGACCCGCTGCCGCCCAGAAAGGAGCAGGGCACCCCGGAGACGCGCACCCCGACCGGCGCGACCACCGGCGCACCCGCCGCCGCCAACCGTCAGCAGGGAAAGTTCCTCACCACGGCGCAGGGAGCCCGGCTGCGCGACACCGACCACTCCCTCAAGGCCGGGCCACGCGGCCCGATCCTGATGCAGGACCACCACTTCCGCGAGAAGATCACCCACTTCGACCACGAACGCATCCCGGAGCGCGTCGTGCACGCCCGCGGCGCCGGGGCACACGGAGTCTTCACCGGGTACGGCGCCGAGGAGACCACCCGGGCCGACTTCCTGCGCAAGGGAAAGGAGACCCCGGTCTTCGTCCGGTTCTCCACCGTCCTCGGCTCCCGCGGGTCGGCCGACACGGTCCGCGACACCCGCGGCTTCGCGACGAAGTTCTACACCGACGAGGGCAACTTCGACCTGGTCGGCAACAACATTCCGGTCTTCTTCATCCAGGACGCGATCAAGTTTCCCGACATCATCCACGCCGGGAAGCCGCACCCGGACCGGGAGATCCCGCAGGCGCAGAGCGCGCACGACACGTTCTGGGACTTCGTCTCGCTGCACACCGAGGCGCAGCACCACACCATGTGGAACATGTCCGACCGGGGCATCCCGCGCTCGTTCCGGACCATGGAGGGTTTCGGGGTCCACACCTTCCGGCTGGTGAACGCGGCCGGCGAGACAGCGCTGGCGAAGTTCCACTGGAAGCCCAAGCTCGGCGTGCACTCCCTGACCTGGGAGGAGGCGCAGATGATCAGCGGTATGGACCCGGATTTCCACCGCCGCGACCTCTACGACGCGATCGAGGCCGGCGCGTACCCCGAATGGGAGCTCGGCCTGCAGGTCTTCCCGGACACCCCGGAGGAGACCTTCGCCGGAATCGACCTGCTCGACCCGACGAAGATCGTCCCGGAGGAGCTGGCGCCGGTGCGGCCGGTCGGCAAGGTGGTCCTCAACCGGACGCCGACGAACTTCTTCGCCGAGACCGAGCAGGTCGCCTTCCACCTGGGCAACCTGGTGGCGGGCATCGACGTCACCAACGACCCGCTGTTGCAGGGCCGACTCTTCTCGTACGTGGACACGCAGCTCACCCGATTGGCCGGACCGAACTTTCCGCAGATCCCGATCAACCGACCACACGCTCCGGTCAACGACATGCTGCGGGACGGCTTCCACCAGCAGGCCGTACACACGGGGGTGGCGCCGTACCGGCCCAACACGCTCGACGGCGGCAACCCCTTCCGGGCCGGGGACGACGAGAACGCGTTCCTCGACGTGCCGGTAACCGTGGTGGAGGCCCCGAAGGTACGCGCCAACCCGGTCTCCTTCGACGACCACTTCAGCCAGGTCCGACTGTTCTGGCTGAGCATGTCGCCGGTGGAGCGGGAACACATCGTCCGCGCCTACACCTTCGAGCTGGCCAAGTGCTACCACCAGGAGATCAAGGAACGGCAGCTGCGGTGCCTGGCCAACATCGACCCGGTGCTCTGCGCGCAGGTCGCCACCGGCCTGGGCCTTTCCGCACCGGAGCCCACGGCGCCGCTGGTCGACGTCGAACCCAGCCCCGCCCTGTCGCAGCTGGGCCGGAAGTGGCCGATGGACGGCCGGACGGTCGGCATCGTGGTCGACGCGGACAGTGACCTCGACAGCGTTGTCGGCGTCCGAAGCGCCGTCTTCGCCGCGGGCATGGTGCCGCTGCTGATCGCGGCGCACGGCGGCAAGGTCGGCGAGTTGCCGGTACAGCGGACCTTCGCCACCGGTCGTTCAGTCGAGTTCGACGCCCTGCTGCTGGCCGGTGCGCCGGCGCCGGCGCCGGACGCCCTGCCGGCCGCCGCGGACGCCGAGGCGGGCTCGGCCCACGCCACGCTCGTCGATCCACGCGTTCTGTTGCTGGTGCAGGAAAGCTGGCGGCACGCCAAGGCGATCGGCGGCTGGGGCGCGGGGGTCGCCGTGCTGGAGCAGGCCAGGGTGGTCGGAGCTCCCGGTGTGGTGACCGGCGATTCGGGGACCGACGTCCTTGCCGCTGTGCAACGCCTGATGGCCGCGCACCGGGTATGGGAACGCTTCCCCACCTCGCACTCCTGACCGACGATGTCCAGGTCGGCCGGGTCTCCGGCCGACCTGGACGCGCCGGGATCGGCCGGGTCGAGCCGGTCGACGTTGACGGCTCGTCCCCGCGGCAACGGTTGGCCGCGTGCGGCCTTGTCGTCGGGGTGCTGGCGGCCCCGGGCTGCTGACTCGTAGCTGCCGACGGTGTACTCCTGGTCGGCGATGGCGGCTGCCTCGAGCGAGCGCGCGGATCGGGTTGGCGGCCGCCGCACAGTCGACACGCGACGTCGCATCAACGGTCCGTGACCTGGCGAACGCGCTGCGCGACGTTTCTGGTGGCAATGGTGGCTTTTCGGCGCGATGGCGTCCATGATGGACGTGGCTCCGGCGCGGCGCGGCGGCTCCCCGTGACAGTTCCATGATCGACGGTGCCGCGGGCCGGCCGGAGTATCCGTCCGGGATCTCGAAGGAGTGTGCATGCCCGTCACCGCCGACCTCACCAAGCTGGTCGACAAGTCCTACCAGGACAAGACCCTCACCGAGATCGTCGACGCCCCGGTGTCCGCCCTCGCCGGGGTCAGCGACGGCGACGCCAAGCTACTCAAGGACGCCTTCAACATCACCACCGTCGGCGACCTCGGCCGCAACCCCTACTTCCGCACCGCCAACGCACTGGTGGCCCTCACCAACACGAAGTAACACCACGGTCGATGTCCGGCGGCCGGGGAGCAGTCCCCAACCGCCGGACACCTGGTCGGCTCCGCCGGCCTTGCTGGATCGCGGGGCCGCCCGACCCGCGTGGACATCGAAGCGTCGCTGGAACGAGCGCCGAGATCACGTGCCGTACCGGCTGCTTCACCCCGACCTACGCCTCCTGGGCAACCCGATCGAGGCCCAGTTCGGGCCGGTACGCACCTTCGTCGTCGCCGACCGGACCACCCGGACCACCCGGCGGTCACCATCGACCGGGCCGCCAGTCACCGCGACACGATCGAGGTCACTGACACCGGGGACGCAGTTACCGGTCGCGACCGATCCGGCAACCAGCAGGTCGCTGATCCGCCCGAGCGCCTTCAACTCGCTACCGAATTGCGCGAGGACGGAAAGCTCGGCGCTCATTCGACGGAGCGTAGAGGGGCTATGCGGACACGCCGACGTGGGTGCGGACCGTTCCGAGATACGGGCTGCCGGTCAGCGGTGATCGCCTGACGGCGGATCGCCGACCGGACCACGGTTCTCCGCTGACGTAGCATGTCGGAATGTTGCAGCCCGTAACGCCGATTCGAACTGACCGCCTACTGCTGCGCACCTTCGCCCTCGACGATGTCGATGACGTCTGGTCCTATCAGCGTCAGCCGACGGTGGCGCGCTTTATGCCGTGGCGAGCCCGCGATCGTGACGAGGTGGCAGCCGCCGTGCACCAAATGACCACCGAGAACGGTCTATTCGACGAGGGCGACTGTTTGAGTTTGGCGGCGGTCGACCCGGAAGCGGGCACGGTCGTGGGGCAAGTCGAACTGGTGTGGGTCAGCAAGGCGAACCGCCACGGTGAAATCGGCTTTGTGTTCAGGACGAGGTCTGGCTACCGAGGCCGTCCGGGAACTGTTGCACCTCGGGTTCGGCCAGTTCGCTCTGCATCGCATCGTTGGTCGTTGCGTCGCCAGGAACAATGCCTCAGCGGCGTTACTTCGCCGGCTGGGGATGCGCCAGGAAGCTCGATTCGTCGACAGCCTCTTCCTCAAGGGCAAGTGGGAGGAGGAGCTCGCCTTCGCCATACTCGAGTGCGAATGGTGTCCCGATCGATTGGCCAAACCGCAGGGCGGCGACGCGGAAAGGGCCTAGCCAAACCACCGGCAGGATGGGTTCGAGGCTGGGCTTCGTCCGTGCCGAGTCGGCGTAGGCGAGGCCGACGACCGACCCGAATGTCCGCACCCACACGCCGTATCACACCCACCGCGGGAGCAAGCACCATGACGTACGTCGTACGCAGGATCGAGCCGGGGGAATGGCGCCAACTGCACGCCCTACGCCTGGAGGCGCTGCGGGATTCACCGACCGCCTTCGGCACCACGTACGCTGACACCGCCGCCCTCAGCGATGAGGTCCGGCGGCAGCAGGCGGCATCGAACGCGACTTCACCGACATCAGCGACGTTCATCGCCGCCACTGAGTACGGCCGCTGGGTGGGGATGGCCAGCTCCGCTCCGCTGGAAGAAGTCCCGGGCCACGCACACATACACGGCGTCTACGTTGCGCCCGCACACCGCGGCCAGGAAGCGGGACTGGCGACCCGGCTGATGGACGTCGCGATCAGGTGGACACGCGACAACACCGACGCCGCCTGGCTCACCCTCGGCGTGCACGAGGACAACACGCGCGCGCAGGCCTTCTATCGGCGAATCGGGTTCACCGAAACCGGCAAAGTCGTGCCCTACCCCCTTGACCCGTCAATGAACCTCTACATCATGGGCTACGAGGACTTCCGCCGGGCCACGACCCTCCCCGCTCACCTCGATTCGTCAGAGGGTTTTGATCCCTCGCCGTCCGTTTCGGTTTGACCGTTTTGTCCCACGCGGTTGGGGGTCGGGGTCGGCGCGTGTCGCTGCGCGGGCGCCGGTTCTCCAGGTCCGGGTGGTTTCTCTGCTGGTAGGGCCGGGGGGACGGGTCAGGTCGGCGGGGGTATCAGGCCTAGGCGGTGCCAGCAGAGTTGGAACGCCTCAGCCCAGGGCCAGGTGTCGGGGATGGACAGGATCTTCCGGCGGGCGTGGCTGGCCAGCTTGGCGGGTAGGTGCAGCAGCCGGTAGCGCAGGGTGCCGGGTTCGGCGTCGGCGAGGTCGGGCTGGTCGTGCAGGCCGAGCAGTCGGGTGCAGGCGGCCAGATCGGCGGCGATGTTCGCGGCTAGGACCCAGCCGCGGTTGACGGTCCAGGCCTTCGAGGGCAGGTTTCGCAGGCCCATGGCCTTGTTCGTGCGCACCTGATCTTCCACTCCGGCGTGCGAACGGTGCAGCACGTCGAGCCATTGCGGCTGGTGAGAGCCGGCCACGCCGTGGATGCGGCGGATGTTGGTGGCGACGATCGCGTACCGCCAGCCGGTACGTTTCTCCAGGTCGGTTAGGTTCCTGACGTGTCGGGTGGACGGTCTGGTCCGCCGCACGATCAGCCGTAGCCCGTCGATCCAGTTGCCGACCCGCTGGTTGAGGCCGGTCAGCTCGGCGACCTGCGCCTGATCGGTGGCATTACCGTCGGGTTCGAGGCTGCTGGTCCAGGCATCGGCGGGCAGCACGGCGATCGCGGTCTCGTCGGCGTCGGTGATCGTCCAGCCGACAGTGAACTTCACGCTGCGCCACAGCCGGTTCATCTGCTCCAGGTGGGTCACCAGGTCGTGGGTGGCGCCGGCCCCGTCGACCCGCACCAGGATCTTGCGCCGGTATCTGACCGGCAGTTGGGCGACCGCCTCACCCAACACCCGGATGTGATCAACCACGGTGTTCGAGCCGGCGTTGCCCGGCCGCAGCAGCATGGCCAGGCTCTCACTGGTGTTCGCGCACCACGCCCCGAGGGGGTGGAACCCGAAGCCTTTCTTGAACGTGGCCGCCGCGCCCTGCTTGTCGGAGTGAGCGGTGATCAGGGTGGCGTCCAGATCGATGACCACCCACCCGGTCAGCAGCTTGCCCGCCACCAGCAGCCACGGAAACCCCTGCGGCCGGCGCTCGAGAAGCTCCCAGACCCGGGCGCGGGCCTTCGCCCGCGCCTTGGCGATCCGGCGCAGGGCGGTCTCGTCGAGGCCGGCCAGAGCACGGCGCACGGTCGCTTCCGACGGTGGCTCGGCGAACACCAGCGCCTGATGGGCGAGCAGCCCGATGTCGGACATGCTGGTCGCGCCGAGCACGATCGCGGTCGCCAGGCAGATCAAGACCGTGCCCCGGTCCCACCACCCCGGCCCCGCACCGCGAGGCAGCACCGCGTTCAACGCCCAGGCCAGCCCGGTCCGGTCCGCGCACCGCCGCAGCAAAACCGCGCCGGCATGCCCGACCAAACCCTTCCCACCCGCCGCGACCTGCAGCCGCTGATCCCACCCGCTACTCCCCGGCTTCGACGGTTGGCGGGCATGCGGCGGTGGCGGATCTGCGGGTTGACCTGGGGCGATGGGCGTGGGGAGGCTTCGGGGCCGTTTGCCCACGGCTCCGGATCCTGTTTTCCCAGCTCAGCGGCTATTCGGCGGTCTTGAGGCTGCTCATCTTTGGCGGGAGCGGGACACCGCAGTCGGTGAAGAGTTTGGTCTGGGTGTCGGTGAGCCGGGTGGTCTGCTGGAGGCTGCCGGCCGGGCCGGAGAGGGTGACCTGGTGGATCCGGCCGAGTTCGGCGGCGATCTTGGGCCAGGACTGCTGGGTGCGGCGCTCAGCGACGCGGATCAGTAGCAAGGCGAGCCAGCACAGCAGCACGTGAGCACGTATCCGCTCGTCGAGGCGGTGGTAGACCGGCCGCAGGTCGAGGGTGGATTTCAGGGTGCGGAAGGCGCGTTCGGCTTCGAGGAGGTTCTTGTAGCCGAGCGCGATGTCCTCGGCGGACAGGTCGGGGTCGCTGGTGGCGAGGAGGTACTTGCCGTCCAGGCGGGCCTCGGCGGCGACCTTGGCGGTGTCGATGGACAGCCGTCCGGTGGTGGGGTGCTGCTTGAGCCAGCGGCCGAGGGCAGGGTGGTCGCGCAGCGCGCACTCGGCCTTGCGGTGCGGGGCGTCCGAGGGGGCCGTGGGGCGCTTGCCGGTCTTGGCGGCCTTGGCCTTCGCCTTGGTCGCGTCGGCTTCCCGGGCGGTCTTGATGCGCGTCAACTCCTCGCGGATCGCGGTGAGTTGGTCTTCGCGTCGGGCGGCATCGCGTTCGGCCTCGGTGGGGTTGTGGCAGATGATGAAGCGTCTGCCCTCGTCGCCGTCGAGGCGGACCTCTTTGACGCGCAGGTTGTCGCGTACTTCCTGGTAGCGGCCCTGGCGGGCCAGGGCCTGGTCGGCGCGGTGGGAGCCTTCGCGCATCTTGATGCCGGTGATGTAGTGGCCGCCGGCCCGGCGCAGGTAGGACTGGTTGGCCTCGGAGGAGAATCCGGTGTCGCAGACGGTGACCACCCGGCCGAGCCGCCAGTCGCGCAGGCCGTCCTTGACCTCGGTGATCACGGTCTGGTCGTTGGTGCCGCCGGGCCAGGTCCAGCAGCGCACGGGGATGCCCTCGCGGGTGACGGCCAGTCCGATGACGATCTGGGGCAGGTCCTTGCGGTGGTCCTTGGAGTGCCCGTACTGGCGCAGGCTGGAGCTCTCGCCGTCCGGGTCGTCCGCAGTGTCGCGTTCGAAGTAGGTGGAGGTGGTGTCGAAGAAGACCAGGTCGACTTCGAGGTTGAGCAGGTGTGCGGCGGAGAAGAACACCGCTTCCTGCACGGCGGCGTGGACATCGGCGGCGACGAGCAGGTCCATGGCGCGGTAGGCGTGCTGCTCGGCCAGTGCGTCCAGGCCGGGGATGACCTGGTCGCGGGTGGCCCACTCGGCGGCGGCGAGCTTGGAGGCGGGGGCGATGGCCCGGTTGGCGACCAGCGCGAAGATCGTGCGCTCGACGTCGGTGCGGAACTTGCGCCCGTCGATGCGGGAGGCCAGGGCGGTGTCGATGCCCAACAGTTTCCACAGCCCGTCGAGCAGCCAGCTCGCCCCGAGCGGCCGGGAGAACTCCACCGTCAGCGGCCCGGCCTCCTCGGCGCCCAGCGACGCGGCGACCTCGTCCTCCTCGCCGAGGTAGCGGTTGATGGAGGCGACCAGGCGGCGCAACCCGTCGACGTCCAGACGGTCCTCGCGGCCGAAGTTGACCAGCACCTCGGCCTGCGTGGTGCCGCCGACCCGTCGGTTGTGGGCGAGTTGGAGGTATCGCACCACCGACCCGTCCTTGTTCCGCCGTTGGATCTTCCGCAAGTACATGCCCGCATCATCAGACAACAAGCCTGGCCAGAACAAGACCCACGGCAAATCCGTTTGCCCACGCCTCTGGACAGTCTCCGATGGGTGCCAGCCCTCTCACCTGCACGGATCCGCCGCCGATCCGCCCCGCATGCCCACCAACTGTCGAACTCGGGTACTCTTACTCACCAGAAAGGTGCACCCGACTCTGCTGTGGACATGACGTAGACACTCACATCCTTGCAGGCCAGGCGCACCTTTCCTTCATGACCCTCGATGAATCAAATCCGCTCTGAACGGACGAGGCTCACTGGGCGTGCGGGAACACGATCCGGCCAGGGGTGTTGACGGTGACGGCTTTGACGGCGCGGGTCTCGGATCCCGCGTCGCGGCCGCCGACGCGCTGGTGACAGCCTCCGACGCCGGGCGCTACCGCGCCGGCTGGCCGCTTTCGCGCTCGGCCTCACCGCGCTCGGGCTCGCCGCCAGTCCCACCGTCAGCCTGTACGCGACGTTGGCCGAGCCCGCCTTCGCTGACCTCCCTAGCGTCTATCCCTTTACTCCGGTCTATCGATGGATCGTGACCAGTCCCGCCGCTGAACAGGTCGTCGGAGCTCTGGTCATCGGACTCGCGATCCTTGTCCTAGCCGCCACGGGCCGCCGCCGGCCCACGGTGCGGCCCACGGCAGCGGCGGCCTAAACGAGCGGCCCGGCTCAGCCTGCCGAACTGGCGGGCTGAGCCGGACCGCGTCGCCCAGGTCCCGGACCGCACACGCGTGTCACCACGGTTCCGTGGACTACTTCAGGGATTCGTGTAACAGGCTCGAGCGAGGACGTGACAGGAGGCGACGGAAATCGAACCAGCGCTAGACCTTTGATCAAGCAGCTCCGCCATCGGCTGCCACAGCATTCCTCTCAAATGAGAGGAATGCGGCTGCCTACTCGTCGAGGGCTTGCTGAAGCGCCGGGTCGGGCGCTGAGGACACCGCGGGCGGGCGATCGGCCATCAGGTCGTAGGCCACCTTCCACGCCGCCGGGACCTCGCGTGCGGTGTTCTTCGCCAGAGTCACCGTCCGGCAGCCGTCACAGCGGGCGGCGACTCCGCTCGCGTCGATGCCGAGGTGCCGACACAGCGTCACCGCGCGGGGCAGGTGCAGTGACTGGCTGACGAGCAGCGCCCGCCGTGCGGCGTACACGTCATGGGCACGCTTGCAGGTGTCGTAGCTGTCGAGGCCGTACGGGTCGCCGACGATGCGCTCGGCTGGCACGCCCGCGGCGACGAGGTACGCCGTCATCACGGCGATCTCGTCGCCTGAGGTGCCGTCGCGGTCGCCGGAAACAAGCACGGCGCGGGCCTTACCGTCCTTGACCAGTTCGGTTGCCGCGTCCAGCCGTCCCTTGAGGAACGGCATCGGTTGGGCGCCTCCCGGTGCCAGTTGCGCACCGAACACGATCACGACCGGCGCCGCGGGCGCATCATCGGTCGTGTGCAGATGGCCGGCGGAGTTCGCCCGGACCCAGAGCGCCGGGGCCGCGACGAGCAACACAAGCCCGGCCCCGACGACAAGGGCCCGCTGGACGAGCCGACGGCGGCGACGGGCCGGGCGAGGGCGCCGACGGGCCGGGCGAGGGCTGAGCCCCGGCGGCTCGGCGTGGCGGGGGCCGGCAGCGTGACCGGGTGGAAGCGACGCGGACGGGCCTGGCGTGACGGTCATTGCCCGATGGTAGGCACCACCTCGAGCGGAGACGGTCGACCGATCTGCCAGACATGGTGACGAGCGCTGCCGCCTCTGCACTGCCAAGGTCACCTTGGCAGTCGCTTCCACCGGACACGCAGATCGCCGGGGCACGCACATCTACCGCGAGGCGCTCGCCACGGAAGACATCCGGTAAGGATCGCGACTCGGGCCGGTGTACCCATTCGGTGTCACGCTGTCCCGTCGAGCGCTCGTAAGCGATCAATGGGTACCTGGATCCGCCGCCAGGCATGTGCCTGCCTCGACCTCGGCTGTGGCACCGGAAGCTGGTCACGGGCCTTCCGCGCGTGGTGGCCCGCGGGCGCACGGTCCGGCGCGGTCAGGGCTACAGCCTGCACGTCACCGCACTACCCGAGGTCCACCAATCACTGCTGGCCGCCGCGGCCACGCTCGACACCGACGGGGCGTCCTCCGCCGACCGCAAGGCATACCGGATCTACACCGACCGGCCTAGTACTGCAACGGCGGGTCGTGACTTATGGCGGTTTGAGTCGTTTGCGGTAGTGGGCGGCTCGGGCTTGTTCCTGGCGGCGACGGCGGAAGTCGGACCAGCGCAGGATGTGGTCGGCTCGACGGCGGGTGGTCAGGACGAGGTGGGCGAACAGGCGGCGGATTTCGTTGCTGCTCAGCGGGATCTGGCTGCGCTCGTTTGCGGTGGTGCCCCCTTTGCGGCTTCGAGGGCGCGGGTGACGACGAGGAACGCGGCGGCGGCCATCGCGAGGGTGATGTGGGCGTACCAGGCGTCGTAGCGGCGGACCTGGTACTGGTCCAGGCCGACCTCGTTCTTCGCGGTCTGGAACGATTCCTCCACCGACCAACGGCTACCGGCGACCCGCACCAGGTCGCGTAGTCGGGTGCCGCGGGGGCCGAAGCAGACGTAGTAGGCGATGTCGCCGGGATCCGTGATCGAGCGTCGGGCCAGGACCCAGCCGCGGCGGCCGTGGGCAAAGGTGCGGCGGATCGGCAGCCGAGCCCAGTCGTAGCGGCGCGGCCCGTGCGCGCCGTCACCACACGACAGTCGTTGCCACGCGCCCGCACGCACCCTGCCGATCAGCTCGTCGACACCGGTGGTGGTGTGCAGCCCGGAGGGCACCCGATCGTCGCGTCGGGTGGCCATCACGTACGCGATGTCCCGATCCTCCAACCAGCCCCGCAGGCCAGGGTTCTGCCCGTAGGCCTCATCGGCCGTGAACCACGAAAACGGCACCCCCGCGGTGACCGCCCGCTCCAGCATGGCCTGCGCCTGCTGCGGCTTGGTCGCGAACCCGACGGCGTCCGGGATCGCCGAGCGCCGGCACCGGTCCCGATCACCGGTCCACGACTTCGGCAGGTACAACTCCCGATCGATCAACGCCCGACCCCGCGGCGTGGCGTAGCACAGGAACGTGCCGATCTGGCAGTTCTCGGTCTTGCCCGCCGTACCCGAATACTGCCGTTGGACCCCCGCCGACGCACGGCCCTTCTTGACGAACCCCGTCTCGTCAGCGATGAGCACCCCGGCCGCATCGCCGATCTGGTCCACCACGTAATCGCGCACGTCATCGCGGACCGCGTCCCGATCCCACGCCGCGCTGCACAACATGCCCTGCAACCCGTCCGGCGACACATGCCCAGCCTGCTCCGCGAGGGTCCAGCCGTTACGCCGCTCCAACGGTGCCAGTAGCCCCCGCACATACGCCCATGCCCGCCGCCGCGGCTCCACCCGCTCAAACCGATGCGCGAACCGGAAGAACAACTCCTCCAACCCGGCATCCCACGACCCGACCACCCGCGCATCCACCACAACCAACCAACGAATGATCAGCACCCGAAGCCACGACCCGCCGTTGCAGTACTAGCCAGCCCTCAGGATGACCCGACGGGGCTCCCGCACCGGCCACATGCCCTCTGACCAGCCTTACCGCTAGTGTCCGCACGATCCTCAGTCGAGGGCCGGGACCGCTGCGCTGGGCGCTTACCACGACGCGCCGGCGACGACGTTGGGCCGGCGGCTGGTGAAGGCGGCACTTCAGACCCGGACATTCGGCCGACGATCGTGCTGGTCGTCGGCGCCGGCCATCAATGACCGCCCACGAGAAGGCCCGGTGTCGCTCCCCGTCGCGACACTTGCCGGATGACTCGTTCATTCGTATCGAGAGGCTCGATGGTGAGAGCCGCGGACAAGCGGAGCCGCGGGGCCGTGTTCGTCCCGGTGGCCGCGCCGGACCCCGGTGTGCCCGTAGCCCGCCGCGATCACTTCCGTCGGCCCGGTCCGTCGCGATCACGGAGATTCATGACGAGGGCGGCGAGGCTGCTGAGTGGGCTAGCCGTGCTTACGGTCGTCGTCGGAGCGGCCGCGACGCCCGCGCAGGCGGCGCCGACGCTCGCGGCGCCGTCCGCGAACGCCGCCACCACGCTCACGCCCGTCGGCGGCGGCAGCGGGATCGTGTTCCGGCTCCAGCCGACCCCGGAGGCGCCCACCAGCTTATACGTCTGCACTCTCACCGCAGTCGGCCGCGACAGGACCGGCAAACTGGTGGCCCTGACCAACGCGCACTGCTTCATCGACTCCGAGGGCAACAAACTGGTCGGCGAAGAGGTCTATCTCGACTCCTCGCCGGCCGGGACGGCGTTCGCCCCCGCCCCGGTCGACCAGAGCCGTCCGGACCTGACGACAGGACCCATCGGCACGGTGACCTACGTCAGTACGCCCAACAACCTGCTCAACACCGGCCCCAAGGGTCTGGACTTCGCGGTGATCCTTCTGGACGAAACCAGGGTCGCACCCACCAGCACCGTCGGCGGGGTGACCATCACCGCGGTGGGACCTCCGCCCGCCGCCGGAACCCGCATGTGCAAGCAGGGGCATAGGACCGGTCTCACCTGCGGCGTGCGGCTGGGCACCAACGGCATCTGGTTCACCCACCTCGTCTGGACCTGGGCCGGGGACTCCGGCGCCCCCGTCGTCGTCGGCCAGACGCTGGTTGGCAACGCGTGGGGCTTCCAGAACAGCTCGCCGATCCTGAGCATCATCGACGAGATGAACGCGATCGGCGGCGTCGGCGCAGGCTTCCAGATCGCCTCCTGACGGCCCGCCCGTAGTTCTCAGACCAGAAACAACGGTGAGCAGTTGATCTAGGACCTCACCTGGGGTCGCACCATCCGACCCCTGACCCCGTTGGGGGTTCGGCTGGATGCCGGACCCCCAACGGCGCATATCGGGTCAGGCCGCGATGGCCCAGCCACTCAATGCCCAGTCGTCGATGCGGTGTCTGACGCCGGCACCGACCTGGGCGAGTTGCAGGGTGATGGTGTGATTGCCGGTGAAGGTCACCGTACGGGCCCGCTCCATGCTGTGCGACTCCCACGACGCGTTGGTTTCCTGGTTCGAGTTGGTGCTGTCGAACGCGAAGTCAGTTCCAGTCACCGGATCGGCCTCCACGCCGTCGACCAAAATTCGTGCCGAACACCAGCCGGAGCCGCCGTAACAGGCGCTTTCGGCGGTGAAGCGCGCGAGAACGTGACTGCCCCTCGGGGCGTAGATGCGGATGGTGCGGATGCTGACGAAGGCGGCGTTCTGGTGCTGGGTGGCGGCGTTCTCCGTGGAAATCACGGTCCGGGTGACCGACGTGCCGCTCTTGAGCGTCGCCACCGCGACCGCCGTACCCGCCCCGGTGATGACCAGCGCACCGGCGAGCGCGACGATTGTGAGGACTGCTCGACTCTTCCTGGAAAATCTCATGCGCGACCTCCTTTAGGCCCGCTGCGAGGTGGCCGAACGGAGAAAGTCGGCACGATTGACCTCGCAGTCCAGGCAAATAGTCCCGGTGGCATCGGGTGCGCGGAAAGACCATACACGACAGATCTCGTGTTCATTTTCCGGTGGCGCGACCGGGCGGCCCGGACTAGGTGAGCGACGTTGACGGATTGCCGATTCCGGTCCTGGCGCCCACAAATTGCGACCGTTCTTCACATGATACAGATGTTGAAATTCTTGGGTCTGTTTCGGTCGTGGGGCCTTGCCCCCTGATCTTGGAGCCGTACCGCAGGGCGGTGGTGTCGCTCGTGCCGCAACCGCTTGACCCACGTTGCCGTTGGTTCCGGGCTAGAAACTACGACTGGGCCCAGCAGGCAGCGCTGACCGCCTACACCGAACGACCCAGCCGACCTACCAGCCCGCCGACCAGCGCACGACGTGACGCCTTGGCCTATGTCGGGACGCGGTGCGGTACGTCGAGGCGATGAAACCGGGCTACGTCGACGCCGTGGCCGAGGAATGCCTGCGGGCGAAGAAGGTCATCCGCGTGGTGTCGCCCACGCTCGACGGCCTGCGCGGCAGGGTGGAGTGGTCCTCCGACGCGGACCGCTACGAGCAGCGTCTCCGGGAAACCATCGACCTGGTCGATGGCCTGCACGACGGGTTCGACAAGGCCGGCGCGGCCATCGCCGGAACGCATCTCCATCACGGCTCGGGGCTGCGTCAGCGTCGCGGGCGGCGGGAGCACTCGCCGTCGTGGCCGTCGCGGAGCACGCAGCGCCGGCCGCCGGGCATCCGCGCGTCGCAATAGACCCGGTGCCGCAGGAACTGCTTGTCTTCCTCCGAGACGGTCATCTCCCCCGGGTCCATCATCGGTAGCACGGTGATCCAGCGCCCGACGACCCGGGCGAGGCGCTGCGCGGCCGGCAGGTCGGCGGCGACCACGGGCAGGTGGATCACGTACCGTCCGCTCACCGCCGGCCGCCCTCGGCCTGCTCGGACTGCCACCGGCGCAGCGCGACCTTGATCCGCAGAGTCTCCCGCCGGCTCTGCGCCAGCGCGTCGTGGACGGCGGCCATGTCGACGGCGACCCGGTCGAGGAAGGCGTACACCTCATCGGGGTTGAGGCCGCGGCGCCCGAGCCGGGCGGGCGGGAAGCGGCGCTCACGCACCTGCCACGGCAGCAGACTGGGGTACGCGCGGGAGCGGTACGTCGTCCCACCACCCTCAGGGAACGGCCTCTGGTTGCGGACGCTCATCTGCGCCTTCCTTCCTGGTCGTGGATGGGGCGGGTCCATCCGCCCTCCCCGCACGGACGGACCCACCCCGCCCGAACGCCGCAGCTTCGCTCAGCGGTACGGCATCCGGGCTGGTCGGCGAAGGGGTTACCTGGAGAGTGCGGCGGCCGATTCGGGGGATGCCTCGGCCGCCGCACTGGTCATCCTGGGACAGTTTCCAGTGGATGGGCAACATTTGCCGCCACGATTTTCCTGGCCTACGTCGACTTTCTTTCTCGGAGCCGCAAGACGTTGCACGGAAGGTCCGGCAGTGTTGCGCAATGGACGAGTCAGGCACGCTCACGGGCCTTGCCGTCACCGCGTTGACCTCGCAGGCACGAGGACGGGCATCGGGTCTTTGTGCACGATGCACGCCAGTATCCGCACATGGGAATTGCGTGATGATGACTGGTGTCGGGGATGTCTAGTATGGTCAAACGCGTAAGTCGCTTTGTCAGCATGAAGCGCGAGGCAACCACTTCCCCGGCAACCGATCCGCGTTTCACCGATGGCGTCCGGATGTAACAAAACGCTACACGAAAAGGGGTGGCCGATGGCCGACGACATGGGTTCGACAGTCCCCAGGCGACAGCTCGGGCGAGCACTACGTGACCTGCGCACCGAAGCCCGCATGACCCTCGACGGCGCAGCCGAGGCCGTGCAGTGCAGCCGGCAGAAGATGTGGCGCATCGAGACCGGCCTCGGCCCCACCCGCGCCGTCGACGTCAAGGCCATGTGCGAGCTGTACGCCGCCACCCCCGAGCTGGCCACCGCTCTCGTCGCCCTGGCCAACGAGACCAAAGCCAAGGGTTGGTGGCACTCCTACGACCTGGCGATCCCGGACTGGTTCGAGATGTACGTCGGTTTGGAGTCGGCAGCTTCGAGGCTACGTGGCTACGACGAGTCCCTGATACCTGGCCTGTTTCAGGTGCCCGCCTACACGCAGGGCGTCTACCAGAACCGTCGGGACATGAGCGAGGCCGAGTTCGAGCAGGTGCTTGCAGTTCGACGGCAGCGTAAGGCGCTTCTGACCCGCAAGCTACCGAAGGCACCGACGCTCCGCTCTGTGCTATTTGAAGCAGTGCTACTGCGCAATGTGGCTGGTCGATCGGTGATGGCCGAGCAACTCACTCATCTCCTCGATCTTGCGGAGCTTCCCAACGTCTCGATCCGGGTGCTGCCGCTTGCCGCTGGTGCTCAGTACGGGGCACTCGCCGGAACGTTCATGATGTTGGACTTTCCCCTGCGCAACCGAGCGGTACCGGATCCTTCAGTCGTCTACTGCGAGTCGTTGACGGGAGCCCTCTACCTCGACCGGCCCGCCGAGATTGCGGCCTACGAACGAGTCTGGTCTAGCCTCGATGCACTGGCTCTCGATGAGGGACAATCCAAGCAACTGATCAACAAGATCGTTGGAGAGATCCAGAATGGCTAACTTGAACGGCGCCCGGTGGCGCAAGAGCACCCGCAGCGGCGACAACAACGGCGCGTGCGTCGAGGTCGCCGACAACATCCCCGGCCTCGTCGCCGTACGCGACAGCAAGGACGCGACCGGACCTTCCCTCAGCTTTTCGCCCGACGCCTGGGCCAGCTTCGTCCGCGCCACCAAGACCAGGCACTGAACCACTGTCAGACGGGAGCGCAGCCGGCAGAGTTGCCGGGGCGCTGCCGTCGCGCCATCGCTCAGGCGCTTGCGTCTCCACTCGCAGGCTGGACCGCCCGGTCGAACAGCGACCAGCGGTTCCGCCACGCCTCCACCTGGGCTGGGCAGATCACCGTGTGGCGACTGTCAGGGTTACGCGGGCGCACGACACCGACTGGCGGCCCGGCTCGCTCCGGGAGGTCTCGCGGCGGCACGCGACGACACTCGGCCTCGACGAGGCCGCCGCCCGCGACAGCCGGCGGGCGTGCCCCTCGTTCACCCCGGACGAATCCTCGGTCGCGCTGAGGTTCGACGTCCGAGCCGCACCACCACCACCGTCGATCGGCGAGTTCAGCTGGCGGTCCGACAGCACGATGAACGCCACGACCGCCGGACACCCGTTCACCGGCACGTCCGCCTACGTCATGCTGGTGGCCGGTTACACCATCGTCACCGTGTACCTATCCGCCCAGCTGGAACCGCTCCACGAGGACCCGCTGGAACCGCTCGACGAGGACCAGTTCCAGCGGGTCCTGGCCACCACCGAACACACCCCGCTCCACCTGCCCTGATGGACATCGGCTCGGTGAGCACCGGCTGATCGTCGAGCGGCGCGGGTCCGACGACCCGGTCGGCCGTGCGGGAACGGCGAGGGCTGGCGACCCCGATCGCACCGGACCGCTCGATCGCCACTGTCACGCGTTCGGCCGGTTGCGCTGTGTTGTGGCACCAGCCGACGATACCGGGGTGAGCATCCCGTCCGCCGCCGCGTCGACAGACAAGATCCGGTTCCAGGATTTCGCCGACGACCCGGATCCGGAGCTGCTGAACCGGACGTACGCCGAGATTCTCGAACCCAGCTTCCCCGCAGACGAACTGGACGGGCTGGACGACCTCACCGGTCGGGTGGCGGACGGTACGGCGTACCTGGCCGTGGCCGTGCGCGGCGACGACGAACCGGTCGGCACCATCGTGGTCGACGTGTTCCACGACTGCGACGCCCCGCTGCTCAGCTACCTGGCGGTCCGGCCCGGCGTCCGGGGCGGTGGAATCGGCGCGGCGCTGTTGGCGAGCCGGCTGCCGGTGTGGCGGGAGCGTGCCGGCGCCCGGGCGATCATCGCCGAGGTCGAGGATCCACGACACCATGGCACCACGGCGTACGGCGATCCGGCCGCCCGCCTGCGGTTCTACCAGCGCCAGGGCTTCGGCCTGGCGCCGGTCCCCTTCGTCCAGCCCCGGGTGCGTCCCGACGCTGACCGGGTGACGGGCATGTTCCTCGCGGTCTGGCCCGGCGAACAACGTCTTCCCGCGACGACGCTGCGGGCCTTCATGACCGAGTACTTCGTGTCGGCGGAGGGCCCCGACGTCCACGACGACCCGTTGTTCAACGCTCTGCTCGCCGCGCTCGACCGACACGGTCCCACACCGAAGCTGTTCTCCCCCGACGGGTACGCGCAGATCCCGTCGCTGGACGTCGCCGCCGAACTCGTACGGCGGGACTACCCCACCACGGCGGCCGCGCTGGACCTGCTGGCCGTCGACGAGCGGGCCGTGGCCGTACTCGACGAGACGTGGCGACGGGTGCTCGCCCGTACGGCCGGCCATCCACCCGCCCGGCCAAGGGCGGCGGTGCTCGCCGAGTTGGTCGATGCGCTGGACGCGGCCGATTTGTGGTACGTCTCGCCGGACCCGGTCGACGCCGACGTGCTCGCCTGGTGGTTCGCGGGCGAGGACGAGCCGTGGGCCGGTTGGTGGGCGACCGATCCGCCCCGGTGGGCGCTGGACCGGACGCTGGCTCGACACCTCACGCCGGCCGTACGGCGGTTGCCGCCGCTGCCCCGAGTGGTCATGGTTCTCTCCGATGTCGCGGGCCTGCGGCTCGACGAGGCCGCCGGGATCACCGGTCTTCCCGAGGAGGACTACCGCGCCATGCTCGCGGCGGCCCGGACCGAGGTGGTGGCGCTCATCGACCGCGAGGTGCACGAGGAGGAGAACGGTGGACAACTTCCTGCGCTGTGACACGGTGGTCGGACTCGCTGGCCGGCTGTTCGACGGCGCCGTGGATCCAGGCCGGCGGGAGCTCGTGGAAATGCACCTGCTGGTCTGCCCACCGTGCCTCGACCACCTGCGCAAGCTGGATGGCGTGCGGGCTGCGCTGTCCACCTTGCCCGGACGGCCGGCGCCGGCGCGGTTGCTCGGCATCCTGTCGGGTCCGGCCGTATGACCTACTACAAGTTCCTGGCACGCGGCGGTGTCGGGCCGTTCTCCGGGCAGTCCTGGTCGTCGGATTGGCTCGTCGTTCCCGACGTGGTGCCCTGTGTGCGTGGCCTGCACGCCTGCCGGGTCAGCGACCTGCCCTACTGGATGCACGACGAGCTGTGGCGGGTGGAACTCGACGGGCCGGTCACCGAGGTCGGCCGCAAGGTGGTGGCCCCGCGCGGCCGGCTGTCCACGCGGGTCGAGGCGTGGGATGTCGCGGCGGCGGAGGCCTTCGTGCGGGCCTGCGTGGCTCGGGTCGCCGGGCATGCCGCGGACGAGTGCGGTGAGCTGGACGACGGTTCGCTGCGCGAGGTCGCGCGGCACCTGACCGACTCGTCGGGCGGGGCGGCGCCGCTGGCCGGCGTGCGCGATCTCGCGCTGAGCCGCCAGGGGGCGGCCGCCGGTGCGGGCCGGTCGATCGCGGCCCGGGTCTGCGGGCTCCTTGTGGACGCCGTCGACATGGCGGGCGGGTACCCGGTGGTGGCGCTCGGATACGTTGCCGCGCGGGCGGCGCAGACCCGGCCGCTCGGCGCCGGCGGGGACCGTCACGACGCGGAACGGCGCTGGCAGGTCGGGTGGCTCACCGAACGGCTGGAACTGGTCTGACCGGACTGTGGCGTCAGCCGACCGGGTTCACCGCGGTCCCGTCGGCCGGTCCGTCGGTGCGGTTGATCCGGTCGATCCGGACGGCCAGTTGGTCGATCCGGTCCAGGTCGGTCAGCGCGTCCCGGTCCACGTCCTCGGTCACATTCGCCCAGTGGTCGGTGAACTCCGACGTGCGCCGGTGCAGATCCGAGATCGCCGGGCCGCGCGGGAACAGCTTCCCTGCCAACTGCGCCAGGGCGGCCGTCCGCGACCCCGGCTCCAGCCCGGACGGGATGCTCAGCTCAGCCCGCCACTGCTCGACCAGTGACGCGTCCGGTACGTCCGCACCGATGGGTCCCACCAGCGCAGTCATGATCGTGTGCCGCTCGGGATGGCCGGCCCATGCGGCCGCCTTCCCCGCCGCGAACTGGCTCATCTCCTGATAGAACCGCTGAGTGTACTCGTCGGGTGGGTTCACCGAGTCGTTCAGGGTGTTGGTCGCCTGCTGCAGGAGAAACGCGTGTAGGACGGCCCGGCCGTACTCCTGGGCCGCGGTGACGGGATCATTCGCCAGAAGCAGGTCACCCAGACAGCGGTGCAGGTTGGCCTGGAGTTCCGGGTCCTCCTCCCCGTCGGCCACCAGTGTCCGCATCTGGGCGCAGGCCTGCCGGATGTGGGCTGCCGCCGACACGCGGTCCCCCGCTGCCCTGGCGATGTCGGCCCACTCGAAGTAGAAGTACGACAGGAACACCTGATCGTCGAGGTCGACCAACTCCGGCTCCAGGCTTCGGTACTCCGCCTCGGCCCGGTCGAGCTGGCCGTTGTACCAGTGCGCGTGCGCGGTGAACAGCCGCAGGTAGAGCCAGGCGGTCCGGCGCACCTGTTGCGCCTTGTCCGACAGGGCTGGATTTCGCCATCCCTGCCGCAGGCCGCACAGGTCGCCGATCGTCCGAAGCGCCTGCCGGACCTCCGTCCAGTGCCCACCCGGCGGCTTGTCCGCACCGGGCGGATAGTTGTCCTGGAAGCGGATCAACTGCTCCAGCAGGGAGCGGTCACGCTCGTCCCGGATCGCCCGGCCCCAGCTCTCCAGCAGTTGGTGGCAGAACGGGAAGTCGACGTAGAGGCCCCACCACCAGAACGCCTCCATGAAGAGCACGACGAACTGTGCCCGGGTCAGTGGCCGCTCGTCGGACAGCTGCGCCGAGTGGAAGAGCCAATCCGTCTCGTACATCTGCCAGACCGGATTCTCGTACTTCAGCCAGGAGCCGTACGGCCGGTCGGCCGCGTCCTCCAACGAGGAGATCAGGTCGTAGTAGTAGGTGGCTGCTCGCCGGTGGACGCTCGCCCACCGGTCCGGCTGGAACTGCCGCACGTCGTCCGACAACCTCGGCCGGATGAAGTCGTGCAGCCGGAACCGTCCGGCGACCGGCAACGGATCGAGCAGGCCGAGCCGGTTGATCCGCTCGACGGCCGCGCTGACGGCGGCGCCGTCCATCGCCGGCTCGGCGTCCTCCATCAGGTGCCGGAGCATGGGTACGTCGAACGTGTTCAGCAGCGCCGCAGTCTCGACCGTCCGCCACACCCCTGGATGCCGATCCGGCTTGATGACCTTTCGGACCAGCCTGGCCGGGTCGAGGTCACCCTCGGTCGAGAGCTGGGCCAGCATCGCCCGTAGCCCGCCGGGACGACTCGCCTCGGCGCGCCGCCCGTGAATGAGGTGGATGACCAGGTTGAGACCGGACGGGTGTCCGCCGGTGAATCCCCAGACCACCCGAGCCAGTTCGGGACTGAGGTCGTCTCCGAAGTGGTACAGCAGGTAGGCGTCGACCTCGGACAGCGTGAACCGGGGCAGCGTCTCGGTCCGCTCCGGGTCCAGGGCTCCGCGCCCGTGCTCGTGGTATTCGCGGGGGATCATCGGCAGCACGACCGCCGTGTTGGGCAGCTGGGCGGCGAGCGCCACGAACCACTGTCCCACCGCGTCGTCGATGAGCGTCTCGAAGCCGTCGAGTAGCAGGACGGTTGGCCGCCCGGCCCGCCACACCGTCCAGTCGTCCAGGAACGCCCTGTCGATCCGCTGTTGGGCGTTGCGCAGCCGTTCCTCGGGGCTCTGCCCGTCGGTCGGGCGGGCTTGGTTGACGTTGACATTACTGATCCTGGACCGGAAACCGCCGGCCTCGACGACCACCCGCTGTGGGGGCATGGTCTGGGCCACCGTCATCGACTTCTCCACGGCGGCCGTGAATCCAGCAAACCGCTGGATGACCTCCTTGACGAGATCCCCCAGCAGCGCGGTCGACTTGTTCAGCACCTGGTGGAGCGAGGCGGCGGTGGCCGCCGCGCCGTACTGACCGCTGTACGTCTCGTCCAGCCCGCGCCCGACGAACGAGACCTCCGAACAGGCTGGGAGAATGTCGACGTCGGGGAGTTCCCGCCGCAGGTCCGCACGCAGCTGGCGCAGGAAGGCGGACTTGCCCATGCCGTGCCCGCCGAGCACGACGAAGATCCCCGACACGTCCGTCCGGATGCCGGTGAGAACCCGGCGCAACTGTTCGTCCCTGCTGATCAACCCATCCCGGACCCGCACCTCAGACCGGGCGGTCGCCCCGACGTCCGCAGCCGGCACCGCCGGCCCCCCGCCAACCGCTGGTGGTGCGCGATCCGCCACCGGCACCGTGCGCGCCGCAGGCCGGATGTCGTCGGCCGGTCCGGGCTGGACGGGAATCTGGTCGGTGATCCGTACGCCCTCGACACGTCCCCAGCTACTCGCGGTGATCTCATCGCCAGCCTTCCGGCCGGCGATCTCCACATCGCGGATCTTCCCGCCGAGCCAGGCCCGGACGGTGTGCCCGAGGCGCGCGGTCCGCCCGCGCGCCGCGCCCTGCGCGAGCGCGGCGACGGCACCGAGGAGGCTGCCCACGCCGGCCAGCCAACTCGCCACCTCCAGGCCGCCCCGGCCGAACACCACCGCCACCACGCCGAGCGCGACCGCCGCCACGAACGTGACCGCCAGGTACGCTGTCCGTACTCTGCGCTTACCCACGTCGCCCATTGTGGAAGTGGGGTGCGAACCCGTCGATCAGGTCTTCGTGTCACGACCGGGGCGACAAGGCCGCTCGTCGATCCGCCCGTTCCGCCGCCGGGAAGCCGGGTCGGTCCCGCCGACGCGCCCGAAAGTCCGACAAGCCGCTGGTCGAGACCGGCGCGGACGATCTCCAGGACGTCATCCGACGCCTTCTTCGCCGGGACCGTCCACGGGCTTCGGCGACTCGTCGAGCGGCGCACCGGTCTGGGACGAGACGAGTTCGGCGTGGGCGCCGCCGGCCCGCAGGAGCTGGTCGTGACTACCTTGTTCGGCGATCCGGCCGTCGCGCATCACGACGATCGTGTCCGCGTGTCGGATCGTCGACAGGCGATGGGCGATGACGAAGGTGGTGCGACCCGCGCGCAGCGCCGCCATGCCCTGCTGCACCAGCGCCTCGGTGCGGGTGTCGACCGACGCCGTGGCCTCGTCCAGGAGCAGCAGGGCCGGTTCGGACAGAAAGGCGCGGGCCAGGGTGACGAGCTGTTCCTCGCCGGCGCTGAGGGCGGTCAGATCCTCGTCCAGCATCGTGCCGTAGCCGTCCGGCAACGTCCGGACGAAAGCGTCCAGGCAGGTCGCACGGGCCGCGTCGATCACGTCCGCGCGGGTGGCGTCCGGCCGGCCGTAGGCGATGTTCTCCGCGATCGTCCCGGCGAACAGCCAGGTGTCCTGCAACACCATGCCGATCCGGGGGCGCACGTCGGCCCGGGTCATCGCGGTGGCGCTGTCCGGGCTGGACTTCGGCGGCATGCCACGAAACGCTACGTTGATGTGTCGTGACCGTCGAGGAGGATCCGGCCGCCGTCCTGGCCGCCACCGCGTGGGCCGACGACGACATCGTGATGGCGATCGAGCACCGCGCCTTGCCGCTGTGGGGGGTGCAGTTTCACCCGGAGTCGATCGGCACGGTCGGCGGGCACCAGTTGCTGGCGAACTTCGCCACGCTCACCGAGCGGCACCGGCCGGTCCGGCCGGTCGTCCAGCTGTCCGCTCCCGCCGCGACGCCGGCCGCCGTCGCAGTCGCGCCCGAGCGGGTCCGCCGGCTCGAGGTTCTGGTCGAGGCCATGGACACCCGCTGGGACGCCGAGGTCGCCTTCGACCGCCTGATCCGTGCCGGTGAACACCCGTTCTGGCTCGACAGCCCGGGCCTGGCTGTCCGGCACCACCGCCGCGCTCAGGGCGTCCTGGCCGGTGATTCCGGTGATCAGCGCACGCCTGGCCATGTCTTTCCCCTCACCGTCGACCGCCGACGCCGGTGACGCTACGACCCGCCGGACCGGCAGATTCCCTGGACTCGGCAAGCATCTCGGGTTACTTGATGAAGTCCTCGACGACCTTCGGCGGCCACACGCCCACGTTCAGTACGCCCATCGAGTACGCCCGCGAGACCAGGGCGGCCCGGTTCGGCACCTTGAGCTTCCGGAGCAGCCCGGAGACGTGGTATTCGACTCCCTGACGGCTCAGGTAGAGCCGTGCGGCGAGCGGGACAGTGGAGATGCCGGCCGCGATGCCTTCCAGGATCTTGGCGTCGATCTTGCTGAGGATCTTCTTGCGGCCGATGACCACCGACTCGGCGAGCGCCTCGGCGCCGGCCGGGCGCATCAGGACGAGCACGCCGGTGGCGTCCGGGGCGCCGCCCTGCACCGCGACACCGGTCAGTGTGCCGGTGAGCGGCTCGTCGCCTTGCCGGATGGCGATCATCCGACTGGCGAAGCGATGGTGCTTGCCTTCCACCAGGTGCGCCAGGCTCCGCATCATCGGCGTCTGGACGCTGGGGTGGATCAGGTCGGCGAAGCGCCGGCCGCACAGTTCCGCCGAGGTCTCGCCGAAACGACGGAAGAACTCCGGGTTGGCGTGCCGGATGGCCAGGGTGCGGTCGAGGTGCGCCATGCACATACCCGGTTCGTCGGCCGAACGAAGCGCCTCCAGCACGGCGTTCTCGTCGGCGACTTCTGCGGAATGCGCGATTGATGCGGAAAACACGACGAGCCTCCATGTATCAGTGTCAGCATCATTGGCCTTCCCGACTCGCGGCAGCGTAAGACGGAATTGTTTCCGGCGTACCCCGGCCCGTCGGCCTCGATCCGGGCATCACAGTAGGATCACGGGCGCAAGGATGTCAATCGATGCGGTCACCTATTCGGTCGACCTTCTCGGCGACGGTCAACGGTTCGGTGCACGGCGGGGAAAAACCTCACGCGGTACGGTGCGGTCCCGTCATTCCGCCCCTCCGTATCGCCTGTAGTCGCAGCTCAAGACGCCTTCCACCTGGGACTCGAACGCACCGAAGTGGACCCGGACCACCCTCGACACCAACCGGCGAGTAAATCACTGGACGTACACGAGCAAATCACTGGACGTACAGATGTGGGCCGGGTTAAAAGATTGCAAGATTCCTTTGACAAAGACGTGTGACTGTCGGAAACCGAGTCTGTAGCCGGCCGAGCACGGAACGTTCACATCCATGTAAACGAATATATAGTCGAGAATGCGTAAGAATCCGCCACTCGCCCGGCACGCCGCCCAACCGCCTGGCCGCAGCGGGAAACGCGCGGACAGGACGGGCACTTATCTAATCTTCTTCACCAGCGCGAGAATGTCCTGGAAGGCGGTCGGCGTGACCAACAATCAGCGTGCAGGGCGCGGATCCGGATCGGCGCCGGACACCACGTCGATCAGCCCGGCCCGGCCTGTCACCTTCAGCTTCCGGTAGCAGCCGGTGAGATGTTTCTCGACCGCCCGGCGGCTGACGTGCAGCAGGGCTGCGATCTCCTGATTGGTGAGCCTCGGGCGACGAACGAGCAACCAGTCTCTCCGTCTTGGTCAACGTGACGTCCACGACCGCCGGACCGCCGGGAGATCTGTTCGCCCATGTCCGCCACCGCGGTCGCGGAGCGCCCAGATCGTGCGCCACCCGGCGGAACAGGTCGACCACCGCCGGACGGTCCACGTTCAGCACCGTCGGGGCGATGCGCAGGGCCGCCGCGGCCCGGTCTCGGGGGTCGCCGAAGAGGGGCACAGCCTGCGCGACCAGTCGCTCGACAGTCTCCGGTTCCCGATCACCGTACGCGTCGGCCAGATCCAGCAGCAACCGAGCCCGGTCCGATCCCAGCTCGGAGGTATCCAGCAGGGCGCGCCGCAGATACTCTACCGCGGCGTCCGCGGCCCCGCGCGCCTGCGCGGCGGACGCCCGGGCCAAGCTGCGGACCAGCGTGTTCTGGCCGTTGCCGCAGCGCCCGGAGAGGGTGGAGAAAGAGGCGCGACCCTCGACTGCGGCGTGCAGAATAGTGATCAACTGCTGCTCGCCCGCCTGCCGCTCGATCAGTGCCGGATCGGCGACGGCCGGGGCCGTCACGGCATGGCATGGCCGGCGCGAGGCACTCACCCGCAGGCCGACCCTTGCGACCTGTCACCCGCCCATCATGCGCACAATAGATCTAGGGATGTACCCGTAGATGAACCCGAAAGTCTGGGGTATGTCGGCTCTTCTCGAGGTTGGCTTCCGCGCCATCATGTGATGGAACAGCGTCCACTGCGGATAGGGAAATTGCTAGATTCGGCGCTGCCCGCGCAGCACCCCGGCGATCCGGGGCACGGCGATGTCAGACTGACGGCCATGACGCCGATGGAGAGTCTGGCGCTGACCAACTACGGGCACTTCACCACGATGCGGGTGGAGGACGGCGGAGTCCGCGGGCTCGGCCTGCATCTGCAGCGGCTAGTCACCGACTGTGACACGCTGTTCGCCGTCGAGTTACCCACCGACCTGGTCCGCGCGCGAATCCGCGAGGCGATCGCGGACCACCCCGGACCGGTCACCGTCCGGGTCACGGTCACCGATCCGGATCTGCCGATCACCCACCCGGCCGCGCCCGCCACGCCCCGGTCTTCGTCACCACCCGCCCGGCCGCATCGCCGCCGCGACCGATGCGGGTGCGCTCGGCGCGCTACATCCGCGACCTGCCGGCGGCGAAACACACCGGCCTGTTCGGTGCCCTGCACGAACGCCGCCGGGTCCAACTCGACGGCTACGACGACGCCCTGTTCACCAGCTCGGACGGGCTGATCGGTGAGGGCGTCACCTGGAACGTGGGCTTCTTCGACGGCGACAGCCTGATCTGGCCGATGGCCGACGTGCTGCCCGGCGTCACCGCGCGGCTGATCGCCGGAGCGTATGACGGCCGGCAACGCACCGAGCCGGTCGCGCTCTCCCGGCTGTCCGGTATGGCCACCGCCTTCGCCACCAACGCGGCAGTCGGTCTGTGCCCCCTGGACTCGATCGATGCGTCTGGCTTCGACACCGGCCACCCTGTCCTGGAACTCCTGCGCGAACAGTACGAGGCGATCACGCCGGAGAGGATCTGACGACCGTAGGCTCGGGCGGCAGCTGAACCGGCGCCCGAGCGGCGACACGTACTTCCCGCTACCCCTACCACGAGGAACAAGACGGTCGAGCCGAACGGACGACCGGGAACCGGGCCCTCCTGACGGATCGGGGCCAGTAGACCTATTCCATCGGGCGCAGCCACGGGCTGCAGGTCGAGAAGGTCGAGCACCGCGCACACCGCCCGCCGCAAGCACGCTCTCACCAGCGGGTGACGCCAGCCACGCGGACCGGGCACCGCAGCCACGTCACGAACCGGCTGCGCTGTCTTCCTCGGCGACCGTAGCGCCCTTGCACCTGTCACCGATCTGGATGTGGTGCGAACGGCGCAGGAAGGCACTGCGCGTGTTGATCGACGAGTACAAGCGGGCCGCGTAGCCGAACCCGCGTTCTCGAACGGTACAGGGGTGGCCCGCCTTGACGACGGACCCGATAGTCGGTTGCCGGCGACGGTGAACACCGGAACACTTGGCGGCATGACGTTCTGAGGGCAGCACCTTCGTCGCCGCCGCGCCATCGCGATCGGCGGCCGTCCACCCCACCTCTGGCGAGAAGTGAGCGTCCTTGTCCGTTCAGCCTTTCCGGCAGGAGTCCCTGTCGGCACCGACCCCTGCCACCGTCACCGTCTTCGCCTCCCCGACCAGCTGGGTCGAGTCCGCAGCCGTCGACCAGTGCCGTCGCGTGGCCACCCTCGACGGCATGGTCCACGTCGCCGGCATGCCGGACCTGCACCCCGGCAAGGGCGCCCCGATCGGCGCCGCGATGACCTCGACCGTGCTCTACCCGCACCTGGTCGGCTCGGATATCGGCTGTGGCATCGCCGTCTTCCCGATCGCGCTGAAGCGGGTCGTGCCGGAGCGGCTCGCCGCCCGCTTTCCCGACCTGGACCGCCCGCTCGACCCGGATCGGGACGCCGACGACCCGGCCTGGTCCGTGCTGGACGGTGACGTCCCCGCCGGTCACCTCGACGGTCTCGGTACCGTCGGGCGGGGCAACCACTTCGTCGAGCTGGCCCGCGTCGGCGAGGTCCTCGACCCGGGCCACGCGGCGCGGCTCCGGCTCGCTGCCGGCGACACGGTCCTCGTCGTGCACAGCGGGTCGCGCGGCCTCGGCGAGCTGATCCTGCGTGAGCACACCGAGCTGCGAGGCGCCGGGCCCGCCGGTGACCCGGCCGCGTACCTGGCACGGCACGACGACGCTGTGCGCTGGGGATCGCTCAACCGGCGGCTGCTGGCCGCCCGGGTCTCGATCGCGTTGGGTGCCGAGCCGACGGCGCCGATCGTGGACCAGTGCCACAACCTTGTCGAGGTGCGCGACGGGCACTGCCTGCACCGCAAGGGCGCGGCGCCGGGCGACGGCCGGGACGTGCTCGTCGCCGGAACCCGTGGCACCCCGTCCTACCTGGTGGCCGCGCACGCTGGCGCGCAGGCCAACCACTCGGTGGCACACGGGGCGGGCCGCAAGATGTCCCGGGCGGACGCACTGCGCCGGGGCCGGGCCAAGCACACGGTCGAGGAGCTGCGCCGCACCCCGGTGGGATCGCTGGTGGTCTGCGGCGACCGGCAGCTGCTGTTCGAGGAGGCGCCGACCGCGTACAAGCGGGTCGAGCTGGTGATCGGCGACCTGGTAGACCACCGGCTCGCGACCCCGGTGGCGACCACGGTCCCACTGGTCACCTACAAGACGCCGGACGTGGGGGTCGCGCCCCGCGGCGACCGACGGCCCGAGCGCCGGCAGGCCGAGCACCGGCGGCGGGGGCGGCGGTGAGCCCGCACCTGCTGCTGTCGGCCGGCCGGGGCCCGCGGGAGTGCGCGGGTGCTGGCCCGGCGGCTGCGCCGGCTGGCCGCGCCGACCAAGAACCACCGCTACTCGACGAACCTTCAAGGTCGCTACCGACGCCAGTACCCGGCTCGTCGCCGTCGGTGACCCACAGCCGGGCAACCGTAACGACACCATCGTCTACCGCACCAGCGGCCTCCAGCGGAAACAGGCCGGACGGCCGGTGACGGCCGACGGCGGCTACCGCGGCAACCCAGTTGGGCGATCAGTGTCCGCGTAGCGCGTCGCGACCGGCCCGCAGATGCGGAAAGGACGAGAGGTCTGGCACGGTCCAGCCCTCCACGTCGTACTCGGCGAGGCATTGGTCGACAAATGACATGTAGTCGTCGATCTCGCCGTTGGCCAGTTGGGCAGCGACCAGGTCCGTCCGGGTATTTTCGTGGTTGCCCGCGTAGTTGCGTTCGTACAACTCGTGTCGGCCACCGAATTCGGTGCCGACCGCGTCCCACAACAGCTTCATGACCTTGACCCGGTCTACCGCGTCGGTGCCATCCGACCCACGCAGGTAGCGGTCCAGGTAGCCGCGCACGTCCGGGTTCGAGAAGTCCTCCGCCGAGGAGTTGACGTATATCAGCCCACTGGCCACGTCCTGCAACACGATTTCCCGAATTCGCCCGTAACCGACCTGCATGAACCATCGGTATGCCAGGCCGTACCGCGGGTTGGGCAAGACAGCGCCGTTGTGCCAGGACACTGGGTTGCGTGCCGCCGCGTCGGACAGGCCCCAGAACAGGTTGCGCCACGCCAGCACCTCGCCGAGCCGGGACTGCACTCCGCGGAAATCGCTCGTACCGGTGATCTTTAGCGCCCGCGCCAGCAGCCCCGCGATGAACTCCAGCTTCACCGCGAGCCGGGTGCAGCCGTGGAAGGTGAACCGTTCGACGAACCCGGACCCGCCGCTGAAGCGCTGCACCTTACCGACATCACCGTAGATGAAGACGTTTTCCCAGGGCACGAGCACGTCATCGAGGACGAGAATGGTGTCATTCTCGTCGAGCCGGGACGACAACGGGTAGTCGAACGGAGCGCCCATGACCGCGGCGGTCGCCCCGTACGAGGGCCGGCAGATGAGCTTGACGCCGGGAGCGTCCATCGGCACCGTGGCCACCAGAGCGAACCGACGGTCCTTGACCGGCAGGCCGTAGTGGGCGACGAAGTTCTGATGGGTGAGCGCGGAGCCGGTCGCCACCACTTTCGCGCCGCTGACCACGACGCCGGCATCGGTCTCCCGGCGCACGTGGACGAAGACGTCGGAGGTTTCCTCGATGGGCCGGCTGCGGTCCACCGGAGGATGGACGATCGCATGGTTCCAATACAGTACGCGTTCCTGGGCCTCGCGGTACCAACGGCGGGCGTTGTCGGTGAACGGCGCGTAGAAGTCGGCGTTGGCGCCCAACGTCCCGAGGAACGACGCCTTGTAGTCGGGGCTGCGACCCAGCCACCCGTAGCTCAGCCGAGCCCATTCGGCGATTGCCCGCTGCGCGCCCACCAGGTCCTCAGCCGTGTGGGGGGTGACGAAGAAACGGTGCGTGTAGCCGCCGCTGCCGGTGTCGGTAGCCGTGGTGAGTGTGGCGCGCCGCTGCGGGTCGTGCAACGCGTCGTACAGCCGCGCTGTCATGCGCACCGGGTTGTGGAAGGCCGGATGCGTGGTGATGTCTTTGACGCGTTCGCCGTAGAGGAAGACGTCCCGGCCGTCGCGGAGGCTCTGGATGTACTCCTCACCGGTGAACGGACGCGCCGACTGCTTGGTCATGACGGTGTGTCTCCTGCCTGGTCGCACCGGTCGGGACTGCGCCCGAATCGTCACACCGAGATGCGGGGGGGTCTTCCTCCTGACTGCGGACTGTGCCGCGCGAGCGCCGAGTCCAGTGGTACCGCGCAGCGCAGGAGACGCTTCGGAACGTGTGCCGATGCGAGGGTCGGACCAAACCGTCCCCGATCGTGAAGGGATTGCCATGCGGCCGTTCCACCTCAACATCGCGCAGACGGAGCTCGACGATCTGCGGCAGCGTCTGGCCAGCACCCGGCTGCCACCAGAGCTGACCGGCGTGGGCTGGACCCGTGGGGTGCCGCTCGCCTACCTCCGTGAGCTTGTGGAGTACTGGCGCGCTGGGTTCGACTGGCGCGCAGCGGAGCGCCGGATCAACTCCTATCCGCAGTTCATCACTGAGATCGACGGGCAGCGCCTGCACTTCTTCCATATGCGTTCGCCGCATCCGGACGCTACGCCGTTGCTGATGATCCACGGCTGGCCCGGCCTCAACACCGAATTCCTCGACCTGCTCGGGCCGTTGACCGACCCGGTCGCGCACGGGGGCGATCCGGGCGACGCCTTCCATGTGGTGCTGCCGGCGCTACCCGGATTCGGCTTTTCCTCGCCAGTGACCGAGGTCGGCTGGGATATCCCCCGGATGGCCCCCGCGTTGGCGGAGCTCATGCGCCGCCTCGGCTACGAGCGGTACGTCGCCCAGGGCGGTGACGCCGGCTCGCTCGTCGCGCGGGCGGTCGCTGCTGTCGACCCGGAGCGGGTCGCCGGAGTCCACGTCAACATGCTGCTCACCTTCCCGTCTGGGGATCCCGAGGAGGTGGCGTCTTTCGACGAGGTCGACCAGGCTCGGCTGGGGAAGCTGGGCTACTTCGACGAACACCTCTCCGGCTACATGAAGTTGCAAGCAACCCGGCCGCAAACGCTCGCCTACGCGCTGACGGACTCGCCGGCCGGGCAGCTCGCATGGATCGCGGAGCGATTTCGGGAGTGGACCGACCCCAACCATGATGGTGTCCTCCCGGTCTCCGCGGACTACCTCCTGACACTGGTCAGCATCTACTGGTTCACCCGGACGGCCGGCTCGTCGGGGCAGTTCTACTACGAGGACCGCGACAACGTCCGCAAGGCAAGGGCTGCGGAAAAGCCGCCACCGCTGCCGCAACCGGTTGGCGTCGCTGTGTTTCCACACGACATCTTCGTGCCGATCCGGTCCCTGGCGATGCGCGACATCCCATCAATCTCCCATTGGACCGAGTTTGACCGTGGTGGGCATTTCCCGGCCCTGGAACAGCCGG
Source organism: Micromonospora sp. WMMA1363 (assembly GCF_030345795.1). Classification (NCBI taxonomy): domain Bacteria; kingdom Bacillati; phylum Actinomycetota; class Actinomycetes; order Micromonosporales; family Micromonosporaceae; genus Micromonospora; species Micromonospora sp. WMMA1363. The sequence continues at coordinate 1,876,505 of NZ_JAUALB010000001.1, forward strand.
ACCTGCTGGTGCGTGACGTGCGCGCGTTCGTCCGCTCCCTGCCGGGGCATCGCGCCCGTCCGGTCGCCAGCGGCGCACACCACCTGGGCGCCGTATAGCCGCGCCCGTCGAGATACCAGAGGAGGAAGCATGACCGACGTCGTGGTGGACGCCTGGCTGGCAGATTTGACCTTCCCCAACTACATGGACTCTCTCCACCAGCTCGCCCGCCGATTCGAAGCAGCGCACCCCGGCTACCAGGTGCGCATTCGTGGACTGCACTTCGAGGAGATCGCGTCGGCGGCCGACCGGGCCGCCGCTGAGGGGCAGATGCCCGCCATCGTCGAGTACTACTACACTTCGATGCCCGACGCGCTCGATGCCCGTGACCGCGCGAAGCGGCCGGTCTTCATCCCGGTCGAAAGGGCTGTGGCCGGGCGTGCGAAGGTGCTCGACGAGCCGGTGGTCCTCGACGACCTGCATCCCGCCCTGCGCGCGCAGTACACCTGGCAGGGTGAGCTGTACTCACTGCCGACCGTGGTCACGTCGTTTCACCTGTTCGCGAACGTGACGCTGCTACGGGCGGCCGGCGTAACCGAGATTCCGCGGACCTGGCAGCAGTTGCGGGCTGCCTGTGAACAGGTCGCGCGGGCTCCGGGCGGGCCGCCACACGCGATCACCTGGGCCAACAACGGAATCCCGTTCCAGCACGCCGTAGCCGTGCAGGGTGGGACCATCGCCGACCATGACAACGGGCGGTCCGGCCCGGCCCGGACACTGGACTTCACCACCGACGAGATGATCGCGTGGGTCCAGTGGTGGCGTGAGCTGCATGCCGACGGGCTGTACGTGTACACGGGCGAGCCCGAGGACTGGTTTGGCACGTTCGAGCTGTTCGCCGGGAAGCGAGTCGCCTTCCGGCTCAGCTCGTCCAACGACATCGCAGCCACCGCGCAGGCCGCGAAGGCCAACGGGTTCGAGCTCGCGGTCGCGGACTTTCCCTACAACGCCGACACGCCGTACGCCGGCAACGTGGTTGCCGGCACCTCGCTGTGGCTAGCCGACGGTCTGGAGCCGGCGGTTCGCGATGGGGCACTTGCCTTCATGCAGTTCTTAGCCAGCCCCCGCAACTCGGCCGATTACCACAAGGCACACAGCTTTGTCCCGGTGACCCGCTCGGCATACCGCCTGCTCGACGAGGAGGGCTGGTTCGCCGAGCACCCGTATCACCAGGCACCCAACCGGCAGATGGACCGGTGGTCGCCACGACGGCCGGCCACCGGCGCGTTGATCGGTCGGTATTTCGAGATTCAGCAAGTGATGACCCGTGCCATGCACGACGTGCTGCTCACCGACGCGCAGCCGCGGGATCGGTTCGCCGAGGCGACCGTTGAGGCCCAGCGGATGCTCGACGAATACCACGCCCGGCACGCCGGACCGGCACTGGTCGGTTGAGGCGGGAAGCCCGGCCGGTGAGCCGCGAGGGCCACCGACCGGGCTTCCCGTCCGTCGCAGTCAGTCAGGAAGTTCGATCGAGAGGGCGTGACGGAACTCGTCGCGCGGGTCGTAGCGCCGCTTGACCTGCTGTAGCCGGGGGTAGTTGTCCTTGTAGTACAGGGTGTGCCAGGGCACTCCTGAGGTGTTCCACTCCGGATCGGCTAGGTCGCGGTCGGGATAGTTGATGTACGAGCCGTCATTGCGGTCGTTGGGCACCGGCACGCCGCCGGTGTCGCGGTAGACGTCGCGGTATACCTCGCGGATGTGCCGGATCCGCAGCTCGTCTTCGCTCGCCGAGGACCATGAGGCGAGCCACGCGGCCTTGAGGATACTGTCGCGTTGCGCGATCGCCGTGGCATCTGCCGGCACGACGTTGACCTGCCCGCCGTACCCGATGAGGATCATGTGTAGGGAACGCTCGTCTCGGGTGTCGAGATGCCGGTAGGCGGTGGCGATCTGCTCCTCGGTGTACCCCTTGCGGAGGTAGGCTGCCTTGAGCTTGAACCGGCGTACCGTCATGCCGCCCGGCTCACCGCGGTTGGGGAACGACATGAAGTAGAGCCACGGCATCACGTCGTCCGTTGTTCGCATGGCCGGCTCGACGTTGAGGCCAGCGGCCGCAGCATCGAAGTAGTCACTGATGAGTGCCTCGGCCCCGGGCAGGTCGTCGTCGACCATGGCGCCGACGGAGATGACGGATCCACTACGGTGGGTGGCGTAGAAGAACGCCATGATGTTGGCACCGGGGCACCCAGGCGCGCTGTTCCGCTCGAACCAGTTACCCACATTGCGGACCAACCGGACGAAGTCCTCCTGAGGCATCGTGTCCCACGACCAGGCGACCATCCCGGTGCGCCACCGAGTCGGGGCTTTGGGTAGCAGCTGGGTCGGATTGGCTGAGGTGACCCCCGGAGTACGGAGCCAGTAACGAGTGACGATGCCGAAGTTGCCGCCGCCGGCGCCCGTGTGCGCCCACCACAGGTCGTGGTGCGGGTCGTCCGGATGATCGGTGGCTACCACCGCCCGGGCGTGGCCGTCCTCGTCGACGACGACGACCTCGACTCCGCAGAGGTAGTCGACCGCCGAGCCGAGGCGACGCGACAGCGGGCCGAACCCGCCACCGACCAGATGCCCACCGATGCCGACCTCGGTTCCCTCGCCGATCGGCAGGGTAACCCCCCACGTCTTGTACATCTGCCGATACACTTCGCCGACGGTCGCGCCCGGCTCCAGTGCGAACGCCTGCCGCTTCGGATCGAAGGACACGTCGTTCATCTCCGACAGGTCGATAAGGACGCCACCCGTGGTGGACGCCGATCCCTCAAAGCCGTGTCCACCGCTGCGGACAGTGATCCGATGGCCCTCTGCGACCGCCCGGTTGACGGCTTGGACCACCTGCGCCGTGTCCACCGGCACGCAGACGTAGTCGACGTCGGCCGCGAAACGCTGGTTGTAACCCCGGCGGACGCTCTCGTAGCGCGCGTCGTCTCTGGTGATGATGGACATCGGCGGCGCGGTGTCGGATGGCACATCCAGAAGCGGCGGCTGCGTGTCGTACGTGTGGGTCACGTCGATCCCTCCCAAAACTGTGGATGCCGTACGGGCCGCGCAGCCCTATACCGGCTGGACCTCGGGCCGCTTGTCGGTGTGGTAGATCCACCACTGAACGAGCACGAGATTGAGGACCCACCCGATCCAACGGGCCGCCTCCAACAAGTAGACGACGTCGATGGGCTCCGGTAGAGCGAGCCCACCCCGAACGATGATGTTGCCCCAGACGTTGTTCATCACGACCGCGAAGCTGTAGAGCATCCAGCGGCGGTGCTGGGCGTAACGCCCCTGGCGGGCACGGATGAACCCCATCGTGGTGGTGAATATCCATGCCAGAGTCGCCGCGCTGACGCCGATCTGACCAACCGGCGGTGCGAACCGAACGATGATCAGCCCAATGACGCCACTGATGATCGCTGCCACGACATAGAGCCGGCCGCTGATCCGGTGGACGCGTGGACGTGTGCGTCGCAGGTGGGGCCACAACTGGAGTACGACCGTGACCATCGCAACGGTGCCGAAGGCGATGTGCGCCAGTAGCAGCGGATAGTAGGCCGGGAATCCGTCGTGTGGAGGCATCGGCGCGGTCGCCGGGTCGAGTTCCCGGAACGGGGTCAGGTTGTAGACGATGAATGTGAGGTTGATGAGCGCCAACGGGATGATCCACGGCCGCCGCCACCAGGGGCGTGATGGCTGTGGACCACCCCTGCTGCCGCGGGTCACCGTGACGCCCGTCGCGGAAGCGGCGCGTTCAATGTGCTGTGTCATCCGGACAACTCCTGTTTCGACCGAGGTGGGCCGCTACGGGGTGAGCGGTGGGCCGCTACGGGGTGAGCACGTCGGCGCGGTCCGGCGGTAGCTTGCCGGCGAGCGCGGCCTGCACCGCGGCGGCAAGCGCCTCAGGCCCTTCGGCGTGCGAGACGGCGAGCCACTGCGTCGTGCTGGCCAGGAACCTTTCCTCCGCTTCGGCGTACCGACGCTTGTAGTTCGCCTCGCCCTGCGCCGCCATGGCATCCTGCTCGACCGCGGGGGTGAAGAACATGTGTGGCTCGGGCGCACCCAGGGCAGGTGGCTCGAACGAGGACCGCGGATGCGTGAAGCCCAGCAGCACCGTCGCGGTGAGGTTGGTGCCAAGGTGCTGGTAGACCGCCTGCATCCGCTCGACGGAGTTGGTCAGGTCGACGAAGACGGTGGGGCCGGTGACCGGCACGTCAGGAAGGTCGTCGTAGCTGGCTACCCGGTCGTAGAGGCCGAGACCGGCGACGAACCGCGCATGTTCGCCGGCGGTAAGCCCGACTGTCGCGACACCTTCACGGCTGGCCAGTTGGAAGGCCAGACCGATCGCTGTCTTGCTTGACGCGCTGGTGACGACGACGGTGCGAGCGTCCGACCCAGCCGGTCCGTGAACGAACTCGGCGGCGTTGTACGACGCCGGGAACAGCGGATGCAGCAACGCCCGGCGGTCATCCAGATCGTGCGGTTGGGCGGCTTCGAAGGTGCGGTACCACGGATGCAGGAAGCCACGCTCGGGTGTGGTGTCGACGAACCCCCCGGTGATCGGCTGCGGCGACACGACATGGTGCGTGGACATCGGTAGATATCCAAAGTACCGGCTGCCGACCGCGACGGACGGTACCCGCGACTCGGCGACGGTCGCGAATCCCCAGACGGGTACGATTCCAAAGCCTTCCGGCGCCGGAAACGCGCTCATGAACCGCATGGGCGAGTCACCAAAGCGCGCGTAGGTGGCGGTGAGGGTGGTGATGCCCATCCGCTCGACGGTGAGGCGCACCTCGTCCGGCCGCAGCGGGCGCGGCCGGTTCGGGCGAATCTCGTGGGCGGTCAGGTCGTCCCGCCGGAACAGCAGGTCCCATCCGCGGGTCATTGTCATGTGGCTTTCCTTCCGTGCTGCGGGGCTGTCCGGCGTCGCGTGGGGACGGACGCCGTCCGGTGGTGCACTGTGCCGTCGGACGACCCGGGATGTCCCCGGACGAATGGATCAGGACGCGTTGCCGAGGACCTCGTCGATGGCATCGCCGAGAATGCCGCAGATCTCGTCGATCTCGATGTCGTCGATGACGAACGCCGGTGCGAGCATGAGGCTGGGGCCCATGCCGCGTACGATCAGGCCCCGACGCAGACACGCCTGCTCGATGAGGTCGCCGGGGTTGGCGCCGTTCGGGTCCGGGAAGGTGATGCCCTGCAGCAGGCCCAGGCCGCTCACGGTGCCACGGGCCGCGACCGTCAGCCTCAGCTTCGCCTGCAGCGTGACCGACAGCTGCTGGATGCGCGGTAGGAAGCCGCCGGTGGTGAAGTGGGTGACTGCGGCAAGCCCCGCGCTCGCCGCGAGTGGGTTGCCGGAGTAGGTGTGCGTCGTGCCGAATGCCATCGGGCCGCCCGTGGTGCGGAACGGTTCGGCGACGCGCTCGCTGATGAGTAGCGCCGCGAGCGGCGCGTACCCGCCGGAGAGGCCCTTGCCAGCGCACAGTAGGTCAGGCGTGACACCGAAGTGTTGGGCGGCGAAGTTCTGACCGATCCGGCCGAATCCCGTGACGATCTCATCGAAGACGAGCAGGATGTCGTGGCGGTCGCAGATGTCGCGGAGGCGGTGGAAATAGACCGGGTCGGGTACCTCCATCGAGCGCACACCGCTGACCGGTTCCACGATCATCGCGGCGATCGAGTCTGGCCCCTCGGCCTCGATCGTGCGCTCGACCAGCGCGGCCGCCTGCTCGGCTGCGTCCTTCGGGGTGAGCCCGCGCTGGGCAGCGACCGCCTCGGGCGGCCAGGTGTGCACGACGGCCGGCATACCGTTGCCGAAGATGCCGACGGCAGGGTGGCCGGTCAGCGCGAGCGCGCCGTAGGTGGCGCCGTGGTAGCTCTGGTAGTTGCTCAGAATCTTCTGCTTGGTTGGCTTGCCTCGGGTGGCGTGGAACAGCCGGGACAGCCGTACGGCCGACTCGACCGCTTCCGACCCACCGCTGAGCAGCTTCACCGAGGTGAGTTCCGCTGGCGCGAGGTCCACCAGGCCCTGCGCGAGGTGCAGTGCGGCACGGTTGGTGCCGTGCAACGGCGGGTTGAAGGTGATCCGGTTGATCTGCTCGGTCAGCGCGGCGATGATCGGTCGGCAGCCGTAGCCGAAGCAGGTGACAAAGACGCCGGACAGCGCGTCAAGGTACACCCGGTCCTGCGCATCGAACAGTCGGACGCCTTCGCCGCGCTCGAACAGGAGGGTCTGCGGGGTGAACGGAAGCTCCGCGCAGAAGGCGCGAGTCTCGGTCGGCCACTTGAACGCCTGCTCCGTTGTGGTTGACATGGCACCTACTTCCGGGGTGGGGGCCGGTGGTTGGCTGGCTACAAGAACGACGATCCACCGGGCGGTGAATCGACACTGGTCGGTACGTCCTCCCGGAAGAGCCCTTCCGGGTCGACCCGCTGCCGGACCCGGGCGACCGACAGCATCTGCTCGTCGCTGATGTGCCGCCGCGGCCGGTCGGGGTCCTCTACGAAGCACGGCACCGTCCGCCCGGTGTCCCACGGTCGCAGCGCTCTGCGGATCTCATCGCAGTGCGTCCGGATCGCGTCGGCGTGCTCGGGTGCCAGTACCGGTCCGGAGCCGGCGTACGAGTACGCGGCATCGAGCCGGTCGAGCACGCCACCCGCCCGTTCTGGTGTGCCGTAGGCGCCGCCCAGCTGCCGCAGTCCGGCGACCACCAGAGGAGATGTCGGGCGGCTTCGGACCGCGTCGAGCAGGCGATCGATCGCGTCACCGTCGAGGTCGCCGAGAAGCATGTGGTCACCGAGGAACGGCAACGGGGCGGCCGGGTCTCCGTGCGCCCGGAGCACGTCCGTCGCGTTCCCCTCCGACCACGTGTCGAGCACGGGGGTCGCGATCGCCCGCAGCGGGTTGAGCAGGTCCTCGGCGTGCCTGCGTGCGGCGGCGAGGCCCGTGGGGTGGGCGGTGTGCACGGCACCGTCCACAGCGACAGTCGTACGCCCGGCGAGCTGCGGTGGCACCTCGGGCACCGGGGGGAGCCGCATGACGCGGATCGTGGTCGTCACCTCGCGCGGCGCGTCCGTCGCCCAGCGCGTCCACGTCGCGATGATCCGTTCGGCGGCATGTTCGGGCCAGTAGGCGGCGCCGGTGATAACGGCCGCGACAGGCAGAAGTTCGATCTCAACCGCGGTCACCACGCCGAACCCACCTCCGCCGCCGCGCAGCGCCCAGAACAACTCGGGATCGCGGTCCTCGTCGGCGCAGTGCAGCCGTCCGTCGGCGGTGAGAAGTTCCACCGCGCGCACCGTGTTGGCAGCGAGCCCGACGAGGCGCCCGTAAGGGCTGAGCCCGCCGCCCAGGACGTACCCCACCACGCCGACCGTGCCCGCCGAACCGTGTGCGGCGGTGAGTCCGTGCGGCGCCGCCGCCTCCACCACCTCCTGCCAGCGGGTACCGGCGGGCACCCGGGCGGTCCGCCGTGCTGGGTCAACCCGCACCCCGCCGGACAGGTCGGTACGGATCAGCAGCCCGCCACGAACCGGCCGCACCGAACCCGCTCCGTGTCCGGTGCTGTGCACTCGCACAGGCATGCCGCGCTCACGCGCGAGTGCGAGTGTCTCCCGGGCCTCCGGGACGGAGCGCACCGTCACGGCGGCCTCGGGCTCGGGCCGCGCGTTGAGGTTGAACACGTGCGTTGCGTCGGTGAAGTCGGCGGATCCGGGAAGCGGGAGCGCGCGGCCCTGATGTCGTGCGGGACTCGAGGTCATGTGGTGTCGCTCCTTGACCTGGTAACGGCGAATGGCGCTTCGGGTGCGTGGTGGCCGGCCGGGGCCGGTCACCTTTTCGACCGGTCGAACCTGCCCGAGAATTGGCGCCAGCCGATTGTGCCAGTGATCCCGGAACATGTTTCTTCCAGACTGCGCATCCATGGGCGAACCTCCTGCGGCCTGGTTTGGGTGAATTATCGCGTGTCGTGTCTTGCGATGAGGGTCATAGTTTGCGGTGACGTCCCACGGCAGCGGCGTACGCGTCCCGATGTCGCCCCCAAGCAGGCCAACGGCCCCACGCATGCCCTCGTCAGGAAAATCTCGATCGACTAGGCAAAGAAGCTGAGGGCGGAATCCAGACCTTCAACTTCGTTATTGCGATTCTCCTGACAGGTCCCCCTGTTCAGGGCCTCCCCCATCGGCGAACCAGCCACCCGCACCCGAGGTACGAATGCATTTCTTCCATGCTGCGCATCCGCACACGAGGGTGCCTGAAAAGTGAATTGACGACGATACGCTGCGATCACTCCGCCGGCCTTCCGGTGTACCAACCGGCGAGCACCGCAATCGCAACGAGAGGTGATGACCATGACGATCGACGCTGCGGCGCGGGCGCGGCCGCGGGACTGGATCGGCCTCGGAGTGCTGTGCCTGGCGACCCTCATGGTCGCCTTTGACACCTTCGTGTTGCTACTGGCGTTCCCTCATCTCAGTGCTCAGTTGGGGGCGGACGGGGTACAGCAGTTGTGGATCGCCGACATCTACGGCTTCACGCTTGGCGGTTTTCTGATCACCATGGGGAGCCTGGGCGACCGGATCGGGCGGCGACGGCTGCTGCTCGCGGGCGCCGCGTGTTTCGGCCTCGCGGAGCTCGCGTCGGCGTGGGCAACCAGCCCTGGCATGCTCATCGCGGCGAGGGCGCTGCTCGGCATCGCGGGGGCCGCCCTGGCGCCGTCGATTCTGGGGCTGATCCGCAGCATGTTCCGTGAGCCACGGCAACTCGGTGTCGCGATCGGGGCGTGGGCGTCCTGCTTCACCCTCGGGGCCATCGTCGGGTTGCTCGGCGGTGGCGTGCTGCTGGAGCGCTACTGGTGGGGTTCGGCCTTCCTGTTGGGCGTTCCGCTGCTGGTCCTCTTGCTCGTCGTCGGGCCGATGGTCCTGCCCGAGCATCGCGACCCCGAGGCGCACCAGCCCGACTGGCCGAGCTCTTTGCTCTCGCTCGCGGCCATCCTGACGGTGGTGTACGGGGTCAAGGAACTGGCGCGCTACGGCTGGCGCGTCGTACCGCTGCTGGCCATCGGCGTCGGAGTGGCGTCCGCCGTGGTGTTCGTCCGTCGCCAGCGACAACTACCCCGGCCCATGCTCGACCTGCGGCTGTTCCGGAACCGCAGGTTCACCGTGCCGCTCATCGCGTTGTTGCTGCAAAGTTCGCTCACCGGCGCGGTGCTGCTATTCATCACCCAGCACTTCCAGATCGTCAACGGTCTCTCGCCGTGGCAGGCCGGTCTCGCGCTTGCGCCTGGGATGTTGCTCAGCGCGCTGTTCACTCCGGTCGCCGCGGTGCTGGCACAGCGGGTCCGGCCGGCGATCCTCATCGCGGCCGGCGAGACGATCGTGGTCGTCGGGCTGGTGCTCGTGATGCTCACTCGCTTCGTGCCGGGCCCGGAGCTACTCATCGTCGGGTTCGCGGTGTGGGCCATTGGTGGCACGCCGCTGCTGGCGGTCGGCATGGCAATGATCATCGGTTCGGCGCCGGCAGAAGGTGCCGGCTCGGCGTCGGCGATGCCACAGATCAGCAACGAGATGGGCAACGCGGTCGGGGTCGCCACGGTCGGCAGCCTCGGGGTCGCCTTCTACCACGCGCAGGTCTCGGGCGCCCTCCCCGATTCTGTGCCGGCTGACGTGGCGCAGGTCGCCGCGCAGAGCATCGCCGGTGCGGTCGGCGCAGCCAGCCAGTTGCCTCCTGAACTAGCCGCGGCGGTGCTCGGGCCGGCTGGCCAGGCATTCACCGCCTCGCTCGCGCTCATCGCCGGGGTCGCCGCGGTCGGGGTGGTGGGGATCATCGGCCTGTTCGTTTCGCGGTTGCGCGCGGTACGCCCGGTCGGCCAGGAGGCGCCAGCCACAGCAGACGAGCCGGCGCGGGTGTCCGAGCGGGCGGGTTGACCCTAGGATGCCGCCAGCGCGGTGTGGCAATCTTGAGCCGGACCGGTGCCGGGATTTTCTTCCAGACGGGTTGTCGATTCGGTGGTTACTCATTCGTCGTACTGATGTAGTTGCGAACAGCCGTTCCACGTGAACAGAGGGGAATCAGAGTGGCACAGTACGCGATTTTGATCTACGATCGGGAGCTGCCTGGCGGTGTCGCCGACATGCCGCAGGAGATCATGGACGCCCACATGGCGGTGCCCGGCAAGGTCGAGAAGATCGGCGCCAAGATCGTCAACGCTCAGGCGACACAGCCGACCAGCACTGCCACGACCATCCGTAAGGGTGGCGTCGTGACCGACGGGCCGTTCATCGAGAGCAAGGAAGCCCTGGCGGGGTTCTTCGTGATCGAGGCCGAGAACCTCGATCAGGCGATCGCCGTCGGCAAGTGCGTACCAGTCATGGATGGCGGGATCGAGGTTCGGCCGCTGATCCAGGAGTGACTGTCGCGCTGCCCGCCGTCCGCCGGGCGGTCGCGGACGCGCACCGTCGTGAGTGGGCCGCCGTGCTCGCCACGACGGTGCGCGTCGCCCGCGACCTCGACCTCGCCGAGGAGTGTGTGCAGGAGGCATACGTCGCCGCACTCGACGCCTGGGCGCGTTCCGGCGTTCCCGCGAACCCCGGGGCCTGGCTCACCACGACCGCCAAGCGCAACGCGCTCGACGCGCTGCGCCGGGCGGACGTGTTCCGATCCAAGCTGCACCTCCTCGTCGAAAGCGAGGTCACTGAGATGGCGGCGGCCCCGGAGACGGCGTTTGTCCACGACGACCGCCTCCGGCTCGTGTTCATGTGCTGCCATCCGGCGCTGTCACTCGAATCCCAGGTGGCGCTCACGCTGCGGCTGGTTTGCGGAGTGGTGGTCGCCGACATCGCCAAAGCGTTCCTGGTCTCCGAGACGACCATGGCAGCCCGCATCACCCGGGCGAAGAAGAAGATCGCCGCCGCGCGCGTCCCGTTCAGGATGCCGGGCCCGGCCGACCTGTCCGAGCGCCTCGACGCCGTACTGACGGTGATCCACCTGGTCTTCACGACCGGGCACACCGCGCCCTCCGGGGGCCAGTTGACCCGCACCGACCTGGTCGAACTCGCCATCGACCTGGCACGGATGCTCAACCAGCTCCTGCCGGCCGAGCGGGAGGTCCGCGGTCTGCTCGCGCTGCTACTGGTCAACCACGCCCGACGGGCCACCCGGACCGACGGTAACGGGCGCCTCTTGCTCCTGGAGGAGCAGGACCGTTCGCGGTGGGACCGCGCCGGCATCGCCGAAGGGCACCGGCTCATCGTCTCGGCCCTCACCGACGGACCGCCCGGCCGGTTCACCCTGCAGGCTGCCATCGCCGCGCTGCACGCCACCGCACCGACCTACGCGGCCACCGACTGGGAGCAGATCGTCACCCTCTACGACGAACTACTCAAGGTATGGCCTTCACCGGTCGTCGCGCTCAACCGGGCGGTCGCCGCCGCCATGGTCCACGGTCCGGCGATCGCTTTGGCACTGGTCGAACAGCTCGCTCGCGACGGGCGGCTGAACGGGTACCGTTACCTACCCGCGATCAGGGCCGACCTCCTGCGGCGGCTCGACCGTTTGGCCGAGGCGGCCGCGCTCTACCGGCAGGCGCTCGCGCTCGCCGAGAACGACGCGGAACGGGAATTCCTCGCCGGGCGTATCGCCGACTGCTCCATGCGCTGAACGGCGCGTTCCTCCGCGCGACCGACACCGCCCTCCCCGGGATTCGTGGCGCAACTCCAGCGTTGCCGACCTCCGGCGGTGGGGTCGCCGGCGCGGGGCGCGGCGACGATGACGGCAAGGAGTGCACCGAGGTGTCGGTGACGATGCCGCGTCTGCGGACGATCTTCTTGCCGGCATCGATACCCTGTGTGGTCGCCGGTGCGTTGGTGGAGGTCTACACGCTCTGGGTGGCGATCAGGCAGCCGACGGCTGTGGGGCGCCTCCGGTCTTGGCGTGGGCGGGGCCAGTGAGGTGACAGTCGATCCTGATCAATGCATGTAGCGACCACCCGAAGCCCTTTGTCTGGACCAAAACCGCCGACCAGATCCTCGGCAGCCTCGCCAACTACCGCACCCGGACAGTGCGGCCTCCGATGACTGGAGGACACTAGGCGGAGCGTCGGATGAGCCCGTGCTCATCGTGAAGGGCTGCCGCAGGACCACCCGCCATCGCGGCGAGTGCTGGCCGTGCCGGCACGGCCAGCGACACCGCGACCGGGGCGTCGGTGGCCCGCAATGGGTGCAGGTCCAGACGGGTAGAGGTGTACTGTCTGGGCAGCACCGCGATCGGCTCGCGCGACGCGCTCACCAGGATCCCCGCCGGGCGCTGTCGGCTGGCTCAGCCACCGCGAACGCCGTCCAGCGTCCAACCGGCACGTCTGGTATCGACAGTACCGTGGACTCGGTGTGGCGTACGTAACCGAAGGCAACCGGCGGCGCTTGCGGAATCGCCTCTTCGAAGAGGCCAACAAAGACATTGGCCCGGCCGAGTGCCTGTGGTAGCCGGACGACGACACTCGCGTGGCCCCTGGGCCCGGCAACGGGTCGCGGTGCCGGTGCGGCCACCATCGCGCGTGGGCTGGGAATCACACTGAACCCTCGGCCGGCTGCGACCAGCAGCCCGCCGATTTCCGGCTCGCGGTATCGGTTCGGCGTCATGCCCACCGAGCGGGTGAACCGGGTGGTAAACGTGCCGACGCTGCTGTATCCGACGCTGCACACGATCGCGGAGACGGTAAGGTTTGTCGTCAACAACATGCGCTTGGCCTGGAACATGCGCAGCGCCGACAGGTAACGGCCCGGAGTGGTACCAGTCGCCCGTGTGAAGACTCGCAGGAAGTGAAATGGGCTAATGTAGACCTCCGCAGCCAGATCCTCCAAGGTAATGGGTTCGAAGTATCGCGCCCACATGACTCCGACAACGTGGCGTACCGGGTCCTCCATCACTCTCCCCCTCGCTCAGCCCAGACACGGACACGGCGCATCGCCCGCTGCGTGGTGACGCGGCGGTTGGATCGCGACGATTCGGCGGAAGGGCCAGCACGGCCCTCCCTGGCACCTTGCTGCCGGGCGTGGGCGACCACAGTCACCTGCGGGGCCCATGGCTATTGACCGGCGCCTTTGCACAGCCTAGCGCCGGCCTGATCAAGAGTCTTCTTGAGTTGTGCCGACTGCGCCGGGCCTGCGCAATCTGGGAGACGTGCGGGGACACCGGCCAGGCAGACCATGAACGGGTGCGCTGCCACGTCGAGCCGAAAGGCAGGAACCCACGATGAGAATCGGTCTGGAGCTCGGAGCATTCGCCTGGGATGGCGGACCCTCGAGCATGGGCGCCACCCTCGCCCAGATCGCCCGCACCGCTGACGAGGCGGGGTTCGATCTCATCGCCATGGGCGACCATCTATGGCAGGGACCGCACGCCGGGGGTCCTGAGGCCCCACAGTTGGAGTGCTTCACCACCCTCGGCGTGCTCGCGGCGCACACCACGCGCTGCCGCGTGGCCCCGGTCGTGGCGGGGGTACATTTCAGGCATCCCGCCCTGCTGGCGAAGAGCGCCACCACACTCGACGTACTGACCGGCGGCCGGTTCATGCTGGGTCTGGGGGTTGGCTGGGACGAGACCGAGGCGGTCAGCTCCGGCCTCGGATTCCCGCCGGTCGGTGACCGGTTCACGATGCTGGAAGAAACACTGCAGATCCTGCTGCGGTACTGGACCGGCGAGCGAGGCGCCGAGAAGCCTTACACGGGCCGGCACTACAGCATCGACCGGACGTTGAACGATCCACAAAGCATTACCCGACCGCATCCGCCGATCATGCTGGGCGGTGGCGGCCGGCGGACGCTGCGCCTGGTTGCCGAGTACGCCGACGCCTGCAACCTCTACCCGGGCCCGACTTGGTCGAAAAGCTGGAACTGCTACGCCGGTTGTGCGACGAGGCCGGCCGGGACTACGCCGCCGTGGAGAAGACCTGCGTGCTCCCGGTGGACGTGGCGGAGACCGCCGGGGTCGGTCCGCTGACCGCGCAGCTTCGGCAGATCGCGGCGGCCGGGGTGCAGACCACGATCTGCATTGTCGCCTCGAACAATCCCGTCCGCGATGTCGAGCGGATTGCCGAGCACGTTCTGCCCGCGGTGGTCAACGACTGAGCCCGCGTGGCTCCCCTGTAGACGGGCCAGTCTCGTCCGCGACGGAGATTCGGCGCTGGCCGTTGACGCTGACCATCGTCCAGCCAAGACGAAACGGAGGATCAGTGACGAAGATCGGCTTACCGACACGCGAACAACTCATCGGCAAGGCCGCCGATGCCGCCGCCGTTCTGCACAAGCACGCGGCGTGGGCGGAGGAACACCGCCGGCTGCACGACGAGGTGATCGAGGCGATGGCAGATGCCGGCGTGTTCAAGCTTCGCCGCCCGAAGCGATACGGCGGCTACGAGACCGACACCCGCACCCTCGTGGACGTCGCCGCGCAGCTGAGCCGCGGCGACGGTTCGGCGGCGTGGGTCGCGACGGTCTACTGGATTCCGGGGTGGATGGCCTGCCTGTTCCCCGACGATGTCCAGGACGAGGTGTTCAGCCAGCCAGACACGCGGGTGTGTGGCACGCTGAGCCCAAGTGCGATGGCCGCGCCCGCCCCGGGTGGCGTGGTGGTCAACGGCAAGTGGCAGTTCATCAGCGGCGCGCACCACAGCCATTGGCAGGAAATCATCGCGATCCTCGCACCCGAGAGCGGCGAGCCCTATCCGATTGTGGCGCTGGTACCGATGTCGGATCTGCTCATCGTCGATGACTGGAAGACCTCCGGCCTGCGCGGAACGGGCAGTGTAACGACCGTGGCACGAAACGTGTTCATCCCGCAGGAGCGGGTACTGCCGCTCGGGACCGTCTTGGCGGGAGAGCCGGTGTCAGCGGATTCGCGGATCTACCAGGTGCCGCTGCTACCGGTGGCCAGCGCCTCGTCCGTCGGCGCCGTCATCGGCATGGGACACGCGGCCCGAGCGGAGTTCCTCAAGCGACTTCCGGGCCGGAAGGTGACGTACACCAGCTACGACAGCCAGGCTGCGGCACCGCTGACCCACCTGCAGGTTGCCGAGGCGGCAAACAAGCTGGACGAGGCAGAATTCCACGCACACCGCCTCTCGGCACACGTGGACGACAAGGCCGCCGAGGGATCCGCTTGGAAGGTCGACGAGCGCGTGCGCGCCCGCGCTGACCTGGGCGCCGCGGTGCGTCTGACCCGGGAAGCCGTCGACGTGCTGGCGACCGCCAGCGGCGGATCGTCCATCTACGAAGACGTACCGATCCAACGCATCGCCCGCGACGTGCAGGCCGTGTCGCTGCACGCCCTCATGCATCCCAACACCAACGCCGAGCTCTACGGCCGCATGCTCTGCGGTCTGGAACCCAACACCCAGTACATCTAGGAAGGACTGCTCCGATGACGACGACTGGACCGCTGGCCACCCCGTCGAGCTCCGACCAGGTGGGCATCGCCTCGCTGACGCAGAAAGTCATGGCCGCATGGGCCTATCACGACGCCGACGGATTCGCCGATCTGTTCGTCGAGGACGGCACGATGATCCTCGCAGGGGTCTACCGCAACGGCCGGGAGGAAATCCGCGAATATCTCACCGAGGCATACCAAGGCCGCTACAAAGGCACGCAGGTGACCGGCAAACCGCTGAGCGTTCGCTCACTCGGGCCCGACTCGGCGGTCCTGCTGTCGTATGGCGGCGTGCTCGAGCCCGGGGAAAGTGAGGTGTCGAGCAGGGGCGCTGTCCGTGCCTCCTGGGTGGTGGTCAAGCGTGACGGCGAGTGGCGGCTCGCGGCGTACCAGAACACCCCAGCGAACACCGAGTGACGCCGGCTCCACCGAACCCGGACTCGAAGGAGGTGCCCCATGCCCGCACCGGTAGGTGATCGCGCCGTCGTGCTCGGCGCAAGCATGGCCGGGCTACTCGCCGCGCGGGTGCTCGCCGAGCACTATGCGGAGGTCGTGGTGGTCGACCGCGACGAGGTGATCGGCGTGACGGCGCCCCGGCGGGGAGTGCCGCAAGGCAGGCACGTGCACGGGCTGCTCGCCCGCGGCCAGGCGATCCTTGAGGAACTGTTCCCGGGCTTCACCGCGCGCGCGGCCGCCTCGGGAGCACACACCGGTGACCTCGGCGAGCTCCGCTGGTACTTCGGTGGCCGGCAGGCCCGCAAGGCCCGCACGGGCTTGCGGTACATTTCGGCCACCCGGCCGGTGCTGGAGAGCCACGTCCGCGAGCGGGTACTGGAGCTGCCCAACGTACGGCTCGAGCAGCGCTGCGACATCCTCGGGTTGCTCAGCACGAACGACGGTCGCCGGGTGGTGGGCGCACGAATCAGCCGGGCGGGCGACGACAAGGCCGAACCGCTCGAGGCGGACATCGTCGTCGACGCCACCGGGCGCGGCTCGCGGACCCCGGCATGGCTGGCAGAGCTCGGCTACGAACGCCCGACAGAGCAGCGGATAAACATCAATCTCACCTACACCACTCGCTACTACCGCAGTCCCGCCGAGGAGTTCGTCCGCGGCGACAAGTCGATCAACCCGGTAGCCTCTCCGGCATTCCCGCGCGGGGCGTTCTTCTCTGCGATGGAGCACGGCCGCTGGGTGCTCTCCCTCACCGGGGTCCTCGGTGACCGGCCACCGCTCGACCCGGACGGGTTTCTCGAGTACGTACGGTCGCTGCCGGTGCCAGGCATCTACGAGGCGGTCCGCGATGCAGAGCCGATCGACGACCCGGTGGCATTCCGTTACCCGGCCAGCGTCCGGGTCCGGTACGAACGGCTCAGCCGGTTTCCGGCGGGGCTGCTGGTGCTGGGCGACGCGGCCTGCAGCTTCAACCCTGTGTACGGTCAGGGAATGACGGTCGCCGCCATGGAAGCGCTGGTGCTCCGCGACCACCTGCGGTCAGGCGTGCCGGATCCGCTGCGGTTCGCGCGAGACATAGCCACTGTTATCGACGTACCGTGGGACATCTCCGCCGGTGGTGACCTGGCATTCGCCGCGGTGCCCGGCAGCCGCCCGGCGAAGGTGCGGCTGGGTAACGCGTACATGAGCAGAGCCCAGGCGGCGGCCACCCGGGATCCGAAGGTGCTGACCGGACTCATGCGGGTGTTGGGGCTCGTCGATTCACCACAGGCGATGATTCGTCCGGCGATGATGCTCCGGGTGCTGCGGTAGACGGGCCGGCGCGAGGTGGCCGCACCGCCGACAACGGCGGTCGGTTGGTGCGGCCCCGGATCCCTCGGCAGTCCCACGGCGTCGCCCTGGATCGCTCCGGGGCGACGCCGTTTGCGTGGCGCGAGGAGTTCGACCCGCGCCCTGCGCTGAGGATCCGCCTGCGCGACCCCGCTCGGTGAACGTACGCGGGCGGACCAGCGTCGGGCGGTACCAGCGTCCGGACAACGTCGTGCCTGCTCACAGCCGGTAGACAGATCCACCACGGGACACCGGTGGCGTCCCGTCACGCACGGCCGTCATCGACAAGATCGCCTGGATCCGCCTTGGGTCGGCGACATCCTCGGCTCCCCCGATCGCGTGGCAAGGACGTCTACTACCTCCCGGCGACAAGCGAGATCCACGCGACAATGACGTCGACGCCCTGGTCCGTGAGATCCGGAAGATCTCAGCGTGACCATCGCCCCAGACACCGCCGAACACGTCGGAACGTTCCACGCCCAAGCCCACGGTCACCCGACGGGACGATGGTCCGCATGACCTGCTACACCGCCGACTAGCACGGCCTCCCGCAGCCCAACAGCGAGATCGAGGAGATGGTCTGGCTCACCCACACCGACCACCACCGGGTCTCCCCGGCTGACCAGATCACCACCGATCACCTACAGGACCGCACACATACGCTGAGACGACGTCGACCCTCCCACAGGTGACGACAACTTCTCCCCTGATGCGGCACGCGACCCGGGCATCAGCGGGCGCCCGTCGCGGTACCTGTGGCTAACCGGCGGCCGTGGCGGGGCGGCGCGCCTGTAGCCGCACCGGCAGCGCGCGGTGACCGTTCATGATGAACGTCGGCAGCGGCTGCAATTCCTCCTTCGGCACTGCGAGCGCCATGTCCGGGAACCGCTCGAACAGCGTCGAAAGACCCACGGTGGCCACCATCCGGGCTATGCCGGCGCCGAGGCAGTAGTGCGGGCCTCGGCCGAAGGAGAGGTGCTCCTTATCCGGACGTGTGACATCGAACTGCCCCGCGGTCTCCCCGTGCAGGGCGGGATCCCGGCCGGCCGCGGCGTAGTTGACGAGGATCGGATCGCCCTTCGGGATGGTGACTCCATCGATCTCGATTTCGGTCACGGCGTAGCGCAGCGGCAGGCTGCCCAGGGGGCACTCGACCCGCAGCGTCTCCTCGATGACCTCGGCCCAACTGATCTGGCCAGAGCGCACCATCGCCAACTGGTCGGGGTGGCTCAGCAGCGCCGTCACCGCATTGTCGAGGAAATTGATGGTGGTCTCCGACCCGGCGCCGAGGATCGCGAAGATGGTGTCCGTCAACTCGGTGTCAGTGAGCTTGGCACCATTCTCGTCGTCGCGCGCGGCAATGAGGTCGCTGGCAACATCCTCGCCCGGGTTGCGCCGCTTCTCGGCGATCAGATCCGCCATCGCACCCCGCCAGCCGGCTAGGGTCTCCTGGGCCTGCTCCGGTGTGACGGTGGTGTCAACCATCATGTCCATTGCCTTGGCGGTCTGCTGGCGGTGCTCCTCCGACATGCCGATCAGGTCGGCCACGGTGCGCGCCGGCAGTGGGTAGCAAAAGCGTTCGCGCAGGTCGACGACCTCCTCCCCCGCCGTGGCCAGGTCGTCCAGCAGCCGGTTGACCAGCGTGACCACCCGTGGACGCATCATTTCCACCCGACGCGGGGTGAATGCTTTGGCGCCCAGCTTGCGGAGCTGGACCAGGTGGGAGCCGTACGCGGTGACCATGTTGTCCATGGCGACCCAGCTGATCAGTTCCCAGTCCATCGGGACGTCGCCGTTGATGAACGCCGGCCAGTGGGTACGGGCGTTCTTGGTCACGTTCGGGTCCAGCAGTACCTTCTTGATCGCGGAGTGGCCGGTAACCACCCACGCGTGCACGTCGCCGGGCAGCAGGACCTTGACCGCGGTTGCCCGCTCCCGCAACCGGTCCGACTCACCGTGAATGTCGCTGCCGGTGATGTCGAGGACAGGGCATTTTTCGTGCATGGCGAGCTCCTTCTCTCCGAGTGTCGGTCGACGAATGCGCTCAGCCATCGCCGAAGTGCTCCTTCGCCAACTCCCGGTTGGCGATTGTGGACAAAAAGACGCCCAGACCGGCATGGCTGCGCACGGTTGACATGTCACGCCAGACCCGTTCCATCCGTTCCCCGGCGAGCGCCGCGCTCGACCCGGCACTCGGGAACAGGTGTTCCGCCACGGCTCGCCAGCTCAGCCGAAAAGCCTCTCGGCCGATGCCGGCGAGACGCAGTTCCTGCTCACGCGTGATCGCCGCGGCGCCACGGGCACTCAGCTCAAGCCACTGCCGCATCGCGCCGAGTACGGCCGTCTCGGCTGTGGCCAGCATGCCCACCGCCATGCCGTAGTGCTGCTGGTAGTCCGGATCCGCGGTACGGATGACCGGTGTGCCGAACATCGTGGTCCGGCCGCGCATCAGGTCTTCGTACGCGTCGAGGGCACCGGCTGCCATGCCGACACCGAGCAGCCCTATCTCGAGCAGCATGAAGCTCAGCGGGCCACCGCCGTACTCCGGATTGTCGTGCAGAGTGCGGCCCGGGGTACCACGGCTGACATCGAGCTGGCTGAAGTGGCCGTACAGCACGTGCTCCTCGGGCACGTAGGCGCTCCGCACGGTGATACTGTGCGACCCGCTGCCACGCAGACCGAGCTGCGCGCCCCAGTCGTCCTCCTGCCGCCATTGCGACCTCGGGAGAACAAACAGCAGTGGCCACGGCGGGGCCCCGTCGCCGTCGTCGACGAGCGCATGGCCCATGAAGTGGGTGGCGTACGGTACGCCGGAGCAGTACCGGAAGGTGCCCTCAACGATCCAACCATCCCCCGATCGGCGGGCGGCGCCGGTGGGCGCGACGGTCAACGGGCAGATGAAGTGCCCGTCACCGAAGAGCTCTGCCTGAACGGGCTCCTCGAACAGGGTGGCGACCGCCAGCGCGTGCGCCGCGCCAAAGACGTACATCCAGCCCGTCGACGGACAGCCGCGTGCCAGCGCCATGCCGACCCGCGCGAAGGTTTCGACGCCGAGTTCGAGCCCGCCGTAGCGGCGGGGTACCAGAATCCTGTAGAAGCCCGCCTCGGCGAGGTGTTCGTGCACGTCCTCCCCATAGTAGGTGCGCTGTTCCGTTTCGCCCTGACGGGTGACGAGGTCCGGCACCATTGCCTCGGCGCGGGCCACCACCTCGCTCGCGCTCGGTGCCAGGCCGATCGGTGCCGGTGCCCGCACACCCGCGTCCCGTCTGTTGATCGCCATCGTCTTGCTCCTTTCGTCTGGACGGCTCACACCGGCGGCAGCGGGGCTTCGGGGGACGCGCAGGCGGCCCGCAGAGCGGCTCGGAACCCGGCGATGATGTCGGCGATGGTTCCGTCGTCAAAGGTGACGCGGTTGTACTTGAGACTCCCGACGATCTGTCCGGACGGAGTGATGTCCAGTGCCCACAGGGCGCCGTCGGGGATGGCCGAACTGACCGACTGGGACACCCGCCGGTCCCGCAGCGGCACGGCCGAGGCCGAACCGAGGCGGACCACGCCGTCCGACGGCGGATACTGCAGGACCTCGAACGCAGCGACGGCCACGGCCGAATCCGCGAAGGTCTCGGTGATCTCTGGTGCGAGCTGTGCGACCTCGGCGAAGGGCAGCTCGTTGGCGTAGGCCTCGACACAGGTGCGGCGGGTCCGTTGGAGCACGTCGTTGAAGGTCCGGCAGCCCTTGAGATCGGTACGCAGCGGGACCATGTTGAAGATCGGCCCAACCGCGGCAGCGAAACGGTCGTCCTGTCGGCCCGCCGCGAACGTCGGCGTCACCAGGTCGCTGCGGCCGAGACGCCGCCACAGGTAGGTGTGGTACGCCGCGAGTAGCACCATGAACGGGGAACTCCGCATGGTGCGCGCGTACGCGGTAACCCGACTCGATAGTTCGGTGTCGAAAACGAACCGCTGCACCGCGTAGGCGTCGGGACGGCCGGCCCGTAGTGGACGGTCGGTGGGCAGCCCGGTCACGGCGGCACCGGCCAGCGTCTGGCGCCAGTAGCCGCGCGCTCGCTCGCTACCCGCAGTCGCTTCCGAGGTGCTCTCCCAGGCCGTGAACTCTCGGTACTGCGTCACTGGAGGAAGCGGTTCCACAGCGGTGTACGTAGCGGCCAGATCACGCATCAACACGTCCATCGACCAGGCATCGGTCGCGGTGTGATGGGTGGTTAGCACGAGTACTGCGTCCGCCGGATCGAACCGACCAAGCACCGCGCGCAGGTGCGGAAGGTCTCGCACCGGGAACGGCTCGGCGTCAACCTCGTTGAGCAGTTGCTCGGCCTGGACCGGCCGGTCGTCGGGTGCGACGCCGGTGAGGTCGCGAAGCACGAGGCGAACCGACCGGGCCGGGTGGATCACCTGGCGGCAGCCACCATCGTCGGCCACCAGCAGGGTACGCAGGATCTCGTGTCGCGCCACGACGGCATCGAGCGCGGCACGCAGCGCGGTTGTGTCAATCTCTCCCGTGATACGCCACGCCGCGGCCAATGTGTGCCGTTCGCCGAAGGCACCGTCGGTGTCGCCACGGTCGAACCGAAGCAGGAACTCCTGGTTGACCGACAGCTCCGCCGTGATCAGCGGGCCGTCGCCCATGCCGTACGCGTCGACGTAACGCTGGCAACGCAGCTTGCTTGCCGGTCCGTACACCCGGTCCCACCCCGGGTGCGTGGCAAGGGGGGCCGGCCAGAGCGAGTGCTGGCCGGCGTTGTTGGTCAAAACGACGAAGGATCCGTCGGCCGCCTCGAAGGGATCAGTCACGACGAGCCGCCTCGGGTCGCGGGGCCGCACCGTTCTCCTGGCTCTCGGGCTCCGCCCCGCCGAGCCCGTCGAGGACCGCGTCGAGTTCGGCGACGGTCGGCGCGTCGAACAGGTCACCCACCGAAACGTCGACCGTCAGCGCCGCGCGAATCCGACCGACCAGCTTGATGGCGCTCAGCGACTGACCGTTGAGGTCGAAAAAGCTGTGCTCGATACCGACGGTGTCGACCTCCAAGACCTCGGCGAACAGCTCGCACAGGATCCGTTGCCGGTCGGTGCGAGGCGCCCGGTACGGCGGGTCGGACGCCTCCGGCTCCGACAGCGCGGTACGGTCGAGCTTGCCGTTTTCGGTAAGTGGCAGCGCGTCGAGCACGACGAAGACGGCGGGGACCATGTACTCCGGCAGCGACCGAGCAACCTGCGCGCGGATGGCGTCGACGTCTAGTTCGGGTGGCGCCACGAGGTAGGCGACCAACCGCTGCTCCCCCGCTGGGCCCTCCCGGGCCAGGACCGCGGCATCGGTGACATCGGTACAGCGGGTCAGGGCCGCCTCGATTTCCCGTGGTTCGACGCGGAAACCGCGGACCTTCATCTGCTCACCGATACGGAAGACGAACTCGAACTGCCCGTCGGGGTTGCGGCGCATGACGTCTCCGGTCCGATACATCCGCGTCCCGATGGCGAACGGGTCCGCCACGAAGCGATCCGCGGTCAGGTCTGGCCGTCCGACGTACCCCAGAGCGAGCCGGGGCCCGGCGAGGTACAGCTCACCGGCCGCCCCGGGCGAAACCGGTTCGAGCCGCTCGTCGAGCAGGTACGCATGCACGTCCCGCAGCGGCACACCAACCGGGACGGGTGTGCCGACCCTGTCCGGCAGGGTGATTGCCGCGCTCATGGCGAATGACGAGGTTTCGGTCGCGCCGTACATCGCACGGACCACCAGGCCGGGATTCGCCTCCAGTACGGCGCGGACCGCGCCCGGTGAGATGATGTCACCGCCGGTCAGCACCTCACGGACATTCGACAGCGCAGTGGGCTCTTCGTGCGCGACCACTCGAAAGAGTCCGGCCGTCAGATGAAGCCCCGAGATCTTGTGCTCGTCGATCCATCGACGCAACGAGAGCAGGTCGAAGGTGGTCGTCGGTGCTACGACCACGTGGCCGCCCCGCAGCAGCGGCACCCACAGCTCGTACGCCGCGACGCCGAAGCCGAACGGTGCGACGGAGAGGACCGTGTCGTGCCGGCCGGAATCCCACATGGAGTCGTCGGCCAAGCCGATCACCGCGCGGTGTGGCACGGCGACGCCCTTCGGTGTGCCGGTGGATCCCGAGGTGTACATGATGTAGGCCGTGTCGTCTGGGTCGGCCGCGGACACCGACCCGCACGGCGCCGCCTCGCCCGTGACGCTGTCCTCGTCAACCAGGACCAGATGCTCGGTGATGGGCAGTACCCCACGCCGAACTGCCACTTGATCCGCTACGAGGACCCGGGCCCGGCATTCCTCCACGATGAAGCGCAGCCGCTCATGCGGGTAACCGTCATGCAGCGGGACGTAGCACGCGCCCGTGCGCACCACGCCAAGTACGGCGACTGCCACGTCCGCGGTCCGCGCTGTGAGCACCGCCACCGCGTCGCCCGACCGTACCCCGAGAGCGCGCAGCCGCCCCGCGAACCGGTCCGCGGCCACGTCGAGCTCACGGTACGACATCGTGGTGCCGTCACCGGTGATCGCAGGTCGGTCGGGGAATCGCCGCACCACCGCGGCGAAGCGCTCCTGAATTGACGGGGACGGTTCCATCGCGAACTCCCTTCGGTACGGGGCGAGCGCGTAAACACGGTGCTGTACGCGACCACCCCGCTGTCTCCGCGCCGCCGCGGCACGGGGCGCTCCGCCCGAACAGTCTCGACAACGACCGGGGGGCGGTCTTCCTCCACGTTGCCGAATGGCTCGGGGCCCCTACCACGGGTTCGCAACCTCGAAGACGACGGGTGGCAGCGAGGAGAGCCACGATCGCGGAGCGAGCGGGAACGGGGACCGCTGGACGACGGGAGACCGACATGCTCGACATGCGAAAGCTGATCGCCCACGGCGGCCTGGCCGGCAGCGTTGCGCTGCCGGCCGAGGAGCGGTTACGCGGGAACCACCGGGCCGGGGACGCGGCGATGCCGCTCCGCGACGCGGAGCCGCACAGCACTTCGAAAACGGCATCTACGCCGTCGGCTAACCGTTAGCCTCAGTCTTTCGCTAACTGTTGATCAAGGCCCTGTTTGCATTTGTTGATCTTCATTTGGTGATCGATCGGGGTATGGGCACGGCGAGGACCCGACGCGGTGGCCGGGTTCCTCCATGGGGGTACTCGTCGGGGCGTGGGGTTGGGGTTCAGGTGACGGGCTGGGGCAGCACGGCCAGCCGGTCGAACGCGGTGACGAGCTGGTCGGCCCAGGGCCAGCCTTCGGCGATGCGCAGCTTCGTGCGGCGGGCCGAGCGGGTGATGCGGGCGGCGACGTGCAGCAGTCGGTAGCGCAGTGTCTTGGGTTCGGCGGTGGCGAGGTCGCCGTCGAGCAGCAGGTGTTGGGTCCAGGCAAGCAGGTCGATGGCGCACAAGGCGAGTTCCAGCCAGGCGGCGTTGATGGCGAACACCCGGGATGGGAAGCGGCCGAACCCGGTGTCCTTGCCCGTGCGGATGCGGTCCTCGACGCGGGCGTGAGCGCGGTGGCGGGCCTCCAGATGCTGGATGGATCCGTTGCCGGGGCCGGTGTCGGTGGCCATCACCTGGTGGCGGAAGCCTTCGATGGTGTCGAACAGCGACAGTTGTGCGCCGGGGTGCGGGCGTTCCCGGCGCACGATGAACCGGGTGCCGTCGGGGTAGTTGGCCCGCAGGTCGGCCGGTAGTAGGCCGGTGATCTCGCATACCTGGGCGCCGTCGCGTGGCTGGCCGTCGGCGTTCAGGGCCGGTACCCACTGCTCGGGGTGCCCCGCAGCCTGCTTGATCGCGTCGCGGATCGCCTCCCCGATGGCCACCCCGACGGAGAAGAACGTGTTCATACCGTGCTCACGCAACGACCGGATATGGCGCAGGAACCCGTACGTGCAGCCGGCCGAATCCGAGCGGACGAGGATGTCGGTGCCGTACCGGTGGACGTCGGGGATCTGCGCCAGGGCGTCGTCGAGAACGCTGATGTGATCGGCGGTGGTGTTCGACCCCGCCCGCCCGGCGCGCAGCAGCCCGGACAACGCCTCCCGGGTGTTGTCCAGGAAGCAGAACAACGGGTGATATCCGAAGGTCTTCTTCCACGTCTTGGACGCCTGCTCCTTCTCCGAGTGGCAGATCACGATCGAGGCGTCCAGATCCAGCACCAGCCCAGACACCGGCGCACCAGCCGCCATCGACACCGGCAGCCCGTCGCGGGTCTCGGCCGACTGCGCCCACGCCAACTCCCGCGCGGCAGCGCGGGCCATCCGCAGCCTGGCCAGAACAGCATCATCCACACCAGACAGCACCCGCCACGCGGTAGGATCCGAGGCGACCGCGCCGAACAGCCCCGCTTGGTCCCGCAGCACCGCCAGATCGCTGATCGCCTCACCACCGTCGGCGATCATCACCGCGAGGTCCACGGCGACCCGACCCGGGTCATGCCCGCCCTGCCGCTGCCGCAGCCTGGCCAGGGCCTCGCTGAACCCGCCGGTCAACCCGGTTACGTCCGCGATGTCGGCCAGCAAACGGGCACCCGCGTGGCCGACCACGCCACGTCCATCGCTACTGACGATGATCTTCGGTCGTGTTCCGGTACTCTTCACCTGACAGGTGCCTTCCCTCGGGATAGATGAGACCCTCAGCAAGTCCTATCTTCCCAGGTCAGAAGGCACCTTTCCTTTCATGATCCACGATGTGGACCGCCCTTAACGAAGGGCCCAGGTTAGGCGGCGGGGATCGCGCGTCTCCGTAGCGCATTGTCGAAGACGCCGTCAGCGCATTCGTCATGGACAGTTGGTGCACCGGGGAAGCTCCGTGCGACTCATTGCACCGCGGTCCGGCGCAGTAGCTCGCGTTCGGAGAGAACCTGTTCTCACTCGCTTCGGAAGGGGCACGCGCATGACCGATTTCGACGTGGACCGCCCGCCGGCCACGCTATTGCGCTCGTTCGAGAACGCACCGGCGCACCGGCTCGAGGCGGCCTATCAGCACCTGGTCGCCGCGCTGTGGCGGGATGGGCAGGCGACTGACGCTGCGATCGGCGCCGTTCCGCTGCTGCTGACTGCGATGTGGCGCGCCGAGGAGCGCCGAAAGGGTGACCTCGCCGTGGTGCTGGGCCTACTCGTGGAAACAGAGTACCCGAACACGGATGGTCCGATCGCTACTGTGGTCCGATCCCACCTCGACCGTCTGCTCGATCTGTGGCGGCTGGCTGAACACGAAAACGGCTTGTGGCAAGCGCTGCTGTACCTGCTGTCACACTTTCCCACCGAGCGTTCCCGGATCCTCGACGCAGCCCGGGAGGTGGGCGCCGGCGCCGACGATCTGTCCCGACTGGACCGGTCGCTGCGTACCTTCGACCCCGGCGACCCGGCGCCCACCATAGGGCGGGTGTTCCCACACCCCACGGCGTGGGACATGGACGAGGCAGAACTGGAGTTCGACCGGGACTGGGTCAGGTCGCTGACTCCCGAGCAGGTCGCCGATCAGTGGCACAACGATTCGCACACGATCTTCGGTTTCACCGGGGCCAAGGCGTACTGGGCGGTTCGCAACGGACGACCGGTCCCCGCCGTGCCGGACTCGCTCGCGCCCCGGCATCCCCAACCGAAAGACGCAGAGGTCGGGCTGTGGCAACGGCACGCGGCTGCCTTTCGCTGCCCACTGTGTCACAGTGGGCTCACATTCGAGGCGAACCAGGCGTTGTGTGCGTCCTGTGCCGCGCGGTTCCCGATCAGGCGAGGCATGATCGACCTCACGGAAACCGGCCATCAGTCGGGCGAGATCCGCGACGAGGGACTGCTGTTCCAGCTATCGAAGATCTCCACGATGGGCCACTTCGTGGAGGCGCATGCTCGACCCAACTTCAAGCGGTTGTGCGGATTCGCCTGGGACGGTCCGGTCAACTCCGGCGTGGAGGCAAAGTACATCGCCGATCTGGTTCGTCCGGTCGACGGGCCGGTGCTCGACGTCGCCGCCGGTCCCGGGGGCTGGACCATCGCGCTCGCCGAGGCCGTCGGTTCCGATCGCGTGATCGCCCTGGACCTCATGCCGGTGATGCTCGCCGCGCTCCGCGACCGGCTGCCGTCGGTACCGGCCGTCGTGGCCAGCGCCGCCACGCTGCCGTTCGGGACAGGAACGCTCGGCGCCGCCATGTGCTGGAATGGCCCGCACGCCTTCTTCGACGATACCGAGGCCGCGATCAGGGAAATCGGCCGGTGTGTGCGCCAGGGTGGCACGTTCACGACGTACACCTTCCGGGACGCCACCGATCCGGTATATCGGCACTTCGTTCACTCGCACCACTTCCCGCAGCACGAGCACGGGCTGCGCATGTACGACATCGATATCTTCAGGAATTGGCTGGACCAGGCAGGGTTCACCGTCCGGGAACAATTCGAAGTCGGCCTCGCGGTGTTCATCACCGCCGAGAAGACACACTGAGAAGCCCCTGGAAGGGGTGGGTTCGTCATGCTCAAAGTCCGGTTGGTCCAGCAAGGAGCCTGGGACATGCCGGTCGACTCGATGCCACTCGCGGTTGGATATCTGAAGGCGGTGGTCGACGAGACACCGCATTTCGCTGGCGAAGTCAGTGCGGACATCTGCAACTTCCGGGGTGGCCAGCGCCTGCAGGAGATGACCAAGGCACTGTTCTCGGGCGCAATCCCCGACGTCTTGGCCTTCTCGGTGCTGGGCTGGAACTACCGCAATTTTGGCGTACTGTCTGAGACGTTCAAACAGGTCAACCCGAACGGCCTGGTGGTATTCGGCGGCAACCACGTCGCCTATCAGGGCGAACGGGTGTTCCGGGAGTTTCCGTGGGTCGACGTCGTCGTCAACGGTGAGGGCGAGCACACTTTCCGCGAGCTGCTGACCTACCTGCTGGAGCGGCCGGACGGGTCGGACGTCTTCGACCCGGTGAAGGTAACCGGACTGTCGTTCCGACGCACGGACGGCACAGTGCACAGCACCGCCGATCGCGACCGTATTGCTGACCTGGACGTGATCCCGTCGCCGTTCCTCAGCGGCGCGATCCCGATGGCGGACGCAGCTGGGAACTTTCGCTACGACGTCGCACTCATCGAAACCAACCGAGGCTGCCCCTACAAGTGTGCCTTCTGCTACTGGGGTGGCGCGGTCGGACAGAAGATGCGTTCGTTCTCGATCGAACGGCTCACCGCCGAGCTGGACATTTTCGGCTACTACCAGGCACCCTCGCTGGTGCTCTGCGACTCCAACTTCGGGCTGTTGGAGGCCGACGAGGAGTTCGTCGAGATACTGATCAAAACGAAGGAGAAGTACGGGTATCCCGGAGACCTGATCACAAGCTGGGCCAAGAACAAGTCCCAACGCTTCTACAACATCGTGCGCCAACTGAAGCAGCACGACATGCACAGTCTGTTCACGCTGGCGCTGCAGACCCTCGACGACGCCGCGCTGACCGAGATGTTGCGCAAGAACATGAAGGTGAATCAGTGGGAAAGTCTCGTGGAGTGGCTCGCCGAGGAAGGGTTGGAATGCTACGGCGAGCTCATCTGGGGCGCCCCCGGTGAGACGGTCGAGTCGTTTCTCGAAGGCTACGACCGGCTGGCGCGGATGGTCTCCCGTATCGCGGTTTATCCCATGCTGCTTCTGCCCAACACGTCCTACGTGCAGAACCGAGAGCTGCACGGTTTCATCACCATCCGGGGGGAGGACGACGACTTCGAATACGTCCTGGCCAACCGCTCCTCCACGCTGGAGGAGAACCTGCAGATGCAACGGTTCGTCTTCTGGGCCCGCGTGCTCGGCGAGCAACAATACCTGCGCCATGTCTGGCGCCCACTGCTCGACCTGGCAAACATGAGCCAATCAAAAATAATAATGGGCTTCAAAGCATTTTTCGACACCTCGACCGATCCCGCCGCGGTGACGCTACGTGACCGCATCCCTGTGTTGGCCGAATCGCCAGCGATCGCGGAAGCGTTGCGCAGCCTGCACAGCAGCCCCGAATTGCAGGCGTTGGTGCAACAATGGTGGACACACGAGATCGTCCCAGCGGTCCCGCCGCAGTGGCAGCCCTTCATCGCCTCCGTCTTCGATTACGAGCGCTGGTCGCGGCAGGTATACGTGGCGCCAGGCGGTGACCTGCCCGCCGGTTGGCACGAGGTGGACCTCGACGGCGCGCCGTGCTATCGGAGCGACCCGGTGACCTTCGAGTTCGACGTCCCGGCCGCGCTGGCGAATTGGCCTGAGACCTGCGTGTCTGGCCCGAAGCAGGAGCCGGTGTCCTACGTCTTCCAGGCCCGGCCGGGCTACTACAAGAATCTCGACAACCACGAAGCCGCCGCGACCTACCTCGCGACACATCACCGGCTGTAAGCGAGAGGCCGCCCACCCGGATCGTCCCGGGTGGGCGGCCTCGTCGTTGGTAGCACCAGTCAGGATGCCATTGGCCGGTCAGCGACGACAACAACGTAGCGCACGTCGATTGAGGTCATCATCATATCGAGAATGTCACCAGCATCGCGGCCACGCTCGGCGACCAGCACGTCGTAGTGCTGGCGCGCCGCCTCGGCCATCCGCTCGTTGGTCTTGCGGGTGTGCGGGGTGATATCGGACAGCTCGACGAGACGCAGGCCCGCGTCGGCGATCATCTTGTGGTAGTCATCAACGGTGGGGACCTGCACGAGCGCCATGCTCTCCAGCATCGCCCTGCGCTCCTCCGGGGTTTCCCGGGCCGGGCCTTCCGGCATGGCAAGATCGGCGACGAGGACCCGCCCGCCGGGTCTGACAACCCGGGCCATTTCCGCGATCATCCGCGCCCGGTCCATGTGGATGCCGGACTCGATCTCCCATGCCGCGTCGAAGGCTCCATCCTGGAAGGGCAGGTTCAGGCCGTCGCCGAGTTGGAACGTCGCCCGGTCAGCCAGGCCGAGCTCGGCCGCCCGCCGGTTGCCCTCCACCACCTGCTGTTCGGCGATGGTGACCCCAACGACCTCGGCACCGGTCACCTCCGCCAGACGTAACGCGGGCTCGCCGATGCCACAGCCGACGTCCAGCACCCGATTGCCGGGGCCCACCCGCAACGTCGCAGCGAGCACATCGTTGAGACGCTGTACGGCGTCGGCGTTGGATGCCTCGCTGTCCGACGAGTCCCAGTATCCGACGTGCCAGTTTCGGCCCCAAATGGTAGTCAGGATCAGATCCGCGACGTCGTAGAATCGCTCGACGCCCGCGACCGCGGGCACATTCTCCGTTGTCATCCTGCCTCCCAGGTGTCGTCGGCCCAGCAGGCTCATGATGCCAGCGGCACTGGGTGCCGGCCCACTCCGAAGATGCGCGATCGCCGCGACACGAACGGAGCGACTGTTACCCGGCAGTCGGTCGAGTCGCCAGTTGTCGAATTCCGGCCACACCGTTCGTCGTGTTGGTAGGGCATACACACTGAAGATCGACGAAGGGGATCGTACGAGATGACGGACACCGCAACACCACCACGGGCCGGGCGCCGGGAGTGGGCCGGCCTCGCGGTCCTCTCCCTGGCGACCCTCATGATCACGTTTGACATGTTCGTGTTGCTGCTGGCACTGCCACACCTCAGCGCCGACCTTCGCCCTACGAGCGTCGAACAGCTGTGGATCCTCGACATCTACGGCTTCATGGTCGGTGGGTTCCTCATCACCATGGGCAGCCTGGGCGACCGGATCGGCCGCCGCAGGCTGCTATTGATCGGCGCGGCCTTCTTCGCCGTCGCCTCACTGGTGTCGGCCTGGTCGAGCAGTCCCGAAATGCTGATCGTGTCGAGGGCGGTGCTAGGCATCGCCGGCGCGACGCTCGCGCCGTCCACCCTGGCGCTGATCAGCAACATGTTCCCGAACCCCAGGCAGATGGGCACGGCGATCGGCATGTGGGCCGGGTCCTTCACGCTCGGTGCCATCCTCGGCCCGCTCGCCGGCGGCCTCGTGCTGCAGTACTTCTGGTGGGGCTCGGTGTTCCTCCTCGGCGTGCCGGTGATGGTGCTGCTGCTGATCCTCGCTCCCATGCTCGTGCCGGAGTTCAAGGCGCCGGATGGGGGTCGACTCGACTTCGCCAGCGCCGGGCTGTCGCTGGCCGCGGTGCTCGCCTTCATCTATGGCTTGAAGGAAGTCTCGCGCAACGGCTTCGAGGTCGCGCCCGTCATCGTCGGGCTGCTCGGCATCACGCTGGGCGTCATGTTCGTACGTCGCCAGCGGTCGCTCGCCGACCCGCTGATGGACTTGACGATGTTCCGCAGCAAGTCGTTCAGCACGATGCTCGTCGGACTACTCCTCTACGGGATGGTCGGCGCCACGTCGATGCTGTACATAACCCAGTTCTTCCAGTCGGTGGCCGGCATGACACCACTGGAGTCGGCACTGGCGCTCCTGCCCGGCATGGCGGCGGCGACGATCAGCGCTATGGTCTCGCCGATCCTCGGCCGCCGGTTCCGCCCGGCATACCTGATCGGAATCGGGCTCCTCGGTGTGGTCGCCACGTTCGCCTGGTTCACCCAGATCAGCGCGGCGTCGAGTCCGGTGGAGCTCATCATCGGGTTCGCCGTGATCGGCGCGTGCGACGGACCGTTGCTGGCACTCGGTACCAATCTCGTCGTCGGTGCGGCACCGCCGGAGAAAGCCGGTTCTGCGGGGTCGCTCGTGCAGACCTCGAACGAGGCCGGTGCCGCCCTCGGCGTCGCGGTCTTGGGCAGTGTTGGTGCGGTGATCTACCGACAAGAACTGACCGGTGAGATACCGGCCGAGGTGCCGGCGACCGTGGCCCGAGCAGCGGAGGAGAACGCTGCCACCGCAGTCGCCGTAGCCGCCGACCTGCCGGCTGAGGTCGGCTCGGCGCTGGTGGCGGCCGCCCGACAGGCGTTCTCGGACGGCCTGAACGTGTTCTCCGGCGTCAGCGCAGTCGTGTTGGTGATCGCCGCGCTGTTCATCATGATCCAGCTACGGCACGTACCCCCGATGGGGGACGAGGAGGGCTCCGACGGGAACACCGACGGCGGCTCGGCGCCGAGCGCCGAACGCCCGGCAGAACCGGTCGCCGGGTCATCCCCCAGCTGACCGGTCCGTCCCGGGCTGCGCTGGGCCGTCCAGCGCAGCCCGGGAGGTACGCCTAGAATGCGGTGACGGCGTCCTGCCAGTCGCCCCACCGCCACAACCGGCCGGTGCCGGTCTGGGCCTGTACGCCTTCGTCGGACATCTCGAACCGCCCGAAGTCCAGCAGGAACATGTCTCCGGTGTCCGGCGCGAACTTGACGTCGATGGGCCTGGCGAGGTCTGGCCCACCCTTGAACCCAGCAGCAGACCAGTCAGCGGGATCGATGAGCTGCAAACCACGGCCAACCTGCGGATGACCATGTGGAGCGGTCATCGGCGTCTCGTCGCCGAAGAGAGTGACCACCAGACGGCCGGCAAACACGTTGGATTGCCCGCACGCCGCCGGGACTGCGGCGAACTTCGTCGCGGCGGCGTGCGGGGTGAAGGCGAACAGCGGCTGCTCGGGGTCGGGGAGCGTCTCGTGGCTGGTCAGTAGGAAGGTCGGCTGTGGGCCGCGTACCGGCTCGAAGCGTGGATCGGTGACCGGCACGCCGCCGACGTAGTCCGGCCACCCGTACCAGCGACCGGGACGTACCTCGAAGAGCAGGTCCGGCGCGTCACCGATCGGGCGGCTACCCCGGTCGTCGGGCCCCTGGTCGACGGCGAGCAGCCGGCCGTCGGGCAGGAAACCGAGCCCGAACGCGTTGCGTAGTCCCCAGGCCACCAGTTCCAGATTCGAACCGTCGAGGTCGCATCGCATGACGGCAGCCGTGCACGGCAGACCGGCCGGAATTCGCTGCCGCTCCTCGGTGGACGTGCCGAAGGGCACGAAGCTACCGGTCACGCGAGTGGCGCCCGGCGTGTTGGAAAACGGATCGGGTGTCGTGACGTTCAGGCCCGTGAGGGCGATGTCGATGCCCGGCACGTCGTGCGCGTGGGGCAGGCGCCGCAACCAGCCCAGCTCATAGGCGTCGAGGCCGATGACACCGAGGTTCGTCATCGCGCCCTGGCTGAAGTAGAGCTTCCGGTCCGGTCCGACCACCGCCATGTTGGTGTGGTAATTGCCGGGTCCCGGCATCCCCTCGATCAGTGGGTGAGCGGCGCGGGACGGATCCACCCCAGCGGCGTCGGTGTCGATCCGGCTGATCCGGCCAGCGCCTCCCTCGGAAACGTAGAGAATGTCGTCGTGCCAGCTCAAGCCGGTGACCGGAGCCGCGAGGCCGTTCGCCACGACTGAGGTTGACGATGGATCGGCATACGGGTCGATCCGGCGGATCCGGCCTCCCGGGGCGGCACCCCCGAAGGGCAGGCCGGACTCAGCGACGTAAACCCGCCCTCGATCATCGAACGCGATGCTGGTAGGGAAGTCGAGCCCGTCGGCCACGATCACGGCATCGGACATGGCAACCTCCAAGACGCACGGCAGCCGGCCGATCCGGCCGCATCTCAACGGAGGAGCCTATAGATCTTCAGGAATGTAGACGTCTTCGCGGTTGCGACGCCGGACCCGCGCAGCATTCAGGGCATGCCGACCATGCCGGCACAAGCGACGTTGGCGACCGCGGCAGCACCCACGATTCACGTGCACGGCGATGCCGCGGCGGGCCAGTCCGACTGGCTGGCTGGCCCGCTGCGGCGCGGCTCACGATCGCGCGTAGTGCAGCGCAACCACACCGGACTCGAACGGCTTCGCCTCGAGCAGGCGCATGTTCCGGCGAGAAGCGAGGGCCGACCGTCCACTACTGATCGTCGCGGGGTTGACCAGGAGCCAGTACTCGTCGATGAGGTCATGCTCGGACATCGAACGCACCAGACCCACGCCGCCGAGCAGCAGCATGTCCTTGCCGGTTTCCTTCTTCATCCTGGCGATCTCACCGGCGAAGTCGTCCCCGAGCAGCCTGGAGTTCTGCCATTCGACCTTGTCCAGCGTCCGGGAGACGACAACCTTCTCCGTGTCGGCAAGCCAACGGGCGTGACTCACCATGCCGGGCGGGTTGCCCGGGCCGTCCGCTGCCGCCGGCCAGAAGCCAACGAACTCCTCGTAGGTGACTCGACCGACCAGCGCCGTGCCACACCGCTCCTGCAGGCCGCCGACGAGCTCCCACGTCTGGTCGTTGACGGTGAGCCAATCCATCTCCTCGTCGGGACCCACAGCCATTCCGTTGAGGGTCGACTGCATGTACAGGACGACATTTCTCACCGCGTTCTCCTCGACATAGTCGGGTGGATCATGGTCAATTACGAAATCAGCGCCAGATACGTTGGGCGCCGCCGCATACTCTACTACGGCAATCATCGATTAGCCGCGTAACATGCCGGGTCTGACGGCGCATGCGACGTGGACTCAGGACACTGGATGATCATGGGCTTGTGCGGGCGCCGAGATCGGTGGAACCACTGCCGTCGGACGTGCGGCCGAGCCGCGGTGTGGACGGTGACGGCACGCCACACCCCTCGATGAGCACGGCCCGTCCTACCACGAGGCTGTCAGGCGAAAGGCCCCGTCTCGCATTCGGTGGGGACGGAGTCGTAAGGGTCGTTGACACTCGCGTAAAGGATGCCGACATGAGCGAGGGTTCACCCTGGCCATGATGATCCGCTAGCGCTTGCGCCGGACGTGTTCTCAGGCCTTTCTCCGCTGGTCATAGAGGATGTGCCCGACGAGGGCGAGCGGATCGGTGCGGGCTCTGCCGGAAACCGAGGTCGGTCCGGTATGCGGGACGTCGGGGCGGGGAACACGGATTTCACCTGCGGACCGTGACCGACGTGCCGGTCGACGGGCGACGGGTGGTGCTCCGTCTGCGGGTGCAGCCCCCACCTACCCGCCGTGCCCCGGAGGCTGGTGCGAGACCGTGACGCCGCGGATGCCACGCGCACGCTTCCCCGCAGTAACGGCCCCACCGAGGGCGTCAGCACCGAGGAGGGACCGCACGCCAGATGCACGGACGAGCCGGCTTCACCCTGCTCCGCCACCGCATTCTCCTCGGAGGAGAGCACACTCCGCCACCACCGAATGTGAGACAGGTCGAAAATCGGATAGACCTGACCCGGTACCCGCATCCCCGGGGAACCTCACCGCCAGTGACGATCTCCGCATCGTCACCGCCGCTACCAGAAACAAGTCGAACAACATCATCTTGAACAAGAAATTCGAATAGCCGAGGCCACGACGCACAGGTGGAAGATCCAGTTAGTATCCCTGGGCGAGCCGCAGCAGCAGATTCTTCACTTCGGCGGCGGAATATCTGTCTCGTGCCACCGACGAATCCGAACACAGCAGCACGGGCGCGTCGCGGGAATCGGTAGGCAGACGCCCGTGCGAGCCACGTATCGACCGGGCTCCGGCATCGAGTCCAACGACGTTCATCAGGTAACGCAGCCCGGCCTTCTTACGCAGCAACGCGGTGACCGCACGACGTTTCGCCGCCGCCGGGGAAGCTGGGTCGAAAAGCAACTCGGCAGGGTCGTAGCCGGGTTTTCGATGGATTTCGACAAGCCGGGCGAAGTCTGGTGCCGCAGCGTCGTCCAACCAGTAGTAGTACGTGAACCAGGACTTCGGCTCGGCGACCAGAACCAGTTCACCAGAGCGTGAGTGTCCGAGTCCGTGCGCTGCCTTGCCGGTGTCGTCGAGGACGGCCGCGACACCCGGCAGGGCGGCACAGAACTTGGCAACGGCGGGGGCGTCGGCGGGATCCCTGACGTACACATGGGCAACCTGGTGATCCGCGACCGCGAAGGCCCGTGACGTCCACGGGTCGAGGTACTCCATGCCCGCCTGCTTGTGGACGCGCAGAAGTCCTTCGGCGCGCAGCGCGCGGTTGATGTCGACCGGATGGGACACGTCGGTGATGCCGTACTCGGACAGGGCGACCACGGTCGTGCCACGGTTCTCCGCGATGTCCAACAGTGGTGCGATGACGCGATCGAGTTCGGCCGCGGCCAGTACGGCACGCGGGTCCGATGGGCCGTACCGCTGCAAGTCATAGTCGAGGTGGGGCAGGTAGACAAGGCTGAGGTCCGGGTCGTGAGCGGCAACGATGTGCTCGGCGGCCCGCGCTATCCACCGCGAGGACCTGATCGCGGCGCCAGGTCCCCAGAAGCTGAAGAGTGGAAAAGTCCCAAGCCGGGTTGTGAGCGTGTCGCGCAGCTGCGGTGGGTCGGTGTAGCAGTCTGGCTCCTTGCGCCCGTCGGCGTGGTAGACCGGACGGGGGGTGACGGTCCAGTCCACGTCCGCGCCCATCGCGTACCACCAGCAGATGTTCGCGACCGTGTAGCCGGGCCAGCGTCTCCGTGCGGCCTGCCAGACCTTTTCGCCGCCGACGAGGGCGTTGTGTTGCCGCCACAGCAGCACTTCACCCAACTCCCGGAAGTACCACCCGTTGCCCACGATCCCGTGCACTGCGGGCAACTCACCAGTGAGAAAGGTCGACTGCACGGTACATGTCACGGCGGGCAACACCGTGCCGAGTTCCGCCCGACAGCCACGGGCGCCGACGCTGGCCAGTCGCGGCATGTGGGCGAGCAGTCGCGGGGTGAGGCCGACCACGTCCAGGACGAGCAGGCGGTTCATCGTTACTCCACATCCGATAGACCGAAAGCAGTGAGTTCGCCCCGGGCGAAGGCAAGTTCCGCCGCTATACCGGTGGCGAGCCGCGCCGGCGTGTTCGGCCGGTGCTCGATGGGCAGAACACCCCACGTGTACGTCTCGACGTCGAAATGGTCACAGCCGTCGCCACCCACCAGCAGGGCGCGAAGCGTGTCACGCAGCACCGGAACGGTCGTCCTGAGGGGCACGGTGGGCGCGGCGTGCAGCGGTACGTGATAGTGCACCCGCCACGGCCCACGCAGACCCTCCTGGAGTGCCTCGTCCAGGTCGTCGGCACCCTCGCCGAAGCGGTTTCGGGTTTGGTGCAGGAAGCGTGGCTCGACGTAGCGGCGGATCAGCTCGGCGTCCGCGGCGGGAGCGTCCGCGGCGAGAGCGGCGGAGATCTGCACCTTAACCACGGGCAACCCGGCGATACGCAGCGCGGCCAGTGCCGTCTCCGGGTTCTCCCAGGCGCAGGCGAGATGTGCGAGATCAAGGCACAGCCCCAGCCACCGCGTGTCGATACCGGACAACAAGTCCACTGCCTGGGAGGTGGTCTCTACGACGCAGCCCGGTTCTGGTTCGAACCCGACCCTCACCGTGCGCCCGGTTCTGGCGTGCAAACGCGCCAGTTCGGCCGCGAGCAGGTCCAGCATCCGCCGGGACCGCCGTGCCCGGATGGCGTTCCACGGCTCACGCCAGGCCAGCGGCAACGTGGAGATGGAGCCACGGACGGCGTCGTCGGGCAACAGGTCAACGAGAATGGTCGCCAGGTTCACCGTGTAGTTGAGCCGATCACCGGTTGTCCAGTCCGGTTGGTAGACCGCATGCTTGACGACCGGCGCCTGGAACGCCTGATACGGGAAGCCGTTGAGGGTCACGACTTCAAGTCCCCGCACGTCCAGTTCTCGGCGCAGCCGCTTGCGCCGCGTCGGGTCGGCGGCAAGTTCGGCGGCGACCGGCGCGGCCAGCCAAAGCCCCAGGCCGAGCACCTCACTGCCGAGTTGTTCGCGGACGGCGACTGCGTACGCGTCGCACTGGGCGATGATGCCATCGAGGTCTTCCGCGGGGTGCACGTTGGTGCAGTAGCTCAGGTGCGCGAGTCGCCCATCGGCGTAGCGCAGCCTCATCAGCTACCACCTCGCTGGATCGAGTTGCCCGCGAAGGTCGGGCCGGCGCTGCCGGCATCAGACGCGCCCAGCCGTCCGGACTGTCCGTAGAACTCAACCGGGTTGCGCCACAGCACCCGGTCGACGTCGTCGTCCCCGAAGCCGGCGTTGCGCATCGCCTCGCCGGTGGCCCTGGTGAGCAGCGGGTCGGAACGGCCCCAGTCGGCCGCCGAGTTGATCAGAACGCGTTCGGTGCCGTACTTCCTGATCAGCTCCACCATTCGCGGTGGTGACATCTTGGTTTCCGGGTAGATGGAAAAACCGAGCCAACAGCCGGTGTCTCGAACCAGTCCGACCGTCACCTCATTGAGGTGATCGATCACCACCCGACCGGGATCGATCCCGGCAGAGGAGACGACGGCAAGGCTGCGCCGAATGCCACGGGCCTTGTCCCGGTGCGGCGTGTGCACCAACGCGGGCAGGCCGTACCTGACGGCGAGATCGAGCTGTGCTTCAAACGCCGTGTCCTCCTCGACCGTCATCGAATCGAAGCCGATCTCGCCGACGGCGACGACGCCGTCCTTGTCGAGATAGCGCGGTAGCATCTCGAGGACGCCGAGGCAGCGCGGATCGTTTGCCTCCTTCGGGTTCAGCGCGATCGTGGCGTGGTGGCGAACGCCGAACTGGCTTGCCCGGTACGGCTCCCAGCCGACCAACGAGTCGAAGTAGTCGACGAATGAACCGACACTGGTGCGCGGCTGTCCGAGCCAGAACGCCGGCTCGACCACGGCGCGCACTCCTGCGGCCGACATCCGCACGTAGTCGTCAGTGGTGCGCGAGGTCATGTGAACATGTGGGTCGAAGATTCGCATCACACGCCTCCTAATGGATGGACGTTCTGATCGACGCAATCAGGTCTAGCGCGTCGGCGGGCACTGTCCGGCCGGCAGCCGCACGCTCCTCGGCCAGGCCGGCCAGCATTCCGCCGAGCTCGGAGTCGGCCCGGCTTGCCAGCCCGTCAACCTGGTTTAGTGGGACCGCCATGAACACGCATTTGAGTACCGCCTGCCGCCACATCGCCTGGTCCAGCCGTCGGGCGCACGGGCCGAGCGCGGCGGCCACCAGCCGTGGGTCGTTACTGCGGATCGCGTCGTGCAGCAGCGGGACGCACTCGTCACCGATTCCCAGCAGCGCCAGCGCCTTCAGCACGGCCCGCTTCTCCGCAGCGTCACCATGCCAGTACAGATCCTGTGCACAGGTGGCAACCCGGGCGGCGGGGAGCGCGGCCAGCAGTAGCGCCCGTGCGGCCTCGTCGGCGTTCCAGCCCGGGGCGTCGGGCAACGCCGTCCGTCCGCAGCGCCGAGCCGCTTCGGCGAACCGGCGCTCGATCCCGGCCGGGTTCACCGCGACCGCCGCGACCGCGTCACACAGCCAACCCTGGTCGGGCACGCCGGACACCGCTGCGCGGAGTTCATCCAATATGATCATCAGTCTCCCTAACCGACGCGGCCTTCTCAGCGGCGCGCAGAAACGCAATCGACTCAGCCGCCACGGTCGGCGCCGCATGTGAATGTCGTGGCAGCTCCACCGCCACCAGACCCTGGTAGCCGGCCTCGACCAAGGCCCCCAGCACGGGCGGGAAGTCGATCTCGCCGGTACCGAACGGCAGATGTTCGTGCACTCCGCGTCGCATGTCATCGATCTGCACGTTGACCAGATGTCCGGCGACGGCAGCGACGCACTCAGGTACGGACGCGGACTCGAGGCAGCGACAGTGACCAATATCGAGGGTAATCCCGAATCCTGGTGGACGGCCCAGCGCGTCGTGCAGTCGGCGCCAGCCAGCGACATCCTCGACGAGCATGCGGGGTTCCGGTTCGAAGCCCAGCGGCACACCGGCCGTCTGCGCCCACTCGACTACCCGGGCACAGCCGGCGGTCAGGCGGTTCCAGGCAGTTGCCGGCGCGACACCCGTCGGGCGCACCC
Organism: Micromonospora sp. WMMA1363; assembly: GCF_030345795.1. Classification (NCBI taxonomy): domain Bacteria; kingdom Bacillati; phylum Actinomycetota; class Actinomycetes; order Micromonosporales; family Micromonosporaceae; genus Micromonospora; species Micromonospora sp. WMMA1363. The sequence goes on from NZ_JAUALB010000001.1 coordinate 1,916,470, forward strand.
CGGCCCAGAACGACACCGCCTCCGCGCCGAGGTCCGACCCGATCGCCACCGCGCGGCGCAGGTACTCCAGTCGTGCCGCGGAGCCCTCGTCGAGGAGGGTGGGTGCGTGCTTGTGCCACGGGTCGAGTAGATAACGGGCGCCGGTCTCCACGACCAGCGAGAGGCCCAGTTGGTCAAGCAACCGAGCGACGGCGGCGACTTTCCTTGCCGCGCCGACGGCGAACGGGTCGAGGTGGGCGTGGTCGAGGGTGAGCGCGACGCCGACATATCCGAGGTCAGCGACGATACGTAAGGCATCGACCAGCCGATGGTCGGCGAGGCCGTTGGTCCCGTAGCCGAATCTCAGGCCAGCGGCGCCTGATGCGGATGCGGGTCCCCGTAGCGCCCCAGAACGCGACGTGTTCATGTCAACGCGACCTTTTTCGCGAGGCGGCTCGCGAGCGGCGCACTCGCGGCGACGGCGAGACCCACGGCGGGTCGCCCACAACGAGCGGTAAGCGCCCCCTGCAGGGTTGGCAGAGTGGTGATGCCCGCACCGACGGCGGTGCGGATCCGCAAGGCTGATGGGTCTGCCGCGGCCCGTCCCTGGGCGGATCCGTACCGAGCCGCGTACCAGGCGGCAAGCGCGGCAGGTGCCGCGCGGCGACGTCCAGCAGTGAGGGCGGCGACCATTGCCGTGCCGGCGAGGGTTGTCGCCGGCAGCGTCGGCCGGGCGCCGGTGATCTCACAGCGAGACAGCACGGTGACGGTGTAGGTGTGCGCGGCGACCGTCAGCGCAGCCGGCAGCGCATCCCGTATGCGCCCGTTGACTGCCCCGAGCAACACGTCGAGTCCTCGGCAGGTGGCCATCACTCCTGGTCCCGTGGGGCCGTTCTTGGCGCACAGGTTGTACGTCCAGACCGTCCCCATGAGCGGAAGCGCGACGCGCAGGGCGCGTCTTCCGCCGGCCGCGGCGGCGGCCACAACGCCGGCCCCGGTGAGAGTGGCGGCGACGCCGGCGGCGTAGCGCGCGGAGACCCGCCCGGACGGGATCGGCCGCTCGGGTCTTTCGAGCGCGTCGGTTGCCCGGTCGGCCCAGTCGTTGCCCGCCATCCCAGCCCAGTAGAGGAGGACGGAAGCGCTCGCCAGACCGGCGGTGCGCCAACTCAATACGCCGGCGGCCGCCGCGCCTGTCACCGCGTCACCCGGTACGGTCAGTGCGGCGGGCGCCCGTACCAGTTCGGCGAGGGCACGCAGGCTAGGCATCGCCGAGTCCCCGCACGAAACCGACGAGCGCTGCCCACTGGTCGGCGAGCGCGTGCGGCCCATCACCGAGTGGGTCCTTGAAGAAGAATCCCAGCTCGGCCAGCGGCCCCGTACGCCCGATGGCGTGTGCGGCCGACGTCAACCGGGCCAGGTCGAGAACGAGTGGCGCGGCGAGCGCCGAGTCACAGCCGTGCCAGGTGAACTCCATCCGCATCGCCACGCCGAGGAAGCCGGTGAAGGTGACCAGGTCCCATGCGGTCTTGAAGTCACCCATGTCGTCGACGTACTCGATCCGGGTACCGCCCTGCGGTTCGTACCCCAGTGTCTCGGCCAGCACCCGCTGTTTACTGCCGGCCTTCGCGGCGTTTGCCCCGGGCCTGGCCAGGTTCGCGCCGTCGCCGCCGCCGAGCAGGTTCGTCCCGGACCAGGTGCGTACCCACAGATGACGCATCGCGAACATCGGTGCCAACACCGACTTGACCAGGGTTTCGCCGGTCTTGCCGTCGTGCCCGGCATACGGCACCGAGTTTCGCTGGGCTAGTTCTTCCAGCGCCGGCAGCCGCGCTCCGGTTGAAGGAGTGAAATCGACATAGGAGCAGCCGGCGTGAAAGGCGGCGTACGCGTACAGCGAGCTGGGCGGCAGCACGGGGTGTGGGCTGTCCATGGCGTCCCGCAGGGCGTCGATGTTGGCATGGGCGGGATGCGGTTGCGGTGCCGCCTCGGTGGATGAGAGGTTCACCACGACTACGCGCTCAAGCCCGTGCCGTTCACCGAAACTGCGAATGTCCTGGGCTATGGCGTCGGCGGCCAGGCGTTGGGGCCCCACCGGCGGGGTGGGACGCAGTTCCCGCTCGACGGCGGCGATGTCCTCCGCGACGGCCGAGACGACCGGCCCCGGCAGCACACCGGTGCTGGCCAGCGCCTCCGCCCTTTTTGCCAGCGGCGTCGTGGCTACGTCGTGACCGCCGAAGGTGAGGTCGTCGAGCGCGGGCACAGCCGTCGTCCGCAACTGCGGCAGCTCCAGCACGCATCCGGTGGGTTCGGCGAGACCGGAGCGCAACGCCACGGCTCCGACGATGCTCGTCACCGCGACCGAACCCCGCGCGCCGACCAGCCAGACACCTGTCGCCATAAGGCCACTCCCCACATCCTCAATCGATGTCACTCCTGGTGTACCGCGACTCCGACGCCAGCCGACCGGGGACGGCCCGATGCGTCTCCCGAGGGGGTTTGTGGTGGCCGGTAGCGCCGAAGGCGGGTACTGGATCATTGTCGAGCAGAAGGGTGCGCCACCTTCTCGAAGAATGCGGATCTGATATCCCGCGCCGACCCGTGGGATGCGCTGGAGCTCGCGCATGCTGGTGAGCGCATTTGTGGAGATGCTCGGGCCGACTCTCCTGTTCAGGATGAGGTGCAGGGCTGATCACCGAAAGAGGAGGATGACCATGGAACACTCGGCCAGGGCGCAGGAGGGAGACACCGCCTCGAACGGTGGCACGGTCGACGGCGCCGACCGGCGGGTGACTTCCATCTTCAATTCCGCCGTCGGCGCTTGGGCGATCGCCGCCGCGTGGGAGATCGGCATGCTCGATGAGCTCAAGACCACCAAGGAGGTGAACGCCGTCGAGTTCGCGGCCGCGCACGGGCTCGACGCGGCGTCGATGGTGGGTTTGTCCCGCGCGTTGGCGGCCGTCGAAGTGGTCGAGCGAGAGGGAACGGTAGTCAGGGTTTCCTCGAATTTCGACGAGACGTACCGGACGAAATCCTTTTTCCACTGGCTGGTCCGGGGCAGCGCGGAAATCTTCCGGCAAATGCCGCATTCCTTGATCAAGCGCAACCGGGTCGGCGCGTACTACCAGCGTGACTCCGCAGCCATCGCATACGCGTGCCGCGAGATCAACGAGCTGTGTTACGACAGCACGTTCTGGGCCGCCATCGCGCGGTTGGGGTACGACGTCGGGGTCGTGGCGGACCTCGGGTGTGGCAGCGGCGGCCGAGTGATCGACGTGCTCAACCGGTACCCGTCCGCCCGCGGTATCGGCGTCGACATCGCTCGGCCGGCGCTAGAAAACGCCCGTCTCGACGCCGCGACGGCTGGCCTAGCCAAGCGGACCACGTTCCTCGAGGCGGACGTCCTCGACTTGCAGCCGCGCCCCGAATTCGCCGATGTCGACCTGGTGACCTGCTTCATGATGGGCCACGACTTCTGGCCGAAAGATCGGTGTGTGGCGACCCTGCGCCGGCTACGAGAGTGCTTCCCGGCGGCACGCCGTTTACTCCTCGGCGACGCTACCCGCGTGGAAGGAGTCGCGGACACCGATCTGCCGATCTTCGTTCTCGGGTTCGAACTGGGCCACGACCTGATGGATATCACCCTCCCCACCATCGCCGAGTGGGAAGGGGTCTTCGAAGAAGGCGGTTGGCACCTGGTCCGCACCAACCGGATCGAGATGACCGTAGGTGAGGTCATCTTCGAGCTGGCCTGACTACGGCAGCGGATAGGCGACGACGGAAGAGGAGGGCGGCGATGGCGGTACTGGCGACGGCGGTTGGCCGGACGCTGGCGGACCTCGGTGTCCGCCATGCCTTCGGTGTGGTCGGTGGTGGGAACATCCTGCTCACCGCGGGGCTCACCGGCGCGGGCATCTCGTACGTGCCCGCCCGCCACGAGGGAGGGGCGATGGCGATGGCCGACGCCTACCACCGGACCACCGGACAAGTCGCGATCTGCACCACGTCACACGGCCCCGGGTTGACCAACATCGCAACCGCTCTCACCGAGGCGACCAAGCACGGCAGCGGCGCCCTGGTGATCTGCGGTGACGCGCCGTCGCTCGGCCTACGCTCACACGACATCGACCAACCGGCGTTCGTCGGATCGATTCCGGCACCAGTGCTTCGGACCGCGGATCGCGCGACCGCACTCCGGACGACCGTGGACGCACTCGACCTCGCACGAACGACGTCTCGGCCCGTCGTGTTGTGCGTACCCAACGACATGGTCTCGGCTGAGGTATCCGGGCAGGCGCCGGTCATCTATCCCGCGGCGTCCAGCGTGGTGCCCGTGGTCCCCGCTGACCTCGACGCCGTTCTCGACGCCCTCGCCAAGGCGCGTTGTCCGTTGCTGCTCGCCGGTTTGGGTGCCTGGCGCAGCGGTGCCGGCAAGGTCCTCGTCGAGTTGGGCGAACGAATCGGGGCGCTCTACGCGACCACCACCATGGCCAGTGGCCTTTTTGCCGGCAGCCGCTGGTCGCTCGGCGTTTTCGGGGGATTCGCAGCACCGCGTGCGGCAGCGATCATCGGTAGCGCCGACCTGGTGATCGCATTCGGTGCCAGCCTCGACGCGTTCACCCTTCACCACGACAAGCTACTGCACCCGGACGCAGTGCTCGCCCAGATCGACCTGGCGGATGACCGCGCCATCGACCGGGTCAGCCTCTCCGTCACTGCCGACGCATCCGCCGCCGCAGAAGCACTGCTCAACGCGGTGAACGCACGTGGGCTGCCCCCATCGACGTGGCGCGACGAGCTGGCTGACGCCATCGCTCGCGCAGGTTGGGAGCACGAGAGCTACGACGACGCGGGAACCGACAGTCGGATCGACCCACGGACGCTGACCGCAGCGCTCGCCGGCGTGTTGCCGCAGGAACGTACCGTCGTCCTGGACGGGGGTCACTTCATCGAATGGCCGTCACGGTACCTGCCGGTCCCGGAGCCTTCCGCGATGGTATTCATGGGTGCCGCGTTCCAAACCATCGGGCTGGGATTCGCGGGGGCGGTCGGTGCGGCCGTGGGCCGCCCTGACCGGCTGACCGTCGCCGCGCTCGGCGACGGCGGCGCCCTGATGGGCCTGCCCGAACTGGAAACGCTCGTCCGAACTGGGGCATCCGCGCTCGTCGTCGTGTATGACGACGCGGCCTATGGTTTCGAGGTCCACATGTACGGACCCAAGGGTGCCGACCTTCGTACCGCGGCCTTCGGCGACACCGACTTCGCCGGTATCGCCCGGTCGCTGGGTGCCACCGCCGTCACCGTACGGAGGATCGCCGACCTTTGGATCGTTCGCACCTGGCTGGCCAGGGGATGCCCGGGAACACTGTTCCTCGACTGCAAGGTCGTCCCTCAGGTTGTGGCGCGTTTCCTGTCTGACCTCATCGCGGGCTAGGTCAGGACCAATCGTGGGGCCGACAGGGACTGACAGGGACTGACAGGGCGAATCGCCGGCCGGAAGCAGCAACCATGCAGGCCCAGTGGGAAGCCGAACGGAAACACCAATCGCCACAAACGTGTCCCGGTCGAAGACGCCATCGCCGAGCTGAAGCGATTCGTCGAGGGTAGCATCGTCACCCTGGCCTCCGACCGGGCTCTACTGCTCGTCGGTGACCCCGGCGCCGGCAAAGGCTGGCCGGCTGGCTGGTACCGGACCTGTTGGGATCACCTCGCTGGCTTTGGCCCAGCGCCCGCCACACCGCCGCACCGATCGGACGAGGATACCTCGCGGCGCGCGCCCAAGGACACCGAATGGCACGTGTCCCATCGATCCGGTTAACCTTCGCGACCGACGGCGCACCGGATGACGCGCACGGCGAGAATTGCCTCATGTGTCGCCTTCCCGGGGTCAGGCTATGAGGTAGGGGGTCCGGTGCGAAAGGTTGTTTCATATCTGCTTTACTCACTCGACGGCGTGACCGAGGAACCCGACGAGTGGATGTTCAACCACGCACTCGACGACGAGTCGGACTCGTCTTCGACGTGCGGCACGTATTTCGACTCCGAGCTGACAGATCACCTCCAGTACCTCGTGGACACCCAGGACGCGATCCTGTTGGGACGTATGACCTATGAGTACTGGGCACCATACTGGCCGAATTCAGATGTCGAACCGTTTGCGACGTTCATCAACACCTCGCCGAAGTACGTCGCGGCCAGCACGCTCGGTGAGCACCAGTGGCAGAACACCACCCGCATCGAGGGGAGCGTCGCCGACCAGATCGCTCTCCTCAAGACGCAACCAGGAAAGAACATCGGCGTACACGGAAGTCCGACGCTCGTCCGGTCAATGCTCGCGCAGGGCCTGGTCGACGAACTGCGGCTCGCCGTACCGCCGGTCGTCGCGGGCAAGGGGCGCCGACTCCTGGACGACTACCCGACGGTGCACCACATGCGACTGCTGGAATCAAAGCAGACGAGCACCGGCTCGCTGCTGTTGACCTATCAGCCAGGCGCTGCGTAGACGCCGGCCAGCCGTGGCGGGAATCGCCGTACACCGGATCCGCTCACACCGGTGGCGCCGGCAATGGCCAGACCGGCGCCACCAGGGGCATCGCCTAGTTGGGTAACTGTAGGTCACGGTGGTGACGAGGTCGACGGTGGCCGTCGGCGCGTCGGGTGGCTCAGGCAATGTCGGCCTCGCCGTTGCCGCAGTGAACCGGCCGTCACCGCGCACACCGCGACGGCGGGCACGCTCGCCGGCGTACCGGATTCCTCGCGGTTCCACGGGTCAGGCGCTCGTGCCAGGGCCGCCGGCAGCCCGACGAATCACGGCCGGCAGCCGTGGTGTCGGCCGGGGTGGGGGCGTGCTGACCGAGAAGGCCACACCCGCCCCGCGTCACCCTCCAACCAGGCCGCGACACCGCGGACGCCCAGGCCAGACACTTTTCCGTCGACTACCCGAAGCCCCTGCCGGCGCCACGCTGCCAGAATCAGCTGCACCCCTTTCCGCCGCGTTTACTCGGCAGTCGGTAAGCGACGATCTCCGCACGCTCCTCGGCGCTCTGCGGCCAGCCGCTGGCCGACAGGAGAATGTCGCCGCTGATCACGACGGGGGAATTCGTGGACCCCGGCAGCTTCACCCGCCAGGCGAGACGGCCGTTCTTGGCGTTGAAGGCGTGGATCGTTCCGTCGAAGGTAGTCGTGAAGACGAGGTCGTTGGAAATCGTCGTCCCGCCGTAGGGGGACTGGTCTAGCGAGAATGTCCACCTCGCCCTTCCCGTCGCCAGGTCCAGCGCCACGACGGCACCACTGCCAGCGCTGAACGACGGGAAGATCGGTGGCGGCAGCTGAGAGGTCCAGGTGGCGCTTAAATCATTGACTGCGACGTATACGGTGTCGCGGTCGACGGCACCGGGTGCCGGGACGCCGCCGAGTACGCCGGGGTACAACTCCGCCGGGAAGCTCGGCAGTTCGTCGAACCGGCCCGCCATCGCCAGCAGGTTGTCGTCGTCGTGGCCGTTGTGCCGTCCCACCGGGGTCTTCCAGAGCCGCTTTCCGCTGTCACGGTCGTACATGTACACGAAGCCGGTCTTGCCAGACGTGAGCACGACGCGCCGGCCGCCCACAGTGGTGAGGATCGGCGAATTCTGCAGATCCCAGTCGTAGATGTCGTGCGGCAGTTCCTGGCGATACCAGATCAACCGCCCCGTCCGGCCATCGAGCTTGACGATCGAATTGGTATAGAGGTTGGGGCCAGGCCGGCTCGACCCCCACGGATACTCCTCCGTGCCGAGGAACGGCCCGGGATTCGACACGGCGAGGTAGAGGTCGCCGCGTTCATCGAAGCTCGGCGGATACCAGGCACCGCCTCCAGAGTTGATCTCCGGGTGCCCCCACAGGTCACGCGGCACGGTGTCCCAGGTCCAGCGCGTGGCGCCGGTACGGGCGTCGATCGCCCAAACCACGCCGACCGCGCCGGCGCCGAAACCACCATGGAGGAGGCTCGGCACGGTGGCGATGTACACAGTGTTGTTGTTGACGCCGGGCGCCATGTCGATGCCCTCGTTGGCGTTACGAGTGATCTTACGTCGCCACAACTCCCGGCCGGTGCGCGCGTCGAGCGCGAACACGTCGGTCAGTGTCGCGCCGAACACCCGACCTCCGCTCACCGCCACGCCGTTGGGCCCATTGGTGTAGGAGCCCATCATCACTGTCCAAACCTCGCGCCCCGTACGTACGTCGATGGCGTAGACATTGGAGTCGAGGTCCTGGCTATACATGACTCCGTCAACCACGATCGGGTTCGTGGCGTAGCTGCCGGGCCAGCGGTCCGTCGGAGCCTTGATCGGGACGGTCCAGGCGACCTCGAGATCGGCCACGTTGGTCGAGTCGATCGGCCCGCGCACCCGTCGGGTGTTGTGCCGGTCGGCATTGGGATGCTCCCAGCTGCCACGCGAGCCGCACCGGTGGTCAGCGGATGAGGTGAGCGCTGGCTCAGGTTGGGCGGCGGACGGCCCGGTGCCGGCGAGCACGATCGCCGCCACCGCGCCGCAGGCCGTCAGGCGGACGGCAGTCCTGCTGGACGACGGTTTCAGCCGCATGGACGTCCCCTCTTCATTGTCGTGCGCCAATTGGTCGGACATTGCGCACCGGACGCTACCGCCGCCACAGACACCGGATTCTTCTGCAGTGCGAATGCGGGCAGGTTTGGGCCGTTGGCCGCCTCACCGATCAGCGAGTCTGCCACGACGCCCACACGGCACGCAGTCCGTCGAGCCGGCACCCGAGCATGATCACCGAGCGCCTCCAAGCTGATCTTGCAACTCAGGGCGACCGCGGCAGTCCCGCTGATCGATGGATGCGAGACTCCGGGTAGGACAGCGGTCGGCCAAGACTCGAAGCCCCGACCGGGAGCCTAGCCATGCTGCCCTGCCCCGCTACGATCCCGATGTCCAGTCGAACCCTGAGCCAGCTCGCCGACCGCATGGCAGCGGCTGCCGCTGCTGGGCTGCCGCCGCCCTCCCACCAGGGCATGGTCAGGACCACATCGGCAGCCACGCCGACATCCGGACGTGCCGCAGTCCGACCGGAGCCATCACCTTCCGTAGCCGCGTCTTGCAGACACGGACGTTCTGCTTTGTCGATGAGCGGAAACCGTCAAGCCCGATGACGAAGATCGTAGGGGCGGATCACTCGGACCGTGGGATCGGCACTCCCGGGCGTTCGTAGTCGATCGGTCAAAAGGAAATCGGGCAAGGCAAACCCGGCCGCGTGCTCGCGCTCAACGTCGATGCGCCCGGCTTCGGCAGCCGGAAAGGACGGCGACCAGTGGCGAACACGTGATGGCGGTTCTCAGGGCGGCCTGAATGCACGTGGCGGATCAGCCCATGCTGTCGGCGGTGGGATCCGCCGGGGACGGTGGTGGCTGCGGCGTACCGCCGCCCGAGGTCAGGATCGGCTTCCCACGACGACGGCGCAGGAGCCCGAGGCCGACCAGGGCGACGACCCCCAGCAGGAGCACGACGCCCATGGCCAACGCCCACCAACCCCAGCCCAAGAAGTCGGTGCCGGTGCCGGTGTCGGTGTCGGTGGCCTCCGGGCATGCGTCCGCCGCGGCGGAGGCGCAGGCGACTGCGGTCAGCTCGCCCGGTTTCGCATCGCTGGCGGCGTACTGCCACGTCACCGAATTGCCGTTCACGGTGCCGTTAGTCTCGAGGACGCGACCGGGAAACGTCAGCGATATCTCGATCGAGAGCGCGTCCAGCGATTCGCCGTGATCCGCGGACGAGGAGACAGGGAAGGTAAACTCGTACTCGTTGCCGTCCCGGGTCAGCATCAGGGCATCGGACGAGAACCCCAGCACCGGTGTGTCCGTGTAGTCGATCTCGACACCGTAGGACCCAAGCTTGGAGTACGTCTTCTCCGTGCCGGACGGAAGCGCTGGATACTGTCCGACAACATTGTTGAATCCTACTTGTAGAGCTGCCTCCGAATTCTTGTGCTCGTCAAGATAGTCCTCATCGAAGTACAGCAGAACCTGACCGTCGACGGTGTCGTCGTCGCCGATGCTCAATCCGGCACGCAGATGTCCGCCACCGCCGGACAGTGCGACGACCAGCATCAGGCACACCGCGATGCGAGCCATCGCCACTCGCGTGGTTCCCATGACAGTTCCTTTGCACTCGATGTCCGCCTAGTCCCGTGTCCACCGGGGCTCCTAGTAGTCGTTTCGCAGGCCTGGACGCCGATCCCAGTGACCGATCAGGACAGCGTTGCCGAGACGGCTAGGAAGGTGCTCACCCGGATGACTGTTGATGTTCGTTTCCTGGACGTACGGGGTGGGGGCCCGCCGGCTGGAACCTCGGAATTCGTACCGAAAGCCGCTGCGCGGCGAGCTCCGACCGGGTCACTCGAGCCGCTCTGGGCGATAGAGCCGGTTCCCGACCGGGATCCACCTCCGCCGATGGTAGCCGCCCCAACTCGCCGTCGAGGCGCAACGCCCTGAGCGTCAGTCGTTCTGCCCTAGCACCCCAATGGTCAGACACTTCACATCGACATTCTCCTCGTCGTACTACTCGACAACGGACGACACTCTTAGGTTGGACCCTTCCCTTCGGGAAGGGTCAAGAACATCGTTCGTGGACGATCTTCTGTGATCAACAGGCGAGTGACGTCCTGGCCGTCATGCCAGGGCCCCGGAGTAGTCCGGGAATGTCCGCTTGATCATGGGATGCTGTGGAGGTTGAGGGCGGCTGTGGGCGTGGTGTGAGCGCGGCGGGCGCTGGCGGTGTTGATCCAGCCGGTGAGGCGGAAGGTGCCGCGGATGATGTCGCGGAGGGTGGCCATGACGGCGGGGGTGTTGTGGGCGCGGACCTGGCTGGCGTCCTCGGCGAAGGTGACGTCTCTGATCCAGTGCGTAGGGTCGGCCGCATGGCGAGGTGCCTGTTGGGCAGGTCCTTTTCCATGCGGCCTCCCTCCGAACCGGACATGATAGTTTCCTGATCATCCGGCTCTCCAGTGACTGCTGCGTGAGCGTTCAGGCCGACTGCCAGCCCTGGATGCGGTCGTAGCATGAGCCGCAGACCACGAGGGACTTGCGGCGTCGTCGTGCCATGAGCTGCATCCAGTCGGGCTGTGCGTCTCCGGTTCTGGCGAGGTCAGCGAGTTTTCGGACGTGGTGAACCTGAATGTTGTCCGTCTGCTTGCAGATCTCGCACGTGTTCGCCAGGAGCCTGCTGATCAGCTCCTTGTGCGGGTAACTCACCTGGAGCGGCCGACGGTCGGAGATGACCGCCGTTTTCTGTCGCTTGAGTGGAATGCCCCCGAACCGTGCTACCAGTGGTTGCCTGCCGTCGCGTTCGATGCGTGCCTCGAAGCAGGTGCGCAACCCGTGCGGTGTTTCGATCTTGGCTTTGTGTCGGGCCGCCATCTTCGACACCGTCGAGTGGTGCTTGCCTGCGAGGGTCTTGAGCATGGAGGTCTTCATGACCCATTCGAGGCGGTGCAGCCGGTGAACGTCACCGGCCAGCAGGTAGTACTGGACGATGCCCCGATACTCGGCCCCGAACGTGGCGATGATTGGGTGATCATCGTTGTGGATCAGGGCACCCCGGTGGGCGGGTTTGCCGCTTGCGAGGTAACGGGAGCACTTGGCCTTGATCACGTCCTTGGGCACGCGCAGCCCGATCGCCGCGTTCGCCGAACGGCGGCCACGGACGATCCTGCGGCTGTCGTGCTGGATGGTGATGTCGTAGCCGAGGAACCGCGCCGCGCTGGAGCGGGCGTGGGTGATCAGCGTCTTCTCGTGCGACAGTTCCAGCTTGAGTTCGTCTCGCAGGAACGCCGCGAGTCGCTGCTTGATCTCCTCAGCTTCGGCCTTCGGTCCGGTGAACCCGAGTAGGTGATCATCTGCGTAGCGGCAGTAGCGCAGCCTCCGGTACTCCGGATCGTCAGGATCGGAACTGGGCAGGGTGCGCATCCGTTTGAGCAGCGTCCGGGCCTCGGCTCGGTCGCCGCGTCGACGGGCCGTCGCCAGCAGGTTGGCCACCTCAAGGTAGGCCGGGTTACGTGCCCGGCGTCCCCCTCGGGTGTACTCGGGAATCAGAACCTTCTCGACGAAGACGTCCAGCTTGTGCAGGTAGAGGTTGGACAGGATCGGGCTGGCGACCCCACCCTGCGGCGCGCCGGACAGCGTGGCGCCCCATCTCCAGTCCTCCAGGTATCCGGCGGTGAGCATGTTGCGCACCAGCCGCAGGAACCGGTTGTCGTGGATCTTCTCCGCCAGGATCGAGATCAAGATCTCGTGATCGAGACTCCCGAAACAGTCGGCGATGTCTCCCTCGATGAACCAGGCCGTTCCGGTCCAGGTGTTGGCCACCTCCCGCAACGCGGTATGGCAGCCCCGGCCGGGACGAAATCCGTGGGACCGGTCGGAGAACTGGGGCTCGTAGTAGGCCTCCAACAGCAGGCGCACCACTTCGCCGACCAGCTTGTCTGACCAGGTAGGCAGGCCGAGGGGCCTGAGCTTGCCGCCCTTCTTCGAGATCATGACCCTGCGCACCGGACGGAACCGGTAACGCTCGTGGCGCATCGCCTCGATGATGCGGCCGATCTTGCCCAGCGACATGCCGTCCACGGTCTCCTGGGTGACCCCGGGCGTCATCGCACCCTTGTTGGCGTAGATGCGTCCGTAGGCCAGCAGATACAACTGCGGGTTGAACATCTGTCGATACAGTTCTTCCAGCGGCAGGCCACGCCTGCCGCGCTCACGCAGGACACCCAGCACCGTTTCGGCGCTCTGCATTACGCATACCTCCCAGTTCTGTGGTGTCCGATCACCTGGCCCCCTTCGCCCGTGCGGACGGCTTTCCCGTCCTCCCTGGCCGGTCGTGACTCCGGCGACTACTACGGGGCCTCCGTCGCCATAGGGCTCGCGCCCGTTAGGCGATCCCACGTTCGTCCTCGTCGTACGTGACAGCGTGACGTAGGCGTCCCACTCATCTCCTTAAATGCCCTCGTTGGGCATCGCCCAGCGCCCGGAGGTTGCACCAGCCCCGTAGATACATGCCGGTGCAGAGCGCGGCGTCGGCTTCGAGCGTGGTGCCGACGGAGTCGAAATCTGCCTCGCTGGAGATTGGGCTTCAGGCAATTCAGCTTTCGCCATATCACGCGGGTCTCCCACCGCACCGCTCCTCACGCTTGGACACGGCCGATGGTTTGCTGGCATGCTCTGATCCCCTTCGCCTTTCGGCATCCGGGTAAGCCATCAGACCCAGAGATGTCCCTCCAATCTCTCCCGGCTGAGCCGGGAATACAGACGAGGCGTTGCGTGGCGCACACGCTGTTCTCGATGGTCCAGTGTTCGCGGGCCCAGGCGGCGATCTCCTCGGGTCGGGCTTGGTGGGTGGGGAGGTCGGTGATCGCGTAGACCACTTCGCTGGTCGACCTCTTCGTGCCCAGCGGGCGGCGTCTGCGGCGGATCCGCACGACTTGACGGGCGTGGGGGAATACCAGGTCATCGACGGTGACGACCTGAACCTCGCGGATCTCGGCGCGGCCGTGGCCGCGACTGCTCTGGCGATGCAGGACCGGCACCTGCTTCCAGGGCAGGCGCCGCAGCTGCGCGGCGAGTGTGGGCTGATTGTCTTTGACGGTGAACAGGTAGTGGGCGTGGCGCTGCTGCACGAGGTAGACGGCGTGGGGCGCGTTGGGCGTGCATGGCATCCGCGGTGATCACCGTGTCGGTCAGGTCGGCCGCGGCGATCTGGTCCAGCAGGGGCGCGAACTCACCGATTTCGTTGGTCTTCGCGGTGATCTCGCGGGCGGCGAGGGTGACCGCGTCGGTATGACGCACGGCGGACAGGATGAACACGCGACTGCCGTCGGGCCGTTTGGCCCCGCGTAGACATTTACCGTCCACCGCGACGGCGGCGCGGCGCGGCCGGTCAGCGGGGGCGGCACGGTGAGCGCGACGCTGTTCCCGCTCGGGCACACCATCCGGAGTCACCGCGGCGGTCGCGGACCGGGCCAGCGCGGCCAGGTGCCCGTACCCGACGCCGGTCAGCACGCCCGGATCAACCCTGGCGTAGGCGTCACGCAGGGTCCGCTCGTCAGGAACCCGGTACCGGCCGGTCAACGGGTTGAACGGGCAACCCAGCCGGGCCAGTTCCCGCTGTTCACAGCGTCGGACCCACTCCGCGATCGCGGTCAGCGAGTTGTGGCCGGCCGCGCTCATCGCGCACACCCCGATCGCCAGCAACGTCGCCAACCGGTACCGCACACCACGAGGATCACGAGGGTCGGCGACCTGCGCCAACCGGTCCAGCAAGCCCGCAGACGGTGAATCGGCACCGATGGCGGCAGCCGCGGCGTGCCCCGCCCCGGCGATGAGCGATGATGACACAGCGAGCACGACACCCTTGGTGAGTCTTGAAGCGTAGACAACTTCATGATCCACAGGTGTCGTGCTCGCTCCTCATCCGGTCACGTCCCTCAGGACAACGTCAGGCCAAAAGGGACATTCGCGGACTACTCCGGGGCCCTGGCCGTCATGCCGGCCCCGGGTTCCAGGATGCCGTCCGGTGACCTTGCGCGCAGGTCACCTACTGGTGGTCGACGTCAATGGTGGACTTGTCCCGTGCATGCGCCTTCCCCGCGGACCTGCCGGGAGGAGTCGCCGCGCGTCGGGCCGACAAGCCGCACCTGATGCTCGGCCCGAGTTGGCCCGAGTAGTTGACGGTGACATTCTTGGCGGTGATGGTGCCGCACCGCCAGCCGGTCGTCTGGCCGGACCGGCACACCGCGGCGCCCACCGCCGCCTCCTGAGAACCTGTCACGGTGACCGTGCCACCGTTGTAGGTGGACACCCACGGCCGTGATGTCCAGTTGGCGTTGGTTTTTACCCAAGCGTAGTCGTCACCGGGGAATGACGAGCCACGGACGGTCCCCTGCGGGGCGCCATAGCCGGTAGTGGTCGCGCCGACACCGCCGCAGTGTCCGGCAGTGACGAACCCGCCAGCGACGGCGAAGCCAACCGAACAGATGGCCCGATTGTCGATGACGTACCGGTCACCGCCGCGGATGTCGTCCACCGGGCGATAGGCCTCGTCGCTCACGACCACGGACACCGCGTCGTCGGGCAACCCCGCGGTGCGGGCGAAGCCGGTCGCCGTCGCAGCGCTGGCGGCCCGAATCGTGACGGTGTTGCTGGCCGGCGCGACGTACCACGCGTGCACCCCCGCGCCAGCCGCCGCCCGGCGGTTCAGTGCAGCGGTGAGCCGCTCCAGTTCGGCAAGGCTGCGGACGACCTTCCGGGGCTCCGCTCCGGAAGGTCGGACGCGGTTGGCTTGCGCTGGATCGGTCACACCCACCACCACGGTACGCCCGTCAGCGGCGATCCAGGTTCCGGCGTATGCGTCGGCCAGTTCGTCCCGCATCTGCCGCTCGATCGATGGTGCGGTGGCCTCGACCGCGAGGCGCGCGGTCAACGTGTTGGCGTCGAGGTCGAGGTCTCGACGAAGTGCAGCGAGTTGACCCGCCGGGAGTGTTGTCGGATCAGTGACGACCAATGCGGCGGGTGGCTCCGCGGCGGTGAGCGTTCCGGAAGGTGTCAACCTTTTTGGGGCGGTCGGTTCAGGGGTTCGTTGACTGAGTCGTGGTGTCCTCGGGCTTGTTGATCCACGCGGTGGTGGGCAGGGCGGGTGGTTGCGGGATGCCGCGGACGAATCGTTCGGGGTTGCGGGTGTAGGCGGCGGTCAGGACGTCGGCGCGGACATCGCGGACCTGCCGGGCGTGGCCGTGGTGGACGTCGTGTGGGGTGTGCCAGCCGATGCCGGAGTGCCGGTGGATGGTGTTGTACCAGGTGAAGAAGGCGCGGCAGTGAGCTCGGGCGTCCTGGACGCTGCCGAAGCGGTCGGGGAAGTCGGGCCGGTACTTCAGGGTCTTGAACTGGGCCTCGGAGAACGGGTTGTCGTTGCTGCACCTGGGCCGGGAGTGGGACTTGGTCACGCCGAGGTCGGCCATCATCTGCGCGACCGTCTTGGACGCCATTGAGGTGCCGCGGTCGGCGTGGATGGTCAACTGCTCACGCGCGACGCCCTGCTTGGTGATCGCGTCGGACAGCAGCCGTTCGGCCAGGGCGGCGTCCTCGCGCTCGGCGAGCAGCCACGCGACGGTGTAACGGCTGTAGATGTCGATCACGCTGTAGAGGTGGTAGAAGTCCCGCTTGGCCGGGCCGCGCAGCTTGGTGATGTCCCACGACCACACGCGATTGGGGGCGTCGGCGATCAGTTCGGGCTTGACCTTCGGCGGGTGCACCGCGTGACGGCGGCGCTCCCTGACTTCGCCGTGGGCACGCAGGATCCGGTACATGCTCGACACCGACGCCACGTACACGCCCTCGTCGAGGAGGGTGTGGTAGACGGCCGCGGGGGCCATGTCGGCGAAGTCCGGGCTGTTGAGCAACGCCCGGACGCTGTCACGCTCGGCCGCGCTCAGGGCACGTGGCTGCGGCCTGGGTTCACGCCCCGGCCGCGGTGGCGCAGGCGTCTGGCGGTGCCGGCGGTAATGGTTGGCCTGCGGCCGGCCGGTGGCTCGGCACGCCGCCCGGATGCCGATCAGCGGCGTCAGTTCGGTGATCGCAGCGTCGATCATGGTGTCGGCTCGCTCCCGCTGTGCTGGCTGTCGGTCGCGAGTTGCCCCAACAGCGCGGAGAGTTTTCCCTGCACCTCGATCACCTTGCGGGCCTTGTCCAACTCGGCGCGCAGCC
This sequence comes from Micromonospora sp. WMMA1363, assembly GCF_030345795.1. Taxonomy (NCBI): domain Bacteria; kingdom Bacillati; phylum Actinomycetota; class Actinomycetes; order Micromonosporales; family Micromonosporaceae; genus Micromonospora; species Micromonospora sp. WMMA1363. Next base: position 1,933,193 of record NZ_JAUALB010000001.1, read on the forward strand.
GCTCGTTGTCTGCCCGCAACCGGGCTGCCTCCAGCACCGCCGGATCGGTCTTCGGCCGCCCGGCCGGCTTGGCCAGGGCCTCGCGGGCGCCGGCGTCACGCTGATGCTTCCACGCCGCGAGCAGCGACGTGTACAGGCCTTCCCGACGAAGCAGGGCGCCCTTGCCGGCCTTATCGAGGGTCTCGTACTCGGCCAGGATCCGCGCCTTGTACGCGGCGGTGTATGTCCTTGTTCGGGGCTTTGCTGGTACCTCGGGGTCGGGCACCGGGTGATGCGATGTCACGGGGGTGGATCTCCTTGCACGCCCTCACGGGTCAGAGTTTCAGCAGGTCAACCTGCCTTCCCCAAGGATGACACAGAGGGAACACGGAGCGGTAAAAAGACTCAGTCGGCAGGTAAGTGGAGGGCACCGGCCGGACACTTCTTAGTGTGACAGCGATACCACACCGAGATCCGCCCGAGCCCGAGGGCAAGACATTCAACGACCTGTGGCAGCGACACTCCGCCCGGGTCATGGCGTACGCCCTGCGCCACGTCGATCCCGACACCGCCCAGGAGGTGGTGTCGGAGACCTTCCTGATCGCGTGGCGGCGGTTGCGCGACGTTCCCGGCGAGCCGCTGCCCTGGCTGCTGGTCGTCGCGCGTAACACGATCGCCAACCAGCGCCGCTCCGGTCACCGCCGCAACATGTTGCAGGCTGAGCTGCAGCGGCTAGAACTTGTCGCCGAGGCGGCCCCATCGGCGGAAGTCTCGGCCCTACAGCGGGCGGAGACGCTGACCGCGCTGGCCGCGCTGAGCGCCGTAGAACGCGAAGCGCTGCTCCTGGTCGCCTGGGACGGGTTGAGCGCGGCACAGGCCGCCCGAGTGGCCGGCTGCTCCCGCGCGACGTTCCACCTACGGTTGCACCGCGCCCGGCGGCGGCTACGCACCACGATGGCCGATCCACCGCTGAGCAGCGCGGCGCAAACGCCTGATCGTTCCGCCGGGTCGTCGCTGCACATGACCCGGCCCACCTCGTCGCTGGAGGAGCCGACATGACCAAGCCCACCGATCCGCTGACCACCTTGACCGCGCTGCGTCCGCGTACCAGCATCGAGCACCTTTGGCCGTCGGCCAGCCGCGACGCCAGCCTCGCCGCCATCACCGCCACCGATCCCGCCGCCGCGGCGACCGCTCCCCGCCGGCGGCCCCGCCGCACCCGTCGACTGGTCCTGGCCGCGGTACTGAGCGTGCTCGCCATACCCGCCGGGCTGGGAGTGGCCAGTGCCACCGGCATCGTGCCCGAGGCCTTCCGCGACCTATGGATGTTGGAGCAGGACACCGGCGTGGACCTGGCGAACATCAGCCGGGTAGCCACCGCCCCCGGGCCCGAGGGTTCGGTCTTCGCGGTGTGGATGGCGACGAACCCCGACAACGACTACATCTGCCTCGTCCCGATCTTCGAAAAGCCCGACGGTGTCACCAAGCCGGAGCCGTCGGTGCTCCAGGACGGCGCCGCCGGATGCCATCAGCACGATCCGAAGATGAAGCTGGGCGAGAACATGTGGGTCGGCAGCTCCCAAGACGAAACCGGTCGCCTCGACCTCGCTGTCTACGCCGTCAGCGCCGGCCGCACCACCCGTGCCGAGCTACGCATGCCCGACGGTTCCACACTGCCGGCACTACGCGTGAAGGACCGCTACGTGGGCTGGTTCCCCTACTCCCCGAACGCACCCAAGCCTATCCTGACCGCCTACAACGCCTCCGGCGACGTCGCGGCACAGGTCAACGTACCCGACTGAATCATCGCGACGACCCGCAGCCGCGCTGCCAGACGGGTGCGCCGACAGCGGTCAACGGCTCTGGGCCACCTCTCCCGGGGGCGCAGACACGACCTTGTCGCCACCAAGGACACGATCCTGTCGCTCAACACCTGGCCATCCGGCCAGCGACCCACCACAGGGCGAGCAGGCAGCAGGCCCGCACAGGGACGCTCAGGGCGTCCAGAGGCTCGGCCACGACGCGACGCCGGCGGCAGCGAACTTCGAGGGCAAGCCGGCGGCAGCCGGTGCGGCAGCTGGGCGCCGCAACCCACAACGGCGCCCAGCCACCCGCGGCGCCCGTTCCGGCCCAGCCACGATGGAACGCCCGCCCGGAGCCGCGGGCGGAACGCGGGCGTTCCGGAACGACGCGCGCGTTCCGGAACACCCCGGACCGTTCCGGCCGGGGCCGGCGGTCACCGTTCCGGAACGGTGACCGCGTCGCCGGCGGCCACGCCGGCGCGCAACCGCCGGGGGGGGGTAACGGGCACCCGTCGACGCCACAGGGGACGGATCACCACCCGCCGGCGGATCGGCTGGGCGAGCAACACCCGGTCCGGCGGCGGTAAAGATGCAGAGGAGCGCGGTCAGGTGTGCAGAGGACTACAGAATCTGACATCTGCGCGAGGCCCTCGCCGCGTGCCGGGCCGGCGATCAGTTGGTCGTGACGAAACTGGACCGGCTCGCCCGCTCGGTCATCGACGCGCACGACATCGCGAAGGAGTTGACCGCCCGGCGGTCAAGCTCAACCTCGGCGGTTCCATCCACGATCCGACCGATGCGATGGGCAAGCTGCTGTTCACGACTTTGGCGATGATCGCCGAGTTCGAGGCGGACCTGACCCGGCTGCGGACCCGGGAAGGCATGAAGATCGCCAAGGCGAAGGGTCGGCTGCGTGGCAAGGCACCCAAGCTGAGCGCGAAGCAGGAAGCTCATCTGGTGGCCTTAGACCCTGGTAAATAAGGGTGTCGGGTGGATGGCGGTCAGGGCGGGCATCGATGTCAGTGCCCGCGGTCAGCGTGGCGTCGTGACATGAGGAAGGGCCTCCGGTACGAGCGAAGGCGACTAAACCAGCACGACCGAAGGCCCAACCCTGTCTGTATACCTCGCCGCCGGGGCCGCCACGTCAGCGACCCCGGCCAGCCTCGCCGATCACTTGACCACCGCCCGGCCCAGGTACTACCCGTCGGACACCAGCGACGCCGAATGGCAGGTCCTGGCGCCGCACATCCCGGCCGGGACCGGCCGCGGGCGTCCGATCGTCTACCCACGCCGCGACATCGTGGACGCGATCCGCTACCTCGACCGCACCGGCTGCCAGTGGGACGCACTACCCGCCGACTTCCCACACCCGAAACTGGTCTACCACTACTTCAAGACCTGGACCGCCGACGGCACCCTCACCCGGATGCACAACCACCTGCGCGAACAGGTCCGCCAGCAGTGCGAGGACCGTGACGTGCAGCCCACCGCTGCGTTGCTGGACTCCCAGTCGGTGCGCGGCGCGGAGACCGTCGCCCGGTCCGGCCGTGGCTACGACGCGGGGAAGAAGGTGAACGACTCTGCTGCCGAATTCGTGACACGCCGTCGGGATCGTTCGTACTGGCCGGTCACGGGGTCATGATCCCTGTTCGCGGTCGTGTTCCTTCCGTCGGTGGCTGCGGGATGGGGTGTACGGGTGTCGATGCAGCCGCGGTCGCGGGTCCAGATTCCTGATCAGACGGTGCTGGTGGCCCGCGCGGCGTTCCCGAACGGCAGCGTGGCGATATCAGCGCGTGACCACCTGGGTGAGGTGTTCACCGACGAACAGTTCGCTGCCGCGTTCGGTGTCCGGGGCGCTCCGGCCGAATCGCCGGGCGCCTTAGCGCTGGTGACCGCGTTGCAGTTCGCGGAGAACCTGACCGATCGGCAGGCCGCGCGGATGGTCGCCCGGGCGATCGACTGGAAGTACGCGCTCGGCCTGGAGCTGACCGATCCCGGCTTCGACGCCAGCGTGCTGTCCAAGTTCCGTACCCGGCTGGTCGAGCACGGCCTGGAAGAACAGGTCTTCACCGCGATGCTGACCGTGTCGACCGGCAAGGGCCTGATCGCGGCTGGTGGTAAGCAGCGCACCGATTCCACTCACGTGATCAGCGCGGTGCGAGACCTCAACCGTCTGGAGGTGGCCGGCGAGTCGGTACGGGCCTGCCTGGAAACGTTGCCGGTGGCCGCACCGGACTGGCTGGCCACCGCTATCGACGTCGGCGAGTGGGCGCACCGGTAGCGGGCCACGCATCGATTCCTGGCGGCTACCCGCCTCGCAGGCCAAGCGGGACCGCCTCGCCCAGGTCTACGGCACCGACGCCGTCGCCCTGCTGCGCGCGGTGTTCGCCCCTGCCGCCCCGGTCTGGCTGGCCGAACTGCCCGCGGTGCGGACGCTGCGCACCGTGCTGGTGCAGAACTATCTGATCACCACCGACAGCAGGGGGCGGGAGGTGATCCGGCGGCGGGAGGCGGACACGGACGGTCTCCCGCCCGCCAGATCCCGGATCACCTCCCCGTACGACACCGACACCCGGTGGGCCGCAAAAGGCGACGACCTGTTCTGGAACGGCTACAAGGTCCACCTGACCGAGACCTGCGACCCCGACACCGAGCACGGCACCACCAGCGACCACGACGGCCAGACCGGTCCCCGGCCGACACCGAACCTGATCGTCAACGTGGCCACCACGGCGGCCACCGTCCCCGACGTGAAAGCCACCACCGGCATCCACCAGCACCTGCACGACCGCCGGCTGCTGCCCGCCGAGCACTACCTCGACTCCGGCTACCCCTCAGCCGACACCATCGCCACCGCGCAGACTTTCGGCGTCACCATGGTCACCCCGGCCCTGCTCGACCAGTCCGCCCAGGCCCGTGCCCGCACCGGCTACGACAAGACCTGCTTCACCATCGACTTCGACACCCGGCAGGTCACCTGCCCCCAAGGACACACCAACACCTCCTGGAGCCCCACGGTCCAACGCGGCACCGAGGTCATCGTGGTCAAGTTCCCCACCACCACCTGCGGCCCGTGCCCCGCCCGCGCCCAGTGCACCACCGCGAAACGCGGCGGCCGGCAACTCACCTTCTACCCCCGCGACCTCCACCACGCCCTCACCGCTGCCCGCACCCGACAGACCAGCGACAGCTGGCACGACAAGTACAAGCTGCGCGCCGGCGTCGAAGGCACCATCAACCAGGCCCTCGACATCACCGGCATCCGCCACACCCGCTACCGCGGCCTCGCGAAAACCCGCCTCCAACACGTGTTCTCCGCGATCGCCCTCAACCTCGTCCGACTCCACACCTGGTGGACCGACCACCCCCTACCAACAGCCCGGACCAGCAACCTCCAACGCCTCGATCACGCCCTCGCCGCCTGAACCCCGAATTGGGCAGCAGAGTCGCTCGTCGGTGTCGGTGTCGGGCGCGTCGCGTGTTCGGTCATCCCGCGTTCACCGAGGTCTCCAGCCGTCATCTGCATCTGCTACGAACCGACCGGACGAGAGCAAAGCCGGCCGACTCATGCAGCGCCACCGCCGCCGTCAGGCTGGCCGGTGTCACGACGGCGACCGCGCTGGCCGCGCTCGACCAGGGCCGCGCACGCGCCGAGCACGGCGTCGCGCCGTAGCCGTGGCCGCGGGGGTCCACATGGCTGCTGACCGGCTCAAGCAGTCCGCACCGACCCACACCGGCGAACCATCCGGTCGCGGCGGCAGCCGCTCCTCGTCGGGAGTGCGCACGATCGTCTCCACGGCCAGCTCGCCGGCCGGTGACTGGTTCATCCTGCGCCAGCCCTCGACGGTGAATGCCGAGTTCGCGAAGGCCGATCGTTGCACCAGGACCCGACGGCGTCGTCGGCCTCGCCGACCGTCTGGGGCCCGGCCGGACACCGGCCGCGGTGCCCACGACAGAACCACCCACGGGTCCGGATCGCGTTCCCGCCCCCAGGCAGGCGTCGCACGCGTTGGCGCCGGGTCTGAGCAGCGTCTCGGCATCGGCGGGGAGCGCGTCGGGATCGACACCGAACGGGGCATCGGCGGGCGTCCACTCACTCAGCACGCGCCGGGCGGTCGTCGAACACCTCTGTGGCCCGATCAGCTTGAGGGGCGCATCCTCGAGCTGTACCGGAGGCTCTCCGCCGCGGTCGGCGCCGCGTCGGCCGAAGCCGCCCATGGCGCTCGGCCGGAGGATGGCCGCCTGCCGGGGCCCTTCGATGCCGTGCTTCTCACCTCTGCGCTGACAGGTGACTTGGCGCAGCGGATCGGGCAGATCTCCGCATCCAAGATCGAGCCGCAGGTACGCGAGGCGATCATTCTCACGGTCGGGGGACGGTGGGGGCCGATTTCGAGATCCATGCCCACACGGCGGGCCGCGAATGGCAGGGCTCAGCGAAGCGGCCATCGCCCACCTACTCGCAGGCGTCTGAGCCGTGGCCCCACGGCGTCGAGGGTGCGATCGAACTCGTCGTCCACCCCATCGGTTTGCCGTTCGGCAACGTAGCTTGCTCATTCAGCCCGTGGTGCGGAGTATTCCGATGTAGCCGACGACCTGGGGAGAACGCCGGTCGGTGCGGCGATGCTGAACGCGCTTTGGGGGAACCGATGACGCACGACTTCGACGATCAGTACTGGCAACGCCACTGGCACCAGGTGCGTGGCGGGCAGCCGCGGTGGCTCCTCAGCCCCAACCCGTATGTGGTCGACGCGGCCGGCGGCCGAACGCCGGGGCGGGCCATGGACGCCGGGTGCGGCGAGGGCACCGAGGCGATCTGGCTCGCCCAGCAGGGGTGGGAGGTCACAGCCGTGGACATCGCGTCGACGGTCTTGCGGCGCGCCGCCGCCCGGGCGACCGAGCACGGCGTACCCGACGTGCGTTGGGTCGGGGCCGACCTGACCGTCTGGAAACCGGACGACCTGTTCGAGCTGGTCACTTCGCACTACGCCCACCCGTCCGGGTCGCAGCTGGCCTTCTACGAGCGTCTTGCGCGGTGGGTCGCACCGGGCGGAACCCTGCTGATCGTCGGGCACCCGCACCACCATGGGGCCGGACAGCCGCGCGGTCATCAACCTCCGGCTGAGGCGTCAGTCACCGCTGCGGACATCACCGCCCACCTCGACGGCACGGTTTGGGCAGTCGACACGGCCGCCGAAATCGCCCGTGCCATGACCGGCCGGACCGGCCAGCAGGTGCTGCTGAACGACGTCGTGGTGCGGGCCACGCGCCGCTGACCCCTTTCCCACGCCGTGGCGGGACTGTCGCCCGCGCCAGAACCTACGCGTCGATTCGAGGGGCAACCGTGAGTGTCAAGTCCTCCCCGCTGCCGGCCGGCGCCGGTGCGGTCACGATCGACGATCCGCGACGGCGCCGGGCGGTCATGCTCGGTGTGTGCCTGGCGCTGATGGCGGTCACAGCCTCGGTGTCGGGGCTGAACGTGGCCCAGCCGGACATCGCCGTCGACTTCGACATCTTGCAGAGCATCGTGCTGTGGATCATCAAAATATCTTCCGTACTCTCAGGCGGTGCTGGGCTGGTCCGGACTGCTGTCCACCCTGGCGATCCTGCCGATGGCGCTGCTCATGATGCTCACCTCCGGGCTGGCACCCAAGATCGCCGCCGCTGTCGGTGGCCGCACGACGATGGCGCTGGGCATCGCGCTGGGCGGGGTGGGCCTGGCGCTGATGGCCAGCCTCGTGTCCGTCGAGGGCGGATACCTGTCGGTGCTGCCGGGCATCGTCGCGATGGGGCCGGGCATGTGCCTGGCGATGACACCCTCCACCGAGGCCATCACCTCCTCGCTGCCCAGTTCGCGGCAGGGCGTGGCGTCCGCGCTCAACGACGTCACGCGAGAATTCGGCACCGCGCTCGGCGTGGCGCTGCTGGGCTCGGTTCTGCCACGCGGGCTACCGCACGACGATCACCCCTCGGCTCGAAGGAGTTCCTGCCGACACCGCCCGAGACCGCGCGCGAGGGTGTGTCCAACGCCCTCGCCGTAGCAGACACGGCCGGCGCCAACGCCACAACGGTGGTGACCGCCGCCAAGGAATCCTTCGTCGACGGCTGGCAGCAGGGCATGTGGGCCGGCGTCGGCGTCATGGCCGTCCTGCTGGTCGTCATCCTGATCAGCGGACTGCGCAAGCCCACGACCGGCGACTCCCCGGTGGAGCAGGCGCCGACTCGCCCGCTGAGGCGAGCGTCCCAACCGAATCGCGGTGACGGTCGCGACCACGCACTGTTGCACGGAGGGCCAATTCTCACGGCAGCAGATCACGACGAATTCGGGGAATGTGTCGACCTCCGCACCGCACGGTCGGATTCACGTGAGGAGCCGAATGACTACCGCCGCTGCCGTAGTTGCCGGGTCAGGTTCTGGATCAGCGCGGCAGCGGCTGGAAACGGGTCCGCTGAACGTGTGACAGCGCAGATGCGCCGATGGAGCCCTGGCGGGTGGGCGATGTTGTGGTAGTTGACGCCCGGGGTGGGTATGGCGGCGATCGCGGGTACGAGGGCGACGCCGAGTCCGGCACCCACGAGGGCCAACAGAAGGTGGTAGCTGTCGGCGCGGAATGCGATCGTCGGTAGAAATCCTGCGGTTTGCCCGGCAAGTTCGGTAACTGCCTGGAAACCCGTTGAGGGGCGGGTGGAGACCCAGGCCACGTCAGCAAACTGGCGCAAGTCAATCTTCTGGTTCACGGCGGGAGCACGCTTTGGTGGCGCGGCAAGCAGCAGCGGCTCATCGTGCAGGCCGGTTTGGTGCAGTCCCCGCATATCTGACGGCGGGACGTGAGCGTAGTGGTGTGTGACAGCGAGGTCGATGTGGCCGTCTCGCACCGCGGGCAGGGCTTCTTCCGGTTCCATCTCGGTGAAGGATAGGTCGACGCCGGTATGACGGCGGCGAAAAGCGGCCAGAGCCGGGACGACGATGGTGCATGCGGTCGCGAAGGCCGCCACGCGCAGGCGTCCGCCGGAGCCGTCGGCAACAGCGGCAACGGCCCGCTCCGCGGTGTCGAGTTGTATCAGTATCCGCTCGGCGTGCTCAGCGAGTACGCGACCTGCTTCCGTCAGCCTCACGCTGCGAGCTGAGCGTTCCAACAGCGGCTGGTTGACTTCGCGCTCCAGACGCGTGAGCTGTTGCGAAGCCGCCGCCGCAGTGCAGCCTAGCTACTCGGCGGTGCGGGCGATGGTTCCGGTCCTGGCAAGTACAGCCAGAACCTGCAACTTGTCAGCATCAAGCATAAGCACAGTTTATGCTCAGGCATGCATTGCTGAGCTTGTGGTTATGCTTGCCTGCTGGTCAGACTGGCGGTAACCCTATGGAAGAGGCAGCTTTGGCGAGCATCGAGCGTGTCGTCCCCGAGCCGAGCGTCGCGGATCTACTCCAGGCCGCTGCGGCCGTGCGTTCCTATCTCGATCCCACCCCGCTGGTGGCCACGACCGCTGACAACGGTGCGCTGCTGAAGCTGGAGTGCTGGCAACCGACTGGCTCGTTCAAGGTGCGCGGTGCGATCGCGGCGCTGGCGGCGTTGCCCGAGCATGCCCGGAGGGCAGGCGTCGTAGCCGCCTCGGCCGGCAATCACGGGCTGGGCATTGCGTATGCCGCAATGCGGTCCGGCATTGCGGCGACGGTCGTCGTTCCGGCGACGGCATCCCCGGCGAAGGTCGACGCGCTGCGTAGGTTCGGCGCCAACCTGGTGCGGCACGGCGACGACTACGACGCCGCGGAGGTGTACGCCCTCGATCTCGCAGCCCGTGGGGCGACGTACGTGTCCGCCTACAACGACACGCATGTCATCGCCGGGCAGGCCAGCATCGGCTACGAACTGAACGAGCAGATCGACGAACCGCTGACCGTTGTCACCCCGGTCGGCGGGGGCGGGCTCGCCGCCGGGCTCACCCTCTGGGCAGCCGGCCACTCGAACGTGCGCGTGGTAGGAGTGGAGGCCGAGGCATCACGTGCCGTGTCGGCAGCAGCTGCCGTCGGCCAGACGGTCACCGTACCGGTCGGCGCGACGCTCGCCGATGGGCTCGCCGGTAACATCGAGCCCGGCAGTATCACCCCTGTGGTCCTTGCCTCACACGACACAGCCATGATCGCGGTATCCGAAGCAGAGATTCGGCACGCCATGCGGTTTCTTGCCGGCCAGCACGGCCTTGTCGTCGAGGGGTCGGGCGCCGTCGCCGTCGCAGCCCTGCTCTTGCGCAAGATCGAGGTCGTTGGCCGGGCTGTCGCTCTGGTCACCGGGCGCAACATCGCGCTGCCCACCTTCGCCGACGCCGTCGGCGGGGACCTGGCGTGACCGGCATGCGCGTCCTCAACCTCGACGAGATCCATCAGTTGATGGAATGCCCACGAGCAGCGGAATCGTCACAGTGTTCGATGCGACCACCGGGCAGCCCGCGCTAGTTCTTCTCGATGACGGCTACCTGACCGACCTGCGTACCGCCGCCACCGGAGCGCTCGCCAACGGTGCCCTAGCCCGCAAGGACATCACGGCCGTCACCATGATCGGCACCGGCGGCCAGGCACGTCACCAACTCACCGCCCTGCTCGAAGTCCGCCAGCCTCGCCGCCTGGTGATCTACGGACACACCGCTGCCCACGCCGCTGCCCTTGCAGCCTGGGCGCACCGACTGTATCCGTGGGAGATCATCATCGCCGACACCATCCCTGACTCGCTGTCCGGCGCAGACCTGGTCATCACTGTTACACCGTCGGACACCCCACTCATCCACACGGACTGGCTGCCCGAGGGCGTACACGTTACCGCCGTCGGTGCCGACGGCCCGCACAAACGCGAGCTGCATCGCACCGTGCTGACCCGCGCGAACCGCATCGCCGTCGACGACCTAGCGCAAGCCCGAAGCTTCGGCGAACTCAAAGACCTCAGTGATGACGCCGCGGCCGCCCTGCCCGTCGTCACCCTCGGCGCGCTCCTGAGCGGCGACGCTCCGGGACGCGGTAGCGACACCGACATCACCATCGCCGACCTCACCGGCCTTGGCGCCCAGGACGCGGCTCTCGCCGGCTACATCGCTCGCCATGCGCTCAGCTGATCGGCACAGCCGCTTGACCTGCTGGATGAGGTTCTCGGCGAGCACACGGTCACGCGGCGTCGTAGCGACGCACTCCATCGGCGTCGGCGACCTTCAACCGCCCCTGCGCCACGAGCAGGTCGAGGTGCGCGGCCGTCTCGGCCACAGCGAGCATCTGGTTGAACAGGTCGAGGTCGGCGAAGGACCGCTCGCGCCTGGTCCAGGTCAGCCGACCAGCGATCTCGTACGCGGTCGCCCCGTCGTGCACGAGCCCGCAGGCGTGGTCCAGCCGCCTTGCGTGATGGTGCAGGAGCTCGTCGACGCGCGCGTGGACGCTCGGGCCCACCGGGCCGTGCGCCGGCAGCAGTCGTTGGTCGGGCAGCGACCGGACCAGCCGCAACGAGTCGAGGTAGTCGCCCAGCGGCAACGCGGCGGCCACCGCCTCGAAGCCGACGGCCGGCGTGATGTGTGGAAGAACGTGGTCGCCAGCGAACATCAGCTGCTCGTCGCGGTCGATGAAGACAACATGACCACGGGTGTGCCCAGGGGTCGCCACCACCCGGAGCGTCCTGGTCGGCAACCCGACGTCCGTCCCGCCCGCCAGCCAGTCGTCCGGCCCCGCCCAGTCCGCCGGATCATGGGGCACCAACTCGGCCCGCGCGCGGAGCGCGTCGACGATCTCGCCTGCGCCACATCGCACCAGCGCCTGCCAGTGCACGGACATCGGCCGGTGCCCGGGCGTGGACAGGGCGAGGATGGCCGGCCGCTCCCCCTCGCCGAGGCTCACCGCTGTGCCGAACTCGCGCCGTACCGCCACGGCCATCGCGTAGTGGTCCCGGTGCACGTGCGTCACGAGAAACCGGCGTACGTCCCCCAGGCCCGCGTCCAGGGCGGCCAGAGCGGCATCCAGCGTCTGTCGGGCCTCGGCGATGGCCCAGCCGGAGTCGATCAGGACGAGGCCGTCGTCGCCGGTCAGGGCGTAAACGTTCACCGATCGCAGACCGTCGTGCGGTAACGGCAGCGGAATGCGGTACACCCCGGCGGCCACCTCGAACACGCCCGGGCGCGTCCAGTCCGAGGTCACGTCATCGGGTTCGACCCGCATTGCTGCTGCACCTGCCATCTGCCGTCCTCCACCCCGAGCCTGATCGACACGACTCTGTCACGTGCGCTTGCGGATCTCGTCGACGGCCGGGGGCCGCCGGTGGTCGTGGGCCTCGACGAGAGCGTTGGAGCGCTTCGCGTTTCCGTGACGATCGAGTTGCTCACCGTTCCACTGGCCGCTGCCGCCGGTGCGCCACTTCACCCGCCACCTGATGACCTTGCGGTCCTTGGACGGCTGCCGCTCTGACGTCGCCACTGTTCCTCCACGTGAGCAGGCGGGCCATGAGCGTCGTTCCGGGGCCCGCCGCCCAGCCGCGCCTATACGCGCGACGATGCAACGGTAACCGTCTCGTTCGGCCAGGCACAATGACCGGCCGATCTTGGCGCTAACGATCTTCGTGCGGGGCGATGCTCCCGAGACGTTCCCGGCACGCATCGCACCCTGGATACGACGGAGGCCGCCTTGCTGGGTCGGTCCAGCTCACGGCCACGTTCGGTGGTTCTCGAGATCCTGCGGAGGGATGATCGATACCGGAACCCGCACGAAACGGTGCCACTATCGAAATCGCCACGGTTTCATGATCGACGGCGCCGGAACCACGGTAGGGGCCGATCGCTCAGCCAACCATCTGGCACGGGCTCAACCCTCCTCGGCCTCGCTCCCATGGACACCCGGGATCGGCCACGCCAGCACCTCACCGACAGCGGGTGCCGCTGACCCGCGTTCTGACCGCAGTGGACCGGGCCCGGGGGCAGGGCGTTGTCGCCGGGGTACCGGAAGGAGCAGCGGGACTCGTTCGAGTTCGGCCCGCGAGCCGTCCTCGACGGGTCGAAGCCATATCTGCGCGCGAGCAAAAGACAGCGGCGCGCCCCTCTTCAATCAGCTCGACGACACCGCCTACGGCATCCTCAGCGGCGGACTACGGTCCCGGTCCGGCCCCTGCCAACAGGCGAGCGGAACAACCCATGTCGCACTGCCGGGTAGACGGCGGGAGTCTCACCCGCCGTCCCCCACAGATCCGGACGTAAGCCTCTCGGCTTATCCGGCTCGTGCCGTTCGGTTATCAGGTCGTGTACCGCAGTGTCCAGTGAGCGAATAGGTTCGGTGTCCGTTGTCGGACTCCCATCAACCATGCCCGCGCCCGGTCGTCACTGCGTTTGAGTCGCTTGTACTTCCACTTCCCCCAGCGCATCAGATGGCGGTCGACACGCTTGCCGATCGGGTTCACCGCGCTCGGGTAGAACACGGTGAAGTAGTTCAACCAGCCCCGTAGGGCCGGGTTGATCTCTTCCGCGAGGTCGGCCAGGTTTTCGGTCGTGCGCCGATGTAGCCGCCAGGACGCGACCTTGCGGCTCATGTCGGCCAGCTTCCCCGGAGCCACCGCTGGCAGGAACCCCGTTCGGGACTTCCCCCGGACGAAGGTCTTGCGGGGACGAAACGCGTATCCGCAGAACGTGAACGTCACCTGGCCGTAGTCCAGGCGACGCCGGTCGTCCTTGCAGTACACGATGCGCGTCTTGTCGGGATGCACCTGCAACCCGATGTCCGCGAACCGGCGATCGATCGCCTGCCGCATCTGGTGCGCCTGACGTTCGGTCACGCAGTGGACCACCACATCGTCTGCGAACCGCTCGAACCCGACCCCGGGAAACTCCCGGGACATCCAGGTGTCGAAGCCGTAGTGCAGGAAGATGTTGGCGATCAACGGGGAGATCGGGCCACCCTGCGGTGTCCCCTTCGTCCGGCAGGCCAAGGTTCCGTCGGGCATCAGCATCGGCGCCTTCAACCAGCGCTGCACATACAGCATGACCCACGGCTGGGCCGCGTGTCGTGCCACCGCCTTGAGCATCAGCTCCCACGGCACCGAATCGAAGAAGGCTTTGACGTCCAGGTCGACGACCCAGTCCTTCTTGAAACACCGCTGCCGGCACACCCGCACCGCATCCACCGGGGACCGTCCGGGACGATAGCCGTAGGAGTCGTCGTGGAACACCTTCTCCACCTCCGGCTCCAGCACCAGCACCGCCGCCGTCTGCACCACCCGGTCGACCACGTTGGGTATGCCCAGAATCCTGGTTCCACCCTTCTTGGGGATCTCCACCGCCCGGACCGGGCCGGGAAAGTAGCTGCCCGACGACATGCGGTTCCACAGCCGGTAGAGGTTGTCAGTCAACCGCTCCTCGAACTGTTCGATCGTCACGCCGTCGGCCCCGGCCGCTCCGCCGTTACCCTTCACCTTCAACCACGCGGCCCAGACCAGCCGCTTGGGGATGTCGTGCGACTTACCTGTCAACCCTGACTGACTCACGCGGTTCCTCCCTCACGGTTGACCGCCCGCGCCAGCCTGAACGACCCCGCCCCTTCGCTCCCCGACCCACTGCGATACGCAGGCGGTTCACAGCTACTACGGGCGAGTCCGCCAGCGTCCCCGCATCGGTACTGGGGTTGACCCGGTTTGACGGACAGGGTCGGTAAGTTGATCTCACGCTACCTTGCTCGTTGGCCTGCGGGAATAGGCCGTCGCCTCATACTCGGCCGGGCTCATGTAGTCCAGGGTGGAATGGCGGCGGCGGGTGTTGTACCACCCCTCGATCCACTCGAAGATCGCCGCACGGGCGGCGGCCCGGGTCGGCCACGCCCTCCGGTCGAGCAGTTCGGTCTTGATCGTGGCGAAGAACGACTCCGCGACGGCGTTGTCCCAGCACTGACCCCGCCCACCGACCGACAACCGCACCCCGTTGCGGTCGGCCAGCCGGGCGTACTGCGCACTCGTGTACTGGCAACCCCGGTCGCTGTGGAAGATCACCGGCCCGGTCGGGCGTCGGACGGCGATCGCGTTGGACAACGCCTGAGCGGGCAGATCGGTCCGTAGGTGGTCGGCGGTCGCCCAGCCCACAACCCGGCGTGAGGCGATGTCGATGACGGTGGCGAGGTACAGCCAGCCCTCCCACGTGTGGATGTAGGTGATGTCGCCGCACCAGCGGGTGTCGACCCGGCCGGCGGCGACGTCGAAGTCCCGGCGGATCAGGTCCGCCGACAACGCCGCCCCCGGGTCGGGCACGGTCGTGGTGCGCCACCGCTTCGGCGTGCGGCCGCACAACCCGGCGCCCCGCATCAGCCGGGCGACCCGCTTGCCGGAGTGCCGCCGCCCCTGGGCGGCGAGTTCGGCGCGGACCCGGGGTGCGCCGTAGGTGCCGGCCGAGTCGGCGTGGATCTGCGCGATGCGGGCGGCGAGGTCTGCGTCGTCGCGTTCCCGCCGCGACGGCCCGGCACGGTGCTGGTAGTAGGCGGACCGGGAGACCTCCAGCAGCTCACAGGAACACTTCACGTTCCCGTCGGGCCGCGCCTTCTCCGCCTCGATGAACGGGTACACGTTCACCGGGTCTCCCTCACGAAGAAAGCCGTGGCCCGTTTCAGGATGTCGACGTCCTCGCGGAGCCGGCGGTTCTCCCGCCGCAGCCGCGCCAGCTCGTCGCGCTCGTCGCTGGTCAACCCGTCGCTGCGGGTGCCGGCGTCGATGTCGGCCTGCCTGACCCACTCACGGACCGCGGTCTCGGTCAGGTCGAAGTCCCTCACGACCTGCGCCACCGATCGGTCACCCCGCCGGCACACCTCGACGATCTCCGCCTTGAACTCCGGCGTGAACGCTCTGCGCGGCCGGCGTGGCTTCTTGCCCATGCCTTCCATGATGAACATCCTCCCGAGGAGCACACAGCCCCTCTGAGCTGGGATGTCCGTCAAACAGGGTCAGGCCCATACTCCGCTCCTCGCGGTTTCCGCCGCTTGGAGTTCTCCCTCTCGCCGCCGGTCACCCAACGGGCGGTATCGGGGTCCGCCTTCACACGTTCCATACGAGAGCCTGGACCGGGCTCATGCTGCCTATATGCCGGACACCACCTGGGCAGTAAGCGGCTATCCCCCAGGCTCTTCCCGAGACTCACCTCCGGCCTCGGTTTTGATGTCATCTGACTGAGTTTCGACACGTCAACGGCAGAGAACTCGACGTTCATCGCTCATCTTCCCGGTCCACACCTGACGCGATCATGCCGCGCCTTTTCCAACGACGCTCAGGACGACGGTCTTCAGCCAACGCCCCTCGTGGTGGTTTGAAGCCTGCTTCCGCACGCCGGCTCCGGAGGGCCAAACAACCTCCATCTCTCGTACAGCACCGCAGTCCACGAGGCCGCCATCCGTCTCTGCCTCGCTTTCCACGTTCGTGTTCGCAAGAGGCGATCTCAGCGAGAGGCGCGGGCTGGATCTGACCGACACGCGGGCGTACCGGGTCGAGTCGGACGGTGCTCGATACAGGTGTGAAGCCATCGATAGACAAGTTCTTGCGACAGAAACCGCGTCTTCGAGAGGGCTCCACGTGATTGCCTATCGTGGCATGGTCGACGTGCCCAGGGAACTGGTGCGCCACCTCGCCCGCCTGCTCGCCGCCGAGCGCCGTGCCCGGGGCACTCGACGCGGGACACGGGCGTTTACCTGCTTCTACCAGGCGTTGCTGGTGCTGATCTGGTTCCGCAAGGCCGAGGACAAGACGCTGCTGGGTACCGGGTTCGGCGTCTCGCGGGCCACCGCGTACCGATCCGTGGCCGAGGGCGTAGCGGTCCTCGCCGCGCAGGCACCCGATCTGCACGAGGCGTTGCAGCAGGTCGCCGACGACGGCTGGTCGTACGTGATCCTGGACGGCAAGCAGTTCGACCGCGACTGCGACCGCGTCGCGGAGACTGCGCTCAGCGTCAAGGGCGACACCATCGACGTGTGGTATTCCGGAAAGCACCGCGACGTCGGCGCGACCCATCCAAGCGATCATGCGACGGACGGACTGCCGACATGGACCTCCGACGCGATGCCGGGGCATCTGCACGACCTGACCTGCGCCCAGCAGCAGGGCATCACCGCCGCGCTGAATCGGTCCGCCGCCGAACTCAACCTGCCCGCCCTCTCCGACGCCGGCTACGACGGCGCAGGCCACGGCATCAAGACCCCGGTCAAGCAACCCAACGACGGCCGGCGGCTCGCCCCCGACAACCGCACCACCAACCGGCTGCTCCGCGGCCTGCGCTGGCACGGCGAACGCGGCTTCGCCATCCTCCACGGACGCTGGAAATCGCTACACCACACCACCAGCGGTCCCCGCGGAATCGGCGACATCGTCGCCGCGGCTCTACACCTGACCCACGTCGAATACCGACACCTACCCGAAGGTCGCTGAGATCACCTCGCTGAGCACCATCCACGAGACCATGGACAATTGAAGGGAAAGCGGCTACACGGAGGGTCATTCAAAACCCGGGTGCGGCGGTTCTGAAGATCTCCAGGGCGGTGGCGGTGCGTAACACGTCGGGGAAGTCGGTCATGATCCGGTGGTAGCCGGTCTTGAGGATCTTCCAGTTCTTCAGATGACTGATGGCGCGTTCGACGGCGGCGCGGAGCCGGTTGACGCTGTAGTTGTACGCCTTTTGCTGGGCGGTCAGTTCCCCACCGGGTGGTTTCTTGTGCGGGGTGATCGGGCCGGTGCCCTGGTAGCCGCCGTCGCCGATCATGCCTGGTCCGTCGGTGAGGTGGCTGGCCCAGCGTTCGGCGATGCCGGAGATGAAGAACGCCGCCGCGTCGTGGCGGGCGCCGTTGACGGGTTCGCCGACGTCGGCGACGCGGCCATCGAGGTTGGCGATGACCTGCACGTTCTGCCCTGACAGGTGTTTCTTGCCGGAGAACAGTCCGTGGTAGGACTCGCGTTCGCCGACCGGGGCGACGAACCCGTCAACCAGCACACCGTCACGGCGGGTCTGCTCCAGGCGCTGGTCGACCTCAGGACGGGTGACCCAGCGCAGGATCGGCTGCAGGATCTGGTGATAGCGGGTGATCGTGGCC
Source organism: Micromonospora sp. WMMA1363 (assembly GCF_030345795.1). Classification (NCBI taxonomy): domain Bacteria; kingdom Bacillati; phylum Actinomycetota; class Actinomycetes; order Micromonosporales; family Micromonosporaceae; genus Micromonospora; species Micromonospora sp. WMMA1363. The sequence continues at coordinate 1,951,031 of NZ_JAUALB010000001.1, forward strand.
TGCGAACAGCCGAACACCTCGCCGAGGACCTCGTCGGGCATGTTGTGCCGGAGTCCGAACAGCACCGCGATCACCGCCGTGGCCAGCGGCAACACGTGCGGACGCCCGACCGGCGGCTTCTCCCACTCATCGCCCACGATCTCGCGAACCCGGCCGATCAGGTCAGCGAGCCGGTCGGTCGGGAGTCCTGTCATACTTTCACAGCGCAGCGGCTGACCCTCGATCAACTTCCACACAAAGCTGATCTATCGGATCCCAGCCGCTGCGTCTACTCCGGACAGTCAACCCGGGTCACGGGCACCCTCGAACCTCACTCAACGTGACATCCATGGGTGTCGACCGAGTTTTGAATGGCCCTCACGGGCGACTCCACGTTCTCGAATTATTACGTCCGTTCTAACGCACGAGCTGGCGGACCCGCGACGAGGCCGAGAACGCGATCTTCGCCATTACGGCTGGTACAACACCCGCCGTATCCAACGCGAGCTGGGCCACCTCAGCCCGAACGAGTACGAGACCACCTGGCACACCCACCAGACGCAACCAGCCGAACCACCTATCGCCACCCCTGCGCCAGCCGGCAGCAGGTAACCACCGCTCCAGCAAAGCGGGGGAACTCAGACGTGGCCGCCCGAGCGCGGTTCCCCCGCCGGGGACTCAGCCGCCGGCCATCGCGCCCAGCACGATGAACGGCTCCTTGCCGGCGACCACCTCCTCGGGCAGCGGCGAGTCCGGCGACTCGTGGGACAGGTCCAACTCGCAGGCGTAGAAGCGGACGAACGGGCGGCGCTCGCCGCTGTGCCGGTCACGGATCGTGCCCAGCAGCATCGGGTAGGCGGTCTCCAGCGCCTCGAGCACCGTGCGCTGGGTGGGCGGCCCGGCCACCTCGACGCGGATCTCGCCGGTGACGTGCGCCAGGTTCTTCAGGTGGGCCGGCAGCACGACCCGGATCACGGCAGCACCTGGACCTCGACGGAGAGCACCGCGGGCAGGTCGCGCACGATCGGCGCCCAGTTGTCGCCGCCGTCGGCCGAGTGGTAGACCTGCCCGCCGGTGGTGCCGAAGTAGATCCCGCACTCCTCGTGCGTGTCGACGGCCATCGCGTCGCGCAGCACGTTGACGTAGCAGTGCGACTGCGGCAGCCCGTTGGTCAGCGGCTCCCACTGCTCGCCGCCGGTGCGGCTGCGGTAGACGCGCAGCTTGCCCTCGGGGGGGTAGTGCAGCGAGTCGCTGGTGATCGGAACCACGTAGATCGTCTCCGGCTCGTGCGCATGCACCGCGATCGGGAAGCCGAAGTCGGTCGGCAGGTTGCCGCTGACCTCCCGCCAGTTCGCCCCGGCGTCGTCGGTGCGCATCACGTCCCAGTGCTTCTGCATGAACAGCGTGTCCGGCCGGGACGGGTGCTGGGCCAGGCGGTGCACGCAGTGCCCGACCTCGGAATCCTGGTCGGGGATCTCCCCCGAGCGCAGCCCCTTGTTGATCGGCAGCCAGCTCGCGCCGCTGTCGTCGCTGCGGAACGCCCCGGCCGCCGAGATCGCCACGTAGATCCGGTCCCGGTCAGCCGGGTCGAGGATGATGGTGTGCAGGCACATCCCGCCGGCGCCGGGCTGCCAGCTCGGACCGGTCGGATGCTGGCGCAACCCGGTCAGCTCGGACCAATTCTGGCCACCGTCGGCGGAATGGTAGAGGGCGGCGTCCTCACCGCCCGCGTAGACCTCGTCCACGCCGTGCCGGGACGGTTCGAGGTGCCAGATCCGCTTGAACTCCCACGGCCGGGGGGTGCCGTCGTACCAGAGGTGCTCACCGACGTCGCCGGTGTAGGCGAAGTCGTTGCCCACCGTCGTCCAGCTCCGGCCGCCGTCGTCCGAGCGCTGGATGAGCTGCCCGAACCAGCCGCCGGACTGGGACGCGTAGAGCCGGTCCGGCTCGACCGGGGAGCCGGTCAGGTGATAGACCTCCCAGCCGCCGAAGTGCGGCCCGTCGACCGTCCAGTCGGCGCGCCGGCCGTCCGAGGTCAGGATGAACGCGCCCTTGCGCGTGCCGACAAGTACTCGTGTTGATGTCACGTCTCGTCCTCCGTTCGACCGTTCACCAGGTCCGACCTGCACCGCGCCGAAACTCATCGCTGTCGTACTCGCCGGGTACGACAATCGGCGTCCGACCCGGTGGCGGCAAGGCCGCCGCGCCGGTCGCGGCGGCGGCACAGAACGGCCGGGACCGGCGGGACATGGTCGCGCAGGCGGAGCTGAACGCCGCGAGACGGCGGCCGTGGTTCCCGCTGGCGTTCCTGCCCGACGAGCTGCCGGCGACGCCCTGGGCGGACATGGACTTCGACCCGGCGCCAGTGTTCGCCCGGCTGACCGGCCCGGTGCTGCTCGGCTACGGCGAGACCGACGGGTGGACCCCGACCGAGGAGAGCCTGGCGGCGTGCGGCCCGCGACGCCGAGCGGACCGTGGCCCGGCTGGCCGGCTTGCGACCACGCGCCCACGCGCGACGGGCGCGAGGAGCTGGCGGGCGTCAGCCCGCACTACGAACCCGTCCTGCTCGACTGGCGGCTGCCGCCGGCCCGGTAAACGCGTCGCCGGCGGCCGGCGCCGCCGCTACGCTGCCGGCCATGACCGCAGCCGAGCTACCCGCGTTCGAGTTCGCCTTCCCCGGTCCGCTGCGCGACCAACTGGTCGCCGCCGTGCTCGACGGCACCAAGACCAGCACCACCGGGCTGCTCCAGGACTACGAGATCGACGGCGAGCCGCTGCCGGAGGTCGGCACCCGGTTCGCGGTGATCGACTCCGCCGACCGGACGGTGGCCGTGATCGAGCTGGTCGAGGTACGCGTCGCCCGGATCGGCGACATCGACCTGGACCACGCCTGGGACGAGGGCGAGGAGTACGCGTCGGTCGCCGCCTGGCGCGCCGGTCACGAGGATTACTGGCACGGCGACGACTACCGGGGATGGCTCGGCGATCCGACGTTCACGATCGACGACGACACGCCGGCCGTGCTGGAGCGTTTCCGGCTCGTCGAGACGCGGTGAGGGCACTCTCGAGCCGCTTCGGGTGCGGTTGTGGTCGCCCTGGCAGCAACGAACGCATCCGAAGCCGGCGGCCCACTGCGCGGCCGTGCTTGAGGGGCAATTCAGGGGTTGTTCGCCAAACCCCTAAGCAATAGCGCATTCCTTGCCGGGCCCACAATTCCGCGGCTACTTTTCTCGACGTTGCGCTCACGCACCGCCGCGAAGGAGAGCACCCGTGGACCTCACCCTGACCTTTGACAACGCGTACGCGGCGCACGCCGCGGTCGTCATGTCGACAGTCGCCGAGTCGAACCCGGGCGAGGAGCTCCGGTACTGGCTGGTCGCCGCCGACGACGTGCCGGCGAGCGCCCGTACCACGCTCACCCGCGTCGCCGGGCCGAACGCCACAGTGGAGTTCCTTCGGGTGGACGCCGCCCAGGTGAACCTGTCCAAGGACAGCGACCCGCTGATGGCGTACCTGTCGCCGGCGATGTACCTGCGGCTGCTGGTCCCGGCGGCGCTGCCGGCGGACGTGCACCGGTTGCTCTACCTGGACTGCGACACCATGTGCCTGAACAGCCTGCGGCCGCTGTTCGAGGTGGACATGGGCGGGGTGCCGCTCGGCGGGGTGCGGGACCCGTTCAACCGCCGGCTGCTGCACATGGGCGGCATCCCGGGTCTGGCCGACTACGACCACCTCGACCCGTACGCGCACTACTTCAACTCCGGCGTGCTGCTGATCGACGTGCCGCGCTGGAAGGAGTGCGAGGTGACCGAGGTGTCGCTGAACTACCTGCGCCGGCACGCACACGAGTCCCGCTACCCGGACCAGGACGCGCTCAACTGCGCGGTGCACGGCAACTGGCTGCGGCTGCCGTACTGGTGGAACGACCTGATGGCCTGGCGGCGGGAGCCGGTGTTCGGCGGCAAGCTCACCGACTCGTCGATCATCCACACCGCCGGCCCGGTCAAGCCGTGGCAGCCCGGCTTCCCGCAGGGCGCCCGGCGCGACCTCTACTGGCAGCACCGACGACGCAGCGGCGGCGGCCTCGGGTCGACGCTGCGCCGCTGATCCTCGCGGGCACGACGAACGGCCCCGCCACCGGGGCCGTTCGTCGTCGGGCACCTGGCTAGGGACCGGGTACCGCCCAGCGCAGGCCGGCCGGGTCCCGGAACACCACCCCGACCGGCGGGCCGCCGTTCGGGGTTCGGGCGTCGCGCCGGCCGCCAGCGCCCGCTGCACGAGCAGGTGCGGATCGGCCGAGGCGAGCGGCAGAGGGCCGCCCGGACCGTCGGACCACTCGCTCACCGTCAGCCGGGGCCGTCGACCACCAGTTCGGCGTGCAGGAGGCGGCCGTCCAGCAGGCACTCCCGCTGCACCCGCACCGCCTCGAAGACCGCCGCGTAGAACGCGGTCACCGTGGCCACGTCGGTCACCGTCAGGTGCGCGTCGTTGCGCTGATCCCCGATGCCCATCGCGTTACCGCCTCTCGTTCACTCCGCGATACGGGTACGGCCGGTCCAGCGAAACACCGCCGGCGCGCCGTCGACGACGCCGGCCGGATCCCGCTCGAAGTGCTCGTAGCCTCCGTAGTGCCGTACCTTGATCTTGGATTCCACCGGGGACACCCGATGGTTGCGCAGCTCGACCGGCAACGTCGCCGGCCCGCCCCTCCAGCACCGCCTCGACGGTGCCGGTGGCGTCCGTGCCTATCTGGTGGGCCGTCAGCGGCCAGGGGGTCCGGTCGTCATCGTCGACGAAGGACGTCGCCGTCCGGACGGCCGGGGCGGGATCGGAAGAAGCTGTCACGGCACGACCTCCGTCGTTCGCCGTTCCGCCTCGCCGTGCGCGCGCCGCGGGCGCCACGCGCGAGCGCGGGCGGATCACCGCCGGTTCCACCGGGACGGAACCCGAGGCAGTCTCCCGTGCGACTCGAACGCAATCCGGATCACACCGCCGAAGTACCCTTAGCCGCCCCCTACCGAGGCCTACTCCCAACGGAAGAGGCGGGTGGCGAGCAGGCAGCCCAGGACGGCGGTGCCGGCCAGCACGAGCAGCTGCGACACGGCCGGGTTCTGCCCCGCCCACGCCGCGGAGATGGTGTCCACGGTGGCGCCGAGCGGCGAGTATTCCCCGACGCGGGCCAGCCCGGTGGGCATCTGGTCGCGCGGCAGCCACGCCCCGGCCAGGAACAGCAGCGGGAAGAACAGCGTCGGACCGATGGACTGCGCCGACCGCGCCGACGGGGCGAGCGCGGCGATGAGCAGGCCGATCGCGAACAGGCAGGCCACCCCGAGCAGGAACGCCAGCACGAAACCGGGCACGTTGGCCGGCGCCGGCTGGTCCAGCAGCAGGCGTACGCCGAGCGCGGTGACCACCGCGCCGGCCACACCCATCGCCAGGTTGACCACCACCTGGGCGATGAGCAGCAACGCCGGGCTGACCGGGGTGGTGGCCACCGGCGCAGCACCTTCCGTTCCCGGTAGATGCCCAGCGCCATGGGCAGTGTGAAGAGCGCCAGCATCCCGATCGTGAGGGAGAGCGCGATGGACGGCAGGAAGGTCAGCTCGCCGTGCTGCCCGGGGGTCGCCTCCTGACGGGCGCCGCGCTGGGGCAGCCCGAACACCAGCATCAGGCCGAGCGGCAGCGCGAAGACGAAGAACAGCGAGACCGGCTCCCGCAGGAACAGCTTGGCCTCGACGGCGACGAGCTTGGACAGGGCGTTCACGATGACCTTCCGTCGAGCGCCGGCGGGGTGACCGGTGAGGGAGACGAACGCGTCGTCCAGGGTGAGCTGGTCGACCCGGAGGCCGGCGTAGCGGATCTTGCGTTCGGTCAGCGCCGACAGCACCGCCTGCAGCACCTCCTCGCGGCCGGTGACGGTGACCTCGTCGCCGTCGCGGCGGACGGAGCTGACCTCGGGCAGCGCGGTCAGCAAGGCGTCGTCGAGGTGGCCGAGGGGGCGGAAGTGCACCCGGTGCTCGGCGTCCACCCGGGACATCAGCCCAGCCGGTGTGTCGATGGCGACCACCCGGCCGGCGTCGATGAGCGCGAGCCGGTCGCAGAGCCGCTCGGCCTCGGCCATGAAGTGGGTGACCAGCACGACCGTCACGCCCCGGTCGCGGATCCGCTCGACCAGGTCCCAGGTGTCGCGGCGGCCTTTCGGGTCCAGCCCGGTGGTCAGCTCGTCGAGGATCGCGATCTCGGGACGACCGACAAGCGCCAGCGCCACCGAGAGGCGCTGCTTCTGACCGCCGGAGAGCTTGTGGAAGGCGGTGTCGCGCTGCTCGGCCAGCCCGAGATCGGCCAGCAGCTCGTCGATGTCGGCGCGGTTGCGGTAGAAGGACCGGTAGAGGTCCAGCGCCTCCCGCACCCGCAGCTTGTCGGGGAGCTGGCTCTCCTGGAGCTGAGCGCCGACGCGCTGGCGCACCTCGGTGCGGTCGCGGATCGGGTCGAGTCCGAGCACCCGGACCGTGCCGCCGTCGGCGCGGCGCAGGCCCTGCACGCACTCCACGGTGGTGGTCTTGCCGGCGCCGTTGCGACCGAGCACGCCGAAAATCTCGCCCTGCTCCACGGTGAACGAGACGTCGTCGACCGCCACCTTGTCGCCGTACCTCTTGTGCAGGTGTGGTGCCGGTGCCCCGGACGCCGGGCCGGTGGAACGCAACCACGTGCTGCGCGACTCCGCCGCCCAGGTGCTGCTGGCGACGCCCGGGACCGCCGCCGTCGACGGTCCCGCCGCGCCGCCGGCCGTGCCGGTCGACCTGACCCGCCGCTCGGACACCGCCATCCCGAGCCGGACCCGGCGAGCACCGCGCTGATCCTCTACACCAGCGGCACCACCGGCGCGCCGAAGGGCGCGGTGCTGTCCCGCCGCGCGGTCGCCGCCTGCCTGGACGGGCTCGCCGACGCCTGGGCCTGGACACCGGACGACGTGCTGGCGCACGGGCTGCCGCTGTTCCACGTGCACGGGCTGGTGCTCGGCGTGCTCGGCCCGCTGCGGGTCAGCGGCCGGCTGCACCACGTCGGCCGGCCGCGCCCCGACCGGTACGCGGCCGCCGCCGGCTCGCTCTACTTCGGCGTACCCACGATCTGGTCGCGGATCGCGGCGGAGCCGGTGGCGGCGCGGGCGCTGCGCGGCGCTCGGCTGCTGGTGTCCGGCAGCGCCGCGCTCCCCGAGCCGGTCTTCACCGCGCTCGCCGACCTGACCGGCCACCGCCCGGTCGAGCGGTACGGGATGACCGAAACCCTGATCACGGTGAGCGCTCGGGCGGACGGGCACCGGCGGGCACCGGCGGGTGGGCGCGGTCGGCGTGCCGCTGCCCGGCGTGCGCACCCGGGTGGTCGACGAGCGGGGCACGCCGCTGCCCGCCGACGCGGAGACCATGGGCGAGCTCCAGGTCCGCGGCGACACGCTCGTCGACGGCTACCTGAACCGGCCGAACGCCGACGCGGCCGCCCGGAGCGCGGACGGCTGGTTCCGCACCGGTGACGTGGCGATGGTCGGCCCGGACGGCGTCCACCGGATCGTCGGCCGGGCCGCCACCGACCTGATCAAGAGCGGCGGGTACCGGATCGGCGCGGGGGAGGTGGAGGACGCGCTGCTGGCACACCCCGGGGTCCGGGAGGCGGCCGTGGTCGGCACCCCGCACCCGGACCTGGGCCAGCAGGTCACCGCGTACGTGGTCGGGGACGGGCCGGCCGAGGCCGAGCTGATCGACTTCGTGGCCCGGCGGCTCTCCGTGCACAAGCGACCGCGGCAGGTGCGGCTGGTCGACGCGCTGCCCCGCAACGCCATAGGCAAGGTGCAGAAGAGCCGGTTGTTCTAGCGTGCCGACGCCGCCGGGACGGTGACGGCGGTGAGCACCAGACCCCGCTTCACCAGGAACCGGCCGTCGAACGCGGTCAGCTCCACGCCGTCGAGCCGCGGCCCGGGCACCAGCAGCCGGGCGGTGAACGTGCCGGCCGGGTCGACGACGATGTCCGCCTCGGCGAAGTCGAGCCAGCGACCGGTCAGCGGGAACCACGCCTTGTAGACCGCCTCCTTCGCGCTGAACAGCAGTCGGTCCCAGCAGACCCCGGGGTGGGTGGCACGCAACGCGGCGGTCCGGGTGCGCTCGGCGGGCAGCGCGACGGCGCCCAGCACCCCGTCGGGCAGCGGCGCGTGCGGCTCCGCGTCCACGCCGACGCTGCCGACCGTGCCGGCGCGGGCGAGGGCGGCGCCGCGGTAGCCGTCGCAGTGCGTCATGCTGCCGACGATGCCGGCCGGCCAGCCGGGCGCGCCTCGGACGCCGGGCAGGATCGGCGCGGGCGGCAGGCCCAGCCGGGTCAGCGCCTGGCGGGCGCAGTGCCGGACGGTGGTGAACTCCCGCCAGCGCTTCGGCACCGAGTTCGCGACGACGTGCTCCTCGTCCGGGTGCGGGCGCAGCCCGGCCGGGTCGGTGAAGCACTCCTCCACCACCACCGCCGGCGGCAGGATCCGTTCGATCACGCCCCGGATACTAGTGGGGGCTGGCGAGGTTGCCGGTGACCGCGGACTCCGGCTACGGCGACTGCGCGCTGTTCCGCCTGGGGCTGACCGAACGCGGCCTGCCCTACGTGGTCCAGGTCGACCCGAACGCCACCGCCCACCCCGGCGACGCCGTGCCGGTGACACCGACCTACTCCGGTCGGGGTCGTCCGCCACGGCCTGCCTACCCTGATCCACCGGTCACCTTCAAGCGCCTCGCCCTGGCCGCTGGCCGGGACGCGACCCGGCCGGTGACCTGGCGTCACGGCAGCCGGCGCACCCGCGGCAACCCGACCGCCGCGATGCGCTCCCGCTTCCTACGCCTACGGATCCGCCCCGCCAACCGCGACATCCCCCGAGCCGACGACGGCACCCTGCCCGAGGCCTGGCTGATCGCCGAGTGGCCACCAGACGCCACCGAACCAGTCAAGTACTGGCTATCCAACACGGACACACGCACCTCCCTGAAGACCCTGGTCCGGCTGGCGAAACTCCGCTGGCGGGTCGAACACGACTACCGAGAACTCAAATCCGGTCTCGGCATCGACCACTTCGAAGGCCGCACCTTCACCGGCTGGCACCGCCACGTCACCCCCACCGTGCTCGCCCAAGCCTTCTGCGTCCACCTCCGCCTCGACCCAAAAGCGGATGCGCCGGCCTGACCCTCTACGCCGTCATTCGGCACCTCCAACAACTTCTCGTGGCCATGGCCGGCGCATGCCACACCTGTAACCGCCCATACAACGACACAACCTAACAAGGCACTACTAGTCACCGGGCCAACTCGTGTATGCCCAGCTCAAGCCCCAGATTCGCGGACTATATCGACGCAAAGCTGCGAAACGCAGGCTCATCTTCCTGCGTGCCGAAGTGCGAGCATGCGCGTCGATCGTCCCAGCGGCCATTGCCGCAGATCCGTTCGGCCTTGTCCACTGATGAATCCACCCCGCCAGAGGTATAGCCCTGGCGCGCCTCAGCGGCCGAGCTGCCGGTTGAGCTCTTCAAGCACGTCGATGCTCTCCAGTCGGCTGGCGCCGGCCGGCATGACGCGCGTGGTGCCGTAGGCGAGCTCGACCAAAGCCGATCGCACGGCGGCGAGCTCGTCGGCGGTGACGTCCAGTTGATGCCAGGATGCATTGGCCGCGGGGACGACCTCCTCGCGCAGCCGCACGGCAACCGCCCGTGCCGTATCGGCGTCCGCGCCCGTCCGAGTCTCCCATTCGTTGTCGCCGAGGTCGTCCAGAGCGATGTCGAGGACGCTCGCCAACAGCTGAAGCATCTGCGGATCGCCGGCGAGTCGGACGCCGGTCGGGACGGCCCGGACGACGGTGCGAACAATCGGCACGTCGTCCAGGCCGGCGTGGCGCTCGCCCAGCATGAACTGTACGTTCTGGCGCTGCCAGCCGCGGGCCAGTTGCAGGGCCGTCATGCCGTCGGCGCTGACCGCGCCGATGGCGGCACCGGCCAGCAGCAGGGCCGTGATGACCCGTTGTTCGTCGCGTTCGACCGCGTGCATCAACGCCGTCCGTCCTCGCCCGTCGCGGGCGTCCACGTCGGCGCCGGCCTGCAGGAGCACGTCCACCGCGGCGTGATCGCCGCGTCGGGCGGCCACGACGATCGCCGGCGTGCCGTCGGAACGCCGTTGGTTGGCGTTCGCACCGTACGTGAGGAGAAGGCGCAGCACCGCCGGCGCGACGGGCGCATCACCGCGGTGATGAGAGCTGGCTCCTCGCTCGGGCCCGGGGCCGCCCCTGCTTCCAGCAGGACTCGTAGCGTCGCCAGAGCTGCCGGAGTCGGGCGGAACGCGGTGTAGGACACGGGCTCGGTCAGCACGCTCGACCTGCTTGCATGCTCCGCCGCCAGCGCCCCATGGGCTACGAGGGACTGCACCACCTCCGCGTGCGACTCAAGCACGGCGGCGCGCAGCGGCGACGCGGTGTAGGGATCGGCGGGGCCAATGCGGGCGCCGGCGTCCACCAGCAAACCCACGATCCCCAGCCAGCCGCCGCGCGCAGCCGTAGCCAGCACCGACCCCCGGAATCGGCCAACCGTGACGTTCGGGTCCGCGCCATCGGCCAGCGCCTGCCCGACGGCCACCTCGTCACCGGCCTGCACCGCCTCGACCAGACGCTGATCGGCTACATGATTCATCGATCATCACCCGTCAGGTCGGTAAACGCCCGCAACTGCAGCCGCTCTGCCACATTGCCAGCGAACCAGGAGAAGAAGTCGCTGTCCGGGTCGAGGCCAGCGCGAACCATGTCACACCAGTCCTGCCGATCCAGCACCGCGAGGTACTGCCGCACCAGGTGGTCTCGCTGCTCGGCGGTGCATCCGGACCGATCAGGGGCCTTGTCTGCCAGGTGACCGACCGCCGCGTCGACGTACCTGCTCACGGTCGGCGCCTGCCGACCGAGGTGAGCCACATGCGCGGCAAGCACGGCCGATGCGGGCGGGTAGTGCTGAAGGGTCATGCCCATGCCACCGCAGTCAGCCATGATTTTCAGTAGTCGCCCGGTGTGACCGATCAGGTCATCGTCGACCTCGGTGCCGACGATCGCTTCGTGTAGGTGGGCTGCGGTGGCGACTTGGCCGGCGAAGTAGCCGTTGAGATAGTCGCCGTCGCAGGCATGGCGCAGCAGCCACCGGCGGGAGGCGTACACACCGCGTCCGCAGAGCGCCTCGATGACGTAAACGCGTCCCCAACCGGCAGCCCGCTGAGCCAGCCACAACAACGCTTCTTCGCCGCCGCGGCGGCGTCGCAGCGCCTCGGCGGCCAACGGCCCGAACCGGTCCGACAGCAGGCCGATGGTCTGAATCAGCGGAATGTCTTCCTCCGCCCAATCCGTGGCGAGCAGCGCCAGCCCGACTGTCGTGGAGCATCGATCAGTGCTGTGCCGCACCAACCAGCAGCCGGTCTGCCGCACCCGCTGCCGGTCTGCGCGCAGCGCCGCGGCAGCGATGTGCTCGTTGTGGTGGATCGGGACGTCGACGTCATGGAACGCGTCGGCGAGTTCGCTCGGTGGCGCATCGGCCTTGCCGAAGTGCATGTCGAGGATGCCAGCAGCGTCAGCGCCGTCGAGCCGCCGGTCTTTCCGGGTCCGCGGTCGCTGCCGCCGGCGGTGGTGGAGGTCGCCGTCCGGATACGGCTCGCCGTCACGCGGGAGAGGAGAGTCCCCGTGTTGCTGATGCAGGCGCAGCGCGTGTTCGAACAGGGAGATCTGGGGTCCGAGCGATCCAGGCTCGGTCGTCACGCTCACCGGCGGACGGAGGACTCGATTCTCTCGATCATGGCCGGGATGATGCCAGCCCGAACCCGCCAAGGCAAGTAGCGTACGCGGCGTCAAGCACCCGACCCTCGGGTTGACGGCCCAGAGAAGTGCGGACATGCCGGCACCGCTGAAGACGGCCACCTGACAGCACCTTGGCGAGGACGTGAAGAGACGTGGTGGGACGTCGGGTTGAATGACATGGTGATCACAATGCAGGCGGTCATCGAGGTTCCAGCGTTCGCCGCCGGACCGCCGCGACCATGGCCGGTGGCCCCGATGGCGCCCGGCTCGTGGTTGGCGCTCAACGCCGGATGCACCGATGAGCAGGTCGGGCTGTTCGTGGCCGCTTCGGCCTGCTCCCGTGACGGAAGGTGTCAACCTTTTTGGGGCGGTCGGTTCAGGGGTTCGTTGACTGAGTCGTGGTGTCCTCGGGCTTGTTGATCCACGCGGTGGTGGGCAGGGCGGGTGGTTGCGGGATGCCGCGGACGAATCGTTCGGGGTTGCGGGTGTAGGCGGCGGTCAGGACGTCGGCGCGGACATCGCGGACCTGCCGGGCGTGGCCGTGGTGGACGTCGTGTGGGGTGTGCCAGCCGATGCCGGAGTGCCGGTGGATGGTGTTGTACCAGGTGAAGAAGGCGCGGCAGTGAGCTCGGGCGTCCTGGACGCTGCCGAAGCGGTCGGGGAAGTCGGGCCGGTACTTCAGGGTCTTGAACTGGGCCTCGGAGAACGGGTTGTCGTTGCTGCACCTGGGCCGGGAGTGGGACTTGGTCACGCCGAGGTCGGCCATCATCTGCGCGACCGTCTTGGACGCCATTGAGGTGCCGCGGTCGGCGTGGATGGTCAACTGCTCACGCGCGACGCCCTGCTTGGTGATCGCGTCGGACAGCAGCCGTTCGGCCAGGGCGGCGTCCTCGCGCTCGGCGAGCAGCCACGCGACGGTGTAACGGCTGTAGATGTCGATCACGCTGTAGAGGTGGTAGAAGTCCCGCTTGGCCGGGCCGCGCAGCTTGGTGATGTCCCACGACCACACGCGATTGGGGGCGTCGGCGATCAGTTCGGGCTTGACCTTCGGCGGGTGCACCGCGTGACGGCGGCGCTCCCTGACTTCGCCGTGGGCACGCAGGATCCGGTACATGCTCGACACCGACGCCACGTACACGCCCTCGTCGAGGAGGGTGTGGTAGACGGCCGCGGGGGCCATGTCGGCGAAGTCCGGGCTGTTGAGCAACGCCCGGACGCTGTCACGCTCGGCCGCGCTCAGGGCACGTGGCTGCGGCCTGGGTTCACGCCCCGGCCGCGGTGGCGCAGGCGTCTGGCGGTGCCGGCGGTAATGGTTGGCCTGCGGCCGGCCGGTGGCTCGGCACGCCGCCCGGATGCCGATCAGCGGCGTCAGTTCGGTGATCGCAGCGTCGATCATGGTGTCGGCTCGCTCCCGCTGTGCTGGCTGTCGGTCGCGAGTTGCCCCAACAGCGCGGAGAGTTTTCCCTGCACCTCGATCACCTTGCGGGCCTTGTCCAACTCGGCGCGCAGCCGCTCGTTGTCTGCCCGCAACCGGGCTGCCTCCAGCACCGCCGGATCGGTCTTCGGCCGCCCGGCCGGCTTGGCCAGGGCCTCGCGGGCGCCGGCGTCACGCTGATGCTTCCACGCCGCGAGCAGCGACGTGTACAGGCCTTCCCGACGAAGCAGGGCGCCCTTGCCGGCCTTATCGAGGGTCTCGTACTCGGCCAGGATCCGCGCCTTGTACGCGGCGGTGTATGTCCTTGTTCGGGGCTTTGCTGGTACCTCGGGGTCGGGCACCGGGTGATGCGATGTCACGGGGGTGGATCTCCTTGCACGCCCTCACGGGTCAGAGTTTCAGCAGGTCAACCTGCCTTCCCCAAGGATGACACAGAGGGTGACTGGCACATCACCACCAGGTCATCGCAATAGCGGACCAGCACCCCGTGTTCCACGGTGTTCCACACCCGGTCCAGCCGGTGCAGATACACGTTGCAGAGCAACGGCGATGCCGGACCGCCCTGCGGGGTTCCGGACACCTCACGGCGCACCGTCCCCTCCTGCATCACTCCCGCGCGCAGCATCACGCGCAGAAGCTTCAGGACCGCCTGGTCGCTGACACGTTCCTCAACCGCTTGCATCAACTTCTCATGCGGACTCGCCGTAAAACAGTTGGCGATGTCCGTCAACCACCCACCGCGAGCCCCGCCAGGACTCATCTATCAGCACCTGCAAGGCATCGTGCGCCGAGCGCCTCGGGCGGAACCCGAAACTGCACGGAAGAAAATCCGCTTCAAAGATCGGGCTCGAGCACGATCTTCACCGCGGCCTCCACGACACGATCACGGACCGAAGGAATCGACAACGGACGCTGCTCGCTCGTACCGGGCTTGGGTATCAACACCCGCCGCGCCGGCAACGGCTGCCACCGTCCGACCTTCAACTCCTCGGCCACCTCATCCAGGAGCCGTTCAACGCCGTACTCCTCGACATCGGCCAGGGTGGTTCCGTCGATACCCGCAGCGCCACCGTTACGGCGCACCGCGACCCACGCCCGCCACAAGACGTCCCTGCGATAGACCTTGTCTCGCAGCGCATGAAACCGTCGTCCCGGATCAGCCTTGGCCGACCGGTACAGCGCATGCTGCAAGGCACGAACCGAGTCCCTCGTGGACCCCGACGCGGTGGAACTAGCCTGATCGGCACTCACCGGGCCCTCCTTCCAGACACCACGCGTGAACGAAGCAGCGGCCCTTCCCTCACCGGCGGTTATGTTGTCCGCTCGGCTCGATCGGTACTACGACCGCCTCCGACTCCCTCCCGGCACCCGATCCACTTCCCGGCTCCACACCGGTTATAGGACAGGCCGTCCGCGCCAATCACAGAGCGCTTCGGCCGGGGAGGGTCTCTCCAGTTCCCGCCGCTACTGTCTCAACGTTCCGCGCCCTCTTACGCCGGGGAGTCCTTCACGGCTGCGCCTCCAGGCTCTTCACCGCTTCCATGGGCCTTCACCGCGAACCGCCCGGCTCCACTCTCCCTCAATGTCTAACGACGCGGCAGGCTTCGCTCTCCGCTACGGACCGCTGATTCGCTCCCCCAACTGGGCTTTCGACGCTGGGCTTCAACCCGACCCGTTTCCAGACCAAGCCGCCAGCCTGCTACCGGGCCTCCTGGCAGCTACCCGGACCGGACTCACACCGGCAAGCAACGACGAGCTTCAGACCAAGACACAACCGCTGGACGATCACCTCTCAATCACTGGACGCACCGGCGGCACGCACTAAATGGCCCAAGTCGGGTCTGAAGCGGCCACCGCGTCCTCTCTTCCTTCTCTGACTTGGTCGTCTTGAAGGATCGACACGATGGCCATCTCTCATCTACGCAACGCGCCCAACACGGGCAAGTCGTACACCACTCCCGTGGACGCAACCCGCTTCCGCCACGCCGCCCTTTGAGGAACGGAGCAGCAGTTACCTGTCGAGTACTACTGGAAGCTCGCGGAATCCTCGCAGTCCGTGGCGGTCAGCCCGAATCGGCGTGCCGCTCAGCGCGATACGCGGATAGCGAGCCAGCAGTCGGCTCAACGCGGTGACACCCTCCAGGCGGGCCAACCCAGCAGCGATGCAGTAATGCGCCCCTCCTCCAAAGCTCAACGGCTGATTGTCCGGGCGCGCGGGGTTGAAGGTATCCGGATCGGGGAAACGCAGCGGATCACGGTTCGCTGATCCCATCAGCATCACCAGCTCGGCCCCGACCGGGATCGGCACCCCGGCGAGCTTCATCCCCGGCTCCCCGGCCGAGCGGATCATGTGCTGCACCGGTGGGTCGAAGCGCAGCACCTCTTCGATGAACTGTGCGTACGTGTACGTCCCGGCGAGCAGGCCTTCGCGAACCTCTGGATGATCGAAGAGTAGCGCCAATGCGTTGCCCAACAGATTCGTGGTGGTCTCGAAGCCGGCGACCAGTAGGAGCTCCAGGTTCGCCAGCAGTTCACGCGAATCCAGTTGGGCATCCTCGCCGTCGGCCTCAGCCAACAGAACGCTGATCAGGTCGTCCCGCGGATCGGCGCGGCGGAGCTCGACCAATGCACTCATGTACTCATCGAGTTCCGCTGCCGCGGCGTCGGCAGCGGCCAGCTGCGCGTCGTCGATGAGCATCTCAAGCGTGGCGTTCAGATCTTCGGCGAGCGGCCGGAACCGGCTCCAGTCCTCCCGAGGAACCCCCATGAGATCACACATCACCGCCAACGGCACGCGGACCGCGAAGTTCTCCATGAAGTCCACCGCCCCGCCCGCAGCGGCGCACTCGACCAACCTGTCCAGCAATAGGTCCGTAACCTGCTGAATCTTGCCCTCCATCGCGGCGATCCGCCTTGGAGTGAACGCGGCCGACAGTACCTTGCGCATCCGGCTGTGGTCCGGGGCCACGGGCACGGCAAAGTCGGAGAGTGCTCGTGTGAGGACTTTGTGTTGTGGTCCAGAGTGGATTTGACGGGGCGGGCACGGCTCCGGTGATCTTGAGGTTGTCTACGCCTTCGGATCACCCTGTGGAGTACCGTGCCCGCGCCTGCATCATTGCTGATCAACGCTGTCCAAGACCAGCCGGACGAGCAGACACGACCGGTCCTGTTGGGCCGTAACAGGCAGGAAAGCCTGGTCGCGGCGCTGTCGGAGGTTTCTGATCCGCGGGACGCGCGAGGGATCCGGCATCGGTTGCCGACGGTGGTCGGGTTGGCCCTGGCGGCGGTGCTGGCCGGCAATACGTCGGTGTACGCGATCGGGCAGTGGATCGCCGGGTGTTCACAGAAGACCCTGAAGGTGTTCGGCGCCCGGGTGGCTCCGGCGACCGGCCGGTATGTCGGTCCGGATGAGAAGACGGTGCGCGGGTTGTGCGCCCGGCTCGACGGTGACGTGCTGGACGCGGTGATGGGTCGGTGGCTGCAGCGGCGTGCCCTGGCGGCGCAGCGGGCGAAGGCGCGGACCGGGGTACGGCCCCCGCGAGGTCGTAAGGCCCGTCGCCGGGCCAAGGCCGCTGGCCAGCGCCGCTGGCGGGCCAGTACACGCGGTCGGCACCGGCCGCGGCTGATCCAGGTCGCGGTGGACGGCAAGACCAGCCGCGGTGCGAAGAGCGCCGGCAACCCGGCGCCGCACCTGCTCGCCGCGTTGTCATGCGTGGGGGTGGTACTCGCCCAGCGCCAGGTCGACGGCAAAAGCAATGAGATCACCGCGTTCGTACCGCTGTTGACGCCCCTCGAGCTGGCCGGCCAGGTGGTGACGGCCGACGCGATGCAGACGCAGCGTAAGCATGCCCGATGGCTGCGCCAGGTCAAGGACGCGCACTTCATCTTCCCGGTGCTGGACAACCAGCCCACCCTGTTCGACCGGCTCGACGCTCTGGACTGGGCCGGGGTGCCGGTCACCGCGTGGAGCGTGGACGACGACCGGGGCCGGCACGAGCGACGCACCATCCAGGTCATACCCGCTCCGCCCGAGGTGAACTTCCCGCACGTCGCGCAGGTGTTCCTGATCGAACGGACCGTCACCGTCAAAGGCAAGACCAGCTACCAGGCGATGCTGTATGTCACCAGCCTCACCGCCGAGCAGGCCGACCCCGCTGACCTGCTCGCGTACGTGCGCCAACACTGGGGAATCGAGGTTCTGCACTGGGTGAGGGATGTGACCCTCGGCGAGGACGCCTCCCGGGTCCGGACCGGTAACACGCCACGCGTCATGGCAACCCTACGAAACGTAGTGGTCAGCCTGCTCAGAATCCACGACACCACCAACATCGCCGCCGCGCTGCGATACAACGCCCGCACGAACCGCCGGATCCTCAAACTCCTGGACCTTCTACCAGCCTAAACACCCCACCCGCCGACTTTGCCGTGCCCGTGGGTCCGGGGCGTCCTTGAGTAGAACCGACTCGTCGAAGAGCTGGATAGACCGGTGAGCACGGCGCACGGCCCGCTGGCTCTCGTCCACTCTCGAGTAACGGTCCTTAAGATACGCCGAGGAACGCATGGCCTCGCGCACCTCGACGTACGTGCTAACGAGGAACCAGTCCGGCGCTATCTGCGTGACGGGGCCCAGCTCTCGCGCCTTCTGGTAGATCGGATAGGGATCCGATTTTCCCTCGGCGCTCATCAGCGCCCCGATTATCCTTCCTGCGGTCTTCATGTGCTCCACCTTGACAGTCTATTTCCACCACAGTCGCACGATGGCCCGCCGATCACAGCACGCGCCGCAGCCAGCCGCGTCGATCCTCCACCCGCCCGTACTGGATGTCTAAGAGTTCCGCGCGCAGGGCCGTGGTCTGCTCACCTGGCTTCCCCGTGCCCACGGTGAATTCGTAGCCGTCGCCCTTGAATCCGACGACGGGAGTGATCGCCGCAGCTGTCCCAGTGGCGAAGGCCTCCGTGATCCGGCCGTCCGCCGCGCCACGGCGCAATTCTTCAAGGGGAATGGGTCGCTCCACGACGGTCAGCCCGAAATCGGCGGCCAGCGTGAGGATGGTGTCGCGGGTAACACCCTCCAGGATGGTTCCGAGCGCCGGAGTGATGAGATCTCCGTCCGAGGTGACCAGGCACAGATTCATAGTGCCCGACTCCTCCAGATATCCCTCACCGCCCGTCCGGTCCAGGTACATGACCTGGTCACAGCCGTGCTGCTTGGCCTCGATCTGAGCAGCCATGCCGGCGGCGTAGTTGCCGCCGCACTTTGCTCCGCCGGTGCCACCTAGCGCCGAGCGGGTGTAGCGGCTGCTCACCCAGAGTGTCACCCCGCTCTGACCTGCGGCGAACAGCGACCCGGTCGGCCACGCGATGACCGAATAGGCCACGACCTCAGCCGGCTTTGCCGCCAGATACTCGTCGATAGCGAACATGAAGGGCCGCACATAGAGGCTCTTTTCGACCTCAGGGATCGGGACCCACCGCGCGTCCACCCGAACGAGCTCTTCCACGCTCGCGATGAACTCCTCCTCCGGCAGCCGGGGCAGCGCCAGGCGCTCTGCCGAGCGAGCGAAGCGCTTCGCATTGAGCTCCGGCCTGAAGAGGTGAATTCCGCCGTCGGCATGGCGATAGGCCTTGAGGCCTTCGAAAATCTCCTGCGCATAGTGCAGAACGGCCGTACCGGGGTGCAGGCTGAACGGCTTTATTGGTCCGACCCCGCGGTCATGCCAACCGTCATCGGGCGTCCAGGTAGCCGACGCCATGTGGTCGGCGAAATGTCGACCGAACTCCGGCGAAGCCAAGATCTTGGAGAGCTCCGCGTCGGACGTCGGGGCCTGGGTTCGGGTCACAGGATATCGGGGACTCATGACGAGCTCCTAGCGTCTGTGGCACCACTCAGTCGGCGGTACTGCGGACCTTGACCTGGGCAGTCTGGAATTCCGGGGTTTCCGTGAGCTCCGCGATCGTGGGATACATGAAGAGCGACGGGACCGCGATGTCGACTCCGAGTTCGTTATTGAGCGCGGAGATCAGCTGGATCACCAGAATGCTGTTGAGCCCCAGTCCGAACAGGTCGTCCTCGACGCCGATGGTGGCGGGCTCCAGGCCGATGATGCCCGCGACGATCTCCTGGACCCTGCCCTCGAGCGCGGTACGCGGCGCGACGCCGTCGGAGTCGACGCCGGACCGCAGTGCATGCAGCGCCTTGACGTCCAGTTTGCCGTTGACGGTCATCGGGACCACATCCACGTGGACGAGCTCGGTCGGCACCATGTAGGACGGCAGCGCCGCTCCCATATGGCGCAGCAGCTCGTCGACGTTCACCTGTTCAGCGGCGACATAGAAGCCGACCAGGGAGGTCACCTCAGCTGTGGGCTCCCCGTGCCTCCCGGCCTGCGCGGGGAGCACGGCGCTCTGCGTCACCCCCGGATACGCGTTCAAGGTGGCCTCGATCTCGGCGGGTTCCACCCGGAAGCCGCGGACCTTGATCTGCGAGTCGTTCCGGCCGACGTACTCCAGCGCCCCGTCGGACCTCCGGCGCGCGAGATCCCCGGTGCGGTAGAGCCGCGCGTTGCGCCCGTCCGGACCCCAGGCGGCGTCGGCCTTCTCCGCTCCGCTCTGGAAGGGGTTCGGGACGAACCTCTCCGCGGTGAGCTCGGGCATGTTGAGATAGCCGCGGGCCAGCCCGGGGCCGCCCAGGAAGACCTCTCCGACGGCACCGACCGGGACGATGCGCCGCGCTTCGTCGAGGATCAGCACCAACGAGTTGCTCTGCGGCCGGCCAATCGCCAGGTCGTACTCCCGGGCCGCGTGCGAGGTCGTCGAGATCGTGGCCTCGGTCGGCCCGTACTCGTTGAACACCGGGACCTTGTTGACGCGCGTCATCTCCCGGAAGCACGCGGCGTCGAGCGCCTCGCCGCCGATCACCATGCGCTTGAGGCTCGGCACCTCGCCGAGCCTGATGTGCTTGTAGAAGGTCGGCGTGCCGTTCATGTGGGTGACGCCATTGCCGCGCAGGTACTCGGTGAACTTCTCCGCTTCGAGCCACAGCTGGTCGGGGACGTGCAGCAGCGAGTTCCCGGTCAGCAGGGCGAGCACCATTGGCACGACGCCGCCGTCGAACGCGTAGTTGAGAACCTGCAGCATCACCTCCTGGCCCGGCTCTCCGGCGAAGTCGTAGAGGTCGCTGATGACGCACACGTGATTGACCACCGAGCGGTTCTCGATCATCACGCCCTTGGGCTTGCCGGTCGTGCCCGAGGTGTAGATGACGTAGGCCAGACTTCCGGCGTCCGCGCCCGTCTCCGTCGGTGCCGCGGCCCCGCCCGCACGCACGGCCCGACCCCACAGGCCGTCCACCGCGCGGACGGCCGTGCCGGCTGCCGCGATCCGCTCCATCCGTTCCTGGTGCGCGCTGCCGCAGAGCACGACCGGTGCAGCTGTGTCATCGAGCATGTAGCGCACCCGCTCGTCCGGCGTCTCGGGGTCGATCGGCACGTAGGCGGCACCGGCCTTCCAGACCGCGATGATGGCGACGGTCATCTCGATGCCGCGGTTGAGGCCGAGCGCCACCAGCTGACCGGGCCCCGTTCCGTGGGCCGCGATCAGCTCGCCGGCCAGCCGATCCGACCATTCGTCGAGCTCCCGGTACGTCAGTGAGGAACCGTCGAAGACCACCGCGCGGACGTCCGGCGACGCCGCCGCCCGCTCGCGGAACACCTGGGCGATGGTGGCCTCCGCCGGGAAGGACAGCTCCGGCCCCTTGCTCTCGTGGAGAAGCCGCTGCTGCTCGTCGTCCGGCAAGAGGTTCAGATCGGCCAGCTTCATTTCGTCCTCGCAAACTGCATCAGGATGGATCGGTAGGTGGACGCGAAACGCTCCACGGTGCCGTGATCGAACAGGGCTGTGGCATAGGTGATGGTTCCGGTCATCGACTCGCCCGCGTCGTTCAGGACCAGGCCGAAGTCGAGGTTGGCGTTGATGGTCGACCCGCCGTCGGGAGTGTGTCCCTCGAGTGCGTGGGTTCGCAACAGCGCGGCGGGAGACGGCTCGTGTCCGGCGAGCCGGTCCGCGTCGGTCTCGGCGAACGAATTGACGTCGAACCAGATCTGGAATAGAGGGTGCCGGGCGGAGTCGACGGAAAGATCCAGCTCCGCGACGAGGCGCTCGAAGGGCAACTCCTGGTGCTCCTGAGCTTCGACCACGCGCGCGCCGACCTTTTTGATCAGCATGTCCACGTCGTCGTCGCCGTCGATGTCGAAGTCGAGCGCCAGGGAATTGGTGAAGCAACCGATGAGCTCGTGAGTCTGGACGTGTGTCCGGTTGGCCACCGGGATGCCGACGAGCAGGTCGGAACGGCCGGTGTATGCCCGGAGCGTCAGGAGGAAGGCGGCGAGTAGCACGCTGAAGACTCCGACCCCGCTCTCGTGTGCCAGCCGTCGAGCCGCCGCCGACGTTTCAGGGTCCAGCTCGAACGACACGCCGTCGCCGCTGTAGTCGATCTTGGCTGGCCGGATCCGGTCGGTGGGCAGTTCCACCGGTCGTCGACCGTGCAGGCGGCCCTTCCAGTACCCGAGCAGCTCCGCCAGCCGGGTGCCGCCGATGTGCTCCCGTTCCCAGGCCGCGTAGTCCTTGTACTGAATGGACGGTTCTGGCAGCTCCTCCGCCTGGTAGAGCCGGCTCAGCTCGTCCAGCAGGATGTCGGCTGACCAACCGTCGAACGCGATGTGATGGACGACGATGCCGACGAAGGTACGGCTCGGCGAGCCCTCGGCAGCCTCCTGCCGGTAGATGGCGACCCGCAGCGGCGCCTCATTCGCGAGGTCGAACTGGTGCATACCCTCGGCGCCGAAGCGCGCGGCCAGGTCGGCCTCACCCGTCACGGTGATGTGCCGGACGTCGAGTGGCGTCGTCTCGTGGTCCAGCACTACCTGGTGAAGCCGGCCGTTGGGCGCCCGGCGGATGACCGTCCGCAGCACCTCGTGACGTCGGCCCACTTCGCTGAGGCACCGCTCGAGCACATCCACGTCGACGCCGGGCAGGACCTCGTAGCAGAGTTGGATGTTGTACCCGAGGTTTCCGCTCTCGTACTGGTCGATGAACCAGAACCGCTCCTGCGCAAACGACGCCACCTGCTCGGTCTCCGCACGTGCCTCGAGCCGCGGGATGGCGACGGCTTCCCGCTGCGAAGTCCCCAGACCGCCGACCAGGCCCGCCACAGACCGGCGCCGGAAGATCGACGCGATGCTGACGTACGTGCCGAGTTCGGCGCTCAACCGGCTCGCCAGCTTGATCGACAGGATGCTGTTGCCGCCGAGCTGGAAGAAATCGTCGTGCACGCCGATCGCCTCGGGGTCGACGCCGAGCACCTCCGCCAGGATCCTGCGGGCCAGGGCCTCACGCGCGTCATGCGGACCGACCAACTCGCGGGCCAGGCTCAGCTGCGGCGAGGGAAGAGCCTTGACGTCGAGCTTCCCACTGATCTTGCGTGGCAGTTCGTCCACTTGAACCAGCGCCGCGGGGATCATGTAGGTCGGCAGCTTCGCCTCCAACTGCTCGAACAACGGCTCGGAACCCATGTCGGCCTCGGCGACGTAGTAGCCGACCAGATGGGTGTGTCCGCCGCCGTCGCCGGTCCTGCGCACCACGACAGCGCTCTGGAGCACGCCCGGCACGTCGGCCAGAACCGCCTCGATCTCCCCCAGCTCGATCCGGTGACCGCGGATCTTGACCTGCAGGTCGTTGCGACCGACGAAGCGCAGCGTCTGGTTCGGCGCCCAACGCACCAGGTCGCCGCTCTTGTACAGACGGTTGTTCCACTCCGGGTCGGATCCGGTGGCGAAGGGGTTGGCGACGAACTTGCGGGCCGTCAAGTCCGGCTGATTGAGCAGTTCGGCGGCCAACCCCGCACCGCCGATGTACAGCTCACCGACCGCGCCCATCGGCAGCAGCCGCAGCTGCGCGTCGAGCACGTACCCGGCGACGTCCGGGATCAGCGAGCCGATGTCGGTCGAACCCTCATCCGTCTCGGTGTAGAGCTTGTAGCAGGTGAAAACCGTGGTCTCCGTCGTGCCATAGCCCATGGCGAGCTGTGGACGGTCGTGGCTGTATCGCTCGAACCACTTGGTCAGTAGCGACACGTTGAGCGCCTCGCCGCCGAGGAAGACGTACCGCAGGTCGTCCAGACGGTCTCCGTCGTCCTTGCCGAGCGCGACATTGACGAACTGGTAGAACGCGGTGGCGGTCTGGCAGAGCATGGTGACGCGCTCGGCGCGGCACAGCGCGTAGTACAGCTCCGGGTCGCGCGTCTGCTCGAACGTCGGCACCACCAGACGGCCGCCGTACAGGAAGGCGCCCCACATCTCCCAGACCGTGAAGTCGAAGACGTAGTTGTGGAACAGTGCCCACACATCGTTCTCGCGGATGTCGTAGACACCCTCGAGCGCCGCGAACAGGCGGGCCACATTGGCGTGGGTCTGCGGCACGCCCTTCGGCCTGCCGGTGGTGCCCGAGGTGTACAGAACGTAGGCGAGATCCCCCGGAGCGACTCTCACGACCGGGTCCGTGTCCGGCATGGCGCCCAGCACCTCCCGCGCACGCGGGTCGTCGACGGCGATCACGTCGACGTCCTCCGGCCGCGAAATCAGCCCCTCCATCGTGGCCCGGGCCAGGATGCCGGTGATTCGCTCCACATATCGACTGTGGGTCACGATCGTGTGCGCACCCGCGTCGGCGAGCATGAAGCCGATGCGGTCGTCGGGATAGGTGGGGTCGACCGGAAGGTAGGCGCCGCCCGCCTTGAGTGTGGCCAGGATTGAAACGACGATGTCCTCACTGCGGTCCAGGCAGAGCAGGACGACGGTGCCGGGTTCGACCTTGCCGCCGCCGAGCAGACGATGCGCGAGCCGGTTGGCCTCCGTGTTGAGCTCTCCGTAGGTGAGCCGGCGCTCCTCCCGGACCAGCGCGACCCGATCGGGCGAGCGACGCGCGTGCTCCTCGACCGATTGGTGCAGCAGCCTCGCGGAGGGGAACCGTCGCTGTGGCGCGCTCCATTGGTCCACCAACTCGCGGTACCGAGCACCGTCCACGTACTCCACGTCGGAGATGGCGGTCTGTCCCTGCCTGGTCTCGCTCCCGGCCAGGTCCGCGAACTGGCGGAGGATCGTGAGGTAGGTCTGGGCGAAACTGTCGACGGTGGCGCTTTCGAACAGGCTCGTGGCGTAGTTGATGTGTATCTCGAGAGATTCGAGCGAGTCGTCGATGAACGTACTCAGGTCGAACCTCGCTGCCGTGTACAGCTCCCGGGTCTCGGGAGACGTGCGCAGGACAGCCTCCGACGAGCCGTCGGTGCGGCGCGAGGGCGCGCCGAAACTCTGGACCCCGAAGGTGACCTGGAAGATGGGGTGCCGGCTGACATCCCGCTCGATGTCCAGGATCTCGAGCAACTGTTCGAACGGAAGTTCCTGGTGGCGGAGCATGTCGAGGACCTCACCGGCGGTCTCGCGCACATAGTCCGAGATCCGCGCCTGCCCGTCGATGCGCGAGCGCAGGGGCAAGGTGTTGACGAAGAAGCCGACGAGACGGGAGAGCTGGGGATGGTCACGGTTCGCGACCGGCGTGCCCACCACGATATCGTTCTGGTCGCTGAAGCAGCGCAGGGTGAGGAAGTGGGCGCTGAGCAGCAGGCTGAACAGGCTGACCCGCAGCTCCTCCGCCAGTTGCCGCAGATGCCGGGAGACGTCGGCCCCGACCGCGAGGCGGATGTCCGCACCACGGTAGTCCACGCTGTCCGGCCGCGGCCGGTCCGGAACGAGATCGAGGTTCTGGTAGTCCTCGAGCTTGTCCTCCCAGAACCGCCGCAGCCGCGCGAGCCGCTCGCCGGTCAGATAGTCGCGCTGCCACACGGCGAAATCCCGGTAGCGCAACTGCGGCGCTGGCAGTCCGGCCAGCGGATCGGCCCCCCGCGGCGGGTGCGCGACGAGGTCGTAGGCCGTACGGAGATCCTCCAGCAACACGTCGGTCGACCATCCGTCGAACGCGACGTGATGGATGATGAACAGCAGGCGACGGCCGACGTCCGGCACCTCGTAGAGGCGCACGCGCACGGGAACCTCGGCCGCGAGGTCGAAGATCCGCTGCAGGTCCCGGCGGATTTCCGCGTGCATCGCCTCCCGATCCGGCATCCGCACCACCTCGATCCCGACCGGGGTCTCCGCCTCGAGGACCTCCTGGTATCCGGTGCCGTCCGGTGTCTCCTTCAACAGAGTGCGCAGCACATCCTGCCGAGCGATCACGCCGCGTACAGCCATCAGCAGGGCGTCCGTGTCCACGTGGTCGGCGACCTCGAGGACGAGGGGCAGGTTGTAGGCGCTGGTGCCGCCTTCGAACCGCTCGATGAACCAGAGGCGTTCCTGCGCGAAGGACAGCTTCTGGTCTTCGAACTTGGCGAACGTCGCCGGGGAAATGGTCGCCCTCTCGCTGCGGGACTCATCGAGGTTCTCGACGTATTCCCGGATCGTCCGGTGCGCGAGAAGGTATCCGACGGTCGTCGAGATGCCGAGTTCGCGCTCCACGGCCGAGACTAGCTTGATGCTGAGCAGACTCGTGCCGCCGAGCTGGAAGAAGTCGTCGTCGATGCCGACATCGACGGGGTCCAGACCGAGCAGCCGCGCCATCAATGCGCACAGGTCCGCCTCGGTGCCGGAGCGCGGCGGCACGTGGACCCGGGTGCCGACAGCGCTCGGCCGCGGTAGCGCCGCGCGATCCACCTTGCCGTTGATGGTCAGCGGCATGCTCCCGAGGTGGATGCACCGGGCCGGCACCATGTACCCCGGCAACGACCGCCGCAGGTGCTCGTTGAGTTCCTCCGCGGGGATCTCCCGGTCCGCGACGTAGTAGCCCACCAGGACCGGAGTGCCGAGCTCCACGACAAGAACGACAGACTGCCGCACCGCGGGGTGGCTGGCGAGCGCCCCGTCGACCTCGCCAAGCTCGATGCGGTGTCCGTCGATCTTGACTTGGGCGTCGTTGCGCCCGATGAACTCCAAGGCGCCGGACGGCAGCAGACGTACCAGGTCACCGGTGCGGTAGAGCCGGACCGGCCGCGCGCCGCCGGCCGGACCGGGCGGGACGCTGACGAACCGCTCGCGGGTCAGGTCGTTCTTGTTGAGGTATCCGCGCGCCAGCCCGTCACCGCCGATGCACAGCTCACCGACTGCGCCGATCGGCAGCGGCCGGAGCGCGCCGTCGAGGACGTGGACCGACTCACCGGCGAACGGCGTGCCGATGCTCACCGGAAGCCTGTCCAGCCCGTCGGCGTGCCGGTACAGCCGTGCGGTCGACCAGATCGTCGTCTCCGTCGGCCCGTAGACGTTGACGAGGTCGATCGACCTGGCCAGCACGCGTTCGAGCAGTTCCTTCGGCAGCCTTTCGCCGCCGACCAGCAGCAGCAGCTCGTCCGGCACGTTCACCAACCGGTCGAGCATCACGTCGCAGACGCTCGGGGTCATCTGGACGAAGTCGAGGCCGCCGCAGTCCAGGCTCATGGGGAGGTCGGACGCGAGTTCCACGCTTCCGCCGGTCCACAGGGGCAGGCCGTACTCCAGGCCGAAAATGTCGAACACGTGATTGGTGAGGCTGTACGTGCTCACGGTTACGCGGTCGGCAAAGTACCGGGCCCGCACGGCGGCCATGGTCCGGTCGTACGCCCGGTGCTCGATCATCACGCCCTTGGGAGCACCGGTGGTCCCCGAGGTGTACAGGACGTACATCAGCGCGTCCACCGACGCGTACGTCCCGGGAGCGGTCGGGCTCGCCGTCGCGACGGCGTCGCGGGCCTCCGGTGCGTCGAGCGCGAGGACCGTCGGGGCGCGGGCCGGGTCGCCGAGTGCCGAGAGCCGGTCGAGGTGCCGGCCGGTCGTGATGACCAGCCGAGCGGCCGTGTCCCGCAAGATGTAGGAGATACGGTTGTCGGGATAGGCCGGGTCCGTCAGGACGTAGGCGGCTCTCGCCTTGAGCACCGCCAGGATGCTCACGATGAGTTCAAGCCCCTTGTCGAGGCAGAGGACGACGAGTTCCTCAGGCTGTACGCCGTGGGCGTCGGTGAGCAGGTTGGCGAGCCGGTTGGCCTGTTGGTCCAGTGCGCCGTAGGTGAGGGTGGCGCCCTCGAAGGAGACGGCGTTGCGCTCCGGATGCCGACGCGCCTGCTCCTCGAACGCCTCCACGAGCGTGCGGGCCGACGGGAGCCCCTCGGCGGTGGGATTCAGCATGGCGGCCAGCTCGCGATGCTGAGCCTCGGAGAGCAGGTCGACCTCTCGCCAGGGGCGTCCCTCGTCGGCGAGCACCTCGTCCAGCAGGTGCCGCTGCATGTCGAGCATGTCCGTCATGTAGCGGGCGTCGAACAGCTCTGCCGCGTACACGAGGCGGAACTGGATGCTGCCCGGAACCTCGGACACGATCACGGACAGCGGGTAGTCCAGCTTCTCGTACTCCCCGCCCACCTGCACCGCGAGTCGCGACTGCCAGCCGTCCGGACTGATCTTGGGCCAGTTCTCGTAGATGAAGAGCGTGTCGAACAGGCGATCGGCGCCCTCGTGCAGCTCGGCCAGGTTGACCGTGCTGCGGGCGTTCAGCTCGTTGATCCGCCGCTGTACCGCCTGGATTCCGTCGCGGACGGATTCGTCACCGGTCCCGTCTGGCACGATGAGAGGCAGGGTATTGATGAACAGGCCAATGCTGGTGTCGATGTCGTTGACCGGAATGCCCCGGCCGGACAACACGACGCCGGTGATCGTCTGGTTCGCCCCGGTGTGACAAGCGAGAGTCTTGTGCCACACGTACAGCATCAGCGCGTTGAGCGTGACCGCCATGTCCTGGGTGAGCCGGCGCAGCGTTGCGAAGTGGTCGCCCGAGACGGTGAAACTCAGTTCCCGCATGTTCTGGATGCGTCGGGTCGTGTCGATACGCAGGCCGTCCGCACGCGCCTCCGGTCGGAGCAGCCCCTGTAGGTCCATGCGCTCGTCGTAGTGCGCGAGATGGTCCCGCCAGAACTCCAGGTGGTCGTTGCGATGTTCCTGCAGATACTTCTGCCCGGCCGAGTAGCTGCGATCAGGCATGGTGTCGGTCGGCAGCCCTGCGACAAGAGCTTCGTACAACTCGTGCACACGGCTCAGCAGCACCGTGTTGCTCCAGCCGTCGAGGATCGAGTGGTGGTGGCTGAAGAGGCAGCAGAAATGGACCGGGCTCTGTTTGACCAGGTATACCCTGAACAGCGGCCCGGAGCCCAGGTTGTACGGCTCGGTCCGGTCCGCCTCGCGCAGACGTCGTATCGACGCCGCCGCCTCATCGGCTGACCGGTCGGAGAGATCGACGTAACGCCAGTCCACGGTGGCATCCGCGTCGATGATCTGAACCAGTTCCTGCTGCCAGCCGAAGCGCAGCCGCAGCGCGGGGAACGCGCGCTGCGCCCGGTTCCACGCCTCGTGCATGGCGTCATCGTCGATCTCGGTGGCGTACTCCCACATCATCTGCACGGTGTAGGCATCGTCATCCCGGCCGTGCGTGACGGCCTGGTAGATGAACCCCTGCTGCAGACTGTTCGCCAGGTAGACGCCTTCGATCTCCCGCTCGGACTGAAGCTCGTCGAGGTACTCCCTCGAGACGACGTGGTCCACGTCCGCGGGCGTCAGGTAGGCGCGCGACGCGGCGGACAGTTCGCCGATCAACTCGACCAGGCACCGCTCGTACGCCTGGACCAGGCGGTCTCCGGTCTCCTGGCCGAGCTTGTTCGCGATGGTGAACGTGAGTCTGCCGTCGACGATCCAGCCGTTGATCGTCATGATGTTGTTGTCGCGGTTGTCCGGGTGCACGGCCTCGCCGAAGGACTCCCGGGTCAGCCGCCAACGCGCGCCGTCCGCCGTGGCCTTCTCGGCGTCGAGTCGGCCGAGGTAGTTGAAGTTGATCCGGGGCAGTCGGTCGTCGTGGTAGCCGTACCGGGCGCCATAACCGATACCCTTCGCCGGAATCCCGCGCAGGGTCTCCTTGGTTTCGCGCAGCGTCGCGAGCTGATCGGCGCCCGTATGTAGCCGGACCGGAAACATCGTGGTGAACCAGCCGACCGTCCGCCCCACGTCCAGTCTCGGATCGACTTCCTCGCGGCCGTGACCTTCGAGAGTGACGTAGTTGACCGACTCACCGGTGAGATCCGTCAATGCGTGGGAGAACGCGGCCAACAGGACGTCGTTGATCTGCGTGCGGTAGGTCCGGTGGCAGCGCAGCAGGCGCTCGGTGCTGTCCCGGTCGAGAACCAGCTGGGACACCGTCCTGGTGGCCTCGCTCGCCACGAGGCGCTGCAGGGCGGCGGCTCCGGTGTGCTCGTACGCCGACTGGACCTCCTGCCAGTAGTCGCGCTCCTCCGGATGCCGGGACGCGTATTGCTGCACCGCCGTCGTCCACTGCCGGTAGCTGCTCCCCACCGGTGGAAGGCTCCGCCCGTGATAGAGCGCCTCGAGGTCTTCGGCGAGCACCCGCCAGCTCACCGCGTCGACAATCAGGTGGTGGCAGGCTATGAACACGCGGGCGGTTCCGTCGGCCAGTCCGTCCAGGTAGCCGATCCAGTAGACCGGACCGTGCTCGAGGTCGAAGTCCGCCTGCCACTCGGTGAGCTGGGCCTGTAGGTCCGAGATGTCGGCGACCGAGCCCACCACCAGGTCCGTCGGCTGGTGGTCGTCGTCGTAGTACTGGACGATTTCGCCCGCCAGGTTGCGGCGGTAACGGAGACGGAAGGCGCCGTGTCGGTTCCCCAGCTCCCGCACACACTCCCGGAGCCGGTCCGCGTCCAGCTGGGGGGTCGCGATCAGGAACGCCTGGTTCCAGTGGTTCGGACGAACGAAGTCGCTGCGGAAGAACCACTCCTGAATGGGAAGCAGCGGCGCTTCGCCGACGGCGGAGTCCGCCTCGTCCCTCTGATCGCCGACCGGGCGCGGATGCTCGGCGAGCTGGCCGGCGAGGAACTCGCAGAACCGTTCGACGGTCGGACGGTTGAGCAGTTCGTGGACCGGGAGGTGGACACCGAAGCGCTGACGGAGCCGGCCGAGCAACTGGATGGCGACGATGCTGTCGCCGCCCAAGCGGAAGAAGTCGTCGGCGATGCCGATTGACCGCTCGTCCCGCCCGAGCATCTCGGCCCAGATTTCCGCGACCGCGCGCTCGAGGTTCGTGCGCGGCGCCACGTACTCCTCGGCCCGCGTCTGCTCCGGCTTGGGCAGCGCGGCCCGGTCCACCTTCCCGTTCGACGTCAACGGCAGTTCGTCGAGGAAGACGTACACCGAGGGCAGCAGGTACTCCGGCAGGATCTCCCGAAGGTGCTCCGCCAACGCCTCCTCCGAGCAGCCGAACTCCCCGGCCACCACGTACGCCACGAGCCCGGAGATCTCGTTCTCGGAGCCGACGGTGCGAGCCACGACGACGGCCCGGTCGACGTCGCCGTAACTTTCCACGGCGTGCGCGACCTCCCCGAGCTCGACCCGGAATCCGCGGATCTTGACCTGGTCGTCGTTGCGTCCCAGGTACTCGAGTTCGCCTCCAGGAAGCCAGCGCACCAGGTCCCCGGTACGATACATCCGCGCGATGCGGTCCGCGCCGTCCGGCCCAGGGCCGCCCTGCTCCTGCTCGCTCAGGAAGGGGTCGGCGAGAAAGCGCTCGGCAGTCAGCTCCGGCTGTTCCAGGTAGCCCTTGGCCAGGCCGAGGCCGCCGATGAACAGTTCGCCGACCGCACCGACTCTGACCGGCCGCAGCTCGGCATCCAGGACGTACGCCCGGTAGTTGCCGTACAACCGGCCGATGTTCGGCGTACTGCCTTCGGGCAACGGGTGCACGACAGCGACGCAGGTCCCTACCGTCGCCTCGGTCGGTCCGTACTCGTCATAGACGGTCAGCTCCTGATCGGCACGAGTCCGGATCCGCTCCAGGAGCGCGCGGCTGAGTTTCTCGCCACCGAGCACCACCGTACGCACGTTCGTCTCGCACAGCGAGGCGGCGACCAGACCGAAGTAACTCGGCGTCAACTTGACGGTGGTGACGCCCTGCTCGACCAGGAACCGCCGGTACGAGTCCACGTCGCGGGTCTCGCCGGTATGCACGGCGACGCGCCCGCCGAGCGCCAGACAGGCCAGCGTCGTCGTAACCGTCAGATCGAAGCTCACGTTCGTCGAGTAGCCGCAGGTGTCCTCGGCGGACATGCCCAGGCGGTCCGCCACATTGCAGATGTAGTTGACGACCGATCGATGTTCGACCATCACGCCCTTGGGGCGCCCGCTGGTGCCCGAGGTGTAGATGACGTACGCGAGGGAGTTCGAATCGGGACGCACCCCGACGACCGGCTGCGAGCAGTCGGTTGCCGGCCGCGGGTTGACGACACTCCCGGCCGGAAGAACGTCGACAGCGAGACGGGCCGCGTCGACGATGCCCGCCAGGCGCGTGTGATGTCGATCGTCGGTCAGCACCACGCGCGATCGGCTCTCCCGCAGGATCAGTTCGACCCGCCGGTCCGGACTGTCCGGCGCGATCGGCACGTACGCCCCGCCCGCCTTGAGCACCGCCAGCATGCTGATCAAAACGCGCTCGCTGCGATCCGACACCAGGGAAACCAGTGTGTCGGTGCCCACCCCGTACGTGCGCCGAAGCTCCAGCGCTAGCGCGTTGGCGCGGTCCTCGAGCGCCTGGTACGTCAGACTGACGTCACCGCAGGTGACCGCGACGGCGTCGGGCCGCTCCCGGACGCGTTCCTCGAACAGCTCGTGGACCAGTCGGTGGGTCGGGTAGCTCGTCTCGGTGCGGTTCCAAGCGAGGTATGGTTCATCGTCGCGCGGCGGGAGCATCAACATGGCTTCCTAGTGGAGGCGGGCAGGGGCGCTGGCGGATTAGCCGCCCAGGTTGGAGAAGTAGGACTGCAGGGTGCCGGTGCGCCGGATGTCGACCGTGCAGCAGTGGAAACTCCCGCCGAACGGGTAGACGTTCGCGAACGGGATGGCGATCACCCGGAAGCCGAACGACTTGAGGAACTCGATCATCGGCTTTTCCCGCTCCTCGCAGATGATCGTGTCCTCGTTCACGTTGAAGACGTTCATGGAGATCCAGTTGCTCACTTCCGCCGTACGCAGGAAGTTGCCCCGGACCGAAGGCGGCGCCATGACCACCTTCCAGTTGTTCTCCTCGAACAACGCAATGGTGCCGTCGACGGGCGGCCGGTCCGGGTTCATCATCACAAGCCCGGGACGCAGCGGCACCATCGTGGCGTCGATGTGCTGCGGGTGCGCGTCGGCGAACCGGACACGGTGGAGGCGGTACTCGCGGCCGAGGTGACGGGCCAGCCAGCGGGCGCCGAAGTCGTTCGTCACGATGTCGGGCTGGAAGAAGATGTCCCGGCCACACCGGGCGAAGCTGGCCGCGTCGAAGCAGGGCTCGGCGTCGCTCAATGCAGGATTGGTGTCGGCGTCGAAGCCGCCGCCCTCGGCCGAGAAGTCGCCGACGTACATCTCGTCGGACATGCTGGGCTTGGGAGCGGCCGCCCAACGGGCTCCCGCGTTGAAGTACTCGGTCACCAGCGAGCGGTACGGCAGGTACTCGAAAAACCGGCTCCGCATGGCCATCGGCGCTTCGATGATCTCGTCGCCGACCACGAGCAGGACGTCCCGCGGGCAAGTGCTGGAGTTCTGGCTCCGCACCTGGAACGTGGGCGTGCGCACCTCGGTGAAGAAGTCCATCGGCGCGGGTCGGCGTACCACGGCGCCTTCCTGCCTGAGTACTTCCGCCAGCGTTTCCAGTTGCTCCTGGGCCACCTCAAGTTCGTCCTCGCCGCGGCGGACGGCCCCGAACTCGCGGTCGGCGGGATCCGGGAAGTACGGGCGCAACGCGGGCTCGAATCCCGGCCGGGCCCCGTTGGCCACGCTGCCGACGATGACTTCTTCCAGGGGGTCCCAGCCGTTGTAGGAGTTGACGACGGGGGTCGTGCTGAGCATGGCAGTGCCTCCGGCCGATTGTGGGAAGGAATTGTGGCTGAACGGAATCAGGACATCGCCACGACGATTTTCCGCGCTCCCTTGAAGGGCCTGCGGCCGTGTGCGAACAGGAGGTTGTCCAGCACCATGATGTCGCCGCGCTGCCAGATGAAGAGCGCCTTCTCCTGCTCGTAGGCGTCACGTATGTGCTCCAGCACGTCGGGCTCTATGGGAGAGCCGTCGCCGTAGAACGCGTTGCGCGGTACGTTCTCCGTGCCGAACGTCTCGATCAGCGATGCCTGCTCGCCGGCGTCGAGCGCTGAGATGTGGAACAGGTGCGCCTGGTTGAACCAGACGGGTTCACCGGTCCCGGGGTGCGGCACCGTCGCTTGGCAGCGCTGGCTGGTGCGCAACGCCGGGCCGCGGTCTCGCCATTCGAACTCGATCCTGTGCGCCGCGCAGTACCGCTCCACCTCCGTGCGGTCCTCCGTCTGGAAGACCTCCTGCCAGCTCAGGTCGACGCCCTCGTTGAAGTTGCGCACGTAAAGCACGCCAGCGCGCTCGAATCGTTCCCGCACAGCGGGGTCGATGCGTCTGTAGACCCCGCGCGAATCGGCGATAGGTGTCTCCCCGCCATGTTCGGCGGCGACGAGACAAAAGAAGTAGATCCGATCAGGCCAGGCGTCGGTGTACGAGTTCTCGTTGTGCAGGGGGATGCTCCGGTCGGCCGGATACTCGGTGGCGGAATAGATCTTGCCGCCGATCTTGGTACGCGGGGTGGAGCGGTGGACGTAGTCCAGCAGATCGGGGCTGAAAATCTGTACCGCCCGGTTGAACGCGGACACCGAAGTGAACCCGAAGTCACGCAACAGCACGCCGCCGTGGGTGGCGACGATGTCATCGATGCGTGAGCGGTTCTCCGTCAACCAGGTGTGGGCCTGAAGCTGGGCGGCGGGCCGCCGCACGACCACAGGTCCGCGACCGTCCGGGGCCGCAAACTCGAACTTCTCGTCGGCTGCCGGCATGTTCACGTGCACTCCAGGGTTGTTGCGCGCGCCGATCCGACGCGGTCGGCGGGATTCCGGGGAAATCGACGACCGGGCGTCCGGGCTTGAGGTGAGAGGTCAGACGGCTGCCGCGTCGAAATACGTATTTCGTTCGACCACCAGGAGACCGGAGAAACGCCAGAAGTCGGCGAAACGTACCGCGAACGGGTCACCGGCATGCGAGGTCCCGCGGCAGCTGCCTCGAACGGCCACCGTGTCCGCATCCTCCACGATGGACTCCAGGTCGTGCCGGCCGCGGGATATCACCCGGACGCCGTGATAGAACGTGCTGATGGCCTGGAAGCCGACGAACGCGTCGTATCCGGGACGGCGGTAGACCGCGTCCGGCGCGAAGCAGGACAACGCCGCTTCGACATTCCGATGGTCGATGTTGCGGTAATATTCGCTGACCACAGCGGACAGTGGACCGGATCCTCCGGCAGCCGCACCGGTCACGTCCACGCGATAACCGTCGTGTCGTCCGTGAACCCGAGGATGCCCGAGAGCGTCACCCTGCGGGCATCCGGATCGCGCACCGGCTCGACGGCGTGCACGTGCCCGGCGTTCAACAGGTAGATGTCACCCGGCCGCACGTCGAGCAGCAACCGGTCGATGCCGGTCAACCAGTCGATCGCGTACGGAGAGCCGGTGTACCGAACGCCGAGCCGCGCCCTGGTCGCCTCGTCGGGGCGCAGGTTCCAGACCGTCAGCCCCCCGTCGGAACCGTTGTCCAGACAGATGTTGAGACCCACGATGTGGTGCCTCGTCACCTGCTGAATCTCGAACCCGACCTGCTTTGGGTCCTCGCACTGGCCCCGGTCCTCGTGCGGGTCCAACGCGAAATCCCGCTGCCCCAGCCAGGATCGGAAAATGCCCGCGCAGGCCTCGCGGCCCTGGTGGCGTGCGGGCCGGAACTCGATACCGGAGGGTGCGAGCGCCTCCCCGAGCTGCCGGTACAGCGCGCCCAGCGGTTCCGACGGCACATCCAGCGCCGCGTCCAGGTCTGCCCTGACGGCGTCCGTCTGGTCGAAGTACTCGTCGATCGTCTTGTTGTAGTGGTAGGCACCGAGGTACTCCCCCGGCGCGTCCGCCCCGCGCGTCCGGCGTCCAAGGCTCGTCAGGAAGTTGGTGATCAGCGCCTCGCGCGTATCGGCCGATACCACGTCCCGGAAAACGACCCCCAGTTGCCGTCCGCGCAGAACGTCCATGACCAGTGACGGCCGTATCTCCTCGGCCTCGACGAATCGGAAATACTCCTGCGACCCTTCCCAGCCGGTCACGTCGGGATGGCGAGAACCCCGATCCGACCGCAGGGCAGCACCAATCGCAACATGATTCATACGACACGTCCCCCGTGTAGTGAAAGCTGACCCCGGGATCCCGGTCACCGTAACGTCAGGCAGGCCAGCGTCCGTCTACCCGGGACACTAGGCGCGCGGCTTCAGGACTGTCAAGATTTTTCCGAGTCCAGTGGGATGGTCGCTTCGAGTCCAGTGGGATGGTCGCTCAGCCGGGCGGCGAGAGTGCCGCCCGGTGGCTTCTGTCGTGCCAGCCGCGGCGGCGGTTCTGGGTAATGCCACAGACCAAGGCCCCGTCGTGGCGCCGGCACAGGCAACAGGTGCACTTGCCGATCAAGGCTGATTGGGTACAGTAGCGGCCACGTAGCGAGTACCGCGGCTTGGGGGGGATCAGCGGGACAGGACACGGGGGCGAACCTTAATTCAGCCAGTTCTTGGCTATAAGCCTGCTGGCGCAGCTTGCGGTGGAGTCGACTCCACCACTTTCATCAGCGTTTTCGTGCTGCGCGCGGGCATGCTCGCGCGAGTGCGGAGCTCAACCGCACGACTCCGCCGGCTACGCCCACCCTAGGCGTGCATCGATTCGTTGGTCGGCCGGAATTCGCGCGGCC
This sequence comes from Micromonospora sp. WMMA1363, assembly GCF_030345795.1. NCBI lineage: Bacteria > Bacillati > Actinomycetota > Actinomycetes > Micromonosporales > Micromonosporaceae > Micromonospora > Micromonospora sp. WMMA1363. The sequence continues at coordinate 1,987,223 of NZ_JAUALB010000001.1, forward strand.
GGAGAATGCTTCGCGAGGCGTTAGCTCATTCTTTTGGCAAATCTTCAACGGCTCATCAGGATCACTGGACCGGTGTCCGAGTGGCAAAGGGGAACCTGTGCTCATCTGCGGTATCAAGGCGTCGCACGACGGCGCGGTTGCGGTCATAGAGGACGGTCGCCTCCGGTTCAGCGTCGAAACGGAGAAGCTTGATAACGGCGCCCGCTACAGTTCCCTGGATGACCTGCGACGCGTAGTCGATATTCTCGCCAGCGAGGGACTGTCACCGGCCGACGTCGACCAGTTCGTTGTGGACGGGTGGTACACGACCGGCGCGAGTGGCGCCCGCGCCGTCACGCTGCACGACGGAGACCGGCCGGTGGAGCTGGCCGTCGCGCCCTACGTGGAAAGCCCCGGCGACGAGGGACCGCTGCAGCGGCACCGGTTCGACGGCCCCTTCATAGGCGGCGTCGGACACGTCAGCTTCAACCATGTGACCAACCACCTTCTCGGCGCGTACTGTGCCAGCCCCATCGCCGCCCGTGGCGAGGACGCGCTCGCCCTGATGTGGGACGGCGGCATCGTGCCGCGGCTCTACCAGGTGCGGGCCGACAGCCGCGAGGTGACACTGGTATCTGCTCTGATGCCCATCACGGGCAACAGCTTCGCGGACTTCTCCGCCGCGTTCGGGCCGTTCTCGGCTGACGTCAGCGGACTGTCTGCAGACGAGGTGATACGTCATCACCTCTCCATTGCGGGGAAGGCGATGGCGTATGCGGCGCTGGGCAAGGCCGAGCCTGACGCGTTCTCCCTCCTCGACGAACTCATCTCCGGCTTCCCCGGCGTCGACACGGAAAACGCGCGCATTCTCGGCTCGAAGGTCGCGTCGAACCGGGACGAGCTCATGCCGGGGATGTCCGACGCCGACATCATCGCCACCTTCCAGGACTACCTCGGCCGGAGGCTACTCGATCGCCTCGCGGCGGTGGTGGAGCGGCGGTTCCCGGGACAGCGCACCAATCTGGTACTCGGCGGGGGCTGCGCGCTCAACATCAAGTGGAACAGTGCGATCCGCGCCAGCGGGCTCTTCCAGGATGTGTTCGTCCCGCCGTTCCCGAACGACGCCGGAGCGGCAATCGGCACGGCCGTGTGCGAGTCGTTCCACCGCGGAAACCTCACGTTGGAGTGGGATGTCCGCAGCGGACCGACGCTGGTTGCCGGGCCGGTACCCGGCGGATGGCAGGCTCAGCCCTGCGACGAGCGGCAGCTGGCGCACCTGCTGCACACCGAGGGCGAGCCGGTGGTCGTCCTGTCGGGCCGTGCCGAACTGGGCCCGCGGGCCCTGGGCAACCGGAGCATCCTGGCACCCGCCACCGAACCCGGGATGAAGGCGCGGCTCAACGCGATCAAAAACCGGGCCGACTACCGGCCGGTGGCTCCGATCTGCCTCGAGGCTCGCGCGCCCGAGGTGTTCGACCCCGGCACGCCGGACCCGTACATGCTGTTCGAGCACCGCATGCGGCCCGGGTGGGCCGAGCGCGTCCCGGCCGTCGTTCACCTGGACGGCACCGCCAGGCTACAGACCATCGACGAGCGTCAGCAGGCCGCCACGGCCCGCGTCCTGGCTGCGTACGCGGAGATTAGTGGTGTACCCGTACTGTGCAACACCAGCGCGAACTTCGAGGGACGCGGCTTCTTCCCCGACGTCGCCTCGGCCGCGCGCTGGGGCGGAACGCGTTACATCTGGTCGGAAGGCGTGCTGTACACCAACCCGGTCGCCGTGACGGGCGCGCCGAGCACCGAGGTCGGGCGGCTGCGATGCCGGGCGCAGGGTCGGATGACGGTCGAGAGCGCCGCGGCTTTGCACGCGGATGCCCCGACCGACTCCCATCGGCACCAGCCGGAGGCCGGCTAATGCCTCCGTCCCCCGTCGGTGATCTGGCGGTTCAGGCGCCCGCGTCGGCGCGAGGTCTACTGTCACGGGTGATGCGCCGCAACGCTTCCGGAGTGGCGGCGTCCTTCACCCTGCTCTCGGTGTGGCAGCTGTCCGAGGCGATGGTTCCCGTCGTGGTCGGCGCGCTCATCGACCACGCGGTCGTATCGGGCAGCGTCGGCGCCCTGGTCACGTGGGGGTCGCTGTTGGCCCTGGTATTCGCCTCGCTGATGTTCGCCTATCGGTGCGGCGCGCTCGTCGCGTACCGGATCGATCAGTTCGAGGCAAATCGGCTCCGATCCGAAATCGCCCGGCACGTGCTTCGTCCGCGCGGTGCGCGTACCGGCATGCTGCCCGGCGCGACCCTCTCCCTGGCCACCGGCGATGCCGACGGCGTCGGCACGCTGGCCCAGTCGGCCGCGTACACGTTCGCCTCCGCCAGCGCCGTGGCGGTAAGCGCCGTCGTGCTCCTACGCATCGATGTCGTCATCGGGCTAACCGTGTTGCTCGGCGCGCCTCTCGTACTGTTCATCACCCAGCTGGTCACGCCGGTGATCTCCCGTCGCAGCGTTGATCAGCGCAGCCGGATCGCCGCCACCAGCGCGGCGGCCGCTGATCTGGTGCGCGGTCTGCGGGTCATCAAGGGCATCGGCGCCGAAAACGAAGCCGTCGCGCGCTACCGGGAGCGAAGCCAGGTCGCCAAGGTCGCAGGCATCCGGGTGGCCGGATCCCAGGCGCTCATGAAAGCGATGTCCACCGGTCTCAGTGGGCTGTTCCTGGCCGCGGTCACCCTGCTCGCCGGCGAACGGGCGTTGGAGCACTCCATCACCATCGGCCAGCTGATCGCGATCGTCGGCCTCACCCAGTTCTACGCGGTCCCCATCCAGACCCTCGGTCAGGTCGGCGCCCTGGTGGCGGAGAGCCACGCCTCGGCCGCCCGGATCGTCGACTTCCTGCGCACGCCACCGTTGCTGACGGCCGGAACCGCGCATCCGCCGCTCGCCGTACCGGAGATCTCCCTGGACCGGGTGACCGCCGGCGCGCTGCACGATTTCTCCCTCGCATCGCGGCCGGGCGAACTGCTCTGCCTCGCGGTCGACGACCCAGCCGCTACCAGAACCCTGATGCAACTGCTGGTCGGCGAGGTTCCCGCCGAGGACGTCACCGGCGGGGTCCGCCTCGACGGGGTGGCGATCAGCGAGCTGAGCTTCGCGGCGCGCCACGAACGCCTACTGGTGAATCCCCATCAGACCGACCTGCTTCACGGAACGCTGCGCAGCAACCTCGACTCGGACGGCCGGCATGACGACGCCGAACTCGCACGGATCCTCGACGCCGCGGCAGCGCACGACATCGTGCGCCTGTACGACAGTGGCCTTGACCAACGGGTGGCAGCGAAAGGCAGCACCTACTCCGGCGGGCAGCGGCAACGGATCGCGCTCGCCCGGGCGCTGGCGGCCGATCCCTCGATCCTCGTGCTGGACAATCCGACCACCGCGGTGGACGCGGTGACGGAGCAGCGGATCGCGGTTGGCATCAAGGCACTGCGTCACCAGTCGGGCTCGCGCACGACCTGGGTGTTCACCACCAGCCCGGCGCTGCTGGCCCAAGCCGACCGGGTGGTGCATGTGGAAGACGGCCGGGTGGCGGGTGTCGGGACCCACCGGAAGTTGCTCAGCCATCCGTCGTACGAGGAGCTGGTGTTGCGATGAGGCAGGACGCGCAGCTCCTGCCGATCGCCACCGCCCGGCAGACGTACTCGTTCGTGCGGCGCATGCTGGCGGCCGACCCCGGGGCGAGCGCGATCATGGCTCTCATGTTCGTCCTGGCGGGCGCCGCCGGCCTCGTCGCCCCCTGGATCCTCGGCGCGATCACCGACGACGTCGGGGTCGACCGAAACGCCCTCGTGTCCTCCGTGCTGTTCATCGCCGGTGCCGCCGTGGCGGGCGCGCTGTTCGGCGGTGTGGCCGTGGTCATGCTAGCGCGGGTGGGTGAGCCTGCTTTGGCCGAATTGCGGGAGCAGGTGCTCAGCCGGGCCCTGCACCTGCCCGCCGACCGGATCGAGCGCTCCACCACTGGTGATCTGCTCTCTCGGCTCTCCGACGACGTACGGACAGTGTCCGACGGGATGAAGGGCGCCGTGCCGGTGATCGCGAACGCAGCCGTCGCCGTCGTGTTCACGATTGCCGGTGTGCTGGCCCTCGACTGGCGCCTCGGACTGGCCATACTCGCCGCAGCGCCGGTGTATGTCCTGAGCGTGCGTTGGTACCTGCCGCGCTCGCGCCCGCTCTACCGCGAGCAGCGGATCGCCCACGGAGAACGCGCCGAAGCACTCCTCACCGGTGTCAACGGTGCCCCCACGGCCCGGGCGTTCGGGATCGATGCCGCGCTGCTACGGCAGATCGACGACACCTCCAAGCGCTCCGCGGACGTGTCGGTCTCGGTCTACCGGCTCAGCCTCGGGTTCCTCAACCGCAACAACCTGGCTGAGTTCACCGGGCTGGCCATGGTGCTGTGCGTGGGGTTCCTGGTCATGCGCGGCCACGCCACGACGGTCGGCGCCGTCACTGCCGCCGCGCTGTACTTCCTTCGACTGTTCGCTCCGATCGGCGGGCTGCTCTTCACCCTCGACCGCTTCCAGTCGATGGGCGCGGCGCTGTCCCGGCTCGTTGGCATCGCCTCTCTGCCGCGATCAGCTGCGCCGGACGGGGACACCATGGTCAAACAGGGCGAGATCACTCTCGTCGGGGTCGGTCACGAATACCTGCCCGGCAAGCCGGTCCTACACGACATCAACCTGCGGATCGCCGCCGGAGAGCGGATCGCCCTGGTCGGGGCGACCGGCGCGGGCAAGACGACTCTCGGCGCTATCGCCGCCGGGATGCTGCGACCCACTTCGGGTACGGTGCTGGTCGACACCAAGCCACGCGACCCCGCCTTATCAACAGCGCACTCCCGGGTGTTCCTGGTCACCCAGGACGCCCATGCCTTCGCCGGAACCGTACGGGACTTCCTGACGCTCGCGAAGCCCGAGGCCGGTGACGAGGCCGTCCAGCAGGCACTCACCGCCACCTTCGCGGACCGGTGGGTCGCCGCGCTGCCCGACGGAGTCGACACGGTCATCGGGGACGCCGGGCACCAGCTGACACCCGATCAGGTACAACACCTCGCGCTAGCGCGGATCGTACTCGGCGATCCGTGGTTCGTCGTGATGGACGAGGCCACGGCGGAAGCCGGTTCGACAGGTGCCCGCGTCCTCGAGCGAGCCACCGAGGCGGCGATGCGGGGGCGTACCGCCCTCGTGGTGGCCCACCGCCTGACCCAGGCTCGGTTGGCCGACCGGATCCTCGTCATGCGCGACGGAAAGATCGTCGAGGAGGGAACCCATGACCGACTGCTGGCGCTCGATGGTCGCTACGCCGAACTCTGGCGGGCGTGGAGTGGGAGCCGTATGGGATGACTCGCCTGACAACCCGCCGCTACGAACGGTTCAAGGCCGGATGCGCGTTCCTCGGGCCGCGCACACACGGTCTCGCGATAACGCTGTCTGGAACCCCACGTCCCACACCACGGGGACGCAACGCGCAGGAGAAACATGGTGTCGTCGGTAATGTCCGGTAACGCGACAACGCTCAATGGCGTCATTTCAACGCTGGGCCCTAGTGGGACCGACTCGGCGTACGAAGCCGGGAAGCACTGCTCCCAGGTCCTGCTGTTCCCCTCGTTCGCCGCAGCTGTCGAACATGCCCTGGAAACCAACGGGTACGCGCTCGTTCCCGCTGGATACCTCGAATTCCAGGACGGCAAGCTGGCCGACAGTTGGGTGGACATGCACTTCCGGCTCCTCGGTCGGATGCGCATCGTGGACGTCTGGGAAAGTCCCACCAAGACGATGTGCCTGGCCATCAACCGCAACCGGGTCGCGGATCGCCGGTCCGTACGGTCGATCGCGTTGCATCCGGCCACCGCCGCGTTCGCGCGGCGAGCCTGTGCCGGCGTGGACATCACCTTCGTCAATTCCAAGCCGTTGGCCGTCGAAGTGGCGACGAGCGGGCGAGTCGACGCCTGCATCGGCTCGGTGGACGTGGTCGCCGAGTCCCCGCTCGAGCCGGTCGAGTACTTCCATCCGACGATGGTGTGGACCCTCTACCAAGCCGTCCAGGATTCTCCGGCTGACGCGCTGCCCGCCGACACGGCATCCGCCCCATCTCAACGTTGAGAAGACAAGGAGCATTGCGAATGTACCCAGAGTGGGTTAAGAAGCTTCCCCAGATCAACACCCCGTTTCCGGGCGCCGTCGGCTGGTTGCTGTCCAGCCCCCATGGCCAGGTCGTGCTCTGGGAGTTCCCCAACGGAGCCGAGGTGCAACCGCACCGGCACGGGCCACAAATGGGATTCGTCCTCGGCGGTCGCACCGTCATGACGATCGAGGGCGAGACCAAGGCGTGGCTGGCTGGAGAAACGTTCACCATCGGAGACCAGGAAGAACACTCGGCGGTCGTGGATCCCGGCACCTATGTCGTCGAGATCTTCGAGGAGTCCGATCGCCACAAGGCGCAGGACTGAGCCGGGCGTCCGGACCGCGATGGTCCGGGACACCGCGAGGAACTCGAAGTTTCCAGATGGGAATCGATCATGGACCTGGGGCTTACAGACCGCGTCTACGTCGTCAGCGGCGGCACCCGCGGCCTGGGATTCGCCGTCGCGCGGTCGCTGACGGCTGAGGGAGCACGGGTGGTGGTGTCGGGGCGGGACGCAGGGCGCCTTGCCGCCGCGGTCGAGGCGCTCGGCGCGCCGCAGGCCGCGGGAGTCCTGGCCGACAATGCCGACCCGACGAGTCCGGCGCGTCTGGTGGCCGCGGCCCTCGACCGTTGGGAGCGCCTCGACGGGGCGCTCATCAACGGCGGAGGGCCGCCGCTCGGAAGCGTGCTGGAGATTTCCGACGACACCTGGCGGCACTCGTTCGAATCAGTGTTCCTCGGAGCTGTTCGGGTGGCACGGGCGATCGCCGAGAACCTCGCGGAGGACGGCTCGATCGCCTTCGTCCTATCCACCTCGGTGCACGTTCCGATCCCCGGGCTCGACATCTCGAACGGCCTACGGCCCGGCCTTGCCATGGTGACAAGGACCATGGCGACCCGGCTTGGCAGCCGTGGCATCAGAGTCAACGCGTTGCTGCCCGGACGCATCACCACGGAACGCACCAGCTACGTCGACGGGGGCCCCGCCGGTTCCACGACTGCGGCGATCCCGCTGGGACGCTCGGGCGATCCCAGTGAATTCGGCCGGGTCGCGGCTTTCGTACTCTCGCCGGCCGCATCCTATCTGAGTGGTGCGCTGATCCCCGTGGACGGAGGGGCGTCCGCGTGACCACCGCACCCTACTTTCTGAACATTCCGTTCAAGGGAACACGCTCAGGAGTTTTCCCGCTCACCTGGGGACAGCACTGGGTATGGGAGTCGGTGGTGGCGCGGGCTCCCCACTATGCCGATCTGAGTGGCAGCTACATCGTCGCGGTGCCCGGCGGGTGCGGCATCTCCGCCGTCACCAACGGTCTTGCTGCGGTTCTCAACCGATACGAGACATTCAGATCCAAGTACTCCATCACTGCCGACGGGGTGCCCCAACAGATGGTTTTCGCCGAGGGTCACCTCCGGGTCGAGGTGCGGGACGTCGACGCGGTCGACGCGAAAGAAGCCGCCGCTACCGCCGAAGCGGAGTTCAACAACCTGCCCTTCACCCTGCCCGAGCTGTCCCTCCGGACAACCGTGATCGCCTCGGACGGCATTCCGAGGTTCGTCGTCCTGTGCGCCTTCCATATGGCCATGGACTGCCACGGCATGGTTTCCGTCCTGGACGACTTCCGGTCCTTCCTGAGCGGACGGTCGTCCGACGCGGTCGACTCGGCACCCGGAAAGTTGACCCACCCGGCGGACCGTGCACTCGAAGAGCAGGACGCCAAGGGCGTGCAGCGCTCGGCGCGCGGCGTCCGGTACTGGGAGAAGGAACTCGCGAAGTTTCCCGACGATCCGCTTCCCTATGCGGGTCGCCGCCCAGAGAGTCCGCGGTACAAGACGTTCGCGATGCACTCCTCCGCGGTGCGCGTCGCGTCCCTGACACTCGCTCAGGAACTGGGAGTAAGCACCTCGTCGGTCATCCTCGCCTTTGCCGCGTCGCTACTCGCCAAGAGGAGCGGGAGCCAGACGTGCGGCATCGTCCTGGCGGCGAGCCACCGATACGACCCCGAGTCCATGCGGTACGCCGGCACCCTGGTCCAGGGCGTGCCGGCCGCCCTTGACGTTTCGGAGATGTCGCCGCACAGGCTCATCTCCCGGTGTCACCGAACGGGAATGCTTGCGGCCCTGGCCGGGCACTGCCACCCCGACGACCTAACCCAGATGCTTCGCGATTCATACGGTGCGGAGGCGGCCGAGACCATGTTGGCCTGCGTGTTTAACCTCAACCTCTCTGCGGTCGAGGGCTCAGTGGACCAGGGCGATACGCGAGCTACCAGGGTCGAGGCCGAACGTCTTCTGACGGGATCGCGGTACGAGTACGTCGGTGGGACTCCCGTGGAGAACGAGCGGTTCTACCTCGACGCGCACGGCGACGCGACGGACTTCTTCATTACCTTGCGGGCGGATACCGCGGCACTCACGTCTGCCGAGATCGTGGAGTTCCTGCGGAATCTCGAGCGTTCCCTTCTCGACTGTCTGCCCCATTCCGTCGTGGCCTGACGCAGGCGGACGGCCTCGGACCGCGTCCCGACGATCCGATCTCCGACCCACGAGTCCATCTCGGCCCGAAGGAGCACCATGACACAGCCGGACAACGTCGACCTCTCCGATGCCGTTCAGCCATATATCGCGCCGCGCACCGAGGTTGAACATCTCATCGCCGATGTCTGGGCCGAAGCCCTCGGCCGAGACCGGATCGGTGTTCACGATGACTTCTTCGATCTCGGCGGGCAGTCCCTCCAGGTGACCCGGGTCATCAACCGGATCCAGTTGCTCACCGGATTGGAGGTGGATCTGCGGGCGTTCTTCGAGGCCCCCACAGTGGCCGGCCTCGCGGACCACGTACTGGAGCAGTTCGCCGCGCTTCCAGAATCTGAGAAAAATCGCGCCGAAGCCTGAAACGGGTCGCGGGCGCGGAGCGCGCGAAAACACCTCCGGGTAGGTGCCGCGCGGTGGCTAGACGAAGAGGAGGCGTTATGAACAGGACGGCCGTCGAAACGCGGTTGCTCGCCCGGGTACGTGAACGGCGAGGAAGCGCGTCGATCCCGCGGCGTGACCGGTCAGCGGCGACGCGTCTGTCGTTCGCACAGCTGCGGTTGTGGTTGCTCGACCGACTGGTGCCGCTGAGCTCCGAGTACGTGATTCCCTGTGCGTTTCGGGTACGCGGCGAGCTGGATGTCGCAGCTTTGGAGTCGGCGTTCCGCAGCCTGGTGCAGCGCCACGAGGTGCTGCGGACCCGGTTCGACGTGGTCGACGAGGAACCGGTCCAGGTGATCGACGCGGATCCCCGGGTGAGGGTGAGCGTCGTCCACGTGAGCGGTGAGTCGGATGCTGACGAGCGGGAGCGGATCGCGCTGGCAGCGGTCGAGCGGGACGCGGCGCTTGGGTTTGATCTCGCCGTCGACCAGCCGCTGCGGGTGACGGTGGTGCGCCTGGCTGAGGACGACCATCTACTGCTGGTCGCAGTCCATCACATCGCCGCCGACGGCTGGTCGATGGAGGTCCTCACCCGCGAACTCCGGGAGTTCTACGACGCCGCCCTGACCGGCCGACCCGCAGCCCTTGCCGACCTTCCGGTGCAGTACGCCGACTATGCGGCCTGGCAGCGGGACTGGCTGACTCGCGACATCCTCGAACGCCAACTCGGGTACTGGCGGGAGCGGTTGGCGGACATGGAACCGCTGGAGCTGCCCACTGACCGGCCGAGGCCGCTGGACCGCTCGGGGGCAGGCGGCTCCCTGGAGTTCCGCGTTCCCGCGACGGTCGCCCACCGACTGGCCGGCATCGCCACGGGTCAGGGCGCCTCACTGTTCATGGCCGCCCTCGCCGCGTTCCAGATCGTGCTGTCCCGCTGGAGCGGCCAGGACGACGTCGTGGTGGGCTCACCGGTCGCGGGACGCAGCCGGGCCGAATCCGAAGACCTCATCGGCTTCTTCGTCAACACCCTGGTGTTGCGCACCGACACCTCCGGCGATCCCACCTTCGAAGAGCTCCTCCGCAGGGTCCGAGAAACGGCCCTCGGCGCCTACACCCACCAGGACCTGCCCTTCGAACGCCTCGTCGAAGAACTCGCCCCGGAACGTGACCTGTCCCGCAACCCGCTCTTCCAGCTCAGCTTCGTCTTCCAGAACTTCCAGGAAAGCCGCTGGACACTTCCCGGAGTGACCGTCGAACCGGTGAACATCGAGGCCACGACGTCGAAGTTCGATGTCCTGCTCGCCCTGGCCGAGCGGTCCGACGGCGGACTGGACGGGGAGCTGACGTTCTCGACGGAGTTGTTCGAGGAAACCACCGCTCACCGGCTGACCGCGCACTATCTCCGAGTGCTGGACCAGGTGACGGCCGATCCCGGACAGCGGATCGGGCAGGTCGATCTGCTCACCGCAGCCGAGCGTAGCCAGATCGTGGCCGACTGGAACAACACCGCCATTCCGTACCCCGATGTCACTATCCACGAACTCGTCGCGACCCAAGCGGCGCGCACACCGGACGCGACCGCCGTAGTCTTCCGCGACCAGCGGCTCACATACGCCCAACTTGACGATCGCGCCAACCACGTCGCCGTCCGACTAAACGAGCGGGGCGTGACCCGGGGCGCCAGAGTCGGCGTCTGCGCGGAACGGTCGTTGGAACTCGTCATCGCGCTCCTGGGCGTACTCAAGGCCGGCGCCGCCTTCGTGCCGCTCGACCCGGAGTACCCCACCGAACGTCTCCAGTTCATGCTCACGGACGCCGAAGTGCGCGTGGTCCTCACCCACACCCCGGTGCGGGAGCGGGTGCCCGCCGGGGCCGACGCCGTCATCAATCTGGACGAGCTGGAGGTCATGCCCCCGCTCGAACGCACCGCCTTTCCAGCTGACCCCGACGACGTCGCCTACGTCATGTACACCTCTGGATCCACCGGCACGCCGAAGGGTGTTCCCAACACGCACCGCGGAGTCGTCAACCGTCTGCTGTGGGGGCAGGAGACCTTCCGCCTCGCCCCGTCCGACCGCGTCCTCCAAAAGACGCCGTACAGCTTCGACGTCGCAATCTGGGAGTTCTTCTGGCCGCTGCTGGCCGGCGCCCGGTTGGTCATGGCGGAGCCGGGAGGCCACCGCGACCCGAAATACCTGCGAAGTGTACTGCTGACCGAGCGGATAACCACGGTCCACTTCATCCCGTCGATGCTTCGGGAGTTCCTGAACGCGGTCGACCTCACAGAGTGCACCGAACTGCGGCAGGTATTCTGCAGCGGCGAAGCACTGCCGACCGAGCTGGCACGCCGTTTTCTCGAGGCCAAACCATCGTGTTCGCTGCACAACCTGTACGGGCCGACGGAAGCTTCGATCGAAGTAAGCCACTGGACGTGCCGCCCGGACGACCCGGGACCGGTTGTCCCCATCGGCCGTCCCATCGCGAACATCGAGCTGCTCATAGTGGACAAGGCCGGACAGCTCGCCCCGATCGGGGTACCGGGCGAGCTCTGGATTGGCGGCGTCGGCGTCGCACTCGGATACCTGAACCGGCCCGAGCTGACCGCCGAACGATTCATCCGCCACCCGTTCTCGCGGGACCCCTCCGCCCGAATGTACCGAACCGGCGACCTCGTCCGCTGGCTGACCAACGGGGCCATCGAATACATCGGGCGTATCGACCGCCAGGTGAAGGTCCGCGGCCTACGCATCGAACTGGGCGAAATCGAATCAGTGCTCACCCGCCACGAAAGCGTCGCATCCAGCGTCGTCGTCGTGCGGGAGGACGAGCCGGGCGACCAACGCCTCGTCGCCTACTGCGTCCCCACCCCCGGCCGGCGTCTCGACCCCGTGGCCCTGCGCCAGTGGTGCCGACGCAGTCTTCCGGGCTACATGACACCGGGCTGGATAATCTCCCTCGACGACGTACCCCGCACCCAGAGCGGCAAGGTCAACCACCGGGCCCTGCCCAAACCCGCGAACGACCGCCAGGACCTCGACCAGGAGTACACCGCGCCGCGCACCGAAGTCGAAAAGCTCATCGCCGGTGTCTGGGCCGATATCCTTGGCCAGGACCGCATCGGCGTCCACGACAACTTTTTCGACCTCGGCGGGCACTCCCTGCTCGGTGCCCGGTTTGTTAGCCGGGTCAGCGAGGAACTCGGCGTCGACGTACCGCTTCGGACCCTGTTCACGGCGCCGACAGTCGCCCAACTCGGCGCCTACCTCGCACTGGCGGGTGGCCCGGACGGGGCCGCCGACCGGGACCACCATTTGGCCCCACTGCTCTCGCTGAGCAACCGCGGCGACCGGACCCCGCTATTCTGCATCCACCCGGCGATGGGACTCGGCTGGTCGTTCACCGCGCTCCTGCCGCATCTGACCGGGCGGCCGATCCACACTCTCCAGGCTCCCGCGCTCACCGGCGAGGACCAACTGCCGGAGAGCATCGAAGGAATCGCCGCACAGTACGTCCGGCGCATCCGGTCAATTCAACCGCATGGCCCGTACCTGCTGTTGGGCCGCTCCTTCGGCGGGCTGGCCGCGTACGAGATGGCAGCCCAACTCGAGCGGGCCGGCGAGCAGGTAGCGCTTCTGGCCCTGCTTGACTCGCTGCCGGCCGCACCCGAGCCCGTGCCGGACCCCGGACAGACGCAGGCCATCGAACAGGATTCACTGCGCATCCTCTGGCGCAACGGCCGCCCAGGAGAGCCGGTCCCTGCATCCACCACGACGCTGGATCGCGCGCAGACGGTCGCCGCCGTCCGCACCTCCGACGGCCCAATGCACGGGTGGAGCGAGCCGATGGTCAGCCGCCTGGTCGACGTATGCGCCAGGCACATCGAACTGTCCGTCGCGTACAAGCCCAAGGAGTACCAGGGTCGGCTTCACTTCTTCTCGGCCACCGCGGACCCCGGCAGCCTCTCCTCGGCGGCGAAGGCAGCCGTGTGGGGCCGCTTCGCGCCCGACGTCGTCGTCCACGAAATCGACTGCCGGCACAGCGAGGTGCTGACACCGGGTCCCGCAGCCACGATCGCCGCCGAACTGTCCCGCCTGCTCGATGAACACGAACTCTGAAACGCACGCACACGACCCGGGATGCTGTCGCTGACACCCCGTGACCGACAACCGGTGCACGCATCCGGCCGACGGCACCGAGAAACAACGAGGGAGACCAGGCGTGTTGGACTCGGGCACGACGGCACCGGTACCCGCGACAACCGCGGGTCCGGACGCCCGACTGTCCATAGGCGAGGCGCGCGCCCAGATCGACGACCTCGACCTCCGCATCATTGATTTGCTGCGCCTGCGCCGCGAGGTGTCCCATCGGATCCAGCAGGCACGGCTGCAGGCGGGCGGACCACGGATCGACCCCGGCCGCGAGGCCGAAATCGCGCAGGTGTACCACTCGTTCTTCGGGGAGGACGGCGACGATGTGGCGGCCGTCGTCCTGCGGGTGTGCCGATCGTGACCGGCACCCAGAAAGAGCAGGTGGATAGCTTCCCCACCGACGGCAAGGCGCACGATCCTGGTCTTGGCCTCCTTCGGCTCCAAACCGAGGTCGGCCAGCAGGTCCCGAAGCCGCGCCAATGCGGCCTCGGCCTGCGCCCGGGAGGCGCACATCACCAGCAGATCGTCAGCGATCCGGACCAGCACCCCATGCGCTCGCACGTCCCACGCCCGATCGAGTCGGTGCAGGTAGACGTTACAAAGCAAAGGCGAAATGACCCCGCCTTGAGGGCTGCCGGTGACCGGTCGCCGAACCTGGCCGTCCTCCATCACCCCGGCGCGCAGCATCGCCCGCAGGAGCTTCAAGACAGCCTGGTCACTGACCCGTTCCTGGACTGCTTGCATCAACTGCTCGTGCGGAATCGCTGAGAAGCAGTTGGCGATGTCCGTCTCGACCACCCACCGCCGACCCCGCCAGGACTCATCGATGAGGACCTGCAGGGCATCGTGCACCGACCGTTTCGGGCGGAACCCGAAACTGCACGGCAGCATGTCGGCTTCGAAGACCGGCTCGAGCACGATCTTCACCCCTGCCTGCACGACACGGTCACGAACCGCGGGAATCGACAACGGCCGCCGTTCGGTCGTTCCCGGCTTCGGGATGAACACCCGGCGGGCCGGTAACGGCCGATAACCGCCGTCCCGCAGTTCCGCGGCCAGTTCGTCGAGGAGCCGGGCCACCCCGTACTCCTCGACCTGGTCCAAGGTGGTCTGGTCGATGCCCGGCGCGCCGTTGTTACGGCGCACCGTGACCCACGCCCGCCACAAGACGTCCCTGCGGAAGACCTTGTCTCGCAGCGCATAGAACCGACGCCCGGGATCGGCCTTGGCCGCCCGGTACAGCGCATGCTGCAAAGCTCGAACCGGGTCCAACCCGGACCCCAACGCGGCGGGACTAGCCGAAACGGCACTCACCGGGCACCCTTTCACCAGCACTACGCATCGACGAAGCAGCGGCCCTTCCCATCACCGGCGGTTATGTTGTCCGCCCGGCTCGATCGGTACTACGACCGCCTCCGACTCCCTCCCAGCCAGCGATCCACTTCCCGAGATCATCCGTTATAGGACGCCACGCTCCGGCAACACGAATCCGCAGGTCACCGGGCTGGGGAGGGTCTCCCCAGTTCCCGCCGCCACCATCTGAACGTTCCGCGCCCCATACGCCGGGGAGTTCTTCGCGGCTGCAATCCAGGCGCTACACCGCTTCCATGGCCTTCACCCTGAATTCGGGGGCTCGGCACTCCCTCTGCCCCACCCGAAGGCGAGACCTCTAACGACGCCGCAGGCTTCGCTTGATGCTACGGACCGCTCAGTCGCTCCCCCTGACAGGGCTTTCGACGCTGGGCTTCGACCCGACCCGTTTCCAGACCGGGCCGCCAGCCTGCTACCGGGCCTCCTGGCAGCTACCCGGACCGGACTCACACCGGCAGGCGACGACGAGCTTACGACTGCAGCTGAGCTACACACTCACCTCCAGGTCCGCTGGGCGCACGAAGGGCAGAGGCTAGGGGTGGCCGGGCCGGCGGCGGCACGGTTAACGTCCGGTGGACCACCCTGGCGCCCGGGTCGCGGGCGCCACCGCCGGAAGGACCGCGTGACGATGACCGACCACGACAACGGCCTGTGGGTTCGCCGGTTCCACCCGGCCCCGGCAGGCGCCCCGCGGCTGGTGTGCCTGCCGCACGCCGGCGGCTCGGCGAGCTTCTTCTTCCCGGTGTCCCGGGCGCTGTCGCCGGGCGTGGAGGTGCTCAGCGTCCAGTACCCGGGCCGGCAGGACCGCCGGCACGAGCCCTGCGTGCCGACGATCGGTGAGCTGGCGCGGCAGGTGGCCGACGTGCTGCGCCCCTGGCGGGACCGGCCGTTGGCGTTTTTCGGGCACAGCATGGGCGCGACGCTCGGCTTCGAGGTGGCGAGACTGATCGAGGCCGAGGGTGGGGCAGTGGCGCACCTGTTCCCGTCCGGCCGTCGGGCGCCCTCGTGCCACCGGCACGAGACCGTGCACCTGCTCGACGACGACGGGCTGCTGGCCGACGTGAAGAAGCTCAGCGGCACCAACTCGGCGGTGCTAGGCGACCCGGACATGCTGCGTGCCGCGTTGCCGGCGATCCGCAGCGACTACCGGGCGGCGGAGACCTACGCGTACGCGGAGGGGCCGAAGCTGAGCTGCCCGGTCACCGTGTTCACCGGGGACGCCGACCCGAAGACCACCGTGGACGAGGCGAAGGCCTGGTCGGCGCACACCACCGGCGCGTTCGACCTGCACGTCTTCCCGGGCGGGCACTTCTTCCTGGCGTCCCACCAGCCGGCGATCCTGCGCACCCTCTCGGCGGCGTTGACCGGCTCGGCGGTCGGCTGAGGACTCACGCCGCGGTCTCCGTCGCCCGGTCCGGGCGACGGGGACCGCGGCGTCTCAGGGCTTCTGCGCACGCCGTTCCGCCTGGTACGTGTCGAGCAGGGCCTCCCGCGGCCCGGTCGACCCGGGTCGGCACCAGGTGTTCCTCCGGCGCGGCGAGGCCGGCGTCGAACAGCGCCATGCCGAGGTCGGACGGGATGGCGAGCTGACCGTCCCGGGTGGTGCCGGCCCGGTCCACGCCGGCGGTCAGCGTGCTGGCCTGCGTCCACAGCCCCCACGCGTACGCGCGGGCGGGCAGCCCGGCGCCGCGCCGCCGCCGGGCCAGCGCGTCCAGCCAGGCGTTCGCGGCGGCGTAGTTGCCCTGGCCGGGCACGCCGAACACGCCGGCGCCGGAGGAGAACAGCACGAACCCGGCGAGGTCGAGGTGGCGGGTCAGCTCGTCGAGGTGGCGGGCGGCGTCCACCTTGGGCCGGAACACGGTGTCGAGGCGTTCCGGGGTGACCGCGGTGACCACCCCGTCGTGAACGTGGTGATGGCGGCGGGCCGGTGCCGCCGCAGCTCGGCGAGCGCGTCGGCGAGGTCGTCCGGGCGGTACTCGATGACCGGCCCGAAGGCGGCGTACTCGGCCCCGCTCCGGCGGGTCCGTCGCGCCGGCCTGGGTGAGGAACACCGGGGTGTGGCCGCAGGCCGCTGCGGCGTTCGCGATGTCAGTCGGGCGTACCGCCGAGAGCGGAACGACGACGGCGACCGCCCTCACGGTCCCTTTCCCTTTCGGTCGAGCTGGTAGACGCGGTCCTTCAGCTCCTCGATACGCCGGTGGTCACGATCGATCGCCGCCATGTCCGCACCGCACATGAAGATCCGCATCGTGCTTGAGTAGAGGTCCACAGTGGGTTGCATCTGCTCCCCGGGCCCCAGCTTGAGGTTCACCCCGTACACGGTGGGCAGGTCGGCGATCTCCGCCACCGTCGCCTCGTCGACGGCTTCCACCCGGCCGTAGCGGGTCGTGGCCGTCGTGTAGCAGATGGCCTCGCAGCGCTTGGCGTACCGCCGCCCGGCATAGGCGTCGAGGAAGCGCTTCGGCCGCAGGTACGCCAGCGCCGTCAGGGCGGCCTGGTTGCCGCCGGCACAGCGGTCGTGGAATCCGGGATGCATGTTCCCCGCGATCCGGGGCGCCGACTTCCACCAGCGCTGGCCCGTCAGCTGTCAGCACGACCTCGGCGTGGGTGGGGCCGGACGCCGAGGGCCTGGTCGATGTAGCTGATCAGCTCCGGGGCCGGGCCCTCGTCCGCCGCCAGGAGGCGCTCGCGGTCGTAGATGTTGCGGCCCGACGGGAGCAGCCGCTTCTGGTACTCCCATACGCCGCAGACGTACCGACGGTTGTCGTAGGAGACCATGTCGACCACGTACTCCGTGCCGTACAGGTACTCCTGGGCCAGCGCCTCCAGGTTCGGATCACCGTAGATCGTCTCCGCGACGAAGACGGCCTTGGCCGCCGCACGCACCTCATCGACGTTGTCGCAGACGTAGACGTTGTCGCAGACGTAGACGTTGTCGCAGACGTAGACGTTGTCGCAGACGTAGACGTTGTCGCCGGCCGCCGAGGTCAGCGGCTTGACCACCACGGGGTAGTCGCCGGCCCGATCCGCCCAGTCGGTCAACTCCTCCGGGTCGGCACTCTTGTGCTGGGCGGCGCAGCGCAGGCCGGTCACCCGCAACGCCTCGATCATCTCGTACTTGTCCCGGCGGGCAGCAGACCGGCCGGGCTCGTTGGTGAGCAGGCCGAGGCGCTGCGACAGGGCGTCGGCCAGCAGCGCACCGGCTCCTGACCGGCGATGACGCACACCGGGTCGTACCGCGCGAGCAGCTCGGCGGTGGTGGCGAGGTCCCGGTGCACGATCGCCGCCCGGTATGCGCTCAGGTCCGGCGCCGGCATCGAGGGCATGAACTCCGACGTGCTGTGCACGTGCACCAGCTCCACGCCGAGCGCCGCGAACTCCGGCGGCAGGTACTCGGCCGAGGTATAGGCGTCCACCAGGACCACGACCGGGTTCTGCTCTGCCACGTGCTTCCTCCCATCGATGGGAACGACGGTCCGCCAGCCGGTCAGGTCGACGAGAAGCCGCCGTCCACGAAGATCGTCTGACCGGTAACGTACGCGGCGGCGTCGCTGGCGAGGAACACCGCGACCCCGGTGAAGTCCGCGAGTTCGCTGATCCGCCCGATCATCGTGCGGCGGGCCATCGCCTCGACCCGCACCGGATCGCGGAACACGGCCTCGTTCAGCGGGGTATGCACGAACCCGGGCACGATGGCGTTCACGCAGACGCCCCGAGCGGACCACGCCTCCGCCTGGGAACGGGTCAGCGCCGCCAGGCCCGCCTTCGAGACCCCGTAGGCACCGCTGTTGCCGAAGGCCCGGATCGCCTGCTGGGAGGCGACATTGATGATCCGGCCCCAGCCGTTGGCCGCCATCGTCGAGCCGAACCGCTGGCCGAGGACGAAGGGCGCGTCGAGGTTGGTCCGCATGGTCCGGTCCCAGTCCGCCTCGGTCAGTTCGTCCAGCGGCGGGCGAAGGTTGATCCCCGCGGAGTTGACGAGGATGTCGGGGTCGCCGTGCCGCGCGGTCAGCTCGTCGCAGACCCGGTGCAGCTCCGTGCGGTCGCCGACGTCAGCGCTGTACCACGCCCCGGCGGCGCCCTCGGCGCGCAGTGCCTCTGCCGTCTCCCGCAGCGCGTCCGGTCGCCGGGCCACCACGGTCACCTCCGCCCCGGCGCGGCAGAGCGCCATGGCGATGGACCGCCCGATGCCGGAACTGCCGCCGGTGACGACTGCCCGACGGCCCTTCAGGGAGAACAGACCATCCAGGTAGGCGTCCACGATGCCCTCCTTCGCATAGTTGCGGCGTGCCCGATGATTGTCCTCAGGCCCGCTGGCGGGTGGGGCGCAGCCGGATGTCGTCCAGATGCACGTGTCGCGGTCGGTCGACGACGAACCCGACGGCCTCGGCGACGGCCTCCGGTGTCAGCAGCGGTCCGCTCTCCTCCGCGACCCACTCGAACCAGGCCATGTCGTAGCCGGCCGCCTCCTGGAACCCGGAGCGTACGAAGCCGGGCTCGACGAGCGTGACGCGGACGTTGTGCGTGCACAGCTCCTGTCGCAGCGCCTCGACCAGGGAGTGCACGGCGAACTTGGTCGAACCGTAGACAGGGTTGGCCGCCGACACCTGCCGGCCGACCGTCGATCCGATCACGACGATGTCCCGGACCTGCTCCCCGCCGTCGTTCTCGGCCCGCTTCTTGAAGTCCGCCCCGCACGCACGCAACTGGTGCAGCATGGCGAGGTAGTTGGCCTCGATCAGCTCGCGCCACCGGCTCTCGTCGGAGGTCAGCACCGTGCCCGGTAGGCCCCGGGCGCAGGCTACGAAGATGCTCGCCGGCCCCCACTCGCGCTCCGCGGCGGCCAGCACCTCGCCGGTGTGCCCCGGGCTGGTGACGTCGCCCTGGACCGGCGCCACCGCGCCGGGCTGCCCCACCAGCTCCTCGGCGAGGCGGTCGAGCCGCTCGCGGTCCCGGCCGGCGGCCACCACGCGGGTGCCCTGCCGGACGAAGAACTCGGTGATCGCCCGGCCGATGCCCGAGGACGATCCGGTGACGACGGCGACGCGGGCCTGCGTCATATCAGCTCCCCGCTTCGGGGGCGGAAAACTCGCCCGCACGGATCAGGCCCGTGAGGTAGCCGCGCAGCCAGGCACGGTCCGACGCGGGGAACTCCACGCCGAGCCCGGACAGCGTGCGCCGGGTGCGGCTGTGGTCGTAGCGGACGTTACGCTCCGGACGCGACGCCCAGAAGTGCGCGAGCGCGACCGCCTCGTCGCCCTCGCCCAGGTAGCGACCGAACAGAGCCGCGAAGCTCGGCGCGGCGTCCCGTTCCAACGGGCAGCACAGCTCGCGCAGGGCGACGAAGATCTCCTCGTAGGAGATCCGGTGGTCGGTGTCGATGTGGAAGGTGCCGCCGCCGAGCCGGGCGCTGCGGGAGACCTCCAGAATGCCCTCGGCCACGATGTCCACCGGGCTTAGCGCCACGGTCTCGGTGCCGATGTCAGGCACCCTGCCGAGGCGGACGCAGCCACGGAGCAGCTGCACGAGACGGTTGTCTCCGCCGTTACGTTGGAAGCGGCCCGAGACGGAATGCCCGGTCACGTTGCCGGAGCGGTAGATGAACCCGGCCCCGCCCTCGGCAACGAACTCGTGTACGAGGCGCTCGGCCTCGTACTTGCTGCGCTCGTACTCGTTGAGGAAGTCCTGGCCGACGTTGAGGCTGTCCTCCGAGAACAGCACCGGCCCGCCGGCCGGCCCGCTGCCGCACACGGCCAGCGTGGAGACGTGGTGGAGGTCCTTGGGATGTCCGGTGCCGGCGAGCGCGATCAGGACCCGCACCGGGTCGACGTTGTGCCGCCGGAACGACGCGTGGTCACCGAAAAGCCGCGTGTCACCGGCCACGTGGTAGATCGCCTCGACGTCGCGGCGGAGCAGGTCGTGCACGTCCGCGTCGAGCGCGAACCCGGGCTCCGCGAGGTCCCCGGCCAGCACGACGACCCGGTCGCCGTACCGATCGAGCCGCTCCGCCGGCACGTGCCAGCCGTACGCCTCGCGGAGCCGGTCGGCGGCCGGGCGGTCCGGGCCGTCCCGGACGACGCACAGCACCCGGGCGTCGGTCCGGGTGAGCAGCAGATGCAACAGGTGGCTGCCGATGAAGCCGGTGGCGCCCGTGAGCAGGACCGTGTGGTAGTGCCGGACCGCGGGGGTCGCCGGCCGGTCGAGCAACGCGGGCGGCACCTGGAGCAGCAAGCCGGTGCTGCACTCCCGCTCCACCAGGATCTGGTCGGCGCTGGGCGCGACGTCGGCGGCCTCCAGGGCATAGCGCCGGGTGGCACGGCAGACCTCCAGCATGTCGCCGCGTTCGTACCACCGCCCGGCGAAGGAGAGATCGGCGATCAGGTGGCCGTCGCGGATCCGCGCGGTGAGCTTCAGGCCGTGGCCACGGTCGTTGTTCGGGCCCCGTGCCGGCCCGATCCGGCGCCGCGACACGGACAACATCAGGTCGTCGCCGTGCGGCAGCGGGAACGAGCCGAGGAAGTTGAAGCAGATCTCCGATCGGCGTGGCTGCGTGTGCAGGCCGTAGGCGACGCCCAGCCGGGGCACCTCGTCCAGGGCCAAGGAGATCAGAAAGACCGTTGACAGCCAACGCCCCACCCCGACGGCAAGCAGTCTCGGTGTGCAGCCGCAGCAGCAGACTGTCCAACGCCGGATCGTCACCCGTGCTCGCCGCGACCTCGCTGATCTCCGCGAGGCGAGTGTCTGCCAACGCCCGCCGGGTGCTCGGCAACCGCCGCGGCTTCGCCACCTTCAACGCAGGGTTGTCCGCCTCCGACAGAAGCCCGTCGGCGACCGCACGCCGGTACAGGCAGCGCAACGACGCGATCAGATGCTCCGCCGCACTGCGCCCACCCCGAGCGTTACGCCGGGCCACCACATGCGTCTTGACGTACTCCGCAAACCGCTCGATCTCCGACGGCGTCGGCTCGTTAATGCGCCGCGCGCCCCACTGCTCGACCACGCGCTTCCAGTACGACCCGTACGCCCGCCGTGTGCCCGCGGTGACGGCAGCCGCCACGACCGGCACGTACTCGGCGAACGTCGGTGCCGGCGGACGGTCCGACGCCGCTGCTTGCAGGTCCGCTGAGGAGATGCCCATCCGCGACAGCAGCAGTCGGGCAGCCTCCAGTTCCGCTTTGCTCGCCGTGCTCGCGCTCATGTCGGATCACCACCCAGCACTGCCCGCTCGGCCTGGGCGATCATCTCGTCCAAGGCCATCGGCGGGTACACCACGAGCAGGTTCGCGGCGGGGTCTGCGGTCAGCAGGACACGGTCTCCCGCCGAGAGGCCGCACCAGTGCCGTACCGCGGACGGCAGCAACAGGTGCCCTTGGCCGGTGACAGTGAAGACTCTCTGAGGGTCGCGGCGCACGGCGATGACGCCACCACCTTGACGGATGTCCAGGCTGGCACCGGGCTCCCAGCCCATTGCTCCGATGATCGACCGATCACGGAGCCGGCCACTGCTGTCGACCGAAGCCAGGCGATACATCCTCGCCTCGGTGCGCTGCCGCGCGAATGCAGGCATCGGTAACGGTGCCCGACGCAGCCGGCCACCAGAGCTAGTCCCAACGTCGTTCAGTTAGGTGTGGGCGTGGTTGGTCAAGGGGTGTGTTGATCAGGGAATGAGAAGCGGGGTTCCGGTATCAAGGTTTGTCACTCCAAGACAACCCGAACCAGGAACCCCGCTCGGTGGATCAGATTGCCATAACCCGGACGGTCACGGTAGCTGCCGGACCGTTCGCAGCCGGTCACCTCGGTGAGCTGACCCGCCTCGTGCCGTTCGAGATGATCGATGACGTACTGGCGGTGACCGGTCGTACGCAGCGACGTGTCCGCCTGTTGCCGGCCCGGGTGGTGGTGTATCTGCTGCTGGCCGGCTGCCTGTTCGCCGATTGCGGTTACCGGAAGGTGTGGGCGAAACTCGTCGCCGGTCTGCGCGGGCTACCGGTCGCCGCCGAGCGGTAGTGCGTTGCGACAGGCCCGGCAACGACTCGGCCCGGCACCGCTGCGGGCCTTGTTCGACCTGCTACGCGGCCCCGCGGCCACCAGCGCTGTCGCCGCGGTGCGGTGGCGGGGACTGCTACCGGTCGTCATCGACGGCACCATGATCGCCGTCGCGGACTCGCCGGCGAACCTGCGTCGCTACGTCAAACACCGGTGCAACAACGGCGGCTCCGGCTACCCCACACTGCGGCTGAGCGCCCTGTTGACGTGCGGCACCCGCTCGGTCATCGACGCCGTGTTCGACCCGAGCACCACCGGCGAGACCACCCAAGCCCACCGGCTGACCCGCAGCCTGCGCGCCGGAATGTTGCTGCTGGCCGACCGCAACTACGCCGCCGCCGACCTGATCACCGCGTTCACCGCCACCGGAGCGGACCTGCTGATCCGCTGCAAGACCAACCGGAAACTCCCGATGACCCGCCGCTGTCGAGACGGATCCTGGCTGTCGGTCATCGGCGGCCAGCCGGTAAGAGTCATCGAGGCCCGGATCAGCATCACCACCACGACCGGCAGCCACACCGGCGACTACCGACTCATCACCACCCTGCTCGACCCACGTCGCTACCCCGCCGCCGACCTCGTCGGCCTCTACCACCAGCGGTGGGAGATCGAGACCGCCTACCTGGAACTCAAGTCCACCATCCTCGGCGGCCGGGTGCTGCGCGCCCGTACCCCCGAGGGCATCGACCAAGAGATCCACGCCCTGCTGATCGTCTACCAGGTGCTGCGCACCGCCATGGTCGACGCCACCGACAGCAGGCCCGGCCTCGACCCAGACCGGGCCAGCTTCACCACCGCCCTGCACACCGCCCGCGACCAGATCACCCAGGCCGCCGGTGTCATCGCCGACACCGTCATCGACCTCGTCGGCGCCATCGGCGAACGCGTCCTAGCCAACCTGCTGCCCGAGCGCCGCATCCGGACCAAGGCCCGCATGATCAAACGCTCGAACTCCAAGTACCAAGCCCGAGGACCCAACGTCGACCGCCGCACCTACAAAGCCACCACCAGCATCAACGTCATCACCAACGACCCTTGACGAACCAGCCACCGCCCTAATACTGCAACGGCGTTGGAGCTAGTCCGCGTAGAGCGCCCCTGGTCCGGAAGCAGGACCGGAGGGACGACGGAAGCCACCGAGGGCTCAGTCACATCGACCACCACCGTCGGCCGGCGCGAGGCCGGTGAAGGTGATCGGGAAGATCAGATTCGCGTGGTCAACGGCGCTTGACCACCGGTACGTCAGGTACGGCACAGGTGCCGCAAAACTGTGTCCGAGGGGGGACTTGAACCCCCACGCCCTATACGGGCACTAGCACCTCAAGCTAGCGCGTCTGCCATTCCGCCACCCGGACCTGGGTATCCAGCCCACCATGCCGACCGAGATGATTTCGTCACCCGTCGGCCGCCCGGCGGGCCGCACGGGGAGTTACTGTACACCGCCCAGGTGGATCATGCACGTCGGCTCCGGGTTGGGTGGGCAAACCGGACGAGAGGGTCGGTCCGGGTAGCGGTAGAGCACATCGTGCCGGCAGCATGACGACGTGTCGCATCCATCGCCCCTGGCCGCCGTCCAGCACCGGGCGTTGGCGCTGCGGAACGCGGGCGACCTGACTTCCGCACGCCGGCTGCTCGGCGACGCGGTCGGGTCCGTCGCTCCGCCGTACCGTCCAGACCATCCGGACGTGTTGAGCACAGCGCACCTGCTGGCCCGGTTGCACCGGGAGGCCGACGACCCGACCGCCGCCCGCCGAGTCCTGGAAGAGGCGTTCGCGGCCGGCGAGCGCCGCTGGCCGCATGCCGACCCGCTGATGCTGGCGCTCTCCTTCGAGCTGGCCAGTGTCGCGGATGAGCTCGGTAACCGGCATGAGGCCCGCCGCAACTTCCGCCGCGTGGTCAGCGCCGGGTCCGCCGTGCTCGGCCCCGATCACCCGGCGGTACGCACGGCGCGCGAGTACCTCGGCGAGCCCGCCGTACCGGGCCCGGTCGACACCGCGCACGGTACGCCGGGAGGCGTGGGAGTCGGCGGCGCTGACCAGCGCCCCAGCTTCCCGCCGTTGGTTGGCTCCGCTGAGTCACCCGCAGCCGGGACACGTACCGCGCCGCCGCGCCCACCCAGCCGTGCGGCCGCTCCTGGGGGGTTGCCGATCGCTGACGGCACGGGGCGGCCCGGTCAGCCGATGGAATTCGCCGCGCTCACCGGGCCGACGGTCTCGTTGGCGGCCCTCACCACCGCCCGGCGACCGCACGACGGTGCGGCGGCCGTCGCCCGTCCGCCGGCCGGCGGACCGGTTTCCCACGATGTCGAACGCGACCGCGACGGTGTCGAACGCGACCGGGACGGTGTCGAACGCGACCGGGACGGTGTAGTGCTCCCGGTCTCCGGGCCGCTGGCTGCACCCAACGGGACAGCCGACCAACCGTCCGCTGACCAACCCGACGCGGCGGTAGCTCCCGGCGCTACGGACGGGCGCTGGCGCACACCGACGGTCCTGCGGCCCGGGCCCCTACTCGGTGAGGGGATCACGAACCCCGGGGCCGTGTCCGAGGCGGACGTTCACGCCGGCGCGCAGGTGCCCCCGACCGGAGGTGGCGCCGCGGGCGTGGACGACCTGACCTTCGGCCCGGCGCCAGCCCACCCGGCGGGTCCTCCGTCGCCAGCGTCTCCCGCCAACGCACCGCCGGCCGGTGGCCCACCCGGGCCACCCGGGCCACCACCGGTCACCCCCGCGCCAGTTCCGCCGTGGGGTATGACCGCCGCGCGGGGGGACGGCGGAGCATCCGCGCCCGTCGAGCGGCGCGACGTCGCCACCGCGTTCCCCGGTGGCCCGTCGTGTCCGACGGACCAGCCCACCGTCGCGCCGGACGACGTTGCGCCCAGTTACCCGACCAACGGCGCGTCGCACGTCGACCCGCCGGCCGGCGGCCCGGTCACCTACCGGGCCGGCGAAGCATCGCAGGTCGACACGCCGGAGGGCTGGGGGGCCACGTATCCCGGGACGGAGCCGGGTGGGCGCGGCCGACGGCGCGCGGTGGTGATCGCGGTGGCGGCGGCCGCGGCGGCGGGCGCGGCGGCCGCGGCCGGCACCGTGGTGCTCGGCGGGGACGACGCTGCGCCGGTGCCCGTCGCATCGCCGGCAGCGGCCGCGCCGAGCCCGAGCGCGGTGTCCCCCGCGCCGCCGACAGACGTGACGCTGCGAGACGACTCCGCCACGATCACCCTGACCTGGACCGATCCGTCGGGTGGCGCAGTGCCGTTCATGGTGGCCGCCGGCCGGGTCGGGCAGGGGCTGGGGGTACTGGCCAGGGTGGATCCGGGGCGAACCAGGTACACGGTCAACGGGCTGAGTTCCCGGGTGGACTACTGCTTCACCGTGCTCGCGGTGTACTCGACGGACACGTTCGCCACGTCCGGGCAGGTCTGCACCGATCGGGCGGACTGACCCGGCGTCGCACACAC
This sequence comes from Micromonospora sp. WMMA1363, assembly GCF_030345795.1. Lineage (NCBI taxonomy): Bacteria > Bacillati > Actinomycetota > Actinomycetes > Micromonosporales > Micromonosporaceae > Micromonospora > Micromonospora sp. WMMA1363. Next base: position 2,013,313 of record NZ_JAUALB010000001.1, read on the forward strand.
CGTGTGTTCATCGGGCGACGATGCGGGTTCCGCTGGCTGGAGCCGGGCCATATGATGACACCCGGCTTCAGGGGAGGATCGCCGTGTCCGGCGCGCCACCTGCTCGAACGACACGGGAGGCAGCCGGTTGTGGCCACCGTAGACGATGCCGTGAACGCCCCGCGCCGCCGGGTTCGGGGCGGGCTCGTCACCGTCGCCACGGTGGCGGCGCTGCTGGCCGCGCTGGGGCTGACCATGCTCGGTGTCGGCGCCGCGGACAACGCGGTGGCCAGCTATGACGCGAGTTCCTGGTTGTGGAGCACCGCCCGCGGTGAGCTGGCCCGGGTAAACGGGGTGACCGCCCGGGTGGACACCCGGGTGGAGGTGCCGGGTGCGCGCCGACACCCGACGCAGGTCACCCAGACCGACCGGCTGCTGATCCTTCGGGACCGGACGACCGGCCAGGTCAGTTCGCTGGACCTGGCCACCCTGCAGATCACCGCCACCTCGCCCACCACCCCAGGCCTCGGGGTGAATGTCGCGCTGCACGAGGAGGCGGCGTTCGTCGTGGACGCGGTGCAGGGCGTCGTCCGGCAGCTCGACCCGCGGTCGTTGGCACCGGTCGGTGAGCCGGTCCGCTACCCACCGGGCATCACCGGTGGGGTGTTCGACGGCGAGGGTCGGCTGTGGATCGCGGTGCCGAGCGAGGGTACCGTGTCGGCGATCACCGCCGCGACACTGCCGTCTTCCCCAGCCTCCGCAGCGCCCGCCGATGCCGGTCTGAGCCCGAAGCGGGTCGAGACGTACGAGGTGGTCGAGCCGAGCCACGAGCTGGTCGTGTCCGCCTTGGACGACGGGGTGGCGGTGTTCGACCGAACAGCGGGGCTGCTGGTCATGGTGCGCCGGGGCGACGTGACGCGGACGCCGTTGGCGACGTCCGCTCCGGCGGCGTTGCCGACCCGCAGCGGCGGGCCGGCGGTGCCGGTGACGGTGCCGGCCGAGCGGCGGGTACACGTGGTCACCGACGGCGTGGTGCGCAGCTTCACCGTTCCGGGCAGTGGGGCCGATCTCGGCCCGGCCGTGTCCTGGGCCGGTCGTGTCTACTGCGCCGACGAGGCCACCGGCACGGTGTACGCGTTCGACACGGCTGGCCAACTGGTCGACACGGTGCCGGGCCGGCCGACGGGGCCGCTGGAGTTGGAGGTGCGGGAGAACCATCTGTTCATCAACGCGCCCGACTCGGCGAACGCGCGGGTGGTGGACGACCGGCACCAGGTGCAGGAGGTCGACAAGTACGCCAACGACGTGCTCGGCGGGGACCCCCCGCCCGCTCCCCCGCAGCCGCCTGCGCCGAAGAAGCCGACGGTGGGCAAGCCTGGGCCTCCGCGGGCGGTCACCGCTGCTGCCGGCAACGCCGAGGCCCGGGTGACCTGGCAGGCCGCCGCCGCCAACGGCGCCGAGATCAGCAAGTACGTGGTGTCTGGTGGCGGCCAACGCGTCGAGGTGGGCGCCAACCAGCGGGCAGTGGAGATCGAGAACCTGACCAACGGTGAGACGTACCGGTTTTCGGTTCGCGCGGTGAACGCCAGGGGCGACGGTCCGGCGCGTACGAGCAACCCGGTGACGCCGACCGCGGCGGTGCCGGACCCGCCGATGAGTGTCACGGCGGAGGCCCGGTCGGACGGCACGGTGGTGGTGCGGTGGCCGGCGGCGAACGGGCAGGGCAACACGATCGCCCGGTACGCGGTGACCGCCACCTCGGCAGGCACCAACGCCCCGGCCGGGCAGTCGACGAAGACCGAGCTGGTGGTGCCGGCCGGTGAGCTGGAATACGGCACGCAGTACGCGTTCACGGTCGTCGCGGTCAACGACAAGGGTGCCGGGTCGGCGGCCTCTCCGGTGAGCGACACCGTCGTGCCGTACGCGGCCCCGGGGCGGCCGGGAGATCTGCGCGCGACGGCGGTGGCGGATCGACCCGGGACGGTGGCGGTGCGCTGGGCCCCGGCCGAGCCGAACGGGCGGCCGGTGACGGGATACCTGGTCGACGTCGCTGGCCGGGGCAGCGAGGTGACCGACACCGGGACGACGGTCAGCGGCCTGGGCAACGGGCAGGACGTCACGGTGACGGTGGAGGCGGTCAACGAGGCCGGGACTGGCCCGGAGGCCAGCACGACCGTGCGGACGGTGGCCGAGCCGCGGGTGACCGTGACCGGCTCGTCGGCGACTGCGACGTCGACGACGGTGACGTTCACTGTGGATGCCGGCGGTGGTCAGGCGAGTTGCACGCTCAGCACGAGCGGCGCGCCGGCGCAGGCCGGCCCGTGCTCGCGGATCACCATGGCCGGGTTGACGCCGGGCACGGCGTACACGTTCACGGTGACGGCGAGCAACGCGGCCGGGCGGGGTACTGCCAACCGGGTCCAGGCGACCGCCGCGCTGTACGGGACGGCGACCTGTAACAACGGTGATTCCGGCGCGGAGGGCAGGTACTGCGACGCCGACGTTGACGGGCGCAACGGCAACGAGATCTTCAAGGTGCCGCGGCAGGACGACGACCTCCAGGCGGGATGGGCGCGGCCCGGTGCCCGGCTCAAGGCCTTCTGTAAGAAGCAGGGGCAGGAGGTGTACGCGTACATCTACAACGGCCACAAACGCAGCGCCTGGTGGGTGCAGGTCGACTACCGGGGACGCAACTTCATCCCGTGGGCCTGGTTGAACCTCGATGGCGGCGACGACATCGGCGTCCTGCCCACCTGCTGACCTGACGCCAGGCAAGGAGCACCGCCCGTGAATCCCGAGCCGCTCACCCAGCCGGAGGTGCAGGGCTTCGCCGCGCTCGCCGCTCGGCTGGCCGACAACGTCAACACGGTCGTGCTGGGCAAGCCGGAGGTGGTGCGGCTGGCTCTGACCGCGCTGTTCGCGCAGGGGCACGTGCTGCTGGAGGACGTGCCGGGGGTGGGTAAGACCACCCTGGCGCGGGCGGTCGCGGCCACCGTGCGGGGTCAGTGGCGGCGGATCCAGTTCACGCCGGACCTGCTGCCCTCGGATGTGTCCGGGGTGACAATCTTCAACCAGGCGAACCGGGGGTTCGAGTTCCACCCGGGGCCGGTGTTCGCCAACATCGTCATCGCCGATGAGATCAACCGGGCGTCGCCGAAGACCCAGTCGGCGCTGCTGGAGGTGATGGAGGAGCGTACGGTCACCGTGGACGGGGTTCGGCATCCGGTGCCGCAGCCGTTCCTGGTGGTGGCCACGCAGAACCCGGTGGAGATGGACGGCACGTACCGGCTGCCCGAGGCGCAGCTGGACCGGTTCCTGGTGAAGCTCTCGGTCGGTTATCCGGACGAGGCGGTCGAGGTGGAGGTGTTGCGCGGC